>NZ_JBIBVH010000002.1:79459-638502 GCF_043080205.1 Leucobacter sp. NPDC015123 | reverse complement strand
AACGCCCGGTCACATTCCGAACCCGGAAGCTAAGGCTGACAGCGCCGATGGTACTGCGAGGGGGACCTCGTGGGAGAGTAGGACACCGCCGAACATTTTGTTGAGAAAGCCCCGGAGCAATTGCGCTCCGGGGCTTTCGTCATTTCAGGGACCTTTGTCCACCCGCGCCGCAGTGAAGCTACGATAGCCAGTGTGGGGCACGGAGTGGGTGCGCCGCCCGAAGGTTTTGGGGGCTGCATGAAAGGCGTTGGCCGGTTGCGTAAGGCGTACTGGTGGGTGCTCGACTATGGGTACGCAGCTGCTTGGCAGGTTCGTTCCTTACTCCCCGGGCCCAAGCCCGAACAGTTTCTCGACGGTGACCAAGCTCCTGTGATTGTCCTGCCCGGGGTCTACGAGTCCTGGAAGTTCATGCTTCCGCTTGTGCGCGAACTTCATGCGAACGGGCACCCGGTCCATATCGTTCCCGGCCTCGGCCGGAATCGGGTTCCGGTCATGGAAGGTGCGAGCATGCTGGCTTCGTACCTCCAACGTGAGAACCTGACCGACGTCGCACTTGTTGCGCATAGCAAGGGCGGACTCATCGCGAAGCACCTGCTTGTCTTTGGCGACGCAGCAGCGCGGGTGCGTATCGTGGTTACCATCTCGACGCCCTTCGCCGGCTCTCGCTACGCGACGTACTTGTTGAATCGAACGCTTCGTGCGCTCGCTCCCACGAATGAGACTATGGTCTCGCTGGCCCGCGCCGTTGATGCGAACGCCAAGATCGTCTCGATCTTCCCGAGCTTCGATCCGCACATCCCAGAGGGAAGCTTTCTCGCAGGCGCGAAGAACGTCGAGTTGCCAACCGGCGGGCACTTTCGTGTGCTTGGCGACCCGGCCGCCCGCGCGGAAGTGTTGGAGTCAACGTCGTAGGATTTGAGTATGGATCGACGACCCTCGCCCATGGGTGGGCGCAAGCCCACGACAGCGGACCTGGCCCAGTTCGCGGGTCTCGACACCAACGCCCTCGACGACGTGCTTCCGCAGCCCGGAGGTGAGCGTCTCCGACTGCTCATCGTCGGGGTGAATCCGGGCCTGTGGACGGCCGCAGTGAACGCTCCCTTCGCGCGGCCGGGGAACCGCTTCTGGCCCGCGCTCCATCGCGCCGGTCTCACTGAGACCCTCGTCGATGCCTCGCGCGGTCTCAGCGAGGCCGACGAGCGGGCGCTGATTGGCGCTGGTATCGGCATTACCAATCTCGTCGGCCGCGCCACTGCGCGAGCCGACGAGCTCAGCCGAGCCGAGCTGATTGCCGGCGCGGACAAGCTACGAGGCGTTGTCACGGAGCTCCAACCGCAGCGGGTCGCCGTGGCAGGAATTACCGCGTTTAGGATCGCCTTTAGTCATCCCAAGGCAGTACTCGGCAAGCAGGATTCCTCACGCATCGAGGGTTGGCCGCGCGGTGTTGAGCTGTGGGTAGTGCCGCAGCCCAGCGGTCTCAACGCGCACGAGAACGTGGACACACTTGCTGAGAAGTGGCGGGCGGTGTTCGCCGGTTAGTGTTCGCGCAGCATGCGAATGAGTTCAGTCTTGCGCTTACGCGAGTAGCCAGTGAGGCCGAGCTCTTTCGCGCGCTTACGGAGTTCAGGCACAGTGCGATCCTCATAGTCTTTCGCCTCACCACCTCGGCGGCCAAGCGTCTGCCTCCCCTCCCGCGCGGCGGCATTCGAGATCCTTGCGGCCTTCTCCTCAGAATTTCCTTCGGCACGTAGCCGGTCGTAGAGTTCTGGGTCCTTCAACTGTGGCGTCTGCTGCTTCGGCATCTCCAGCTTCCTTCCCCTTCGCGTGCTGATGTGGTGTTCGCACCTTAGTCGGGCGTATCGAGGGTGATGAGTTCCTCATCCTGGCGCTCGGCTGAACCCTTACGCGGTTCTCGCTCGGCAGCCTCGACGGTCTCGAACGCGTCGGCGCCCTCGTGGTCGTCGAGCTCCTTGCTATCGTCAGGGCCGGTCGCGCCGGCAAGCTTGGGGTGCATCGAGTCTTGCATCTTGTCTCTCCCGTCCTCCGCGCCGGGAGGCGCTTGTGTGGGGCACTCCCAGAGCGGAACGTTAGGTCTTTCGGGTGCCTACGACGCTAGCAGCGGCAACCTGCACATGGTGTGGGTATCGCTGGGGAGTGTCCTGTGAGCGTGGGCCTGCATCGACCGGAAAATCCGCCAACGCAGCGTTGAGGCCCGCGACGACGTCGCGTCGCCGAACCTAAGCGACAGCACCTGTTGGCGTCGATCCTGCACTCTTCGGCGCATTGGATACTGCGGCGCTCAGCTCCCCTCGGGACGAGATACCGAGCTTCTTCATGGACCTAGCGATGTGATTCTCAACGGTGCGGACGCTCAGCGTGAGGCGCTCAGCAATCTCCCGATTGCTCAGGGTTGCCGTCAACGGGGCAATCTCACGCTCGCGAGGCGTCAGCGTCTCAACCCAACGCACCGGCTCGCGGACCACCACATGGCTTAGGGGCTCACGGTAGATCTGGAAAGACTGGTGCGCCTCGGAGGCAGCCCGCGCGTAGTCACCCGAAGGGATAATCCCTGCTTCCTGCTGCGAATACTCGACATCCTCGAGGAAATCGGCAGCGGTAGTGAGCTCCGACTGGGTGACAAGCTCTCCAAGATGCACCATCAACTTCGGATCCTGATGCAATGCAGCACGTGCGAATCTGATCAACGGTTTCGTCCACACGAATGGATCCTTGGCGCCGATCCGTTCAAGGATCGCAAGCGTATCCTCCGACGGGGCGAGTTGAAAGGCGAAGCGTGCTGAAGACCAAGCCGCATCAAAGAAGGAATGCTCATAGCATTCGAGGGCCTCGCTATAGAAGATCTGACCCGCTGCCTGCCGGTCACCGGTGAGCAGAACCTCGAGTGCGTCGCCGAATTCCGGCCGCATCGCGGGAAGCGGGCCGCGGAGCGCAGCGTAGCCCTTGCTTTCGCTGAGCAGCGCCGTCGCGATGTCGGATCGTCCATCGCGGAAGTGCAGAAACGCGGACCAGCGCAGCATGGCAGCGTAGAGTGCGCCGTAGCGCAGATCTAGGTCACCGATCGACAGAGCTTGGCTGAGAATCTGGCGCGCCTCAGTCACGCGGCCGATTCCGAGCAGCAGCTGTGCTCGAACGTATGAGTTGACAAGAAACGGAACTGGGTCGTCGCCGGGGCCGAGGCTCAACGGATCGGTCAGAAACTCCTCGACTGCGTCCATCGCCACGGCGCGGTGGGCAAGCGTCACGAGGCGGCTTTGCTCGGAGATCACACGCTGTATTGGCAGTGAGCCCGAGGGCTCCGCAATCTCGGCTTCGGAAAGCACATCACCAGATGTTGTCCGAATGTAGGCGGCGATCGTGCGGCTAAAGCCCACGGGATCTGTCTTGGACTGCTTCAGCCACCGCTTGATCTCGGGCTTGAGACCCTCGCGCCCGAAGAGCAGGTACATGTCGTAGGCGTCGAGGGCTGGAGCGAAATTTGGATGGAGCTTTCTGAGCGCCTCTGAGTGTCGGAGCGGCAGGGCAATGTTCTGCTGGCGAAGGATTTGCTCGTGTAGGGCGAGCTGAAGGAGCTCGGAATCCGTCGCAGCCTCTGGAGAAGTTCGTTCGAGTACCTCGACAGCTGTCGCAACGTAGGTTCCAGACTGGAGGAGCGTGTCGAGATAGGCCAGGGCCCGAGTAGGGTCTTGATTGCGGCGCCACTCGCGCCCTGACAGCACCAGCCGATGCTCAGTCTGTTCTCTCAAGAACCGAGCCAACCCGGCGTTGTGAGTCTCTTCGGTATCAGAGTGCATTGAGTAGAAGTCCGCACGCAGGGACGTGAGATCAGCAGTTGGCTCAGGGCGTGCCTTGAGATTCGCGGCGAAGCGGCCAAGCAACTCGCGTGCCGCGATGTGTTGCAGATCGATTGGGCGCTGGCGAAAGTAATCGGCAACGAGCGCGGGCCGCGGTGAGACTCGTGATCGGCCCTGTGGATCCCGGAAGACCGTCACGAGGCCACTTCGAGACAGTCTGTCAGCGGACACCGGGTCGAAGTTTTGAAATTCCTCAGCCGCCAGGTCCCCGACGAGTGACAAGGCGTGAAGTAGGCGAATAGAGGTATCGTCGAGGGGTGCGAGCAGGCGCTCGATGATTTCCTCCAGCCCCTTGTTCCAGAGGCTGCGCTCAGTCGAGATCCAGCGATCCGGGTGCTGGACGAGTTGGCCTGCCGCTTGGGTGGTCCGGAGGATGTCGGCTGCAACACCGGTAATGCCCGACGACATTGAAAAGATCTCGGATGTGATCTCTGGGCTGACGTTGCCCTGCAGAAATCGCTGGGAAAGTACGCCGACCTGCTCGAAGCTGAGCGCGCTCAGCTCCACCCGAGCTTCGGCGCGAAGCATGTGTGAGATCACTCGTTGCTCTGCAGAGAGGTTTTGGAACGGCGGGGTGACAAATACTCCCGAAACCCCTCCGCGTTGAAAGAGCGGGGCCAGAGCCTCCGCCGAATAGAGATCGAGCCACTCAGCGTCGTCGATGATGATCACCGGGCTTGGGGAACCGCTGAGCTCAATAGCGACGATGTCACGTGCTTCACTAGGGGTCATCTGCGGCGCGAGGCGATCGCCAGAGGACAACGCTTGCCGCAGGGCGCCGTAGCGCGTATTGGCGAGGGCCGGCTCGCCTGCGATACGGATGACTGTGAACCCTTGTGCGTTCAGCGCAGCCTCTAGCTCTTCGAGGAGCGTCGTGCGGCCAAACTCTTTGCTGGAAACAAGTCGCACGCTTTCATGACGGCGTGCGTGGTGAAGCAGCTTGCTCAGTTCCTTTGCGCGCATGCCACCGCTTCTCTCTGGGTCGTCAACCGCTATGTGTCCGACCGGGGTCAAGTGTGCAACAACTCGGGGTGCACTGTGTTCTTGAATGTTATACGGAAGTCGAGTGCCTTGGCATCCGTTTCATTGAGGTCTCGCCGGGCACGATGCGAGGACTCTGCCGCAGGGGGTGGAGGAACCTGCCCATATGCAGGAGCGCACCCACTGTGTATATTTGCAAGAACTCGCCGGAATTTGTGAACGAGCATTTACTTGGCTTGAGAGAAGCCGATCACGTCGCGGCGCAGAGAGGCGCTCGGGGATCACGTCAAGACAGCAGGAAGTGTGGGGGAACGCATGGTTTGGGTCAACAAACGCGTCACGAGGAAGGTCAGCCCGCGGGGCAAGTCGGCGCTGGCGGTCCTACTTGGCGCGGTTCTCGTCGTAGGCACTCTTGTCAGCGCTCCCAGTGCGGCGCAGGCCGAGTTCGCAGAGGGGGGTACGGGCGGCCATCGCGCATCGATTGACTGGTTCACCTTCGGGGAGCCGGGCCAGCCGATTGCTGAGGGGCAAACGTACACAAACGAGCGTGCGGTCGGTGACGACAAGATTGTCTCCACGTGCACTATATCCGGGATCAACGGCGAGGTAAGCACGTATCGTTCGGGCGAGTACTTAGGAGATGGGCTCTCGCGGCTCTACTACAACGGAGGTCCAGGCGGGGCGAATACGATGGTGAGCGGCATCACCAATACTCGCTTCGGGACATCAGCCAACTTCCTATTCGACTGCTCGGCCACCTACGTCACCTCGAGTGGGGCGACGACAGAGATTCCGCTGCAAGGGCTCGTCGTCGCTGACGCAGAATCGTCGAGTAAATCAACGAACGAGTGGATCCAGGTCGACCCGCGCCCAGCAGACGCTGACGTGACCTGGCGCATCATCGATCGAGCAAAGAATGCGAGCTGCCCTACCGACGACACGACGATGGCGACACCCACCGTCGAGGGGGGCCTGCGTCTCGAGCCCACTCGCTACGAATGCATCGGCTGGGCGAGCGAAGGTTTCGGGCCGATGGCTGTCGGCTTCATGGAGGGCGCGACCTCGGCGCATGTCTCGATGAACGGCGGCGGACACAGCGCCGTCGCGCTGGGAATGGTGATGAGCGTCGACTTCGGCGACGCCCCAGCCTCATTCGGCGCGGCAGGCGCGATCTTCCAGCCCGAGTGGACGGGCACCGAGATTCACAAGGGCGATGCTCCGCGCGATGTGTTTGCCGATGATTTCGTACTCGGTGCGCCGGGGGAATCGCCGTTGACGCTTGGCAGCCGAATCGACGCCGAAACCCATCACCTGCACAGCTGGGATGCGCTGCTCGATGACGAGACCGGTAGGGACCTGGACGACGGGACCTTCCCCGGCAGCGATGAGGACGCACTTCCGCTCGACGCGCTCCCGCGCGCCGAAGAGGGGCAGCTGTTCAATGACGGCGACCCACTCCTTGTCGAGTGCCGCGGAGACGGCTATGTGGCTGGCTGGCTGGACTGGAATCGTGACGGCGCGTTCGATCCAGACACCGAGCGGTCAACAGTCGCAGAGTGTAGCGGAGGGTCAGCCGAGCTCGCGTGGCCCGACCTCGCAGAACTTGGGCCCGCCGAAGGCGCGTATTCCCCCGTCGTGTACCTTCGGCTGCGGATCGCGGCATCGGTCGACGGCTTGAACCCCACCGGCGTGCTCGTGCCGACTGGAGTCGGATCTGCAGGCGAGGTAGAGGACTACGCGCTCGGCGTGCCCCTGATTGAGGCGTTCAAAGAATCGGATCCGCTCTCGGGGTCTCCTGTTCTACCCGGAGAAGAGATCACCTACACGTTGACCCTGCGCAACATCGGCGAAGTACCTGGCGACATTGTGTACGACGACTTCATCGGCGGTGTGCTTGAGAAGGCAGAATTCGTACCTGGCTCGATCTCGATTGAGTCACTCAACGGGCCCGACCCGCATGGGATCCAGGTCGTCGGTGACGGCCCCACTGGAAGCCCTGCGCGCCTCGACATCACTGGGACGATGCAGCCGGGGCAGATCGTCAACATCACCTACAAGGTGACTGTGAAGGCCGCCACCGCGGCCGGCGACATCCTCGAAAACTATCTGCTGCACGTCGACGATGATGGCGAGCCCTTCCCGGACGAGGAGACCGACGAGTGCCTCGCAAGCAACCCACGGTGCACGACGCATGAGGTGCTTGGCTCCGACCTTCAGGTCAAGAAGGGCTCAATGCCGGGCGACGGCCGGCCGGTGAGCCCCGGCGATACTGTCACCTACCGGATTGACTTCGTCAACAACGGTACCGCGATCGCGCCCGTGGACTACACGGATCACTTGGCTGAGGTGCTGAAGTACGCTGACCTGTACCCAGACAGCATCAAGATCTATGGCGCATACGTCCCCGGAAGCGCACCCCCACCCGCGCCAGAAGAGTACTCAATCGATGCGGAGTATGACGAGGCGACGCAGAGCATCCGTGTGACCGGGCAGATGCACCCGAAGAACGGCGGCCGCGTCGAGTATGTGGTGCGGGTGCACGACCCGATAACGTCCCCGGAAGCAGGAACGCCGGCGCTTGTGAACGTCGTTACCGAGGGCAGCACGACACCGCCCGAGGTCTGTGAGCCGGGAGATGAGCTCTGCACCACGCACCCTGTCGAGTTGCCGAAGCTCGTCGTGAGTAAGTCGGCAGATCCGACCTCTGGTTCGGCTGTTGTCGCTGGCCAGGAAGTGAAGTACACGCTGACCTTCGACAACACCGACGGCGGAGCGCCCGCCACTGTCAACCATGTCGATGATCTCACTGGCGTACTCGATGACGCGACAGTCACCACCGAGCCGACAGCATCGGCCGCAGGTCTCACGCCCGCACGTGACGGTGAGACGTTGACAATCGTGGGCAAAGTCCCTGCGGGAGAGCGCATCACGGTGAGCTACGGCGTCACAGTGAACAACGACGGCGAGCGAGGGGACGAGGAGCTCGCGAACTTCGTGTTCGAGGAGGGCGCTGAACCGCCGACGACGTGTGAGCCTGGTGACGACACGTGTACGACTCACCCTGTCGAGAAGCCCGAGCTTCGCGTATCGAAGGCTGCCGACCCCGAATCAGGGCAGGCAGTCATTGCGGGAGATGTGGTGAAGTACACACTCACGTTCGACAACTCGACGGGCAGCGCCCCAGCAGCAGTGAACCACGTCGATGATCTCAGTGACGTGATCGACGATGCCGATATTTCGGTTGAGCCGGTGGCGTCGGCGCCTGGGCTCGTTCCTGTGCGAACAGGGGCAACTCTGAGTGTGACAGGTGCTGTGCCGGCGGGCGAGACAATCACTGTGACGTATTCCGCCGAGGTGAAGGCCGACGATGAGCGCGGCAACGAGCAGCTCGCGAACTTCGTGTTCGAGGAGGGTAGCGAGCCGCCGACCACGTGTGAGCCTGGCGACGACACGTGCACGACGCACCCCGTCGAGAAGCCCGACCTGAAGGTTTCGAAATCAGCGGGCCCCGCTTCTGGTGAGTCTGTGATCGCTGGTCAAGAGGTGACGTACACGTTGACGTTTGATAATTCGACTGGGAAGGCGCCTGCAGAGGTGACCCATGTCGATGATCTCAGTGACGTGCTTGATGATGCTGAGCTTGTGGCCGGGCCGGTTGTTGATCCTGCTGGCGCGCTTGTTGGTGTGATTGATGAGGCGACTGGGTTGTTCCCGATTTCGGGGTCGATTGCTGCTGGCGCGAAGGCGACTGTGAGTTACACGGTCAAGGTGAAGGCTGATGGCGATCGTGGGAACGAGCAGCTCGCGAACTTCTTGTTCGAGGAGGGAGTTGAGCCGCCGACGACGTGTGAGCCTGGTGATGATCTCTGCACCACACACCCGGCGGAGTCAGCTGACGTCTCGGTGAAGAAGTCGTCAGACCCGGAGACAGGAACCGAGGTTGTTGCCGGCCAGGCTGTGAAGTACACGCTGACGTTCACGAACACAGGCACTGCGCCCGGCGACGTCGACTACACAGACAATCTGAGTGATGTGCTCGACGACGCAGGGATCACCGCGCAGCCTGCCTCGTCCGACGCGTCGCTGACTCCGACACTCACTGGCGATGAGCTCCGGGTGACCGGTCGGCTCGCGGCCGGCGCAACCGTGACAGTCAGCTACGAGGTCACTGTCAACGCTGACGGTCAGCGCGGCAACGACGTCCTCGGCAACGTTGTCGTCGAGACCGGCGAGGACCCTGTGTGTGACCCTGAGGCAGAGAACTGCACAGAGCACCCTGTCGTGTTCCCTGCCATTGAGCCCGCGAAGGGCTCCGACCCTGCCTCAGGGACAGTGCTGCACGAGGGCGACGAGGTTCGGTACACCCTCACCTTCACGAACACCGGCACCGGTGCTGGCGCACTCGCATATCGCGACAACCTTGCAGAGGTCCTGGACGCTGCGGATATCGTCGGCGGCCCGACAGTCACGCAGGGCGAGGGATCAAGTGCGACCGCGACGCTGAGCGGCGACGGCATCGACGTCGCTGGCCCCATCGCGCCGGGCGACACCGTGACTGTGACGTACACAGCGAGGGTGAAGGTCGGCATCGACCACGGCTCCCGACTGACGAACTACCTGCTCACCCCTGGCGAGGAGGTGCCTGCGCTCTGCCTCCCGGAGAACCCGCGCTGCACCGACCACCCCGCTGTGGTACCCGAGCTCGACGTCGACAAGAGCGCCGATCCAGCCTCCGGCACGCCGGTAGAGGCCGATCAGGTCGTGACCTACACGCTCTGGTTCCACAACTGGAGCCCCGCCGAGAAGCGTGTTGACTACGTCGACACCCTGATCGACGTGCTTGACGACGCGAACTTCGTCGAGGGGTCGCTCGTCGTCGACACGACAGCGCTCAAGGCAGTTCTCGCGGGCGATGAGATCCGGGTCACTGGCACACTTGCGCCCGACACTGAGACAACTGTCACTTACAAGGTGAAAGTGAAGCCTGACGCCGAACGGGTGCCAGAGGGCGAAGCTCCCACAGGAACGACTCCAAATCAGCTCGGCAACCATGTCATTGAGAGTGGTGGCGAGCCGCCGACCGAGTGCCTGCCGACCGACTGGCACTGTACAGTCAACCCGATGCCAAACGTCGTGGCGAAGAAACTCTCTGACCCGGCTTCGGGCGAGCCCGTCGTCGAGGGGCAAGAAGTTGGCTACACGCTGCAGTTTGAAAACATTGGAACTGCGGCCGGGAAGGTCGCCTATCGCGACACCCTGCGTGACGTACTCGACGACGCCGATTTCGTTGATGGCTCGCTCGCAGCCAGCGAGGGGCTTGAAGCCTCAGGTCCGACTGAGAACGAGATCATCGTGACAGGATCGCTCGAGGCCGGTGCGACAGGCACCGTCGCGTACCGCGTGAAGGTCAAGCCCGACACTGAGCGCGAGAGCACAGGCAACAACCAACTCGCGAACTTCGTGTTCGGTGAGGGCACCGAGCCGCCGACGACCTGCGAGCCCGGCGACGACTCGTGCACCACGCACCCCGCGGCCGACCTCGTCGTGACGAAGGGCGTTGACCCCGAGTCGGGAACCACTGTCGTTGCCGGCCAGGAGCTCTCCTACACGCTGACATTCTCGAACCTCGGAAACGCTCCTGGCGAGGTCGCGTACGAGGATCACCTCGGTGGCGTGCTCGACGACGCGACCCTCGTGTCAGGGCCAGATAGCGACAGCGAGCTGCTCTCGGCGACGCTCGTCGGCGACAAGATCCTGATCGGAGGCGAACTGCACCCAGGCGAGACAGTCAACGTCACCTACACGGTGAGGGTGCTCCCCGACGCCGACCGAGGCGATGACGTTCTCGGCAACTTCGTGCTGAAGCCCGGTGTGACTCCGCCGAGTGTCTGCGAGCCTGAATCGACGCTGTGCACCGAGAACCCAGTGTCTCCGACGCCGGAGCAGCCAGTTCCGCCGCTCGAGGAGACGGGTGGCGTGAGCACCCTGCCCTGGTTGCTCGGCGGTGGGGCAGTGATCCTGCTCGGTGCTGCGTTGCTCCTGGTCAGGCGCGGGCGAGCCTCCTCGCGGGCCGACAGCGCAGGCGAAGCCTCAGAGCCGACCGACGGCTAAGCCACACTGCGGGCGCGCTGGTTCAGAGCGCGCCCGCAGCGGCAGCCGATAGCCTGGAGGTTCGTCGCAACTCTCTCCAAGGAAGTGATCGTGATGTCGGCCATCGTTGCCGCGTACGGACCGTTTGATGAACACCTCGGGCAGCGCATGCTCGATCGAATGCAGCACAGAGGCCCGCACGGCCGCGGTGTGAAGCGGGTCGGTGAGGCCTGGATCGGGACACACCACCTTGCGGTCATGGACCCCGGGGCGAACCCGCCGCCGCTGTCGGCCCCTGATGCGGGGCTCTGGCTTGTCGGCGACGGGGTGATTTACAACCATCGGCGCATCCGGCAGGTACTCGGCGACGCCGGATTCGCAACAGGTTCCGACCTGGAGGCCGCCCTGCGGCTCTACGCTCGAGACGGAGTCGCAGCCTTCACCCGACTGTGGGGCACGTTCGCGCTTGCCATCGCAGGCGAGGCCGGAGAATTTGCGGTCGGTCGTGACGTTCTCGGAATCGCGCCGCTGTACTGGGCAAGGCGGGGTGCGACGACGCTGTTCGCGTCTGAGATGAAGGCATTTGATGAAGAATGGCGCGAGTTCGTCGAGCCTTTTCCTCCCGGCCACGCCTGGACTCCGAGCGGTGGTCTCGTCGCCGACCCCGCAGCGGTGTCTACCGTGCCGGTCCTGTTACAGAGTCGAGCGGCCGACGAAGAACCGCCTGCGTGGGTGTTCGACGCTGTGCGGGAGACGCTCATTCGCGCTGTCGGTGAGACGCTCGACGCGCGCAGGCCAGTCGGAATACTCCTCTCAGGCGGCGTAGATTCGAGCATCATCGCCGCGATCGCGGCGCGGCTCGCAGCACAACGCGGGGTGACGCTGCCGAGCTTCTCCGTCGGGCTCGCCGGCAGCCGCGACCTCGCCGCTGCGAAGCTTGTCGCTCAGCACGTTGGCACCGACCACCACGAACTCACGTACACCGCGGAGCACGCGATAGAGCTGTTGCCCACAATCATCGGTGAGCTCGAATCGTTCGACCCGAAGCTCGTACATTCTGCCGTACCGCACCATCTTGTAGCGGCGCTCGCCGCCGAGCACGTCACTGTCGTGCTCGCGGGCGAGGGGGCAGATGAGCTCTACGCCGGGTACTCGCACTTCGGCAGGCACACCGACGGCGCGGCTCTCCACGGCGAACTACTCGACACGCTCGACGGCATGCACGCTGGTGGCCTGCAACGGGTCGATAGGGTCGCCGGGGCGCACGGCCTCGAGCCGCGGCTCCCGTTTTTGGATCTCGACGTCGTTGAGCTTGCGATGGCGCTGCCGCCGGAGTGGAAACTCATCAGTGAGAAGCGCCCCGCGAAGTGGCTGCTTCGGCGCGCGTTCGACGGCTGGCTGCCCGACGAGGTGCTCTGGCGTCGCAAGGAGCAGTTCGGCGAGGGCACAGGCATGAACGATGTGCTCGGCGACCACTTCTCGGCGGTGCCGAAGGCGACAGAGGTAACGCCGGACGAGCTGCGTGCAGCGGCCCCCGAGCTCGACCCGCCGCTTCGCACCGCAGAGGAGCTCGCCTACTACCGTATCTTCTCGCAAGCGCTGCCGGGGATCGATGCCCAACGCACGGTCGGGCGCTTCGTCGAAGCCTAGCCTCGGCCGGCAGAAACGACGCGGCGGCCGGGGAGGAACGTTCCTCCCCGGCCGCCGCGTTGGTGTCGCTGCTGGGTTACGAGATGAACCCCTCGGCGGTCAGCCATTCCTCGGCGACGTCGCGGGGATCCTCACCGTCGTTGTCGACCTTGCCGTTGAGCTCGGTGATCGCTTCGTTCGTGAGTGCCTCCGAGATGGGGGCAAGAATTGTCGCGATCGCCGGGTACTCGTCGAGCGTCTCCTGACGCAGCGTCGCAGCTCCGGCGTACTCCACGAAGAACTGCTTGTCGTCATCGATGACAGTGAGGTCATTCGAGATCACGCGCGCGTCGGTTGAGAATACCTCGCCGAACGAGCACGACTCGCCGATCTGCGTGTAGATGAGGTTCAGGTCAAGCTCGACGATCTCCGAGAACTTGAACCCGTAGGCGTCCTGGAGGCCCGGGAGCCCGTCGTCGCGGTTGATGAACTCGCTTGCCGCGCAGATCGCAGCATCCTTCGGGTTCTTGTTCACGTAGGCTGCGACGTCTGACATCGTTGAGATGCTGTGTTCCTTTGCGAAGTCGCTCTTCACCGCGACGCGGTACGTGTTCTCAAAATTCGCAGGCTCAAGCCAAGCAATTCCGTTCGCCGCGTCCGCCTCGGCTACCGCAGCGTAGAGATCTTCGGGGAGGTCCTCGGTCGTGTTGCCGAGCACGTTCACCCAGCCTGTACCCGTGTAGTCCCAGTAGATGTCGATCTCGTTCGAGACAAGTGCTTCGCGAACCGTCGCGCTGCCAGAAATGCCAGTCTGGTCGGTGATCTTGGCACCCGCGTTCTCGAGCGCGAGCGCGGTGATCTGCGCGAGCACGTGTGACTCGGTGAACTCCTTCGAGCCAACGGTAATGCTGGCGCCCGAAAGCTCGCCGTCGGCGGACGGCGCCTTGGAATCGCCGGTACTGCAGCCGGTGAGCGCGAGCGCGATGCCCGCGCCTGCTGCGAGAACCGCGAGCGCCTTACGTGAGGTCTTCATGAGTGTCTCCTCTGAGTTGATGGATGGTGAGTCTAGAGTCCGCGCGGCCGCAGAATGTCTTCGGCGAGCCCCGCGAGATAGTCGATCGTGAGCGCAAGCACGGCGGTCAGCGTTGCGCCAACAAGCTGTACGACGAACCGGTTGGTGGTGAGGCCAGCGACAATAACGTCTCCGAGCCCGCCCGCGTTGATGTAGGTCACGAGCGTTGCAGTGCCGACGTTGATGACGAGGGCGGTGCGAATCCCGGCAAGGATCACTGGTACCGCGAGCGGCAGCTCAATCTTCCGCAGGACAGTGAAGCGAGACATTCCCATCCCACGGCCCGCCTCGAGCACCGACCTGTCGACCTGCTCGAGGCCGACGATCGTGTTCAGCAGCACCGGCACGATCGCGTAGGCGGTGAGGCCGACGATCGCCGCGTTAAAACCGAGAAACAGGAACGCGACGGCGAGGATCACCAGGATGGCGATCGTCGGAACTGCCTGGCCCAGTGTGAGCAGGGTGATGAGATACGGGCGGAACCAGCGCGCAAACCGTCTGCTCAGCAGGACACCGAGGGGCACAGCGATGACAAGCGTGCAGAGCGTCGAGACAGCGGTCAACTGGACGTGCTGCCAGATCGCAGTGGTGAGCCGCTCGGTGCTCAGCGCACGCGCCTCGATCGTGTCGAGTGTCTGGCTGGAGACGTAGGCGTAGAGCGCGAGGCAGACGGCCGCGAGCACGAGCGGCATGGTGAGGTAGCGCCCGGCTGCCTTGCGCCAGCGCCCTGTGCTTCCCGCGCCGCCTCCCGATTGGACGCGGCTTGCCGCGGCGACGTCGACGACGCTCATCCGTGCTCCTCGTCCCGAAGGCCCGCACGGGCTTCGCCGACTGCGCGACTGCGCATCGCGCGGATCGCGTCGTGGATCTGTTCGAAGTCGGCAACGCCGATGTATGCGCCCGTGCCATCAACAACCGCAGTGACGCTGTGGCGTGAGGTAATGAGGGCGTTCAACACGTCAGACAGCGTGGCGTGTGGCTCCATGTGGTTCACCGACGTGCCGAGCTCGGCGAGGGGTCGGCCTGCGGCTGCCTGCAACTCCTCGCCGTCAACCCATCGGATCGGCCGCCCAGCGGAGTCGAGCACGAGGAGCGCGCTCTCTGCGGCATGGCGAAGCTGTTCGAGTGCCGCCTCTGCAGACTCGCCTGCTGCCACCGTCGGCCATTCGCGGAGCGCGATGTCTGAGACGCGCGTGAGCCCGAGCCGTTTCAGCGAGGCGCCGCGACCGATGAAGTTCTTCACGAACTCATTCGCGGGCGCGGTCAGGATCTGCTCTGGCGTGTCGTACTGTGCGATGCGCGATCCTTCCTGCAGGATCGCGATGCGGTCACCGAGCTTGATCGCCTCGTCGATGTCGTGCGTGACAAACACGATCGTCTTGCGCATCTCGGCCTGCATGCGAAGCAGCTCGTTCTGCAACCTATCGCGTGTGATCGGATCGATCGCGCCGAACGGTTCGTCCATGAGCAGCACGTCTGGGGCCGCGCCGAGCGCACGCGCGACGCCGATACGCTGCTGCTGGCCGCCAGACAACTGCTTCGGGTACCGGTCACGGTACTCGGCAGGGTCGAGGCTTACCATCGTGAGCAGCTCGTCGACGCGTTTCGCGGTGCGAGCCTTGTCCCAGCCGAGAAGCTTCGGCACTGTCGCGATGTTCTCACCGATCGTCATGTGCGGGAACAGCCCGATTTGCTGGATGACGTAGCCGATGCGGCGCCTGAGCTTGTCTGGATTCACCTGAGTGACGTCTTCACCGTCGAGCATGATCCGCCCGCCAGAGGGTTCGATGATCCTGTTGATCATCTTCATTGTCGTCGTCTTGCCGCAGCCAGACGGGCCAACAAGCACGACGATCTCACCGGCGCGAATCTCAAGGTCGAGGCTGTCGACAGCGTTGCGATCCTGGCCGGGGTAGCGCTTGGTGAGCCCTTGGAGGTTGATCATCACGGTCTCGGTTGTCGTGGGCTGTTCAGTCATCGGATTCCCTTAGAAGTCGTGAGTCGACGCACAATGTGGAACAGCACGTCAGACAGAATGGCCAGGATGACGACGCCGAGCGCCCCCGCGAGCACGAAATTGATCGCCACGGGGGTGCCGACGCGTGCGAGGCCGGTGAATATGAAGTTTCCGAAGCCAGGCCCGTTCACGATTGACCCGATCGCGGCTATGCCGAGCAGCGACAGCGTGGTCACGCGGACGCCCGTGATGATGACAGGCCAGGCGAGGGGCAGCTCGATGCGGAAGAGTCGCTGTGCTCGGGTGAGCCCCATCCCGCGGGCAGACTCGGTGATCGCCGGGTCGACCCCGTTCAAGCCAGCGACAGTGTTGCGGATGATCGGCATGAGGCCATACATCGTGAGCGCCACGACGACGGGCTTCGCGCCAAGGCCGAGGGGGCCGAGCAACAGGATGAAGAGCGCAAACGACGGGATCGTCAGCATCGCTCCCGAGACCGCAAGGGTGAAGTCACGCGCGCGCTCGTTGCGGTGCGTGAGGACGCCGAGCGCCACGCCGAGTACCGTGGCGAGGAGTACAGATATCCCGACAACTGCGGCATGGCCGATGCCCATTTCGAGCATGTCGTCTGCGCGCTTGATTAAAAATTCGAGAAAACTCACAGTCCCTTTCGCTGTCCGCCCTCATCGTTCTCGCGCTTCGTTGTGCTCGAAGGTGTTGGCGCCACTCAAGAAACCAGAGTGTTAGCGACGGGGAGGAGGATTAATTTCCACAAGAACCTATTGTACAGCACGACGTTTCCCCAGTTCAGGGGCTTACTCAGCGCCTATCGATCAGTCTCGGATACGCGCCGCGTTTGCGCGGCTGAAGCGGTCGACGCGCATGTAGGCGTCGCGGGCGAGCGCACGCCACAGCTGCACAGCAAGGGCAGGATCGCGTTCCTCAAGCGCTTCGATCTCGTCTGCGGTCAGCACCATGAGCTCGACGGGGCCCTCGGCCTTCGCCGTGGTCTCCTGCCGGTCGTCCTCGCCGAGCGCGAGTTCGCCGAACGTCATCCCAGCGCCGAGGGTGCGTAGCCGGAACCTCGTGCCGTCTGTGTGGGAAGCGACGATGCTGATGGTGCCCGAGAGGATGAAGAACACGCCGCCGAAACGCTGCCCCACGCGACGAATCACCTCGCCGTCGTCGTAGTGGCGACGGCTCATGTGCGCCGCCAGCGCGTCGGCATCGGCTGGGGTGAGCGGTGCGAGCACGGGGGAATCGACTACGGAGACGGCGCGGGGCATTGCCTCTGGGCCACCGTAGCGCTCGAGCAGGCGGTGCTCGCACTCGGCGATTGCGCGATCGCGCGAGTCGAATATTGTGATGCCACGCGTGTCGACGTCATCGAGCACATCGTCGGGATCAACGAGCAGAATCTCGCGCCCGTTGTCTCTGAAGTCCTGGAACACCGCGTTGATCATGCGGATCCCGGCCTCGCCGACCTCGTCGACGTCGCGAACGTCAATGACAACGACATCGATCTCGTCGCCGAGGGAGCTCAACTCACGCACGACTGTCTCGGTGCCCGCGAAGAACAGGTCGCCCGCGAGCTCAATGACGAGCGCCCGCTCGCTCTGCTCCTGCAGTACGTCTGCGGCGGCCTCGGTTCGACGGATGTTCGACGGCTCCGTGTCGATCGTGCGGATCGAGCGGATCGCTGACCGCCCCTGGCGCGCCGAGCGCACAAAATGCATCTGGAGGTCTGACGAAATGCGGCGGCACGCTGCCGCGCCGCGCACACTATTGCCGTGGGTGTCGAGCGGGGGCGAGTACACCGCGAGCCCAACCTGGCCCGGGAGCACAGCGATGATTCCGCCGCCGACGCCTGACTTCGCAGGCAGCCCGACACTGGTCGCCCAGTCGCCGGCGTCGTCATACATCCCTGAGGTCATCATGACTGACAGCACTCGCTCGACTGCCTCGTATGGGAGTACCTCGGTGCCTGTCACCGGGTTCGTGCCGCCAGAGGCAAGCGTCGCAGCGATCATCGCAAGGTCGCGGCAGTCAACCTGCACCGTGCACTGGCGCAGGTAGGTTTCGAGCGCGCGGGTGGGGTCGCCCTCGACGACGCCTGCGGCACTCAGCAGGTACGCTAGCCCGTGGTTCCTGTCGCTGCGCGCGCGCTCGGCCCGGTACTCACGGCCGTCACTGCGGAGCTTACGGGCAGCGAATTCGGAGTAAGTGTGCTCAATGCGTTGAATCGGGGTGCGCCCGCCCGAACCCTTGATGAGCGAGGCGACTGCGATCGCGCCAGCATTGATCATCGCGTTCGCGGGTCTCCCGGTCTCCGGGCTCGACGAGATCTCGTTGAATGGATCGCCCGATGGCTCAACGTCGACGTGCGCATCGACAGCATCCATGCCGAGCTCGGCGATTGCGAACCCGTAGCTCAACGGCTTTGAGATCGACTGCAGCGAGAACTGCTTGCGTGTGGTTCCTACCTCGTAGATGTGACCGTCAACGGTCGCGAGGGCGATGCCAAAGTCGGAGGGATCAAGGTCTGCGCTCGACGGCCCGACCGCATACGGGACGCCGTCGCGCAGCTCCGCCAGTTCGGCGTGCACGCTGCGAAGGTAGCTCAGTACTGGTGATTCCATACTTCGGAGTGTAACTGTGAGTCAGCGCGGAGGCGCTGCTGCTGCTAGCCGATGAACCCCTCGGCGAGCAGCCACTCTTCTGCGACGTCCCTGGGATCCTCACCTTCGATATCGACCTTGCCGTTCAGCGCCGTGATTGTCGGGATCGTGAGGGCCTCCGCGATGGGGGCAAAGATGTCCGCAATTGCCGGGTACGTGTCGAGCGTCTCCTGCCGCAACGTGACCGCTCCCAAATACTCGACGAAGAAGCCGAGGTCGTCCGTGATGACCCTCAGGCTGTTGGCGGGGATACGCGCGTCGGTTGAGAACACTTCGCCGAACGAGCAGGTATCGCCGATTTGCGTGTAGATGAGGTTGAAGTCGAGCTCGACGATCTCGGAGAACGCGAAGTCGTAGGCGTGTTCAACGCCAGGCAATCCGTCATCGCGTGCAATGAACTCGCTCGCGGCACACACCTTGCCATCAGTCGGATGCGCTTTCACGTAGGCGGCGACATCTGACATCGTCTCGATCCCGTGTTCGCTGGCGAACTGCTCCGAAGTGGCGATCCGGTACGTGTTCTCGAAGTTCGCCGGCTCAAGCCAGGCGATGCCGTTCTTAGCGTCTGCCTCGGAGACCGCGCCATACAAGTCATCTGGAAGGTCGGAGGGGGTGTTCCCGAGGATGTTTACCCACCCGGTTCCGGTGTAGTCCCAGTAGATGTCGAGCTCTCCCCTCACCAGCGCTTCGCGGACTGTCGCGCTGCCAGTGAGGCCGGTTTCATCCGTGATTGTCGCGCCGGCGTTCTCGAGCGCGAGGGCCGTGATCTGACCGAGCACGAGCTGCTCGGTGAACTCCTTCGACCCGACAATGAGGCTTGCGCCCGCGAGCTCGCCGGAGCCGTCGGGCGTCGGTGCGGTGGAGCAGCCAGTGGCGGCAAGGGCGATGCTGAGCGCTGCTGCGCTGACGATGACACGGCCGGTAGGGGTGTTCATGGTGTGCTCCTCTGCTGACGACGTCGGAAGGTAGACCGGTCGAGCGTCTGACGCGAACAATGATCGTCGCCAGGTCTCGCCAATTCGCCAGTGTACAGGGGGAGTTTTCCCTGATCAGGGGCACTTCAGATCGAGTTCAGTGACGGGTCAAAGGGAAGGTACTGACGCATCATCTGAGGAGGCAACCTTGGTCGTTGGCTGCGTCTGCCAGGTTCGTGGGGCAATAGGCGAGGGGGTGCGCGCCCGACTAGCCAAGTGGTGTCGGGCGCGCACCCCCTCGCGCGCGCTGTGGGACCTAGCGGGCCGCGCCCTTCAGGCTGCCGGTGATCTTCCCCGCCGGGTCAACGATGACGCAGTTCACGGTGCGGTCGTCGAACTCGTTCCAGCCGTCCTCGGTCGGCGTGAGGGTGTAGAAGTCGAGTTCGGAATCGAAGTAGTCGATGCCGACAAACTCGTTGAACATTGCGATGCACTTGTCATTGCTCTCTTCCTCGAGCGCGGCAGCCTCAGGGAACGTTTCGCCAGCGAGCTCGAACTCGCCGAAGATCTCTTCGTCGTGCTCCTCCGCGCAGGGCACCACCGGAACGTCATACACGACGGAGTCGTCGGTTGAGTCCATGCAGTCGCCTACCGCGATCTGGTCGACCGACGCCTGCGACTGTTCGGTTACTGCACCCGAGTCGTCGCGTTCGACTGCCGTTACGGGGAAGATGCTGCAGCCAGTGAGAGCGGGAAGCAGCAGGAGCGTTGCAAGGGTTACCCCGGTTGCTGAACGGAGGCGGGTGCGTGACAGAGTAATTTTGCTTGTCCTTTCGTTCCCTGCGCTTTCGCAAGGGCGTTCCTATGTGCGTTCCTACCTTAGCCGGAGGCCCATAACGCGCTTCGCCCCGTGCGCCTGGCGAGCCAGGTGCACGGGGCGAAGCGGGTGACGGCCGAGACGGGACTAGCGGCCGGCCCCTGCCGGTTCGACCGCCTGGTCGTGAGCGAGCTCTTCCTCGGTGTCCGAGTTGTCGAACGCAAGGCCATGGCGCGGGGCGTTGTAGAGCTCCTTGTCGAGGATCCCCTCGCGCTTGGCGACAATTGTCGGCACGAGCGCCTGGCCAGCGACGTTCACCGCGGTGCGGCCCATGTCGATGATCGGGTCGACCGCAAGGAGCAGGCCGACGCCCTCAAGGGGCAGGCCGAGCGTGGAGAGGGTGAGTGTGAGCATCACTGTCGCGCCAGTCGTGCCAGCGGTTGCCGCAGAGCCGACGACAGATACGAGGGCGATCAGCAGGTACTGAACGAGCGACAGTTCGATGCCGAAGAACTGGGCGATGAAGATGGCGGCGACGGCCGGGTAGATCGCGGCGCAGCCGTCCATCTTGGTCGTCGCGCCGAGCGGCACCGCGAACGAGGCGTAGCCGCGGGGCACGCCGAGGTTACGTTCGGTCACGCGCTGGGTGAGCGGCAATGTGCCGATCGATGAGCGGCTGACGAAGCCGAGCTGCACCGCGGGCCACACTCCCGAGAAGTACTGTCGGATCGAGAGGCCGTGAGCCTTCACGAGAACCGGGTAGACCACGAACAGCACGATCGCGAGCCCGAGGTAGAGTACCGCGACAAACAGCGTGAGCGTGCCCATCTTGCCCCAGCCGTACTCGACGATGGCGTTGCCGATGAGGCCGAGGGTGCCGATCGGTGCGATCCGAATGATCCACCAGAGCACCTTCTGAATGATGGTGAGTGCCGACTCGGTGAGCGCGATGAACGGTTCTGCCTTCTGGCCGATCTTCAGTGCGGCGATGCCGACCGCTGCTGACACGACGATGACCTGCAGCACGTTGAAGCTCGCGCCCGCAGTGAGTGCGCCTGTCTCGAGGTCGACTCCGCCCGAGACGCCGAGGCCGAGGAAGTTCTGGGGCACGAGGCCCGTGAGGAAGTTCCACCAGGTGCCGACGGTGTACGGGTCAGACGGGGTTAGCTCAGAGCCCGAAGCTGCGGCGCCGGGGCGCAGCGTGACGCCGAGCGTGATGCCGATGGCGACAGCGATGAGCGCGGTGATCGCGAACCACAAAAGCGTCTGGCCTGCGAGGCGGGCGGCGTTTGTGACCTTGCGGAGCCCGACGATGCTCGAGACGATCGCAGTGAAGATGAGCGGTACGACGGCCGCGCGCAGCAGCGTGACGTAGCTCGATCCGATGACCTTGAGCGTTGCGTGCAGCCCGTTCGGGTTGCCTTCCGCGTCAGGGCCGAGATTGAGGGCGATGGTTCCGAGTACCAGGCCAAGCACGAGCGCGGCGAGAATCTGCCAGCCAAAGGAGGTCATCCATTTCGGCAGGCGACGCTTCCCGGGGTCCGCTGGAGGCGCAGCCGGCTGCGCTGAGGGGGCGGGCGGTGCTGTCGAAGACGACATGGTGATCCTTTCGAGGCGAGTCGCGCCGGGTGTGGGCGACAAACAACGATCGTACCAATAGATTCGGTTCCGTTATGACAGACATTACGTTTCATGACGCATGTGTGTGATCGCTGCGCAATGTGCGAGCTTTCGTCTACGCTTAGGGCATGGCTGATTCCTCTTTTGACGTTGTGAGCAAGATCGACTCGATGGAGGTCGAGAATGCAGTGAACCAGGCCCGCAAGGAGGTCGAGCAGCGCTACGACTTCAAGGGCGTTGGCGCCGACGTGACCTACTCCGGCGACACCATCCTGATCAAGGCGAATACCGAGGAGCGTGCGAACGCCGTCCTCGACGTGCTGCAGTCAAAGATCATCAAGCGTGGCATGTCGCTGAAGGTGCTCGACTCGGGTGAGCCTTACCCGAGCGGCAAGGAGTACCGCATTGAGTCGAAGCTCAAGGAGGGCATTGACCAGGCGACCGCGAAGAAGCTCAACAAGCTCATCCGCGACGAGGGCCCGAAGAGCGTGAAGAGCCAGATCCAGGGCGATGAACTTCGAGTCAGCTCGAAGAGCCGCGACGACCTGCAGGAGACGATGGCGCTGCTGAAGGGTGCAGACATCGACGTCGCCCTCCAGTTCGTGAACTACCGCTAGGCTGCACCCGCGCTGGCCCCGGCTGCGCTCTAAGCTAAGGCTATGAGAGCATCTGGGGCCCTTTCGCGCGCTCAGCGATACGCGCAAATTCTCGCTACGGTGGTGGGCGTCGTCGCGATCCTCGTCGTGGGCGCGGTGCTTGCCGGGTGCTCACCACAACCCGCGCCCGAGAGCCCGCAACCGACACCGGCCACGAGCCCAGAGCCGGAACCGACGCCTAGTGAGGAGCCCTGGGTGCGGTTCACCGACTCGCGCCTGCCTCACTCGTTCGAAGTGCCTCCCGGGTGGACCGTCGCTGATCTCGGAGGCAACGCTGAGATCGGCGCGTTTCAGTTTGGGGTGATCGACCCTGAGGGCAGGCAACTCCTGACGTTTGCGAGCCGAGTGCAGGGACTCGGTGGCGCATGTCAGGAGCTCCCAGTACTGCGAATCCAGGAAGCAGATACGCAGAGCGTCGAGCTGCAGGGCTACGTCGCGGCGGCAGAGACCCCTGCACCACTCGTCGCTCCGCGAGTCGTCTACCGCATCTCAGAGGTCGAGGATGGCGCCCTCGCGAGCCTTTCGCTCTCTGACGACATCCCGCCCGAGGCGTGCATGTATTACAACCTGCTGCACACGGAGGCTGGGCTCGCGATGTTCGCGACTCAGCTCCAGGTTGACTCGTTTGATCCCGCCGCGTCTCCCTGGTTGTTCGGCTCAGTCGAGGAAGCCAAGGAATACGCAGATACGGCGGAGTACGAACAACTCGTCCGGGTCCTCTCTTCTCTGTCCTTTACTGAGTAGCCGCTCCTGGGTCGGCGCTGTCGCTACACTGGCGACATGATCGGTGAGAACCTCCTCGGCCCAGAACCCACACTGCTCGCTCCCGATGCGGACGTGACGGCCGCGCTCGCCGCCGGCACAGACCCCGAACAGGTCGTGCGGGCGCACCCTGATTCCCCGCTCGCCTGGGCCGTGCTCGCAGACCGCGCGGCAGCGGCCGACGACGAGATTGGCGCGTACGCGTTCGCCCGCGTGGGGTATCACCGCGGCCTCGACTCGCTCCGCAAGGCTGGCTGGCGAGGCGCCGGGCCTGTACCGTGGTCGCACGAGCCCAACCGCGGAGTACTGCGGGCGCTCTACGCGCTGCGCCGAGGCGCCGCAGCGATCGGCGAGACACACGAGGTCGAGCGCCTCACCGAGTTCTTGAACGGCGCGGACGCGACCGCGATCGCCGCAATCGAGGCCGAATAGCGAGATTCGGTGGCCCTGGAGCCCCCGAGAACTGTTCCTGGCCGAGCGTACTGTCCTCCCCTAGGATCGGGCTATGAGCCCCGCACCTCGATCCCGTCGGCGAACCACCTCAGGTAGGGCCGTCGCGATTGGCGCGCTCGGCGCGGCCCTGCTGTTCAGCGCGTGTGCGCCCAGCCCCGAACCTGGGCCGACACCGACGACCTCGAAGCCGTCGCCGAAGCCCTCGCCTGAGCCGACTGAAGAACCCGCCCTGGAGCCTGAGGCGCAGTGGGAGCGCTTCTCAGACCCTCGGACCGTTGGCAGCTTTGAGGTCGCGCCGGGGTGGAGCGTCGTCGAGAGCGAGCGGTTGGAGCCCGAGCACGAAATCTACCTGTTCGATGTCGTCGACGAGGAAGGCGACCTGCAGCTCACTTACGCCCGCAAGGTCATGGGGCTCGGGGGAGGCTGCGGAGGCGATGCGAGCGGGCCAGACGAGTCCAGCTTTCTGACTGTGACCGAGCTCGAGACGGTGCCTGTCGAGATTCCGGGCTACGTGCGGTACGGCGACGCGCTACCCGGCACGACCCCGACGCAGTTCACCTATCGGGCTATTGAGAACGCTCACGCGGAAGGCGTGTTCGCGACGATGGCGGTGAGCGACACATCGCTGGGCGAACCATACTGCTTCTACTACAACCTGTTGCAGACCGAATCGGCCCTGGTCAGGTTCGCAGACACTCTCCAAGTGAGCATCAGCGATGCAACGAAGCACTTCGGCTCGATGGACGAGGCGCGCGCGTTCATGCAGACCGAAGACTACGCGAAGGCGAAGCGGATGCTGCTGTCGCTCAGGCTCGACGCCTAACCAATTGACGGGCGGCGCGGCCGCCTAAGCGTGGTGCTCTGGGTGGGGTGGCACGTCGTCGTGCAGAGCGGCGGGAGGCGTGTCGAGGGCAGCAGCCTCGGGCTCGGCCAGCTGCCCGCCGTCTGGTTCAGGATCCGGGAGCAGCTGCTGCAGAATCGTCGCGTGCCGCAGCAGGAATGCTCGTTCGTCGAGCTTCTTGCGCCTGAGCCAGCTGGTGACCTCGGAGTTGTGCTTGCTTGCGTTGCACGAGGCGCAGGCTGGCACGACGTTTCCGAGCGTGTACCGGCCGCCGCGCGAGACCGGCTGCACGCAGTCGCGTTGCAGCGCGGCGCCGTCGCCCTGGCAGTAGGCGCAGCATCCCCACGCCTCGAGCAGGGTCTGCCACTGATCGTCAGTGAGGTCGTTGTCGACGCGGGCGAGCCGATTCTTGCGCCGCTTCGCGTAGCGGGCGCTTGTGGCGGCCGACCTCGTCTTGGGGTACTTACGACGGGACTGCACCCCTCCACCGTACCCGCAGCTTGGGGCGTCCGGGCTTGGTGTCCGCTGCTGCGCACTGTCGATGCCGCGCTCTGTCACTGGCTGAGCCTTGCTAAACAGCCTGTTCCCCGCAAAAGAGGTGCCTCCCGGCGGTCGCGTTCGGGTCTTCTTGCGGGGAAGATGCTCTTCGGCGGGCCGGGCGGGCCGGGCGGGCGGGGCGGGGGCGGGCTAGGTGGGCCGGACCAGGTCAGGAGGGCTAGGCCAGACCGGGCCGGACCGGGCCAGGCAGGCCGGACCGGGCCGGGCCAGGCGGACCAGGCCGGGCCAGCACAGGGCCCGAGCCCTCGGCGTTATCCCCGCCGCCCCTCCCACACGTCGCGCAGAGCCGGCTCAATCTCGGTCCACGTGAACTCGTAGCCCGCTGCGAGAAGCTTCTCGGGTATAACCCAGCGGCTCTTGAGCACCATCTCAGACTCGGTGCGCAGTACCCACGTCGCCGGCTCAAGCATCCAGCGGAATGCGGGCAGCCCGAACCACGCCCCGACAGTCCGCCGAAGCGCCCGCATAACTGTGCGGTTGTCGCTCGGGCCCGGCGACGCTACGTTCACTGGACCGCTGAGGGTTTCGCTCTGCAGCGCGAAGCGCACCGCGCCAACGATGTCGTCAATGTGCACCCAGCTGAAACGCTGTCGGCCGCGGGTGCGGTGCCAGCTCGCGGTCGGCTCGGTCGGCTCGGGGCCGATGCCCCGGTAGCGGCGGTGCGGGAACCACGGGCCGTCGTACTGTGGCCCGCCGACGCCGAGCCTGGCGAGCCTGAATAGCGTGTTCGTGGCGGGGCCGTCTCCGATGGCGATCGCGATCCTGAGCGCGACGCGGCGGGTACCCGGCAGGTTGGCGGCGAAGAACTCCCGCTCCCAGTTGCGCGCGACGTCGACCGAGAAACCCGCCCCAAGCTCGCCGTTCGCCTCGGTGTGTGGGCGGTCCATGGCGTGCCTGTAAATCGTGGCCGTGCTCGAGTTCAACCACACTCTGGGCGGTGCGGTGCTCGCCGCAATCGCTTCCGACAGCGCGCGAGTGGTGTCGACGCGAGAGCGGAGGATCTCGTCACGGTTCGCGTCGTTGTAGCGGCAGTCAACGCTCTTGCCAGCGAGTCCGATTACTGCGTCGGCCCCGTCAACGAGGCTCAGGATAGCGGCCTTGTCATCCCACGACGCGTCAGCCCCGGCCCTGCCGATTGTTACGACCTCCCATCCGTCTTGGGTGAGTTCGTGACGGAGCCTCGACCCGAGAAACCCTGATGCGCCTCCGATGACGATGCGTCTGCGTGCCATGATCCCCCTCGCAGTGAACGGCCCGTGTCGGCTTAGTCATAGCCTAGCCAGCGCCTGGCAAACACTCATCGAACTCTGAGGCCAGCGCCCAGACTCTCCGCGTAACCTAGACAACACCGAGTGCCCGGCACGTACGGGCGCTCCCGAGAGAAGGGAAGCCAGTATGACAATGCAAGAAGCCCGCATCCCGGCCGCGCAGGGCGACATGAACCGCCCGAGTGGGGTCGCGCAGTACCTGAGCCCGGTCGTTCAGGATCTCGTCGCCCTCCACGTCAACGCCAAGCAGGCCCACTGGCACGTGCGCGGAGCGAACTTCATCGGGGTTCACGAGTTCCTCGACACCGTCGTCGCGAATGCCCAGGCGGGTGCAGACGAGGTTGCCGAGCGGATCGTCGCCCTCGGCCTTCCCGTCGACTCGCGCATCGCGACGGTCGCATCTCGCACGACGACTCCCGAGCTGTCGCCAGGTTTCCAGCAGTCTGACGTCACGGTGCGCGAAATGGTCGCCCAGCTCGACGCGACGCTCGCGACGATCTATCGCGCGATTGAGGGGCTCGAGGAGATCGACCCTGTGAGTCAGGACATCGCGATCGCGATCGCCCAGCAGCTCGATAAGGATCGCTGGTTCCTGCACTCCCACATCGCCGAAGCGTAGACAAGTCGCTGCAGCCGCAGCCTTTCGCGAACGCCCCGCGGCGCCCCAGGCACACCGTCAGGCGGCGCCGCGGGGCGTTCGTGTTACGCCTGCCGGGCATGGAAAGCGCGGCTCCGCTAGACTGGCTCGGTATCTGCCTAGTGCGAAGGAAGGGGCTGAGATGCCCGCTGTACTGATCACCGGTGCCCAATGGGGCGATGAGGGAAAGGGTCGCGCAACCGACCTGCTCGGGAGCCGCGTTGACTATGTCGTAAAGTTCAACGGCGGTAACAACGCCGGTCACACGGTTGTCATTGGCGACCAGAAATACGCGTTGCACCTGCTCCCATCGGGCATTCTGACACCGGGCGTCGTTCCGGTGATCGCTAACGGTGTTGTCGTTGACCTCGCGGTGCTCAAGCTTGAGCTCGACGCGCTCAAGGAGCGCGGCGTCGACGTCTCTAAGCTCAAGGTGAGCGCGAACGCGCACGTGATTACCGAGTACCACCGGACCCTCGACAAGGTCACCGAGCGTTTCCTCGGAAAGCGCCAGATTGGCACGACAGGTCGCGGCATCGGGCCCGCCTACGCAGACAAGATCAACCGCGTCGGCATCCGCATTCAAGACATCTTCGACGAGGGCATCCTTCGACAGAAGGTCGAAGCCGCGCTCGACTTCAAGAACCAGGTGCTCGTCAAGATTTACAACCGGCGTGCGATCGACGCCGACGAGGTTGTGAACGACCTGCTCGCGTACCGCGAGCTCCTCGAGCCGATGGTGTGCGACACCGGCCTGCTGCTGCACAACGCGCTCGCCGATGACAAGACAGTGCTGTACGAGGCTGGCCAGGCGACGATGCTCGACATCGATCACGGCACCTACCCGTTCGTCACCAGCTCGAACGCGACCTCCGGCGGTGCCGCGACGGGTTCGGGCGTTCCGCCGCACAAGATCGACCGCATCATCGCGGTTATCAAGGCGTACACGACCCGTGTCGGATCGGGGCCATTCCCGACCGAGCTATTCGACGAGATGGGCGAGTTCCTGCAGACCAAGGGCGGCGAGTTTGGCGTCACCACCGGTCGCGCGCGCCGGTGCGGCTGGTACGACGCTCCGATGGCACGCTACGCGGCCCGCATCAACGGCGTCACCGACTTCGTGCTCACGAAGCTCGATGTGCTCTCGGGCATCAAGTCGATTCCCGTGTGCGTGGCCTACGACGTGAACGGCGTTCGCCACGACGACATGCCCGTGAACCAGTCAGACTTCCACCACGCGAAGCCGATCTACCAGGAGTTCCCTGGCTGGGACGAGGACATCTCGAACTGCCGCTCGTTTGAGGAACTGCCGAAGAACGCGCAGGACTACATCCGCGCGCTCGAAGCGATGAGCGGCGCCAGGTTCTCGGCCGTCGGCGTTGGTCCGGAGCGCGAGCAGGTTGTCGAGCTGCACGACCTGCTGAGCTAAGAAGGAGAGCGATGACGAGCCCCACTCCTGAGGAGCGCCTCGGGCGACTCCGTTCGAGCATCGATAACATCGACGCTGCCCTCGTGCACATGCTCGCGGAGCGGTTTCGGTGCACGCAGGAGGTGGGCCAGCTGAAGGCTGAGCACGCGATGCCTCCCGCCGACCCTGCCCGCGAGGCGCGGCAGATCGCCAGGTTGCGGAGCCTCGCAGAGGACGCGAACCTCGACCCTGAGTTCGCCGAGAAGTGGTTCAACTTTGTTGTTGCCGAGGTGATCCAGCACCACACTGCTATCGCCGCCGACTCGCGCGACGAGGCATAGCCCAGTCGCCAGATGTGCCCCGGCTGCTCGGGACCTTCATTTTTACTCAATCACTTTTGTGCCCCCATTCTTCGCGAAAGAACGGGGGCACAAGAGTATTTGGAGGGATGGGTGAGGCCACGCCTGGGTGGCGCGCCCGCCGGCGATCGGGTGGGGGCTGCGCGAGCCCACGCGCCGGGAGAGATTTGACGAGCGCGCTCAAAAGAACTGTGTGAAGATTGTGCGCATGTCTTCACAGCCTGAGCATCAGTGGTTTGACGAGGCGCGCCTCGGCATGTTTGTGCACTTCGGGGCGTACAGCGTCGCCGCCCGCCACGAGTGGGTGCAGAACTACGAGCGACTCACTGACGCCGAGTACCTGCCATACGTCGAGAACTTCGATCCGGATCGCTTCGACGCCGGTGAGATCGCGCGCCAGGCACAGCAACTCGGCGCAGGCTACGTAGTGTTGACCACGAAGCACCACGAGGGCTTCGCGCTGTGGAACTCGCGCCAGTCGGATTTCACCGCACACGCAGTTTGCGGGCGAGACCTTGTGCGCGAGCACGTTGACGCGCTTCGCGCGGCAGGGCTTCGTGTTGGCTTGTACTTCTCGCTCATTGACTGGCACCACCCCGACTTCCTCGTCGACTGGGTGCATCCACGCCGCGACGACGAGAACGCCCACGAGCTCAATGCCGGCCGAGATATGGGGCGCTACCGCGCCTTCATGCACGCGCAACTGCGCGAGCTGCTGACCGAGTACGGGCAGATCGACTACATGTTCTTCGATTTCAGCTACCCGGAGCACAAGGACGGGTGGGACGGCAAGGGGCCCGCCGACTGGGACTCTGAGACGATGCTCGCGATGTGCCGCGAGCTCCAGCCGAACATGCTCGTGAACGACCGCCTCGGAATTCCCGGCGACTTCTACACGCCCGAGCAGTACCAGCCGACTGAGCCCGTGCGTCGCGGTGGCGAGTTGGTGAGGTGGGAAGCGTGTCAGACGATCAATGGATCGTGGGGGTACCATCGCGACAACCTTGACCAGAAGTCAGCGCCACTGCTTGCGCAGATGCTCACCGACTCGGTCTCGATGGGCGGGAACATGCTGTTGAACATCGGGCCAGACGGGCGCGGTGCGATCTCACCCCGAGACCGAGCCGTGCTCGAGACGCTCGGTGAGTGGACCGCCCTTCACCGCGACGCGATTGTGGGCGCCGGCCACGCCGGATTCGCGCCGCCTCGCGAGGGCACCTACACCCGCCGTGGCGACCGGCTCTATCTGCACATGGCCAGCTGGCCGCTCGGGTACGTGCACCTGCCTGGCCTCGCGGGCAAAGTGAGGTTTACTCGCCTGTTGAACGACGGCTCCTGGTTGCGCACGTCGGAGAGCGACCCTAGCTCGGAGGGTTCGCAGATGGAGGCAGCCGGGCAGCCTGCGGGCACGCTCACCGTGCACCTGCCAGTGCAGCGCCCTGACGTGCTCATGCCCGTCATCGAGCTACGCCTCGTCGATGGGGCCTAACTACGCGGTGAGGTCGACGGCGTCGAGCGCAATTCGTGCCGCACCGTACAGTGCCGCGTCTTGCCCGGACGCGGCAGCCTCGATGAGTAGCGTCTGCGTCGCGAGCGGGTGGCAGGCCTCGTAGACGCGACTGCGTACTGCGGCGATGAACGGCTCGCTCGCGCTCAGGCTCCCGGTGAGGAACACCGCGTGCGGGTTGAAGAAGTTCACGACGCCAGAGAGTGCCTGGCCGAGGTGGGTTCCCGCGGTGCGGATGAGCGTCGTCGCGGTCGGGTCACCATCTCGCGCGAGTGCGAGGACAGCGGCGGCGTCTGGCACCTGGTGGCCAAGCTCACCCATCTGCCGCACGAGACTTGCGCCGCTTGCGACCGTCTCGAGGCAGCCGCGGTTTCCGCAGGAGCAGGGCTCGTTGAGCGTCGGGTCGATCTGAGTGTGCGTGATATCGCCGGCCGCGGCTGTCGCGCCGCGGTGGATCGCGCCCTGCACGATGATCCCACTACCGATCGCGGTGCCTGCCTTGACTGTGATGCTGTCCTCGGCAGGGGAGAGCCGCCTGTGGTGCTCTCCGAGTGCCATGAGGTTCGCGTCGTTGTCGACAACAGCCGGGACCCCGAGGAGCTCGGTGAGTCGCTCGCGCACCCTGTACCCCTGCCAGCCGGGCATGCGTGACGGCTGATCGACGCTGCCGGTTTGGGGCCGCACGGGCCCTGGAAGAGCGATTCCGACTGCACGGATCTCGGTGTCACCTGCGAGTGCTCGGCAGCCCGCTGCGACCTTCTTCAGGGTCTCTTCCGGGCCGGCGGCGATGTTGATCTGGATTGTCTCGGACGCGTGCAGTTTGCCCGTGAGGTCGAGGAGGCCGATGCGGGCGTGGCCGCCGCCGAGCTCGGCGGCAAGGATCCGGGCCTCCGCGACATTCACGCGCAGCCGGCGCGGCCGCCTGCCCCCGCTCGAATTGCCGTGGCCGTCCTCGCGCAGTACATCGGCGTCGATGAGCGTCTGCACGCGCAGGGAGACTGTCGAGACGGCGACGTCGAGGATCTTGGCAAGCTCGCTGCGCGAAGCCGCCTGCCCGCCGGCGACAAGCTCGACGATCCGACGATTCTGGTCATCGAGGGGGTTCGGGGAGAGTGGCACGTTCCAACTTTCTTCGATCTTGGTAGAAGCCTAGCCCGTACTATCCACGGAAAGAAAGGCCGTATCCGCGTGAATGTTTCGATTCGGCGCTGCCAAAAAACTGGTATTTGTCGGGATGCGAATCTTCTGGCAGTATGACATCTGTCGAAGTCGAACAAACTTTGTTCGGTGCTCGAACAAACTTATCCGATGCCTGAGGAGGCGTTCAATGAAGAAGATTAACCTGGTGCCACTCGTCGCCATGACCGTGGGAGCGGCCGCAGTGCTCACAGGCTGCAGCGGCAGCGGATCAGCACCCAAGGACGACAACACGATCGTCGTCGACATGTGGGCTGGCTCGGAAGATGACACGACCGCGCTCAACGAGCAGCTCAAGATCGCTCAGGAGCAGAACCCTGACCTGAAGATTGAGCTTCGCACCGCGCCGTGGGGCGACTTCTTCACGAAGCTGACCACGAACATGGCGTCTGGCAACATGGCATGCGTCACTGGCATGAACAGCGGCATGCTCTCCAGCTACACCGACGGCTTCGTGAAGCTCACTGACGAGGATCTGAAGACCGCCGGCCTGAGCAAGGACGACTTCGCGCCGGGCGCGACCGAGATCCTTGAAAACAAGGGCAACATGTACGGCCTGCCATTCGACGTGTCGACGATGGTCACGTACTACAACGAGGATCAGCTGACGGCCGCGGGCGCTGACCTGCCGAAGGCCGGCTGGAGCTTCGAGGACTTCGAGGCCACCGCCAAGAAGGCGACCACTGGCGGCAAGTACGGCTTCGGCATCGGCATGGGTGACTTCCAGTGGCAGGCGCTCCCGATCGCGAAGTCGGGTACCCAGCCCGTCACCGAGGACGGCGAGCTGCAGATCGGCGACTCGGCGTTCACCGATGCTGCCGAGTGGTACGCGTCGCTCGTCACCGAGCAGAAGGTCGCGGCACCCGTCGCATCGGCTTCCGACGGCGGCTGGGGCGAGAACCAGTTCACCAGCGAGAACGCAGCGATGGCCGTCGACGGCACCTGGAACGCAGTTGGCTACCTCACCAACGACGCAGGCTTCAAGGCGGGCCTCGCTCCGCTACCTACGGGCGCAAACGGCAACCTCAGTCTCGTGCTTGGCTCGGGCTTCGGCATTGCCGAGACCTGCGAAAACAAGGAAGCGGCGCTCAAGGTCATGGGCTCGCTGCTCAGCAAGGATGCACAGGATTACGTTGCATCGTCGGGCCGCAGCTACCCGGCACGCGCCGAGAGCCAGCCGCTCTACTTCGAGTCGCTCGATGAGGCGTACCGCGATGATGTGCGGGCAGTCTTCGATGAGGCGTTCAAGGACGTCGAGGGCCAGCGTGTTTCTGACAACTGGGCAAAGGTTGGCACCTTCGTGCAGCCCGAACTCGTGAGCGTCTACAACGGCCAGGCCGACATGCGTACCGTGCTCGAGACCGCTCAGAAGCAGTTCAGCAACTGATTCAGCACACAACTAGGTAAGTAGCAGAGAATGACCACATTGCAGGCGCGCCAGCGCAGTCGTCGGTCGTTCGCCAAGATGGAGGCGCGCCAGGCGCTGGGCTTTGCAAGCCCGGCCCTGGTGGGCCTCGCCCTGTTTACGATCGTTCCGGTTGTCTTGTCCGTAGTGATGAGCTTCTTCAACTGGCCGACGTTTGGCGAACGCACCTTCATCGGGATCGGGAATTACGCCCGTCTCTTCGAGGATCCGGCATTCATGCCCGCGCTTCGAAACACACTCGTGTACACGGTGCTGTACGTGCCTGCAAGCGTGATTCTCTCGCTGCTGCTCGCAGTCGCTCTCGGCCCGAGGATTCGTGGCCGCGGCGCGCTGCGGGTGCTCTTCTTCATCCCTGTCGTCACCCCGATGGTCGCGAACGTGCTCGTGTGGAAGATGCTCCTGCAGCCGCAGGGCCTCTTTAACGGGCTCGCGCAGACATGGTTCGGCCTCGAGCTGCCGAACTTCCTCGCCGACAAGAACTGGGCGATGATTATGGTCGTCGTCATGAGCGTCTGGCAGGGCCTCGGCTACAACATGCTCATCTTCTCGGCGGCGCTTGAGCAGCTCCCCGAGAGCGTGATGGAGGCAGCCCGCATCGATGGCGCGAAGGGCTTCCGCCTGCTCTGGAGCGTGACGATCCCCATGATCTCCCCGTCGATCTTCTTCGCAACGATCATGACGATGATCACGTCGCTGCAAGTCTTCGTGCAGCCGCAAATGCTCACGGGCGGCGGGCCAGGCAACGCCACCGCCCCTCTCGTCATGTGGATCTACAACCAGGGATTCAAGTACCAGGAACTCGGCCTCGCCGCTGCCGGTGCGTGGATTCTGTTCGCGCTGATCATCATCATCACCGCGGTCCAGTTCCGACTGCAGAAGAAGTGGGTGCACTATGAGCACTGATCTCAACGCAACACGGGTGATGGCTGTCGCCGCTGCCGGCGGCGAGGCCGCGGTGCGGGGGGCCAAGAAGCGTTCGCGCGAGCCGATGACCCCAGGCGAGCGCATCCGGCTCGTCATCGCCCACATCAGCATTTACGTCGCCGCTGCGCTGTTCATGCTGCCTCTCATCTACGCGTTCTTCTCGGCGCTCAAGCCGAACGGTGAGATGTTCGCGATGCCTCCGAGCCTCTTCGGCTCCGAGATTCGCTGGTCGAACTTCGCCGAGGTATTCGAGTTCGGGCCGTTCTGGACGTACATCGGCAACTCGCTCTTCGTCGCGGTCGCGGGCACCCTCGTCGTGCTCGTCGTGTCGACGACGGCTGGCTACGCGTTCGGTCGGCTGCGTTGGAAGGGTCGCGACGCGGTCTTCGTGATCTTCCTCGCGACGATGATGGTTCCCGCTGAGGTCCTTGTCATCCCTATGTTCCAGGTCATGCAGTGGTTCAACTGGGTTGACACCTACCCCGCGCTGATCTTCCCGTTCGCGTTCACGGCGTTCGGCACATTCCTCATGCGGCAGTTCTTCCGCGGCATCCCGTACGAACTCGAGGAGGCCGCGCGCATCGACGGCGCGGGCCCGATCCGCACGTTCCTGCGCATCATTCTGCCGCTGTCGAAGTCGGCTGTGGCGGTGCTGTCTGTCTTCACGTTCATGAGCTTCTGGAACAGCTACCTGTGGCCGCTCATTGTGACTGTCGACCTTTCGGCGCGTGGCACACTTCCGATTGGTCTCGCGAGCTTCTCGGGCCTCACCGGCACGCGGTGGGACCTGCAGATGGCCGCAGCGATCATCTCAATGATCCCGACGACGATCCTGGTGATCGCGCTGCAGAAGCACCTCGTGAAGGGCATTGCGATGGCAGGTCTCGGCGGACGATGACGCACACAGCAGACACTCACACGGGCGTCTTCGCGGGAATCGATATTGGTGGCACCAAGATCGCTGTCGTGATCGTCGACGCCGCGGGCGAGATCCTCGCCCGCGGCTCGGCCGTCGCGCCGGCGAAGCAGGGCGGCGAAGCGATGGCTGCAACGGCGGCCCGCCTCACCTCCGACCTGCTCGGCGAGAGCGGTGGCACGCTCGGCGCTGCGGGCGTTGGCGCGGCCGGGGTCTTCGACTACGACACGGGTGTGGTGACCGCGGCGTCCTCGACATTCGTTGACTGGGTCGGCTTCCCGCTGCGCACACGACTCGAGGAGCTCCTTGGCGTTCCGATCGCAATCGAGAACGACGTCAACGCGTTCCTGCTCGGCGAGGTGGCGTTCGACGCGCACGCCGAGCCCGACGCGTTCGGCGTCATGCTCGGGACCGGCGTCGGCGGCGCGCTCATCCTCGACGGCACGCTCCGTCGCGGCGCCCGCGGCGGCGCCGGCGAGATCGGCCACACCCCTGGGTACAGCGACCTCGTCTGCACCTGCAAGCAGACCGGCCACCTTGAGACGCTGGCGTCGGGGACGTCGATCGGGCTGCGGTACGCGGAGCGCACGGGAGTGTCCGGGTTGACGGCGAAGGAGATTGCGGATCGGGCGCGCGCGGGCGATGCCGACGCGCGCGCCGTGTTCGAGAACGCTGGGCGAGCGGTCGCGCTCGCCTGCTCGTCGATGTCGACCCTCCTTGACGTCGCCGAGGTGATTGTCGGGGGTGGGGTCTCGCACGCGTGGGATCTGCTCTCGCCGGCGATGGACGAGACGCTGCGGACCGCGGCGCCAATCACCGGAACCCCGCTCCGGATCCAGCGGGCGAAGCGCGGCGGCGACGCCGTCGCGCTCGGCGCTGCAGCGTCGGCGCAAAAGCTTCTCAGGGCGACCCTCGCCCACGCACAGTTGAGCACACAGACAAGTGAAGGAGCCGCACGGTGAAGAACGACCTTGACGCACACGAGATCTGGATGGGGCCTCTGCCTGAGCTGTCCGAGGGCGGCATGGCGAGGCCCCGGATCGGGATCGCGGGCATATCGATCGAATCGAGCACCTTCTCCCCGCACGTCTCCGGCGACGAGGCGTTCACGATCAGGACAGGCGCAGACCTGCGCGGGTACTACCCATTCCTGGACGAGGGGCGCGAGCTCGGCGACGCCGCCGAGTGGGTGCCGCTTTACCACGGCCGTTCGCTGCCTGGCGGCGCCGTCGCCCCCGCGACGTATCAGCGCATGAAGCAGGCGATTCTCGACGCGATCCGCACCGAGGGCCCCTTCGATGGCTTCTTCTTCGACATCCACGGCGCGATGAGCGTGCAGGGCATGGTCGACGCCGAGGGCGACCTCGCGACCGCGGTGCGCGAGGCCCTCGGCCCCGACACCCTCGTGACGACGTCGATGGACCTCCACGGCAACGTCTCCGAGACGCTCCGCGACGCCGTCGACCTACTCACCTGCTACCGCATGGCCCCACACGAGGACTGGCTGAATACGAAGGAGCGGGCGGTGCACGCGCTGCTCACGCGGCTCCGCGGCGAGCACGGCACCGATCCGCTCGCGCGTCGGCCGCTGAAGGCCTGGGTTCCCGTGCCCGTGCTGCTGCCTGGCGAGAAAACGAGTACCCGGCTCGAGCCCGCGCGGAGCATCTACGCCGAGCTACCAGGCATCGAGGCGCTCGATGGCGTCGTCGACGCCGCCGTCTGGGTGGGCTACGCGTGGGCAGACGAGCCGCGCTGCCAGGCCTACGTCGTCGTTACCGGCGACGACAGTGAGGTCATTGCTCGAGAGGCCGAACGCGTTGCCAGGATGTACTGGGACGCCCGTGAGGACTTCGTGTTCGTTGCAGAGACCGCCTCGCTCGATGGGGCGCTTGAGAACGCCCTCGCTCCTGGTGCCGCTCGCCCATACCTCATCTCGGATTCTGGCGACAACCCGACGGCTGGCGGTGCTGGCGATGTCACCTGGACGCTCACCGAACTCGTGAAGCGAGAGGAACTCACGAACGGCGACGTCACGACGCTTGTCGCGTCAATCTTCGACGCCGATGCGGTCGCACAGGCGGTGGCTGCAGGCGTTGGCGCCGACGTGCTGGTGACCGCCGGCGCGCGAGTCGATGCAGGCCCGAGCGGCCCGGTAGAACTCAGGGGCACTGTCTTCTCAATCACCGACGGCGACCCCGACGCTGGCACGCAGGTTGTCATCGCTGTCGGCGGCGTGCATGCGATCATCACCGAGCGGCGCAAACCCTTCCACCACCTCGACGACTTCCGCATGCTCGGACTCGACCCCGAAGCGGCAGACATCGTCGTCGTGAAGATTGGCTACCTCGAGCCAGAACTCTACGACCTGCAGCGCGGGTGGACGCTCGCGCTCACCCCGGGCGGCGTGGATCAGGATCTGCTGCGGCTCGGCCACCACAAGCTCGCTTCGGGGGTCTACCCGTTCGATACCAGCGGGACGCCCGCACTCACGGCTGTCGTCGGCCGCCGTGGCGAAGACGATTAAGGAGTACTCCTCTCATGATGAACTTTGAGTCTCGGGTCGGACCAGACTTCGGCGACAATGCCCCGACCTACCCAACGAACGGCGTGCCTGACTGGTACCGCGATGCGAAGCTTGGATTTTTCATTCACTGGGGCCTGTACTCGGTTCCTGCCTGGGCAGTCGAGCACGGCGAGCGGTTCATTCCGACGGAGGATGCGTACGCCTGGCACCAGTACGCCGAGTGGTACGGGAACACTGTGCGCATCGCGGGGAGCCCGACGTGGGAGCGCCATCAGGAGGTCTACGGGCCCGGCGTGAGCTACGAGGATCTCGCGGACCGCTGGGACGCGGCCGCGTTCGACGCCGAGCAGTTCGTGGGTGAGCTGCTCGGAGCCGGGGCGAAGTACATCGTTCCCGTCACGAAGCACCACGAGGGATTCTGTCTCTGGGACACCGAGACGACTGGGTTCAACTCGGTCGCCCGCGGCCCAAAGCGTAACCTCATCGGCGAGCTGCATGACGCAACGCGTCGCGCAAACGCCCGCTTCGGCGTCTACTTTTCTGGGGCCCTCGACTGGCACGTGAGTGACTTTCCGCCGATCGAGTCGGACACCGACCTGTTCAGGTTCCGTCGCAACGACCCCGCCTTCTCACGCTACTCGGCCGAGCAGGTCGACGAGCTCATCGCGCGCTTCTCGCCAGACGTGCTCTGGAACGACATCGACTGGCCTGACGGCGGCAAAGGTCACGAGGACTATGGCGTTGCGTCGCTGCTTGGGCGCTACTTCGATGCCGTCCCCGACGGCGTCGTCAACGACCGCTGGGGTGTGCCCTACAACGGCTACCTCACGCGCGAGTACACGAACGTTGCAGAGATCCAGCAGCAGCCGTGGGAGTCGACGCGCGGCCTCGGGTTCTCGTTTGGGTTCAACCAAGACGAGAGCGAGAAGCATTCACTGTCGGGCACGCAGCTCGTGCGCCACCTCGTAGATGTTGTCTCGAAGAACGGCAACCTGCTCATCAACGTCGGACCCACCGCCGCCGGCGAGATCCCGCCGCTGCAGCTCCAAGCGATGCGCGAGATGGGGGCGTGGCTCAACGTCAACGGCGAGGGCATCTATGGCACCAGGCCGTGGATCCGTGCCGAGGAGCGCGTCGGCGTCTCTCGCCGGTACACAACGTCGGCCGGGGCGGTGCACGTGCACGTCATGGAGCCCGAGGTTGGCGAGGTCGAGCTGCCAGCCGAGCTCGTGGGTCGCGACGCCGTCTGGGCCGACGGGAGCGCGGCGGTGCAGCAGACCGGCGCCGACGGCGTCGTTCGCGTCTCGATCCCCGCTGGTCTTCGCGCCGAGCCTGTCGCGATGCTCACAGTCAACGTGTAAGGATCACTGTATGACTCTCCTCGAAATCGCCGTCCAAGACGTCGCCGGTGCCCGCACCGCGATCGGAGCTGGTGCGGATCGCCTGGAGCTCTGCCAGGCGCTCGGCGTCGGCGGGCTGACTCCCTCGATCGGCACAATTGAACAGGTTGTCGACGCCGTCGGCGGCGAGCGGATCGCAGTGCTCGTGCGGCCGAGGCCCGGTGGCTTCGTCTACGACGCCGACGAGATCGAGCTTGTGAGCCGTGACATTGCCGAAGCGACGAAGCGAGGAGCCGGCGGCGTTGTCGTCGGCGCGCTCACTGAGGCGGGGCTTGTCGACACCGAGGCGCTCGCGCGCTGGCGCGACGCGGCAGGCGCTGCCGATCTCGTGTTCCATCGTGCGATCGACACTCTTGCGCGGCCGGAGGGAGTGCTCGAGTCGCTCGTCGACGCGGGCGTCACGCGGATACTCACCTCCGGTGGTGCCGCGCAGAGCCTCGACGGCGCCGAAACGCTCGCGCGTCTCGTCGAAGCCGCGGCAGACAGACTCGACATTATGGCCGGTGGCGGAGTGACAGTCGACGCGATCCCGACGCTCGTGGCGACTGGGATCGCCGCGATCCATCTCTCGGCGAAGCGCCCCTCGACGAGTACGGCCCCGAGCGGCCCAGGGGGCGGTGCCCCTGAGTTCGACGTCACAGACGCTGGAATTGTCGGTGCCGCTGCCGCGGCGCTGGCCGGGAGCGCGCGATGAAGCGGGTGGCGCAGGTCATCGGCCTGCCAGCAGAGCATCGCGAGGCGTACGAGCGCTATCACGCCGACGTCTGGCCGACTGTACTTGAACGAATCACCGCGAGCAACATTCAGAACTATTCGATCTTTCGCCACGGCGAACTGCTGTTCTCGTACTTCGAGTACGTGGGCGACGACTACGAAGCCGACATGGCGAAAATGGCCGCAGACCCCGAAACGCAGCGGTGGTGGTCAGTGCAGCAACCGCTGCAGCAGCCGCTTCCCGACCGTGCAGAGGGCGACTGGTGGACCGAGCTGCCCGAGGTCTTCCACCACGAGTAGCTCGCCCACTCAGAGGGCGAGCGAGGTTGTCGGTGCGGGCCGATCCTGATGGGCTCCCGGCAAGTACGGCGCACCCGAATTCACCCCGTGCGCGACCTCAAACCTCAGGTAGGCGGCGGTGAGGTGATCGCGCATTGCCTGCTCGGCGGCTTCTGGTTCGCGGCTGCGAATCGCCTCGTGGATGACCCGATGCTCGGCGACTGTGTACTGCCCGGTGCGCTCGCCAGGGTGCAGTCTGAATGCGTGAAGATGGCAGTGAGTCTGCGAGTAGGCGGTGCGCAACACCTCGTTGCCTGTGCTGCTGAGGATCGCGTCGTGAAACCTGATGTCGTGGTCCATGAGTTCGTAGCGAATGTCAGCCTGTCGGCCGATGAGGTCGGTGATGTCTGCGATCTCCCGCTCAAGCACGTAGCCGGGGTTTTGTAGCCTGTCGGTGGCGGCGATCTTTGCCGCCCACGGCTCGACGAGCAGCCTGAACTCGAACAGCTCGCGAAGCTCAGCGGCGTTTAAGATCGGCGTCGTTCGATAGCCACGACCAGGCTCCTGCACGACGAGGTTGTCGCCCTGGAGCTGCCTGAGGGCCTCCCGCACGGGGGTCGAGGACACCTCGAGCTCGCGGGCAAGCGCGTCAATGTTGATGCGCGCGTTCGGCGGGATCTCCTCGCGAAGCACACGCGACCGGATCAGTTCGTACACAGACGCGAAGGCGTGCGGGTCAGCCTGTGAGTGATCCGGGTGTGAAGCCATGGATGATCCCCTCGGGAGTATGCGCGGTCACCCCTGCTGGTGCCTGCGCTGTCAAGCGTAATGGGGAATCGTGGCGGGCGTCCTCCTCTAGGATCGAAAGCATGGCAGTCACTGACGATGTGATCTTTCGAATTAAGGAAATGATCCGGACCGGGGATCTCGCGCCTGGCGACAGATTGCCCCCGGAGAAGGAGCTCGGTGAGCTGCTCGGCGCCTCCCGGAACTCGCTGCGCGAGGCTGTGAAGGCACTCGAGGTGATCAGGGTGCTCGACGTGCGGCGCGGCGACGGCACCTACGTGACGAGCCTCGAGCCGAGCATGCTGCTCGAGGTGATGAACTTCGCTGCAGACCTGCACAGCGACGATTCGGTGCTTGAGATGTTCGCGGTGCGGCGGATGCTCGAGCCGCAGGCCGCGGCGCAGGCGGCCCGTGTCATGGACGCTCAGGCGATCGCCGACCTTGAACGCGAGGTCGCGAGCGTGAGCGAGGAGACCGACACCGATGCGCTCGTGCGCCACGACTCCGACTTTCACCGCGCGATCGTCGCTGCGGTCGGCAACGGGTACCTGTCGAGCCTCGTCGAGTCACTCGCGGCCCACACAGTGCGCGCGCGCGTTTGGCGCGCGCTCACGCAGGATGGCGCGACCGGTCGAACGGTGTCCGAGCATCGCGCGATTGCTCAGGCAATCGCCGCAGGAGACTCTGAGCTTGCCGCGGCGCTCATGACCGCGCATATCGCGGGCATCGAGAGCTGGTTGCGGGAGGCAACCGTGGCTCCGACTGGCACGGCACAGCCTTAGAGATCCCACTTTTGGGGCTGGCCGCAGGGATATTCAGCCCATTTGTAGGAGACTCGGTGCGCTTCTCGCCTAGATTCGGGTACAGTTTCTTGTAAACATCCCACCTTTGCGAGAAACGAGTGTTCAATGAAGTTCGCCCAGCTTGGTCCCATTGGGGCTGAAATTCCCGCCCTCGTGACCGACTCGGCCACGTACGACCTGCGTGCCATCACGGCGAAGATTGACGGCGCATTCCTCGAGGCGGGTACCGCCGAGGTTCAGCGCCTACTCGACGCTGGCGAGTTGCCAGTGCTTGAGGGCGCAGCCGAGATGCGCGTCGGCGCGCCCATCGCGCGACCCTCCGCTCTCGTGTGCGTCGGCATGAACTACGCCGCGCACGCCGCCGAATCAGGCTCCGCGCCGCCCGAGAACATGGTCATCTTCAACAAGCTGCCCAACACGGTTGTTGGGCCGAACGACGTCGTCGTCATTCCGAAGGGAAGCGTGAAGACCGACTGGGAGGTCGAGCTTGGCGTCGTGATCGGTAAGCGCGCGAGCTACATCGAGTCACTCGAGGCGGCCGAGGAGTACATCGCGGGGTACGTCGTGGTGAACGACCTATCGGAGCGCACCTGGCAGATCGACCTGTCGGGAGGCCAGTGGGGCAAGGGCAAGTCTGCCCCCGGTTTCTCGCCGACTGGCCCCTGGCTCGTCACCCGCGATGAGATTGACGCCCAGAACGTTCGCTTGCGGAGCAGCGTGAACGGCGAGACTCGGCAGGACTCGTCGACCTCAGACATGATCTTTAGCATCGCGCACATCGTGCACGAGCTGAGCCAGTACATGGTGCTTGAGCCGGGCGACCTTGTGCTCACCGGCACCCCTGAGGGCGTCGCGCTCTCTGGCCGGTTCCCCTACCTCTCGGCAGGCGACGTCGTCGAGGTGTCGATTGACGGCCTCGGCGGCCAGCGTCAGGAGTACGTCGCGTACGAGGCGGCGAACTGATGAGCGGAGAGTTTGCAGGACTCGTAGCGATCGTCACGGGTGGGGCCTCAGGTATCGGAGCCGCGATCGTCGACAGATTCCGCGCGGGCGGTGCCGAAGCGGTTGTGTTCGACCTGAACACCGAGAACGTTCCAGCTGGCGTGTTCGCCGTACGTGTCGATATCGCTGACACCGACAGCGTGAACGCCGGCATTCAAGCAGTTGCCGAGCGCTTCGGCCGCATCGACATTGTCGTGAACAATGCTGGCGTCGGCGCGCAGGGCACAATCGAGGCCAACGACGACGCTGAGTGGATGCGCGTGCTGAACATCAACGTGCTCGGGCTCGTTCGCGTCTCGCGCGCAGCGCTGCCATGGCTGCGTAAGTCGCCATCGGCGGCGATCGTCAACACGGCGTCTATCGCTGTTACGGCCGGGCTTCCCGAGCGCGCGCTCTACGGCGCGTCAAAGGGAGCCGTCTACTCGCTCACGCTGCAGATGGCTGCCGACCACCTTCGCGAGGGAATCCGCGTGAACTGCGTGAACCCCGGGACGGCAAACACGCCCTGGGTGCAGCGGCTGTTGGACTCGGCACCGGACCCAGCGGCGGAGCGCGCAGCGCTTGAGGCGCGCCAGCCGCACCTGCGGCTCGTGCAGCCCGAGGAGGTTGCGGCCGCGGTCGCCTACCTCGCGAGCCCGCTCGCTGGATCCACGACGGGCACCGCGATCGCCGTCGACGGCGGTATGGACGGACTGCGGCTTCGGCCGACGGCGTAACTCACGCCTCCACACTCGGGCCGCCGCGCTCCTGCCGAGGGCAGGGGAGCGGCGGCCTTGCTGCAAGAATTTGAAAGGACAATGGTGTTGAAATCAATTGATGTGCTCCCTGTCGACGCTGCGGAGGCGACGCTCATAGCCCGAGTATGGGACCCGGTGGTTCGTGCTGGGCGAGTCGCGGTCGTGCGCGGAGATGAGCTTGTGGACCTGAGCCGAGACATCGCCACCGTATCTGACTTGCTTGATGAGCTTGACCCTGTCGCTCGCCTCCGAGAAACAGAGTCAACGCGTCGCTGGAGCCTTGATGAGGTGCTCGAGGCGAGCTTTGCGGGCGATACTGAGCGACCGCACTTGCTCGCGCCGATTGACCTGCAGGTTGTGAAGGCGTGCGGCGTCACCTTCGTTGACTCGATGGTAGAACGCGTCATCGAGGAGCGCTGTGGGGGCGATCCGGCGGCCGCCTCGGCGGTGCGAGCGGAAGTTGCCGCGGCGATCGGAGGGGACCTTGCCTCGCTCCAGCCTGGCTCGGCCGCGGCGCTCGATGCGAAGCGCGTGTTGCAGGATCGCGGGTTCTGGTCGCAGTATCTTGAGGTTGGAATCGGCCCTGACCCCGAGGTGTTCTCGAAGGCGCCTGTGCTCGCGTCTGTCGGAGTCGGCGCGGGTATTGGTGTCCCCGACTTCTCGGCATGGAACAACCCTGAGCCAGAGCTCGTGCTGTCGGTGAACTCGCGTGGCGAGATTCGCGGTGTCACGCTTGGCAACGACGTGAACCTGCGCGACGTGGAGGGGCGGAGCGCGCTGCTGCTTGGAAAGGCAAAGGACAACAATGCCTCAAGCGCGGTCGGGCCGTTCTTGCGGCTGTTCGACGAGCACTTCACCCTTGAGTCGGTGCGGAGCGAGGACATCGAGCTCAGAGTTGAGGGCGTGGATGGGTACGTGATGACTGGCGTGAACTCGGTCGCGCGGATCAGTCGGCCGTTCGAGGATCTTGTCGACGCAACCTACGGTGAGCATCATCAGTACCCCGATGGGTTTGTGTTGTTCACTGGGACCCTGTTTGCCCCGACGGCGGACCGTGGCGAGCCTGGTCTTGGGTTTACCCACGAGTATGGGGACAGTGTCACGATTCGTAGCCCACATCTGGGGACGCTGCGAAACACGGTCCGACGAATGTCTGAGCTGCCGCGATGGTCGGTTGGGCTTCGCGAGTTCATGGCGGGGCAGCGGAGGATCGCCGCTGAGAGGTAGTCGATGGGGCAGTTATTGAACTGCCACCAAATAGAGTGAGCGTGGCTCGGGAGCAGTGTGTGCGTCCCGCGCCACGCTCTTTTTCGTCAGCCCTGGGGGGAGATTGAGCGCGCACTTGTGCCTAAGGTCACACGTATGATGTAATAACTTTATTCCGACCGGAACATTAGTCGTCAACGACGTCGACCAGCAAAGGACCGACATGCCAAAGCAAACAATCTCCCGTCGTACCCAGTTGCTCGCAGTGGGGAGTGCGCTGCTCGCCGGCGCCCTTGCTCTCACGGGCTGCGCCTCGGGTGCTGGCGGCGGCGCCGACGAGTCGGAATTCGGCTTCGCGGCGGCAGAACAGGTAGCCGACAGCCCGATCACGGTGTGGGTAGACGCGTCGCGCGAGCCCGCGATCGCTGCGTTCCGAGAGGCGCACCCAGATATTGCCGTCGAGTACGAGGTGTACGACGGCAATGCGGGTGGCTCAGGTACCTTCCAGACGAAGGTCGCTCTCATGGACCAATCAGGCGAGGGCTGGCCGGACGTCGTGTTCTCGTCGCAGCAGAACGACGCGATCTGGGCGTCGCAGGAGACAAATGGTGTGCAGCCATTTGCCGCACCGCTGAACAAGGGCCTCCTATCTGATGAGTTCCTTGCGGGCTTCGCTGCGGGATCGCTCGACTATGGCACCGTCGACGGTACCGTCTACGGGCTTCGCAACGACCTCGCGCAGGTGGTGACCTACTACAACCAAGACCTGCTCGATGAGTTCGGCTACGAAGTTCCCACCACGTGGGAAGAGTATGGCGAACTGGGCGACAAACTTGCAGAGGAGCACCCGGGATACATTCTCGGAAGCCTTGGTGACGCTTTCATGACATATGTCTACTACGGCGGCACCGAGTCGCCAGTCTTCCAAGCTGAAGGGACAGAGTTCTCTACCGACATCTCTGACAAGAACACTCAGAAGATCACCAAGATCCTTGACCGCATGCTGCAGAATGGCACCCTCGTGCAGGACAGCTTCTTTAGCGCGACGTTTGCCGACAAGTACGCGGACAAGATCGTCGCTCTGCCTGGGCCGGTGTGGTACACGGGAGCTATCTTCCAGGGCGCACTTGCAACTCCCGCGGGCAAGATTGGCGTAGCGGCGCCGCTCAAGTGGGAAGGCGGCGAGGTTGCCACGGGCAACGTTGGCGGCGGAATCTGGTACGCATCCAGCCACAGCAAGAACCTCGCGGCTGTTGCCGAGTTCATGACATTCGTGACGAGTGCACCGGAGTTCCAGGTTGAGGCCTCGGCTGCCTACCCCGCATACACGGCGGCGGCGGAGGGCTGGCTCGCGAAGCTCGAGGAGACCAACTACTTCGTGAACGCCGACTTCAAGGAGATCATGACGTCCGCGGCCGATTCAATCTGGTCAGGCTGGTCGGTCACGAAGTGGAGCCCTGAAACCGCCTGGGCAACAGTTGTGATCCCCGGCGTTGCCGAGGGAAAGACGATCGAGTCGCTGCTCCCAGCCTGGGAAGAGAAGCTGAAGAATGAAGCCACGGTCAACGGGTACACGGTGAAGTAATTGTCTGAAACCCGCACAATCCTGCTCGCCGACGCGGCCCAAAACGGGCCGCGTCGGCGGCGGGCAGTACCCAGACAGCGCACATCGCTGTGGCACCGCGAAGCGCGGTTCGGCCAGATCTTCATCAGCGGCTACACGCTGCTGCTGCTTGCGTTCGGCATCGTCCCAGCGCTCTACGCGCTGTACCTCTCGTTTACGCGAAACGGCGCATTCGTTGGCTTTGAGAACTTCACCCGCATCTTCGCCGACTACAGGTTCTGGCCAGCCGCAACCCACGTCGCTGTCTACATTCTGTTCTGGCTCATCAGCCTGATCGTCGTCGTGGTCGCCCTCGCGCTGATCGTGCATGCGATCAAGGTGCGATGGGTATCGGCGAGCGCGCGATTCTTGTACTACATCCCGGGGGCAATCGCCGGCGCCTCAAGCGTGATGCTCTGGCTGTTTCTGCTCGACCCGACTGTGAGCCCCGTCGCGGGCCTACTCCGCGGGATCGGTCTGGACACGCTCGTGCGTACTGTCTCGATCGACAACCTCCCAGTCATCTTTACGATCATTGCGTTCTGGACTGGCGCCGGTTCCTGGATCGTCATCATGTACGGTGCGCTCAATAACATCGACGCCGAGGTGATGGAAGCCGCGCGAATCGACGGGGCGAACGCTGTGCAGACCGCATGGCACATCCAGCTGCCGATGATGACGAAGTGGATCTCCTACATGGGAGTGATGAGCCTCGCGGCGGGAACTCAGCTCTTCGTCGAGCCACGAATCCTCTCGCAGGCGACGCGCGGCGTCGTGCCCGAAGACTACTCACTCAATCAGCTCGCCTACCTCTATGCGTTCAGGCAGAACGACTTCTCAGGCTCAGCGGCAATCTCGATCGTGCTGCTCGCGATCGCGCTGATCCTCTCGTCGATCTTCATCTTCCGCGGAAAGTTGTTTGAAAGTGACTAGCGAACAGGTCTCACAGAAGCGCGGCGGCGCGCGCGCAGCAGTCGACCCGAAGCAGTGGCTCTCGCGGGTGACGATCGGGGTCGTGCTCATCGGCTTCGCGGTCTTCTTTATTCTGCCGATCGTGTGGCTGCTCCTTGCCCCAACGAAGAACCCGAAGCAGCTCTTGCTCGACGGGCCCTTCTCGTTTGGTTCGTTTGAGCAGCTCGCCGCGAACTGGAACTCGCTCTTCGGGTTTCAGGACGGCGTCTTTCTGACGTGGCTCGGCAACTCGACGCTGTACTCGTTCGGCGCGATCCTCATCATGCTCATCGTCACGATTCCGGCAGGCTATGCGCTCGCCCTGACGGACTTCAAGGGGCGCAAGACACTCCTGATGACGACGCTCGTTGTCATGCTGATTCCCAATACGGCGCTCGTCTTGCCGATCTTCCTGGAACTCTCGGCTCTGAAGCTCATCGGGACCCCGCTTGCGGTGATCCTCCCGTTCTCCTTCTTCCCGTTCGGCGTCTACCTCACCTACATCTATTTCTCGACGACGGTATCGCGCGACCTGCTGAACGCTGCCCGTATCGACGGCGCGGGGGAGCTCCGCGTGTTTGCGCAGATCGCCATGCCGCTCGCGGCGCCGGTGATCGCGTTGACGGCGTTCTTCAACTTCACCGGGAACTGGAACAACTACTTCCTGCCGTTCCTTATGGTCGGAGGGACGAAGTCCCCCGTGCAGGTGGGCCTCGCGAACATGCTTGCGAACGTTCCGCAGTTCAACCCGACGACTGCTGCAACGAGCGTGATTGAACTGCCGACGCTTGCACTCGCCACGCTCCTGTCGATCCTTCCCATCCTCATCATCTTCCTGTTCAGCCAGCGCTTCCTCGTGAGTGGCATGACAGCGGGCGGAACGAAGGGATGACGGGATACCCGGTCAGCGGCGGTAGCGCTAGACGGTTCGGCTTCGTCGTGAACGTGCTGCCCGAGAAGCGCGCTGCGTATCTCGAATTGCATCGCGCAGTGTGGCCGCGTGTCGAGGAAGCGATGCGCGAAAACGGAATACACAACTATTCGATCTTCATCGTCGATGACACGCTCTTCGGCGTCTACGACTATGTCGGTGACGACTACGAGGCCGATATGGCCCGTGTGCAGGCAGACGAAACGAGTCGCGAATGGTGGACGCACACGGATCCCTGTCAGGTGCCGTTCGGTGCGGCTGTGGCCGCGACTGGGTGGCGTGAGATGGAGATGGCATGGCACATGGACTAGCTGTCGGCGTGATCGATGCGCACTGCCACCTGTGGGACCTTGCGGTAACACCCCAGGAGTGGATCGTTGGCGAGAGTATGGCTGCAATCGACCGTGACTTCGCGGTTGACGATCTGGATGAGGTACTCGCGACGCATGTGGTTGGCAGCGCGGTGCTCGTGCAGGCGAACAACTCGCTTGCCGAGACGCGCTTTCTCCTTGACGCCGTCGTATCGTCGTCGCGCGGGCATCGAGTCGTCGGCTGGGTCGATCTCACGGCTGACGTCGAAGCGCAGCTGAACGACATAGGCGAGCACCCAGCCGCCGCTTCTCTCTGCGGCGTTCGGCACCTCGCGCACGTCGATCCGGATCCCGGCTGGCTCGCCCGTGATGATGTCGCCAGCGGTATCCGTGTAGTCGCGGCGCATGGGCTCACCTGTGACCTCGTCGTGCGTGCGCACCAGCTTCCCGCGGCCACAGCGCTCGCTGAGCGGGTCCCGGAGGCGACATTCGTGCTCGACCATGCAGGCAACCCGCCGAGTGACGCGGCAGGGAGGGTGGTGTGGGAAGCGGACCTTCGGCGACTCGCAGCGCTACCGAACACGGTCTGTAAGCTTTCGGGCTTGGCTACGAACACCGCGGCAGAAGCCGCACTCGCCGTGGCGCTTGACGCGTTTGGCGCGAACCGGGCAATGTTCGGCTCCGACTGGCCCCTCGTGCGGTTGAGCGATGAGGGGTACGGCGGTTGGGTTGACAGCGTTCGCGCTGCCACCGCTCGTCTCACAGTCGCTGAACGCGAGCGTGTTTTCGCTGGCACAGCCCAAGCCGTTTACGCAGCCAGCTTCGCGGCGCGGGCAGCACGATGAGGGGGGAGCTCGAGCGAGTAGTTCTTGGCTCGACAACCGCGTGGACGACCCCTGTGGGGTTTGGGGGAGCGTCACTCGGCAACCTGTATCGCGAGACAACCGACGCCGAGGCGGCGGGCGCGGTCTCGGCCGCGTGGGAGGGCGGGATCCGCTCGTTCGACACCGCGCCGCACTACGGGCTTGGCCTGTCAGAGCGACGGATCGGTGAGGCGCTCGCGTGCTATCCGCGCGAGGAGTTTCAGCTTTCCACGAAAGTCGGGCGACTCCTCGTGCCGAACCCGACGCCGCGTGGCCGCGACGAGGGGTTCGCGGTGCCTGACACGCTCACCCGAGAGTGGGACTTTAGTCTCGATGGCATTCGCAGGTCGCTTGAGGGGAGTCTCGAGCGACTCGGGGTGGACAGGGTCGACACCGTGTTCGTGCACGACCCAGACGCGGCCTATCCAGGCGCGGCGCGAGAGGGGCTTGAGGCCCTATCCGTGCTCAAAGCGGAGGGCCTCGTTGCGGCGGTGGGTGTCGGCACGAATCAGTCCGCTGGACTCGCCGCGCTGCTCGGCGATGGCCTCATCGATGTGGTCATGCTTGCTGGTCGCTATACGCTGCTCGAGCAGGGCGCGCTTGACGACGTGCTCGAGCCGGCGAGTGCGGCCGGCGCCTCGGTGATCGCGGTAGCCGTGTACAACTCTGGTCTGCTTGCCGCCCCGCGCCCGCCCGCCGACGCTACCTATGACTATCTGCCCGCACCAGCTGAACTGCTTGGGCGGGCGAATCTGCTCGCTGATGTCTGCGAGCGGCACGGGGTTTCGCTGCCAGAGGCCGCCCTCGCGTTCCCTCTCCTGCACAGGGCTGTCGCGGGTGTTGCGCTCGGAATGCGCAGCGCCGAGCAAGTGCGAGCGAACCTCAGCCGCTTCGCTGCCGATATTCCTGGGGCGCTGTGGAGCGATCTTGTCGAGCACGGCCTCGTCGACCCGCGAACTGTTGGGCTCGCGTAGCTTCCGCGGGCGCTCGGCTCCCGCAGTTAACTACCTGCAGGGATCCGGCGGCGTTCCCAGGCCTGGGTAATGTGATCGTTCATTTCGCGGGCGGCTGTCTCGCTATCGCCTGCAATGATGGCGTCGAGGATGCGCTTGTGCTCTTCGACGGTGGCGGGCATTGCCTCGGGCCCGGGGGCACCGTAAAAGCGGGCATTGTCACGTGCGCGGCTCGTGAGGGTTCTGGCGATGCCCTGCGCGAGCCTGTCGCCGGCGATGGCCATCACAGCTGCGTGGAACTCGACGTCGCTCGCCGCGAATTCCTCGGCGTCGGCGATTGTCGCCTCGAGGTGTTCGTGGGCTGCAACGAGTTCCCCGATAGCGGCATCGTCCCTGCGGGCGGCGGCCCGGCCAGCCATACCTGACTCAAGTTCAGCGCGGACCGTTGCGATCTCGTCGAGGATGCCGAGTTCAGCGTCGTTCTCGATCATCACGGTGAGCACGACTCTGTCGAGGATGTTCCAGTCGTGCTGCTCGGTGACGACTGTTCCCCGTCCCTGAGCGACCGAGACCATCCCTTTCTCTTCGAGCCGCTTGATCGACTCGCGGATCACGGTGCGACTCACGCCGAAGTGGTCGCAGAGTTCTGTCTCGCTTGGAAGCAGTTCGCCAGCTTGGAAATCGCCGACGACGATTGCTGTGACGAGGTCGTGTACGACGATCGTGCCGAACCGTGCCGTCGGGGTGCGCGGAGCACCGAGAGTCTTGGGCTGCTGGGGAAGCGGGGGCATGGGGCGAGTCTAGCGATAAAGGTGCGACGTATGACGCAAGGCGAGCTGGGCTCGCCAAAGTGACTCATAAGTCGTATGATGTATGTTAAGTGTAATCGAGCGGCATCAAGGACGATATGAAGATCACCGGGTACAGGACCCTGCACACGCGCCACGATTGGCAGCGGCCCATCGGGGACGCAAACGGGCACATCAACCCGGCCGTCACCGAATCCCCGATTGTGATCGTTGAGACCGATGCAGGCATCGAGGGCGTCGGCGTCGGCTCGCACGCAGACCTCGAGAGGATCTTCCCCGCGATCCTCGGAGAAGACCCCCGCAGCGTGGGCTCGCTGTTCGACAGGATGGTCGCGCAGGTATTCAAATCAGGCCACTCCGGCGCAACCTACGGGGGAATCGCGACTCTCGACGCGGCGCTCTGGGATATCAAAGCAAAGGCGGCGAACGAGCCCCTCTGGCGACTTCTCGGTGGGCGCGATCGGTTCGTGCCGGGATACGCATCCGGGCTCGACATCGCCCTACCAGACGAGCAGCTCGCCGATCTCTACGCCGGGTACGCTGAGCGCGGCTACGTCGCCGGCAAGCTCAAGGGCGGGCTCGACCTTGACGCGGACCTCAGGCGGCTACAGATCATGGCCGATGCGCTCTCAGCGCACACGAGCCGGCCCGGCCTGATGCTCGACGCGAACGAGTCCTGGCAGCCCAAGCAGGCTGTGCGTTACATCTCCGCTATCGAGGAGCGCCACGACCTGCTCTGGATCGAAGAACCAGTGCGCCGCTGGGACGTCGCCGGCCACGCCCGACTCTCCTCGCAGGTGCGCTCAGCAGTCGCCACAGGCGAAAACCTCACTGGAATCGACCAGTTCAGGCCATTCTTCGACGCGGGGGCGCCAGATATCGCCCAGGCGGGCGCGGTCTGGGGCATCACCCACTTCCTGAGGCTCGCGCTCGCCGCAGACGCGCACGATATTCCGGTGAGCATCGTCGGCTACAACGCCAATCCAGCGGTTGCCGCCGCTGCTGCCGCCGTGCCAAATCACCTCACGACCGAAGTGCAAGACACAGTGTTCGCGCCAGGCCTTGCGGTCGACCATGAGTTCCACGACGGCGGAATCATTCTGAGCGACGCCCCCGGCTCAGGCATCACCATCGATGAGGAGAGCATCGCCGCGGCCGCAACCGGTGAGGGATGGAGTAATCCAGCCGGCCCGCACATGCGCCCGGAGCGGGCGGGCCTTCGCCTCATTCTTGACGGAACGGAGCGGTAGCGATGAGTGAAATTCGGCCAGGGCTGCACCGCTACGTCGCCCCACTTGGAGAGCGGTTTGTTGCGCTCTACCTTTTCATTGGCACCGACGCCGCGCTGCTGTTCGACACGGGAGTCCGCGACTCAGTCACCGGCACCCTGCTCCCAGCGCTCGCTGCAGACGGCATTGATCCGAGCAGCATTCGTTGGGCGATCAACAGCCACTGTGACTTCGACCACACGGGAGGCAACGGCGCGCTTCGTGACGCCATTCCGGGCGTCACACTGCTCGCGCACGGTCTCGATCGTGCGCTGACCGAAGACGTCGAGCTTCTCATCGCCGAACGCTACGGCGAGTTTGCCGCGGTCGATGGGTTTGATGACCCGCCCGCGACGACAGCTGCAGTGCGTGCTGACAGTGATCTCGTGGCGCTCGATGGGGAGCTACGCGGCGGTGAAGAGTTCGACCTTGGCGGCCGCAGCGTTCGAGTGGTTCACGTGCCAGGGCACAGCCCCGGTCACCTCGCGCTCTGGGACGAGCACAACAAAGCGCTCGCGATCAGCGACGCAGTGCTTGGCCGGACTGTTCCAACAGCGAGCGGAGCTCCTGCGTTCCCACCCACCTACCGGGACACGGATGACTATCTCCAGACGATTGCCAAGGTGCGTGGTTTTGACGCGGATCTGCTTCTGACCGCGCACTACCCTGTGTACGAAGGCAAGGCGGTAGCTGAGTTTCTCGACGATAGCGAACACTATGTTGCTGAGGTCGACGGCGCGATCCTCGCGGCCCTCGACACAGCTGCCGAGCCTGCGTCCACGCTCACTGTCATTCGAGCGGCAGGCGCGGCGCTCGGGCCATGGGCCGCAGCAGCCCTCGACTACTCGATTTTCCCGGTCACTGGAAACCTCGAGCGGCTCCGGGATCGTGGCATTGTGCGCGAACTGATGCGCGACGGCAGGCGTCACTGGGAGCTCGCGCGATGAGCGCGGCGCTGCCCGCGGGGCGCAAAGCGAGAATCGGTGCGATCGGCGCTGGTTGGTGGGCGACAAGTAACCACTTCCCGATCTATGCAGCGCGCGACGATGTCGAGCTTGTGGGTGTGTGCGGCCAGGGGCCGACGCTCGGCGCCGTGCGAGATGAGTTCGGATTCGGCTTCGCGACTGAGGACTACGACGAGCTGCTTGACGCAGACCTCGACGGTGTCGTGATTACGACCCCGCATGATCTGCACGTCGAGCATGCCCTCCGGGCAATCGACCGCGGACTTCACGTCCAAGTCGAAAAGCCCGTGAGCCTCGACGCAGCGAGCGCGTGGGAGCTCGTGCGCAGAAGCGAAGCGGCCGGCACGCATGTGCTCGTGCCGTACGGGTGGAACTATAAGCCGTTCACGATCGCGGCGAAGCGCCTCGTCGACGCCGGTCACCTTGGCGAGATTCAGCACGTGCTGTGCCACATGGCTTCGCCGACGCGCGGGCTCTTCGCAGGCAACCCCGACGATATTCGCAGCCGGTGGGACTCGAACACCGCGGGCCCGCAGGCGAGCACATGGCAGTCGCCCGAGCGCGGCGGCGGCTACGCGCACGGCCAGGTCACCCACTCGAGCGCGCTGCTGTTCTGGCTGACCGGGCTGCGCGCCGAGAGCGTCATCTCGAAGATGACGGCGCCAGGAGCGGCGGTCGATCTGTTCAACTCGGCGGTGCTCGGGTTTGAGGGCGGCGCGCTCGGTGCGCTGTCGGGAGCCGCGACGCTTCCCGACGAGGATCCCTACCAGGTCGACATCCGCGTTTTCGGTTCAGAAGGTGTGCTCATGCTCGACACTGAGCGCGAGCGGGTGTCGCTGCACCGCTACGACGGGAAGCGGTGGGACCTCGACATCGAGCCCGGAGCAGGGGGCTACGAGTGCCTCGCCCCGCCTGCGCGCTTTGTCGACCTGCTCACTGGCCGCGAGACCGAGAACCACTCAGACGCCCGCGTTGCCGCGCGCTCTGTCGAACTCATCGACGCCATGCACCGCTCGGCCGCCGCTGGCGGCGCCGAGATACTGCTCCCGCCGCTGCACGAGGCACTCACCCCATCCCGGAGGACAACATCATGACCACCCCTGCACCAGCAGTGCTTGCTGGCTACCGTGTGCTCGACTGCTCGATCGCCATGGCTGGCCCCTTCGCGGCCCAGCGACTCGGCGATCTCGGCGCCGATGTCATCAAAGTCGAGCCGACCTCAGGCGAATGGCAGCGGCACACCGCGGCCGGGGGAGCCCCGGGGAACGAAATCAATGTTTCGTTCCTGTCACTCAACCGCAACAAGCGGTCGGTCGCGCTTGACCTCAAAGCGCAGGAGGGGCGCGAGGCGCTCCTCGCCCTCGTCGCCGAGGCCGACGTGTTTCTGCAGAATTACCGGCCTGGTGTCGCCGGCCGACTCGGCGTCGACTACGAGTCGCTGCGCGCCGTGAACCCTGGGATCGTCTACGTTTCGATCTCGGGCTACGGCGAGGACGGCCCGTACCGCGACCGTCCTGGCCAGGACCTGTTGCTGCAGGCGATGAGCGGCGCGCTGCTCTCCGCGGGCCGCGAGGGTGAGCCACCGACGCCCGCCGGCCAGTTCCTCGCCGACGCCATCACTGCGTCGACCGCCTTCGAGGGTGTGCTCGCCGCGCTCCTGCACCGCGAGCGCACAGGTGAAGGTCAGCTCGTGACGGTGAACATGCTCGATGCGCTGACGACGCTGCAGATGCAGGAGCTCTCGGTGTATACGGTCGGCGGTGTGCCGCAGGCCCGCTCCGCGGAGCCGCACGCGCACAGCTACATTCGCGCCCCGTACGGCATCTTCAAGACCGCCGACGGCTTCATCGCCCTCGCGTTCGCCGAGCCAGCGGTGCTTGGTGAGCTCATCGGCGAACCAGGCTTTGTGGGCTGGAGCGGCGAGGTCGAGGGGTGGACGAAGCGCGACGAGATGTACCGCGGGGTGCAGGAGCGACTCGCGCTCGAGACGAGCGAGCACTGGCTCGAAAAACTCGGTGCGGCAGGCATTTGGGTCGGCCCGGTGTATGGCTACGAGGATCTCGTGAACGATCCGCAAATCGCGCACAACGGCACCTTCGTCGAATACGAGCACCCGACCGAGGGCACTGTCCGCACGCCCGGCTTTCCGTACCGCTTTGACCGCACTCCCGCGCGCATCACCCGTGGCGCGCCGCTTGTGGGGGAGCATTCGCGTGAAGTGCTTGCCGAGGTGGGCATCGCGGAGGACCGCATCGACGCGCTGATCGCGCAGGGCACGGTTGCTGAGACGCTGCTTCCCGCCGGAGTAACCGCGTGACATATCGCGGGCTCACCTGGGATCACCCGCGCGGGCGCGCGGCGCTCGAGCGTGCGGCGCTCGCGGCTCCGGGGCTCATCGAGTGGGACGTGCACTCCCTTGAGGGCTTTGAGTCGAGCCCGATTGAGGATCTCGCCGCCCGCTACGACGTGCTCGTGATTGACCACCCGCACCTCGGCGACGCGCTCGCTGGCGGCGCGCTCAGCCCGGTCGAGTCGTGGCTAGGCGCCGCCGAGATCGAGCGGGTCTCGGCCGACGCCGTCGGGCCGAGCCTTGCCTCCTACGAGGCGCACGGCAAGACGTGGGCGCTGCCGCTCGACGCCGCGAGCCAGGTGTCTGCGCGCCTGCCTGAGCGGGTCGCTGAGGTGCCCCGCACATGGGACGACGTGCTTCGGCTCGCACGGCGCGAGCCTGTTGCCCCGAACCTTGCGGGCCCACACGCGATGCTCAGCTACCTGTCGATCTGCGTCGCCCTCGGTGAGGAGCCCGCGGTCGACGGCGCCGGCGAACTCGTGTCTGAGCGGGTGGGGGTCGAGGCCGCGCAGATCCTCATCGAGCTGTCGCGGACCGCGCCCTCAGGCACGGCCGAGCTCAACCCGATTCAACTGCTCGAGCGCATGCGCGCGGAGCGCGACGTGGCATACGTGCCACTCGTCTACGGCTATGTGAACTACGCCTCGGGGCCCGGGTCGCTCGCATTCGGCGACGCCCCCGAAGGGCCGGGCGGTCGCATCGGCTCAGTCATCGGTGGCACGGGGCTCGCCATCTCGGCCCGCACGACGCCAGACCCGCAGCTCGTCGCTCTGCTCAGCTGGCTCATGCACCCCCTCACTCAAGCAACGCTCATCCCCGAGCACTCAGGCCAACCCTCGAATGGGGCGGCCTGGAATAACGCCGAGGTGAACCGAGCTGCCGGTGACTTCTACACCGCGACGCGGCGCACGCTCGACGAATCGTGGGTGCGGCCGCGTCTTCCCGGCTTCACCGCGTTTCAGGCGACCGCCTCAGGGCTGCTGCGCGAACACGTCGCCGCCGCCGACGCCGCGGGTGCCTGGCGCGCGGTGCAGGGCGAGTATGCACGTACCCTGGCGGGCGTCACAATTCCCCCGCTCCAACCCCAGACCTAAGGACTTTGCGATGACTCTCTCCACCCATGCCGCGGCAGGCGAAACGATAGATGGGCGCATTGGCCTCGATATTGACGGCCACGTCGCGACGATCACTCTCGACAGGCCCAACAAGCTCAATGCCGTGACCCCTGCGATGAGCGCTGACCTCGAGCGCATCATCCACGAGCTCAACGACGACCCGAACGTGCGCGTGATCATCCTCACGGGCGCCGGCGAACGCGCCTTCAGCGCCGGCAGCGACATTCGCACCCTCGACACGTACGCGACACCGTGGGACTTTCGCAACCGCCGAGACTACTGCGATGCGCTGCGCGAGAGCCGCAAACCGATCATCGCCGCGGTGAACGGCTACGCGCTCGGTGGCGGCCTCGAGACTGCGCTGTCGTGCGACATTCGACTCGCTTCGGAGGCGGCGACGTTCGCGGCCCCCGAGATCAAGCTCGGCTGGATCGGCGGCGGAGGCATGAGTGCGTTTCTCGCCGCCTCGATCGGACAGTCGAACGCGGCCACGATGCTCCTTACCGGCGACTCGATCGACGCTGCGCGTGCCCTCGCGTGGGGGCTCGTGACCGAGGTGCTGCCGGCCGACGGGCTGCTCGCGCGCGCGAGCGAGCTCGCGGCAACGATCGCGTCGCGCCCGCCGATCGCCGCAGAAACTGCGAAGGCGAACCTGCGCGCTGCCGCGAACCTGCCGCAGGAGGAAGCGGTGCGCTTCGAGCGTGAGCTGCAGACCGTGACATTCGCGACAGAGGATGCCGCTGAAGGGCGTCGCGCGTTCGCAGAAAAACGCCAGGGAGTGTTCTCGCGTCGCTAAACACAGCAGCGTCGCAATTAATCGTGTAGGAAATTGCAAGGTCGTATAGGATTCTGAACATGCCTGTTATTACTTCGGTGCGTAGCTACGATGTGCGCTTTCCTACTTCGCTTGAGCTTGACGGTTCTGACGCTGTCAATGTTGATCCTGATTACTCGGCTGCGTATGCGGTGCTTGAGGCCGATAACGGTGAGCGCGGGTATGGTCTCGTGTTTACTGCTGGGCGTGGAAACGAGATCGTTGCGAAAGCGATCGAGAGTTACGGTGCCAGGCTTGTTGGGCTTGAGCTTGATGATCTGGTGAATGATTTGGGGGCTGCGGCGAAGCGGCTCGTGCATGATTCGCAGCTCAGGTGGCTTGGCCCGGAGAAGGGTGTTTCGCACATGGCTGCCGGCGCGGTCATTAACACGTTGTGGGATGTGCGGGCGAAGCGCGAGGGGAAGCCGCTGTGGCGGCTGCTTGCCGAGATGAGCCCGGAAGAGATTGTTTCGGCGATTGATTTCACGCACATTCAGAATGCGTTGACGCCTGACGAGGCGCTCGAGATCTTGCGGGCGGGTGAGGCTGGGAAAGCTGAACGGCTGGCTGAGCTTGCCGCGAATGGGCATCCCGCTTACACGACGACGCCTGGTTGGCTGGGGTACTCGGACGAGAAGCTTGTGCGGTTGTCGAAGGAAGCGGTTGCTGCCGGGTACGACATGATCAAGCTGAAGGTTGGCACGAGCCTTGAAGATGACGTGCGTAGGATGCGTCTTGCGCGTGAGGCGGTGGGTCCGGACATTCGGATCTCGATCGATGCGAACCAGCGGTGGGAGGTTGACGAGGCGATCGCGTGGACGAACGCGCTTTCTGAGTTTGATCCGTTCTGGATCGAGGAGCCAACGAGCACTGATGATGTGCTTGGCCACGCTGATATTCGTCGAGGAGTTGCTCCGATCAAGGTTGCCACTGGTGAGGCGGTGATGAACCGGATCATCTTTAAGCAGATGTTGCAGGCTGGGTCGCTTGACGTGTTGCAGCTTGATTCGACGCGTGTTGCTGGGGTGAATGAGAATCTTGCGATTTTGGTGATGGCGAAGAAGTTTGGTGTGCCTGTGTGCCCCCACGCTGGTGGTGTGGGGTTGTGCGAGTTGGTGCAGCATTACTCGTTCTTTGATTACGCGTCGTTGACTGGCGAGATTGGGTGGAAGCGGGTTGAGTTTGTTGATCACCTGCATGAGCACTTTGTTGAGCCTGCTCGGGTGGTTGATGGGAGTTATGTTGCTCCCGTGATGGCTGGGACGGGTGCTGAGATGCTTGAGGCGTCGCGTGATCGGTGGGTGTTCCCTGGTGGTGCTGGGTGGGTGGAGTTGCGGGCTTCAGGCCGCATCTAACCCCAATTCATTTCGACAATAGGAAGGCTGCGCAAAGTGGTACAGAGACAGTTCCCGCGCCCTACAGAGATCCTCGATCTCATGAAGTTCAAGAAACCTGAACTCAACGGGAAGAAGCGCCGACTCGATGGCGCGCTCACGATCTACGATCTGCAGCGCATCGCGAAGCGGCGCACCCCAAAGGCGGCCTTCGACTACACCGACGGCTCAGCAGAGGGAGAACTGTCGCTCAGTCGTGCTCGACAGGCGTTTGAAGACATCGAGTTTCACCCCTCGATTCTGAAAGACGTCTCGACTGTCGACACCCGCGCGCAGATCTTCGGTGGCGAATCAGCGATGCCCTTCGGCATTGCGCCGACAGGGTTCACGCGGCTGATGCAGACCGAAGGTGAGATCGCCGGCGCTGGCGCGGCAGCTGCCGCCGGCATCCCATTCACGCTGTCGACGCTCGGCACCACCTCGATCGAAGACGTGAAGGCGACGAACCCGAACGGCCGCAACTGGTTCCAGCTCTACGTGATGCGGCAGCGTGAGATTTCTTACGGTCTCGTCGAGCGTGCCGCGGCAGCTGGGTTCGACACCCTCATGTTTACCGTCGATACGCCAGTCGCCGGCGCCAGGCTGCGCGACGCACGCAACGGCTTCTCCATCCCGCCGCAGCTATCGCTCGGCACAATCGCGAACGCGATCCCCCGCCCGTGGTGGTGGTGGGACTTCCTCACAACCAAGAAGCTCGAGTTCGCATCGCTCTCGTCGACAGGCGGCACCGTAGGCGAACTGCTCGACTCTGCGATGGACCCGTCAATCTCATTCGAAGACCTCGACATCATCCGCTCGATGTGGCCCGGCAAGCTCGTCGTGAAGGGCGTGCAGAACGTCGAGGACTCGAAAAAGCTCGTCGACCTCGGCGTCGACGGCATCATCCTGTCGAACCACGGTGGGCGCCAGCTTGACCGCGCGCCGATCCCGTTCCACCTGCTGCCTGAGGTCGCCCGCGAGGTGGGTCACCACACCGAGATCGCGATCGACACAGGCATCATGAACGGCGCTGACATTGTCGCCTCGATCGCGATGGGCGCGAAGTTCACGCTCGTCGGGCGCGCCTATCTCTACGGCCTCATGGCGGGCGGGCGCGAGGGGGTGGATCGCATGATCGCGATCCTCTCCGACCAGATCGTGCGCACGATGAAGCTGCTCGAGGTGAAGTCGCTCGAAGAGCTCACCCCGGCGGACGTGACGCAGCTGCAGCGCCTGATTCCACGCGGCCAGTAGGCTTCCCGCGCCGTCGGCGCGATCTCGACCCACCCAGTTTTCCTCTGCGCTCCCAAAGTCCCCCGGGAATTGGGGTGCGGCGAAAAATGGGGGAAAGGGCGCGAGCGGAGCGGCCGAAGGAGCAGGGGTGCCCGAACACTTCGCGCACACATATTGCCCGAGTTTGCCTGGAGGTAGCAGGATGGGGCTATGAACTTCATCGTGCGCGGTGCGAAGGCGTATCCAGCAGTCGTGTTGACCCTCATTGTCGGTGCTGTGGGCCTCGCGCTGCTTGCGACGCCATGGCGTGACTCCGCCCCGTGGCTTGTCGGCGGCTACGCGCTAGTGATCGCCGCGTGGCAGGCGTACGAGATGGTGCGGCAGCTCCTCCGGGGTCATGCCGGGCTGGATATCCTCGCGGTCATTGCCATCGTGGCGGCAGTGAGCGTCGGCGAACCGTGGGCGGCGCTCATTGTCGTCCTCATGATTACTGGCGGCGAGGCCCTCGAGGACTACGCCGAGAACAGGTCGAAACAAGAACTCACGGCCCTGCTGAAGCGTGCGCCGCAGCAGGCCACCAGGCTGCTCCTCGCCCCGGCGGCATCCGGTTCTGGAGTTCCAGCTGGCGTCGCGGAGGGAGAGCGCACCGAGACTGTTCCCGTCAGCGAGATCAATGTCGGTGATCACCTGCTCGTGCGGCCTGGAGAGCTTGTCCCTGTCGACGCGATCCTGCTCGGTGGCTCCGCCGAGTTTGACGAGTCTTCGCTCACGGGCGAGAGTCTTCCCGTGCTGCGTGCCGCCGATGAGCGCGTCGCGAGCGGCGTCGTGAATGGATCAACAGCGATCACGATGCGCGCTGCCGCGACCTCGAAAGACAGCAAGTATCAGCAGATCGTCGACCTCGTTGAGCAGGCGCAGGGAAGCCGTGCGAAGACGGTCCGGCTCGCCGACAGGTACGCGCTTCCGTTCACGATCGTCGCGTTGGTGATCGCCGGAGCAGCGTGGCTTGTGAGCGGCGACCCCGTTCGATTCGCCGAGGTGCTCGTCGTCGCGACGCCGTGTCCGCTGCTCATTGCGGCGCCAGTCGCGTTCCTTGGCGGCATGAGCCGGGCGGCGAAGAGTGGGCTGATTGTGAAGGGCGGCGGCACGCTCGAGCAGCTCGCGAAGGTGCGCTCGGCGGCCTTCGACAAGACGGGCACGCTCACGACGGGCAAGCCAGAACCGCGTGACGTTCGCCCGGCCGCCGGCGTGTCAGAGGAGGAGCTGCTGCAGCTCGCCGCAAGCGCCGAGGTGTACTCCTCGCACGTGCTCGCGAGCGCGGTCGTCGGAGCAGTGAAGGCGCGCGGCATCGCGCTCCTTCCCGTCGAATCGGCCGCGGAGAGTGCGACGAACGGTGTCGAGGCAGTCGTCGCTGCGGGGACGGTGCGCGTCGGCAAACCGAGTTGGGTTGCCCAGGCGGCGCCTGATTTGCGGGTGACAGCGCTCGACGCGGGTGAGCTTGCGATCTACGTCGCGCTCGACGACCGCTTCCTCGGCACGCTCGTCATGCGTGACGAGTTGCGGCCGGAGGCGCCTGAGGTGTTGCGCGAGCTTCGCGGGCTCGGAGTCGAACGATTCGCGATGGTCACGGGCGATGTCCCGGCGACCGCGAATGCGATGGCTGCGCAGGCCGGTATCGATGAGGTGTATGCCGAGTGCAGTCCGGCCGACAAAGTTCGGATCGCCAGTGAGCTTCAACCACGGCCCCTCATCATGGTGGGTGACGGGCTCAACGACGCCCCCGTGCTTGCTGCGGCCGACGTTGGCTTCGCCATGGGCGCGCGCGGTTCGACGGCGGCAAGCGAGTCGGCCGACGTGGTAAACCGTTTCGACAGGATCGATGGAGTCGGGGAGGCGGTGCGGATTGGCAAGGACACGGTACGCATCGCTCTCGAGAGCATCTGGATGGGCATCGCAGTGAGTGTCGGTCTGATGCTCGTCGCTGCGTTCGGGTTCCTCCCCGCGATTGTTGGCGCGTGGATGCAGGAGGTTGTCGACTTGGTTGCGATCCTGTGGGCGCTCCGCGCGATCCGTGGGAAGCGCCGGACCTCCCCAGACTCCGGAGCCGGGCGAGTGGGCTAACCCACTTGCGATTCATTCGAACATATGTTCGAATGAATCCATGAGGTGGAGCGGACAGAGCGCCGGGTCAATCAGGATCGGCGCCGCACAGGCGAACGCAGGCGGCTCGGTCGCGGCCGCGCTGCCCGGTTTGGAGCTCGCCGAGGTTGCGGCGATCCCTGGCCACTTGCGTACCACTCGGGCGCCCGAGTTCGCGGGCATGGTCTTTCACGAGGTGCTCGCAAAGAGCGCCCTCAATCGGGTGCCCCAGGGGTCGTCGATGCCATTTGCCTGGACGATTAATCCCTACCGTGGTTGCTCGCACGCCTGCGTCTACTGTTTCGCGCGCGGCTCGCATCAGTATCTCGACTTCGATGCTGGCGCCGATTTCGACTCGCAGATTGTCGTGAAGGTGAACGTGGCAGAGGTGCTGGGGCGCGAACTTGCCAGGCCGTCGTGGCGGCGCGAGATGGTCGCCCTCGGCACGAACACCGACCCCTATCAGCGGGCCGAGGGTCGGTATGCGCTGCTTCCTGGGATTATCGAGGCGCTCGCAGCCCGTGAGACCCCTATCTCGATTCTCACCAAGGGCACGCTGCTTCGCAGGGACGTGCCGCTGCTCGCGGAGGCGTCGACGCGTGTTCCTGTCGAGCTCGCCATGTCGATCGCGGTTGGAGACAACGCCCTGCAGCAGTCGATTGAACCAGGGACCCCGACGACGAGGGCCCGCCTCGACACTGTTGCGGCAGCGCGCGCCGCGGGACTTGAGGTCGACGTCTTTGTGATGCCAGTGTTGCCATATCTCACTGACTCCGTCGGCAGCCTCGAGCCGCTGCTACGTAACATCCGAGAGGCGGGCGCGCGTTCGGTCATGTACGGGGCACTGCACCTGCGGTCGGCGGTAAGGCCCTGGTTCTTCGCCTGGCTTGGGCGTGAGTATCCAGATCTTGTGCCCGTTTACCACCGGCTCTATCCGGGGTCGTCGAGCAAGGCGACGCAGGCGTACAGGCTAGAGCTCGCAGGCCGAATCCGGCCGCTCATTCGCAAGTACGGACTCGAGTTCACGGGGAACGCGAGGCGTAGCCGCGACCCGTACCCGCCCATCACTGCGGCCGGCGCGCGGGCTCCGACAGGGGAGTCGGAACCCGCTGTAGGCGCACGTGCAAGGCGTGGCGCGCGACAGCTGCCGAGCACCGGCGAAAGCGCGGCGTTGCCCCTGTGGGATGAAGTGCCAGGTGCCCCAGCGCCGACGCTGTTCTGAGCCAAGCCGACGTGTGGGTTGCTGGCCCGAGCCCGAGCCCGAGCCCGAGCCCGAGCCCGAGCCCGAGCCCGAGCCCGACTGTGCCTGCTGGGTTGCCGCGGCACTGTGCGCTACGCCGCGACGCCCTCCCGTACGAGGGCGCGAAGCCTGTGTTTGAGCACCTTGCCGGAGGGGTTACGCGGGAGCGTGTCGATCACTACAAGGTCGCGGGGCACCTTGTAGCGTGCGAGACGTGCGCCGAGAAACTCGCGCAGTTCTTCGAGCGTGGGCCCGCCGTCTGCCGTTGGAACGACAACTGCGACGACGGTCTCGCCCCACTCGGGGTGTGGCTTCGACACCACGGCGATGTCGGCGACGCCCGGGTGCTCGCGCACCGCGTTTTCGACCTCGAGTGTGTATACGTTTTCGCCGCCCGAGATGATCATGTCGTTGATGCGGTCGGCGATAAAGAGGTAGCCGTCGTCGTCGAGTCGCGCGAGGTCGCCTGACTTGTACCAGTCGCCCTCGAAAGCCTGTGCGGTGGCCTCGTCATTGCCGAGGTAACCGACCATGCGCGTGTCCGATCGCATCCAGATCTCGCCGGTTTCGCCTGGCAGTGCATCGCGGCCCTCGCGCGTGACGACGCGGATGTCGACGCCCGGCATGCCGGCGTGACCGACGGAGCCTGCCTTGCGCTCCTGATCCTCTGGGCGGAGGACCGTGCCGACGGGCCCCATCTCGCTCATTCCGTAGACCTGTTGGAAGCCACCCGACGGGTATGCTGCGCGCATCGTTTGCATGGTGTCCTTGCCGATTGGAGCGCCGCCAGCAAACCAGATGCGTGCACTCGAGAGGTCGAATGCGTCCCACTTGATTCCGGCCGCCTTCGTCGCTTGGAGCGGCGCAAGGTAGGCAATCGCCGGACCGAAGAAGGCGGTGACCCGTTCTTGCTCGATGGTTCGCAGGAACTCGATTGGATGGTACTCGCGCAGCAGTACCGCCGTGCCGCCGAGCAACATCATTGGGAGGAACCAGTTGTTGAGAGGGGACGAGTGCCAAATGGGCATCGCGATCAGAAACCGGTCTGATGTCTGCAGCCCGCCGCTGATCGCGCAGTACGCGGCGACAGTCGTGATGCCGCGGTGTGAGTGAATGCACCCCTTGGGGTCGCTCGTGGTGCCGGAGGTGTATAGCAGCTCGGCGGTTTCGGTTTCGCTGACGGCGACGCCGTCCCACGGCTCGGCAGCCGCGACGAGCGCGTCGAAGTCGTTGCCGGGTTCGACATCAATCTCCGGGAAGCTTTCGGCTTCGGTGACGAGCCAGCGCACGCTAGGAGCCGCCTGGCGCGCCGTCTCGAGGAGCGTCGCATCGACGACCCCGACCTCGGCGCCGCAGTGCGAGATGAGGAATCGCAGCTCGGGGGCCGTGAGTTTATGGTTGACGGGCGCGAGAGCCATGCCCGCGCGCCACAGCCCGAACGCCGCAAAGACGAATCCGGGGGTGTTGAGTGTGATGACTGGCACGTATGCTCCGCGCGTCAAGCCTGCGTCTCGGAAGACGCGTGCAGCGCGTCGCGAGTGTTCGACGAGTTCGGTGAACGTGTAGCGGCGGTCGGCCGCGACGATTGCCTCCTTGTGCGGAAACTTTCTCGCGGTGCTTTCGAGCATGCTGCTGAGATCCATCTGGTCCTCCTAGGTCAACGACGGTGTTGAGCGGCGAAAGGGGGCGGAGCAATGTCGACGCCGCCCCTTTCGCAAACAATTGAACCATGATTCAATTGTTTGCGAAAGGCGCAGTTCGGCCTTCACACGAGAGGGCGACCTCGCAGCGGCCGATGATGGGCCGCCCGGAGAAAGCAGGATCCGATGGCGTACCGAAGCACCGAACGCACTGAGCGGCACCGCGCCGCACGAAGCGCGGCGCTCATCGACGCTGGCCTTGGCCTCGTCGCGGAGGGCGGGTTCTCGGCTGCGACAATCGCCAGAGTGGCCGACCGCGCGGGTGTCTCGACTGGAACGGTATACACGTACTTTCCCGATAAGACCGCTCTTACCGCGGCCATTTTTGACCGGGCCGCAGGGATCGAACTCGAGGTGGTTCGCGCGGCCGTTGCATTCGGTACGGATGCCCGGTTCGAGACACCAGCTGACCAGCGGCTGGACGCGCTCGTACGCGTGTTCGGGGCGCGTGCGCTCCGCGGGAGAACGCTCGCGATGGCCCTGCTCTTCGAGGCCGCAGACGTCGGCGTTGAGCGCGAGCGCCTGTCGTTTAGACGCGCCTACACCGAGACTGTTGCTGAGGTGCTCGCCGATGGCGTTGCCGAGGGAACACTGTCTACGGATCGGATTGACCTCCTCGCCCCGGCGATCGTCGGGGCGCTCGGTGAGGCCTTCATCCGGCCGCTCTCGCCTGCAGCGGGCGGCCGGTCTGAGGCAGACACCAGCGAGGTGCTCGACTCGCTTGCCGGTGCGTGCCTGCGCCTCGCTGGGTTCGCGTCGCGAGAGCGATCCGGCCTGCTGAGCCGGAGCCGCGAGTCGAGAACGCCCTAGCCGCCGCTTCAGCCACCACCCCACGCAAAGTACGTTCGAAGGAGACACCGATGTCAACCGCAACAGTTACTCACGCAACCCCTCAGGAAAGCGCACCGCCTGCCGCCAGCGCCCCGCTGCGTCCAGCCCCCGTTGGCCGTACGCACGCCGTGAAGAACCAGCCGCCTGAGCGAGTCGGAGTCAACGAGTATGTCGACTTCCCGGTGTTGCGTGATGCAGTGCAGGCGTTCGGTGCCGGTTGGGCCGACGACACGCTCGTCGCGACTGGCGCCCATGTCGGCACCGCGGAGTTTCAAGAGGACGCGAAGCTCGCAAACGCAGAGGGTCCGGAGCTTGTGAGCTTTGACCATCGTGGCAACCGAATCGATGAGGTGCGCTACCACCCGTCGTACCATCGCATCATCAGTGCGGCGGTCGCAGACGGGGCGCATACCTCGGCGTGGGCGAACCCTAGACCCGGCGCGCATGTTGCGCGTGCCGCCACGTTCTCGCTCTACGGTCAGATCGAGCCGGGCCACGCCTGCCCAGTCTCCATGACACACGCCGTAGTGCCCGCACTCGAACAGCAGCCAGAGCTCGCGAGAACCTGGCTCCCACGCCTCTTCAAAACCGGCTACGACGGGGCGCTCCGCAGTCCAGGCGAGAAGCCGGGCGTGCTCATGGGAATGGCGATGACCGAGAAGCAGGGCGGCTCGGATGTGCGGGCGAACGAGACCGTAGCGCGCCGTGTTGAGGGAGGCGCGCTACTCACCGGGCACAAGTGGTTCTGCTCGGCACCGATGTCCGACGCCTTCCTTGTGCTGGCGCGTGATGAGGGCGATCCGGAGGGGCGGATCAGCTGCTTCTTCGTCCCCCGTGTGTTTGAGGACGGCACGCGCAACGAGTTTCGCGTGCAGCGGTTGAAGAACAAGCTCGGAAACAAGTCGAACGCATCAAGCGAGATCGAGCTCGACGGCACCGTCGCCTATCCCGTCGGCGAACAGGGCCGAGGGGTGCGCACGATCATTGAGATGGTTGCGCGCACGCGGCTCGACTGTGTGCTCGGCACCGCGGCGGGTATGCGCCAAGCCGTTGCGGAGGCGCTGTGGCACGTGCGGCACCGCGAAGCATTTGGGCGCACGCTCGTTGACCAGCCGGCGATGACCGGGGTCGTCACCGATCTTGCGCTCGAATCTGAGGCGTCCACGCTGCTCGCGATGCGGCTCGCCGCTGCCCACGAGGATGGCGCGGACGCGCAGGAGCAGGCGTTCAGGCGACTCGCGACTGCGGTCGCCAAGTATCGAGTGACGAAGCGCGGGCCTGCCCACGCCTATGAAGCGATGGAGTGCCTCGGCGGCAACGGCTATACGGAAGACTTCCCGCTCGCCATGCGCTACCGCGAGCAGCCAGTGAGCGCGATCTGGGAGGGGTCGGGCAACGTCATTGCGCTCGACGTACTTCGGGCGCTCACCCGCGAACCCGAGAGCGTCGCAGCGTTCGACGCCGAGCTCGCGCTCGCCTCGGGAGCGGACTCTCGCTTCGATGCATTGCGCACGCGCGTGCAGCACGAGCTCTCTGAGATCGCCGGCGCGGCCCCCGACGTCGCACAGGCCGGTGCTCGCCGCCTTGTCGGCACCATGGGGCTCGCGCTCCAGGCCGGGTTGATGCTCAGGTATGCCCCCTCAGCGAGCGCCGATGCGTTTATCGGTGCACGCCTCGGAGAGGATCGCGGTATCGACTACGGGGTGCTGCCGGCTGGCACCGATCACGCGGCTATCCTCGCCAGGCACTGAGCACGCCAGCTTGGCAGTTCTAGCCCGTAGCAGCCGCGCGCGTGGGAACCTCGGCGGCCTCGCGCGCGGCCGCGATTGCGTTGAGTACGCGCTGTCTGAGCACGTTGCCACGCTCAGCGAACTCGCGCTGGCGACGAACGTACTCCTGTTTCCCGCGGGTCGTCTCGATCGGGATCGGCTCGAGTTCAACTCCCTCATTGTCGACAAATCCGGTGACGTCGTAGGGCGAAGCCTGCATGTCAACGAACCGGATGTCGCGCGCGAACTCGAACGCGTCAAGCAGCAGCTCGCCTGGGATGATCGGGCCGAGCTTCGTGACCCACTTGTAGATGTCCATGCCCGCGTGTAGACAGCCTGACTGTTCCATTTCGGGTTGCGTCTCGCGCGTCGGCGAGAGGCGGTTCAGTGGTGCGGCCTTCGGAGTGAAAAAGCGGTAGGCGTCGAAGTGGCTACAGCCGATCGTGTGCGACTCGACAACTGCGTCGGTCGCCGCGTGACCGATGCGTAGCGGCAGCCTCGTGTGCCGCAGCTGTTCAGGGGTGAGACTGTAGACCATCGCCCACTCGTGAAGGCCGAAGCAGCCGAACTGTGGGGTGCGATCCAGCGTTGCTGCGAGCAGCCCTTCGACGTAGCCCACTGTCTGCCCGCGCTTCGTGAAGAACGAAGCCAGATTGACAGTTGCCAGCCCGTCAGGCGCGACGGTGTAGTACCGCCAGTCGGCCCGACCCTGTGCGCCTGCAAGGGAGACGCCTGCTCCCGGGTGCCATCGGCGCAGCTCGGCGGGCTTAAACGGGTAGTAGGTGAACAGGAAGTCTTCGATCGGATGCGTCTCGCCCCGAAGCCTGCGCGCCCGATGCCCGGCTGTGAGGGCGTCGGCGCGGGCCTCATGCCCCGCCTCGCGTACGCGCCACTCGTCGCGCGCGATTGCCACACTCATTCGTCGTCCGAACGAAGGAAGGTCTCGCGGCCACGCAGCCTCTCGAGTTCGCGGCGGTCGCGCTTGGTTGGCCGCCCCGCACCCGGGTCACGGTACACAGTCATGGGGCGTTCGACGCGCGGTGGGGCAGGAGGAGTGAGATCCTCAAAGTTCGTCGCGGCCTCAGTGGCGCTCCCGCGCATGGTCGCGAGACCAGTCACCCTGTAGATGCGTTCGATGCTGTGCAGACGGGTGCGGACGATGTCGCCGATCCTGACAGGCTGTGAGGCCTTCGCCGGGGCGTCGTTCACGCGCACGTGCCCGGCGCGGCACGCGGCCGTCGCCTGGCTGCGGGTCTTCGCAAGCCGAACGGCCCACACCCAACTGTCCACACGCACTGAAGTCACGCATCGATCGTAACGTGGCGGGCTGGATTGCCCATGTCGCCACCGGGCGTCGCCGCGGACGTCGGCCGCGCTCGAGCACCAGGAACGTGACACGATAGGGGCATGGCTGCTGAGTACGAGACGATCGCTGGCCGCGTGGAGACCGAGATCGAGATCTCACGCTCGCGATTTCTCACACGGCTCGAACGAGTCGAGAATGAGGACGCGGCGAGGGCAGTCATCGCCGACGTTCGTGCGGAGCACCCGAGGGCGAGGCACCACTGCTCCGCGTTCGTGCTCGGGCCAGACGGTCGGGTGCAGCGTTCCAACGACGACGGAGAGCCGAGCGGCACGGCGGGCGCTCCCATGCTCGACGCGCTCGTATCGGCAGGGCTCAGCGACGTCGTTGCTGTCGTCACGCGCTACTTCGGCGGTGTGCTGCTTGGCGCCGGAGGGCTCACCAGAGCGTACCGGGCCTCAGTCGCGGGCGCCGTGCTTGAAGGTAAGCGGGTGCGCCGCGGGCTTCGCCACGAGGTCGCTGTCGACGCGAGCTACGAGGTTGCTGCCCAGATCGAGGCTGAGGCACGGCGTCGTGGGTATTCGGTTGGCGATGCCGAGTACAGCGACACTGTGTTGCAGCGCTTCGCCGTCGCCGAGGAGGAGGTCTCGGGGCTCCAGGCGCTCGCCGCAGAGCTCAGTGCGGGTGCTGCGGAAGTGACTCGGGGAGCCGCCAGATACGTGGACCTGTAAGCCGGACCCGGGGGAGCGCTGGCTCTCGTGAACCAACTGTTTTGGTGCGCCAGAACATCTGGGATCTGCAGGAGATATGCTCGAGCCTCGCGAAGGCTGCATGTCTTGCGCGGATCCGCGGGTGCAGCGCCGCCGTGCGGGCGAAAACCTCCACATTGCCAGTCTGGGCGTCGGTGGGAGGCGATAGCCTTGCGGCATGGATTTCTGGTCTGAGATTGTCGGGCAGCCCGCGGCCGTTGAGGCGCTGTCGCGCGCGGCAGGCCCGGATGGCGGGCCCGCGCACGCATGGCTCATCACGGGCCCACCCGGCTCCGGCCGTTCAAACCTCGCCTACCGCTTCGCCGCCGCGTTGATTGCCCGTGAGGACTCCGACCGTGAGCGAGTGTTCGCCCAGGTGCGTGGCCGCACGCACCCAGACTTTGCTGCGCTCACAACGCAGGCAGCCGTGATCCGCATTGACAGCGCCCGTGAGATCGTGACGACGGCTCACTACGCCCCGAGCGAGGGCCGCTACAGGGTCATCGTGATTGAGGATGCGGATCGGATGACCGAGCACACCTCAAACGTCCTTCTGAAGGCAATCGAGGAGCCGCCCGAGCGCACTATCTGGGTGCTGTGCGCTCCCAGCGAAGCAGACCTGCTGCCGACCATCCGCTCACGCACGCGCTCAGTTCGCCTCGTGACTCCAAGCGTCGCAGATGTGACGAGACTGCTTATCGAACGTGATGGCGTTGAGCCTGCTCTCGCGGAGCGGGCCGCCAGGCTTGCGCAGAGCCACATCGGTATGGCGCGACGGCTCGCGAGCGATCCCGAATCGATGAGCCGGCGCGAGCGATCGATTACCGGGGCGTTGACTGCACACACGCTGGGCGATGCCATGGCCGTCGCAGCCTCGCTTGTGACGATCGCTCAGGCAGACGCCGACGCGCTGACCGAGCAGCTCGATGCGAGCGAGCGGGAGGACGCGATGCGCAACCTCGGCATCGCTCCGGGCGCTGCGATCCCGCCGAAGCTTCGCTCACAGATGAAAGCGCTCGAAGAAGACCAGGAGCGGCGTCGCAAACGGAGCCTGCGTGATGGCATTGATCGGATCCTGACCGACCTGCTGTCGCTCTACCGCGACGTCTTGCTCTCCACACTGGGCGCTGTTGGCGAGTCCTCCGACGGCGGGGACGACGCCGGGTCGGCTGCTGGGCTGCCGCAGCTCGTGAACGCCGAATCGGCCGCCGCGATCCGCGATCTGGCCGAGCGGTGGAGCCCTGAGCAGGCGCTCGCCGTGGTGTCGGCGACAGAGGAGGCGCGTGAGCGGCTCAGCCGTGCCATCACTCCCGGACTGGTTCTTGAGGCGCTGTTTGCGCGGATTGTGATGGCTGACAACAAGGTGTTGAAATCGTGAGCGCGCCAGAACTTGCCCCGTGGCCAGACGACCAGGAAAGCAGCAGGCGGCGGTCACCGTGGAAACGCTGGGTGCTTGTCATCGGTGTCGTGCTGGTGATCGTCGGTCTCGTCGTGTCGCTGACAGGCGTGTGGCAGTTGTTCCAGCCCACCGTGCAGCGGCCAACGGAGGTCGAACTCGAGCTTCCCGCCCAGCCCGTGGGCGGGGCGTTTGGGGAGCAGGTGCCGAAGTGGACCGACTGTGGCGACGGCTTTGAGTGTGCCGATGTTCGCGCGCCGCTCGACTGGGATGAGCCCGAGGGCGAGACGATCCGGCTGCGGATGGTGAAGCACCCCGCCACGGGTGGCGACTCGCTCGGAACGCTGTTTGTGAATCCTGGCGGCCCTGGCGCCTCTGGCGCTGACTTCGTGCGAAATGCCCTAGATTCGGCAGCCGGCGCACCACTGCAGCGCAGCTTCGACGTCGTTGGGTGGGACCCGCGGGGCGTCGGAGCCTCGAGCCCGGTGACGTGCCTGAGCGCCAAAGAAATGGACGAGTATCTGTTCGGGGTCAGCGACAGCACGGCCGAGCGCGGGAGCGCGAAGTGGATTGAGGAAGCCGAGGCCTCCTCCCGCGAGTTCGGAGAGGCCTGCCTGAAGAACACGGGTGAGCTGCTCGGTCACGTCGACACAATCTCGACAGTGCGCGATCTCGACATGCTGCGCGAGATCCAGGGCGATGCGCAGCTGAACTACCTCGGGTACTCATACGGGACCCATATTGGCGCGCGCTACGCAGAGATGTACCCGGAGAAGGTCGGCAGGCTCGTGCTCGACGGCGTGCTCGACCCGACGGCGAGCGAGGCCGACGTTGTACGCGAGCAGACCCGCGGGTTTGAGCTCGCGCTTCGGAGCTACGTTGAGGCGTGCCTTGCCGGCAAGGAGTGCCCGTTGACTGGCACTGTCGACGAGGCGATGGCACAGATCGGTGACATGCTCGACGATGTAGACAAGCAGCCGCTCGTCGCTTCCGACGGGCGCACGCTTACAGCGTCAACGATGCTGACAGCAATCATCACCCCGCTCTATTCGGAGTCGAACTGGGGCTACCTCAACTCGCTCTTCGCGAACGTGGCCGACGGCAACGCTGATATCGCATTCTCGCTCGCCGATTCCTACTACGGCAGGCTCGACGGCGAGTATCTCGACAACTCCACGGAGGCGTTCCAGGCGATCAACTGCCTCGACTATCCGAACTCGGTTGACCCTGAGCGAATGCGTGAGGAGGCGGCCGAGCTCGAGCGGATCGCGCCGACAATCGGCAAGTTCCAGAGCTTCGGCGACGTCTCATGCGCGGGCTGGCCCGTGAAGGGGGTTCAGGAACGCATGGCAGTGCGCGCCGAGGGAGCCGACCCCATCCTGGTGATTGGAACAACCGGCGATCCTGCGACCCCGTATCGCTGGGCTGAGGCGCTTGCCGAGCAGCTCGAGAGCGGCGTGCTCGTCAGGTTTGAAGGCGAGGGGCACACCGCGTACGGGCAGAGCGGATGCGTGAATGACATTGTCGAGAGCTACTTTGTCGATGGTGCGGTTCCCGAATCGGGGGCGACCTGCAGCTAGGTGGGCGAAATTGACTCGGCATTCGTGCTAGAGTTTTCGCTTGTGTGCAGCGTAAGTTGCACCAGGCCGCCTTAGCTCAGGGGTAGAGCAGTTCCCTCGTAAAGAACAGGTCATCGGTTCAAATCCGATAGGCGGCTCAGATACAAACGGCCCGGACCGGATGGAAACATCTGGTCCGGGCCGTTTGCGTGTTTCTCGGTGGAGGTGCGGGAATGGGCGTGATCCGCTAAACTATTGAGGTTTGTGTCCGTGAGTTCTCGCGGCTGCAACAACACCGCGCGCCGGAACGGCCGGCGAGGCGGGAGAACGAGCGCGACCGCGCTCGTTCGGCGAAAGGAAACAATCATGGCAAAAGCCAAGAAGGTTACCGGTCTGATTAAGCTTCAGATCGCAGCCGGCGCCGCCAACCCGGCACCCCCCGTGGGTCCCGCTCTGGGTCAGCACGGCGTCAACATCATGGAGTTCTGCAAGGCGTACAACGCTGCGACTGAATCCCAGCGCGGCAACGTTGTTCCCGTGGAGATCACCGTCTACGAGGATCGCTCGTTCACCTTCATCCTGAAGACCCCGCCGGCGGCGGAGCTCCTCAAGAAGGCTGCCGGCGTTCAGAAGGGCTCGGGTACCCCGCACACCGTCAAGGTTGCGAAGGTTACCGCTGAGCAGGTTCGCCAGATCGCCGAGCAGAAGAAGGCTGACCTGAACGCGAACGACATCGACGCAGCAGCGAAGATCATCGCGGGCACCGCTCGCTCCATGGGCATCACGGTCGAGTAAGGGTACGAACATGGCACAGAAGTCGAAGGCGTACCGCGCCGCTGCCGCAAAGATTCAGGCAGACAAGTTCTACACTCCCGCCGAGGCAGTCGCCCTGGCGAAGGAGACCGGTTCGGCAAAGACCGACGCGACCGTTGAGGTTGCTGTTCGTCTCGGCGTCGACCCCCGTAAGGCCGATCAGATGGTTCGCGGCACCGTGAACCTTCCCCACGGCACCGGCAAGACCGCACGCGTCATCGTGTTCGCGAACGGCCCGGCAGCTGAGGCTGCTCTCGCCGCTGGCGCTGACGAGGTCGGCGGAGACGAGCTCATCGAGAAGGTAGCCGCTGGCTACACCGACTTCGATTCGGCTGTCTCGACCCCCGAGCTCATGGGCAAGGTCGGTCGTCTCGGTAAGGTTCTCGGCCCCCGTGGTCTGATGCCGAACCCGAAGACCGGCACCGTCACGATGGACACCGCTAAGGCTGTCACCGACATCAAGGGCGGCAAGATCGAGTTCCGCGTCGACAAGCACGCTAACGTGCACTTCATCGTCGGCAAGGCTTCGTTCTCGGAAGAGCAGCTCAACGACAACATCTCGTCGGTTCTCGATGAGATCGTGCGTCTCAAGCCTGCTTCGGCAAAGGGCAAGTACGTCATCAAGGGCGCTGTCTCGACCACCTTTGGTCCTGGCATTCCGCTCGACGTTTCGGGCCTCTAAGGTTCGAGCCGAGGCGTTACGCTTCAGCGGGAACGGCCCCGCCACTTCGGTGGTGGGGCCGTTTTCGCGTATGCGGGGCCCGTGACGGCGTGCCGCCTGGCGTGGGCTCAGGTGAGGCTCGCTTAACTTGTCCACAACCCGGTGCGGCCCGGGCGCGCCGCCGTCACTCACTGCGTAAGATAGCTGTATGTTTGTCGCCGAATTCACCGTCCGTGCGCAGGCACGTTCGGTGGAGCAGTGAGATGGCTGAGCAGCAGCTCCGCCCACCCGGTATCCCGGGGTTCTCTTACGTGCGACCCCTCGGGTCAGGCGGTTTCGCCCAGGTGCACCTCTACGAGCAGGACATGCCTCGGCGCGTCGTCGCGGTAAAGGTACTCGACGCGGGGCAGGGGGCCCCGAACGCTGCCAGGTTGCGCGAGGTGTTCGAGGGCGAGGCAGACGTGATGGCGCGGCTCTCGAGCCATCCCTCAGTCGTCACGATCTACCAGGCGAGCATTTCGCTCGACGGTTCGCCGTACATCGCGATGGAGTACTGCCCTGCGTCGATGGGGGCGCTCACGAAGGGCCAGCCGGCTCAGCTGGCGGATGTGCTCGATGCGGGCGTACGTATCGCTGGTGCGCTTGAGACGGCGCACCGCGCTGGAGTGCTGCATCGAGACATCAAGCCCTCGAACGTGTTACTCACAACGCTCGGCAAGCCTGTGCTCGCCGACTTCGGCATCGCGTACGTGACGAAGCGCGGTCAGCCTGAGGAGGCCGAGGTCGCGATGTCGATCCCCTGGTCTGCCCCGGAGGTGCTGAGCCTCAAGGTGAGTGGTTCGGTTGCGACTGAGGTGTGGGCGCTCGGTGCGACACTGTATACGTTTGCAGCTGGCAGGTCTCCATTCGAACTGCCTGACCGCGCGCAGAACACAAGGTCGAAGCTCGCCGATCGGATTTCGAAGGCCAAGTACGTCCCAGTGCCAGGAGCACAGGGCTATGAACTGTTCGACAGGGTCATGGCGCGCGCGCTTGGTCGCACGCCGGCCGAGAGATTTGGGTCGATGCGCGAGTTTGGGGAGGCGTTGCAGGAGCTGCAACGCCACTACGCGTTTGAGGTAACGCCCCTTGAGGTTGTCGCCGAGGCATGGCTGCCGCGCGTCGAGAGTATCCCGGCTGGAACTCGTGGGCCAGTGGTGAGCACAGTCGGCGCGACCTCACGCGCGGAGGAACGCGCGCGGCTACTTGAGGAGCGCAGGGGCGCGGATCGTGACGGCGTGGTTCACGACCGGGCTCCGCTCTCGCCTGTGAAGGCAGGACTGCTCGGCGCCAGCATTGGCGTCGGCGTCGTCATAGCGGTTGGCGCAGTGCTGTGGGCGACGCTTGGCGGCGGGCTATGAGCCAGCAGTCGCAACGCGAGCGAGCGCGTCGGCCAGGTTCGGCTCGCGCCCGCGGTTGGATCGCTGGTGTCGCAGCCGTGGCCGTGGTCGCAACGGTCGGCGTGATCTCGAACGGGTTTGACTCTCGCGAGACGCCACGCGCCGAACCGAGCGTCTGGGTGATGCGCGACGCAGGCCAGTACGCGCGGGTGAACACCGAAACCGGCGAGATTGATACCGTTCGAAAGGTGAGCGAGCCCTCCGGCGTGGTGCAGCGAGGGGCTGACGGTGTGGTGCTGAGCCACGGAAACGGACAGGCCTGGCACATCGATGCGGCCAGCCCTGAAGACCTGTCAGATGACCGGGCACGCGGCGGAGAGGATCAACCAGGAGCTGGTGACGCTACGGAGCCTGAAGCCGGGGTCGACAGTGAGGCGGCCGAGCGCGCAGGGACCGGCAAGCAGCCCACACTTGGTTCCGCGGCAACTCCGCTCCCTGAAGGCGCTGAGGAGGTCATCGGCGCGGGCGAGCACCTTCTCGTGCGAACGGATACTGGCAAAGTGTTCATCGGCCCGGACGCTGGTTCACTCACGCAGCTCGACCTGAAGTCTGCGGGCGAGTCCAACGATCAGGATCCCGCGCTCGAGTTCCTCGCTGACGCTGCGGCGCTCGACGCTTCGGGTACGGTTGCCCTCTACTCGTCGAGCAGTGACACGTTGCTGCAGTACGACATTGGATCAGAACGGTTCCGCAGCGGGGTGACGCTGCCGGCTGCCGCGACAGGACTCGCCGAGCCCGAACTCGCCATCGTTTCGGGCGACTGGGTCGTGTTTGATGCTGCGAGCGGCCGAGTGTTTCGTGCAGGCAGCGAGCCTCAGATAATCGAGATTGCGGGCGCGGCGAGACTGCAGTGGAGCGGCGAAGGCGACGGGCCAGGCGCCGGGGGTGGCACTGCGGCGCTCATTGCCGACACGGCGGGACTCTGGCGTGTGCCAGCCACTGGCGAGCCCGAGCGGATCGCCGAGACCTCGGGAGTCCCCGCGCGGCCGAGTGCCGCGGGAAATTCGCGGGTCGCCGCATGGATTGACCAGGCCGGCGGAACGCTGTGGCGGAGCGACGCGACGGCGCAGGCTGGGCTCGAACCGCTGGGCTTCGACGAAGCCGCGGGCACGATCGGGGACCCGGAGCCGACGTTCTTCTCGAACGGGGAGCGGGCGGTGCTCGGTGAGACTCGCAGTGGCATGCTCTGGACCCTGCCCGAGGGGAGGCTAATTCCGCTCTCCCAGTGGACGATTTCGGATCCGCCGAAAGAGGATCGCGGTACCGTCGTCGTCGACGAGGTTACGGAACAGGTCGCGCCTGTCGCGCAGGACGACGCCTTTGGCGTCCGCGCGAGCGAGCCTGCGCAGCTACAGGTGCTGCTCAACGACTACGACGCGAACAAGCGCGACGTGCTCACGATCGTCCCCGAGTCGCTCAGCGAGTCGCCGCTGCCTGAAGCGTTTGGGAGTGTCGAGCTGCTGCCCGACTCCCAGTCGCTGATGTTTCGGCAGGCGGCTGGCGCTTCTGGCTCTGCGAGCTTTAGCTACCGAGTCACCGATGGCGCCCTGAGCTCGAAGGCCGCGACGGTGAAGCTTACTGTCGTGGACGACAGCGTGAACACAGCCCCTGAGTGGTGCCCGGTCGTTGGATGCCAGCTTGAGTGGGGTGTGCCAGAGATCGCCCCCGGCGGGACGCTTGTGCACCCGATCCTGGAGGGCTGGGTTGACCCCGAGGGCGACCCGATGCAGCTCGCCGGTGTTGAGATGCTCCGCCCAGAGGATCCGGCTCGCGCGATGGTTACCGCCGACGGCAGACTCGCGGTGAAGCACCTCGACCCGAACGCCGGGGCGTCTGAGATCATGCTGCGGATCATCGTGAAGGACGCGCACGGCTCTGAAGCGCGCCGCGATCTTCAGGTCGCAGTGCAGCCAAACGCTGTGGCGAAGTTCGTCGGCACCGCGGTGAGTACCGAGGTCGGGTCTGTCACGACGTTGAACCTGCTCGCACGCGTGTCTGGCGGCTCAGGCTCATTCGTGGTGCGAGACGTCAACGTGTTGAGCGGCAGTGACCGCGTACGGGCGACAGCGAAGCCAGCCGACGGCACAGTCGAGATTGCAGCAGCAAGCGCAGGTCAGGCGTTGCTCTCGGCCAGCCTCACGGACGTCGGGACTGGAGCAGAACTCACGGGCATTGTCAGGGTGACGGCGACAGACGATGGTGCCCCGCTCACGCTCCCGCCACTTCGAGCATTCGTGCGGCCATTCGCCGACTCGACTATTGAGGTGCTTGAGGCGATCCCCGGCGCTGGCTCCCGCGCGCTGACTGTCGCGTCGGCAAACGTCGTCGACGGTCAACTCAGAGCAGAGGTGATTGACCACTCGAAGGTTCGGGTCGCTGGCAGTACGGAGGATGGGTCGGCTGGACGCATCGGTGCCGCCGACGTTGTCGTCACTGAGGGGGATGCGCAGACGACGGGTCGGCTCACGGTGTTCCAGGTGCCAGAGGCGAGTCTCGGTGGCGCCATCGCGGTCGCCGATACCGCTACCGTTCGAGCAGGCGACGTCGTCGACATCCGGGTGCTCGATAATGACGTGTCGGCGCCTGGCGAGCGGCTCGTGTTGCACCCCGAGATCACTGGATCTGGCACTCGGGGGGAGCTCGCGTTCGCCTCAGGCAGCGTTCTTCGCTACCTCGCCCCCGAGAAGGCTGGAACGTACGAGCTCCGCTACACGACCTACGGCGCCTCGTCGCCCGAAGCGAGTGACACAGGAACTGTGACTGTGCGCGTGATTCCGAAGGGTGCGAATTCGAACCCGCACCCGCGCGAGCTCACCACGCGCGTGTCGCCAGGCGGCGTTGCCGAGGTTCGCGTACCGCTGTCGGGCGTTGACCCCGATGGCGATCGTGTGCGCCTGACCGGCGTCTCCCAGGGCGAGGACTCGCACGTCGCTGCAGCGATCACACCTGCAGGAAACTCAATCTCGGTGTCAGTAACGGGCGATGCGGAGGCCGGCCTGCATACCGTGACGTACACCGTGCAGGACGGCAGGGGAGGGACTGGGGAGGCTCTGATCCGAGTCATCGTCGCTGCTCAGCAGGAGACCGGCGCGCCGATCGTCTCAAGTGACTACGTGCGGGTAGCGCTCGGTTCAGAAGCTCCGGTGACGATCTCGCCGCTCGATAACGACATTGACCCGGCTGGCGGCAACCTGTCCATCCTAACTGTCGAGCCGAATCTTCCAGGGGGCTCAAAGCACCCTGACTACGCGCGTGCCGCTGCCAGGATCGACCTATCGGAAATGAAGCGGGGTCGCGTCGCGGTCGTTTCGGGCGACGAACCCGGGACGATCTCGTACCGGTACACAGTGCAGTCGAGCGCCTCGTCGAGCACCGCAGACGGACTTATCCTCGTGCAGACATCCGACCGAGTCGGGTCGCAGGCGCCGTCAGTGACAGACACTGTGATGAGCGTGCGCGACAGGCACGATCTCGCCAGAGGCGGCGTCGACGTTGTGGCCGACAAGGTGCGATGGGCGGCAGGCGATGTCGCGGGTCTCAAGCTCTCGCTCTGGGAAGAGACGACACCCGGCTGCACGGTGAAGGGAAACCGGATTCTAGGTGCCTACAAGCCTGAGGGCGACCTCGTTGCGTTCAAGCTGAGCGGCACCGACGCCGCGGGTGCCAAGGTCGCGAGCTACGGGTTTCTGATTGTGCCCCCACTCGATGACCTTCGTCTGACGCTTCGACAGGGGCTCGCGCCGCTGTCAGTCGACGAAAACAAGACTGTGCAGGCGACTGTGCCAACCCTCGTTGATGTCGGGGCGGGCGACACCGTAGAGCTGAAGCAGACGACCTTCCCTGTCGGGCGCACAGGGGCGAGCTGCGCGGCTACGTCACCAGACACCCTGCAGTACTCGGCCGGGTCAGAAGCGCCGTGGTCAGATGTCTGCGTGATCGACGTGCGGCTCGCCGGTCAGACAGCATGGACATCGCTCCCCGTCCCAGTGACGATCGTGCCACGCGAGCCAGTCGTGAAGCTCGATCCGCTCACGCGGACCGTGTCGCCTGGAGCTACAGAACAAATCGACCTCGCCGACATGGTGAGGTGGGAGGGCAACCGCGCGGGCGACGCGTCGAGGCTCAAGTTCTCGGTATCGGGATCGAGCTCGAAGTTTGACGTGCGAGCCTCGGGCACGTCGGTCACAGTCGAGGCGCGGGCAGACGCGACCCCTGGAAGCCAAGAGAGCTTGACGGTCGCGGTAGCGGGCGCAGGAGAATCCCGCGCGCAGCTCGTGCTTCGGGTCGGACAGCTCCCGCGCGACACCCCGCGCGGCGCGACCGTGGAACTGCGGTGCACGGTCGGGTCGAACTGCGCCACGAACGTGATCGGTGCTGCCGGGGAGTACGATCCGTTCGCAGGCAAGCAGGGCGGCGGCTTGAAGGTCGAGAGTGTTTCTTCCTCCGGGTGCGCAGTTGCGACGGTGCGGCGGGCGAGCGACACCGGGATTTCAGTGGCCTGGGCAGACGACCGTGGGCCGGGTGGTCGGTGCACCGTTGGTTACACGGTGCGAGACGCGCAGGGCAGGCTTGGCGAGGGAAGCATTGAACTCGATGCTCAGGGCGTGCCTCGCGCGCCGGTGAGCGTTATTCCGACGGGGGCGAGCGCCGACGGCGTGACCTTGAGCGTCGCGCTCAACCCGCAGTCCGCGCACCCCGCCGTCACGGGGGTTGAACTCGTGACGAGCAGCGGAGCTGCCGCGGGCAGTTGTTCGCTGGCAGGTAGCTCCGCGACATGCACAGTGACCGGGCTGCAGCCTGGCAAGGCGAACCAGCGCACATATTATGCGCGGGCAGTGAACAGCGTTGGAGCTTCCGATCGCACTGCGAACGGTGCAACGACCTGGGCGTACGCCCCGCCTTCAGCGCCGAAGGTCGAGGCCACCCAGGTCTCCGATAAGGCGAATACTTCCACGACGCAGGGCAAAGTGGATGTCCGCATCAGCGGCTCGGACACGGCCAGGACGTTCAGGCTGAGTGTCGGCGACAATCAGGCAATTGAGGTTGGCCGCCGCAGCGTGCAACAGCTTCCCGTCGGCCAACAGACGCTGAGTGTCATCCCTGAGGACGGCGAGATCCCACCCGGGTACTCCGGGTCAGGGCAGGGAAGCGCAGGGGCGGCGGTTGTGACAGTCGCCGGCGCCCCGATCGCCGCCGCGAGCAGGATCGTGCCAGACGCCGCGGGAGCCGGGGCTGCCACCATCGAGTATGAAGAGTGGGGCCAAAATCACGGGCCCAAGATTGAGTACACTTTCGGGCTCTCCCGCGAGGGCGCCGGGCAGCCGAGGTGCACACAGTCGTCCCCGAAGTTCACCGGCCTCACTAAGTTCTCGCAGTACTCCGGAGTCATGTGCGCGACAACTGAGTTCGGTACGACAACTGCGCAGCTGACTCCAGTGTGGGTTGGCGGGACGCCCGAGGCGCCTGTCGTCTCGCAGGGCTACGTCGTCGCCCCCGACGCGACAGGAACTGGAAACGTGCGGGAGTACAGCGGCATCGCTGCTCAGCCCGTGTTCTCGGGAACTCACAGCGCGGCCCGCCTCTACTTCAGCAACGGCGATGTTGACACGCTGACGCGGTCACCGATATCTGGTTCCCTCTCCGTGAAGCAGTGCGTCGGTGCACCGGCGGCCGGCCGCTGCTCGCCAGAGGTGCAGGTCACGCCTCGCGACGGCGGGCCTGGCGGCGTGCGCGTCACCCAGATCGTCGAGTGCGTGCCGGCTACAGGCGACCCGGCTGCGAGCTTCCGCGTCGAGGGAGACGCACCGGGTACCCCGACCTACACAGTCACGGGAGCCGATGTCGAGATCGCATGGCCTGCTGGGCAGTGGAACCCGGTAACGTTCCAGGGAGCGGCTTGTGCAACTCAATAGCAGGCGCGTGCAGGCGCCGCACCTCCGACTCTCCCAGCCAGCTCAACCCAAAGGAACCCATGAGCACTGACACCGCATCGCAACGCCAGGCCGACTCGGCGACATTGACACCGGAACAAGCACAGTGGGTGGCGCAGGTATTTGAAGCGTGCGCTGACTCGATCGAACAGGTGATCCACGGCAAGCGGAGGGTTGTGGAACTCGTGCTCTCGACGGTGCTTGCGGGCGGCCACGTGCTCCTGGAGGACGTGCCTGGTACGGGCAAGACCGCCCTGTCGCGCGCCCTCGGCCACGTGATCCAGGGAACATCATCGCGCATCCAGTTCACCCCAGACCTGCTGCCAGGAGACGTGACGGGCGTCTCTGTCTTCGACCAGCGAAACGGTGCGTTCGAGTTCCATGCCGGCCCGATCTTCGCGAACGTCGTTCTCGCCGACGAGATCAACCGGGCAAGCCCAAAGACACAGTCGGCGCTGCTCGAAGTAATGGAGGAAGGCCACGTCACTGTCGACGGTAAGACTCACGAAGTGGGCACCCCGTTCACTGTGATCGCCACCCAGAACCCCATTGAACAGGCAGGCACCTACCGGCTGCCTGAGGCGCAGCTTGACCGCTTCATGATCAAGAGCTCCATCGGCTATCCCGATGATGCGGCAATGATGCGGATCCTGCAGGGAACCCGAACGGATCAGGAGGAGATCCGCCCCGCCGTGACAACGGCGATGGTGACCCAGGCGCAGCAGTTCACCCGCCGCGTGCACGTTGGCCCGGTTGTTGCGGACTACGCGGTGCGGATCGTCGAAGCCACACGGCGCGCCCGCGAGGTGAGGCTCGGGGCGAGCGTTCGTGGAACTGTCGCGCTTGTGCGCCTCGCCTCGGCATGGGCGGCGGCGCACGGCAGGCACTTTGTTACCCCAGACGACGTGCGCGACCTCGCGCTTGTGACGCTCGCGCACAGGCTCGTACTCGAACCCGAAGCAGAGTTCGACGGTGTGAGCGCTGCCGACGTCGTCGGCCGGATCCTGCTCGACATCCCGCTTCCGCAGGAGAACGGCGCGACGTGAAGCAGGACACCTCCCGCGCCCCCGACCGGGGCGGGTGGAGCCGCACGCAGACGCACGGAACCACCCGCGCCGGGGACACCTCCACGCGGCCGCTAGCTGAAGCGTCGGTGCGCCGTGGCATTCGGGCCACGCGTGTGCGCCGTGCGTGGCGGGTGACGCGCAGCCGGCTGCGCAGGGTGACGCGACGGGCGACGAGCGCGGTCACGCCAGCCGGCTGGCTGGCGATCGCCGCGCTGCTCATTGGCTGTGCCCTTGGGGCGCTGTTTGGCTGGGTCGAGGCGTGGTTCGTTGGCATCGTGTTCGGCGTGCTGCTGGCAGTCGCGCTGCCGTTCCTGCTCGGCAACCGTGCCTACCTCGTTCGCATTAGCGTCGACCGACTGCGCGTCGTCGCGGGTTCGGCAGTTGAAGTGCGTGTAGCCGTCGAAAATGCGAGCCGGCGGCCTGCCTTGCCCGCGACCGCTGAGCTGCCAGTAGGCGATGCTCTCAGGGAGGTGGCCGTTCCGTTCATTGCCGGTCTCGCGAGCGTCGAGCTGCCCGTCGCTGTTGAAGCGGCGAAGCGCGGGGTCATCGCCGTGGGGCCGCTGACCCTCGCCAGACGCGACCCACTCGGGCTGCTCCGCAGAGAAGTCACGTGGCGGGACACCCACCTGGTGCGTGTTCACCCGCAGACTGCCACGCTCCCGCCAGGCTCAGCGGGCATGGTCCGCGACCTCGAGGGCGCCGCGAGCTCGCGCCTCACCGACGCCGACCTCTCATTCCATGCGGTGCGCGACTACCTTCCTGGCGACCCACTGCGCCACGTGCACTGGAAATCGACGGCGAAAAGCGGCACGCTGATGGTGCGCCAGTACGAGGAATCCCAGACGGCAAGAGCTGCCGTGCTCTTCGACGCCGACCTCGACTCGTACGAAACAGCAGATGAGTTCGAGCTCGGCGTCAGCGTCGCGGCGTCGATCTCAGTGCAAGCAGTGCGCGAGGGGCGAGAGCGGTTCATCGCTCGGGGTGCGGGCTGGCAAGCGAGGGCGAAGGCTCCGCGTCTTGGCGGTCTCGTCGAACTCCCCTCTCACACTCCAGAGCAACTGCTCGACGCCTGGGCAGAACTTGTCGCTCCAGAGGAGCCGCCGCCAATCGAGTGGCTTGCGCGGAGCCTCGCTGAGTCGCGGCGCCAGCTCTCGATTGTCACGATTGTCACGGGGTCGGCGCCCGACCTCACGCGGCTGCGCAGGGCGGTCGTCGCCCTGCCGCAGGGCATCGCAGTTGCAGTTGTCAGGTGCGAAACTCTCGCCGAGCCTGCAGCGCGACTCACGGACGGCAGCGTGTTCTTCACAGTCGGTGCCCTCACCGATCTCCCGCAACTTCAGGCCCGGGGAGGGCTGCTGTGAGTCGCGTCGAGCGGCGTAAGACCGGGGCCAGTCAGGGCGCGGGCGGCACGTTTGGGGCCGCCGCTCTCGCGGCCACTGCAGTCGTTCTCGCCGTGGCTGCTGCGTGGCCAATCTACGAGACGGCACAGCTCTGGATCACGGTTGGCGTTGCCGCAATGGCCGCCTTCGCTATCGTGTGGCTCGGGACAGCTCTGCGCTGGGGCGGCTTCACGCTCGTCGCCCTCGTGCTCGCGTTCGTTGCGCTCGTGCTGCCTGTGGCGACTCCACAGGTATTGGCGTCGGGGCCTGATGTCTGGGGGATCCTTCGCGGACTCGGTGACGCGCTCGCAGCCGTCGCGCTTGGTTGGAAACAGCTCCTCACGTTGACGCTTCCTGTCGGAAGCTATCAGACCGTGCTTGTGCCCCTCTTTACCCTTGTGTTCGTTGTCGTGGCCGCGTCAACGGCGCTCGCCCGAGGCGGCCGCCGCGCTGCGGTGTTCGCTGCCCTTCCGATGCTCGCACTCTCGGTGTTCGGAACTGTATTTGGCTCGTCCGCGGTGAGCTCGCCGCTCGGCATCGGCCCGCTCACAGTGGTGGCGCCTCGCGAGACCGGACTGTGGATTGGAGCGGTAGCCGCTGCGGCGGCTTGGATGGTGTGGGCCGCCGGCCGCGACCGGAGGGATGCGCTCAAGCGAGGCAGGATCGCGCGGGCGGCAGCACCGGGCGGCGGTGCTGGGGTCGGTGCTGCGCGCCGGAATACGCTCGCACGTGGCGGATCCGCGCTGCTCGTCGCTGCCCTGGCTGTAACGGTCGGGGCGGTTGCCGCCCCAGCGCTGTCAGGGAGCACCCGGGCGGTGCCTCGCGACAGTGTTGATCCTGAAGTCGTCGTGCGTGAGCAGGTGAGTCCGCTTGCGGAGTACCGGTCGTTTAAGCGCGATGACTCGCTCAGAGACGAGCTCTTCAGCGTGGAGGGGGCCGGGGCCCTTCCGAGTCGACTCCGCATCGCCGTGCTCGACGGCTACGACGGCGTCGATTTCTTCGTCGGCGACCCCGGCGGCACCGGCAGGTTCACCCGGTTCCCGAGCGGATCGCGCGTGACCGACCCCGCGAAGATGACAGTGCGAATCGGGCAGGGATACACGGGCGTCTGGGTGCCGCTCGCGACGCCGCTTGCGGCACCGCCGCAGTTCCGCGGGCCCCGCGCGGCTGAACTCGCCGACAGTTTTTACGTCAATCGCGATACGGGCGCTGCGGTTGCGGTACCAACCGCAGCGGGGCTGAAGGCTGGTGATGCGTTCACCGCGACGGTGTCGGCAGCGCCCGACCCAGTGCTTGGCGCGGCGCCAGCGCACACGCAGCCACTCATTGACAGCGAGGAATTCCCGCAACTGACGCGGTGGCTTGAGATGCAGGGTGTCTCGCCCACCGCGAGCGGGCTTGAGTCTGCAATCAACAGCCTGCGGGCGCGCGGCTACCTCAGTCATTCACTCACCGACGGCGACGGCGAGAACGCGTGGTTGACTGAGTCTGGTGCAGACGCACCGACCTCGTTCGTATCAAGCCCAGGGGGCCACTCGACCGCGCGCGTCGAGCAGCTGTTCTCGCAGCTCATCGAGCAACAGGAAGCTGCAGGGGATCGGGCTCCCGACGAGGAGCTCGTCGCAGCGATAGGCGACGACGAGCAATTTGCGACGGCAGCCGCATTGCTCGCACGTGCGCTCGGGTACGACTCTCGAGTTGTCGTGGGCGTTCGGGTGGGAGCCGAGTCTGCCGGAGTGCCGGGCGTGCCCGCGTGTGCAGATGTGTGCGAGGGCAGACATGTTGCAGCGTGGATTGAGGCGAAGGGCGCCGACGGGGTCTGGGCGCCGCTCGACGTTTCGCCGCAGACCGAGGTGCCGCCGCTACTCGTGCAGAAGGGTGAGCAGCTCCCCGAGTTCCCGACAACTCCTGAGGAGCGCGATGCGAGCGAAAGTGAGCCGCCCGTCGGCTCGTCCAACGACGACGGCACTGCTGAGGACGAGCCTGAACGGCAGGCCGACCGTGGTGTCTGGCCGCTGGTTCGAACTGGGCTGCTGCTCGCCGCAGCTGCAGCGCTCTTGGCTCTCGCGTTGCTCTTCATTCCGCTCGTCAAACGAGTGCGCCGACGGGTGCGCGCTCGGCAGCCGCTGCCAGAGCTGCGTGCGCTCGGGGCGTGGAATGAGCTCGTCGACCACTGCACCGACACAGGCAACCGCCCTCGCTTTGGCGGCAGCCGATCCGACATCGTCGCCGAGCTCTCTGAGGCAGGCGTGATGTCGCAGCACGGGGCGTGGATCGCTGCGACCGTAGACCAGGCAGTGTACGCTCGCGAGGGGGTGTCGGATGAGGCCGCCGATCACCTGTGGGCGGTAGTGCGCGAGCACATCCGCGAACGTGATGCACGGCTCGGGTTCTGGGGCAGACTACGCTCCCAGTACTGGCTCGGGTCATTCATCGCTTCCGCATCGGCTCGTAGCCGCCCCCGCCCCACTCCCCGAAACGAAGGAGCCAGCTCATGAACAGCGTCGAGCTCGACTACGCGACGCTGACTGACGTCGGGCGCTTACGCCAGGTGAACGAGGATTCGGTGCTCGCGGAGACACCGTGCTTCCTTGTCGCCGATGGCATGGGTGGTCACGAAGCGGGAGACCTTGCGAGCCAGGCCGCGATTGCGGTGTTTGCTGAACAGGTTCAGCGCGGTCAACCGTCATCTGTCGCGCTTGCCGGTGAGGTGCTGAACGCAGCTCGTCTGGCTGTCGCCGAGGTCGCGGCCGGGCGGGAACGTGGGGCTGGCTGCACGCTGACCGGAGCCATCCTTGTCACCCATGACGGCGAACTGCACTGGCTTGTGTTGAACATTGGTGACTCGCGCGTCTACATGCACCGCGGCTCAGAGCTACGGCAGATCACCGTCGACCACTCGCTCGTTGAGGAGGTTCGGCGCGGTGACGCAGGGGCAGAGCTGCCGCCGCGGAACATCATCACTCGAGCGCTTGGATCGAGTGATTCGACAGCTGATTCCTGGCTGCTTCCCGTGGAAACTGGGGCGCGTCTGCTCATCTGCTCAGATGGGCTGACTTCGGAACTTGCCGACGAAGAGATTCGAGCGGTGCTGACCATGGGAGGCCGTGCCGACGCAGTCGCCGCCGAACTTGTGCACCGCGCGAACGATGCCGGGGGCCGCGACAACATCTCAGTTATCGTGCTTGACACTGTTGTCGGCGGCCGCAGTTGGCACGTTGACGACGGTACAGACGAAGAGACTGATGACGGAAAGACGGTGACCGCAACGCGGCCAGTGCCCCGACAACGGAGCGAGGCGCCGAGCGCATCTGAGGGCGCTTTGATGTCTGCGGACGCAGCCTCGACGAGTGCGGCGCACGACAGTGAGCAGGCCTCGTGAGCGGCGACCCCGACGGCATCAACGGCGACGTCGAACGGACCGAGCCTGTCACGGCGTCGCACGGGCGTGACGATGCAGGCCGCTCGCGGGCGGCGCGGGCGCAGCCCGGTGCGCCAGTCCCCGAACCTGTCGAGCAGCCTTCCCCCGAGCTTCTTGCCCAGATGTTCAAGCCACCTATCGATGCTCGTCGCCGCGCGCCCGCGTCGCCGTTTCCGATAGTTGATGATGATCGCCCCCGGGAGGGAGTGCGTTCGAGCCTGCCGGTAATGTACGGCCGGCGGTCCGAGAAGCAGGGCGTCGCCGCCCCGGAGAGCGAGCTGAGTACTGGGCTCGGCGATCCTCCGGCGGGCTACGTCCTCCCGGTTGCCGCCCGCGCTGACCTGCCGTCGCTCACCGCGATGAATCGTCGCTTCGCGATTTTCGCGTTCGTTGGGGGCGCTGCGGTAGCTGCGCTCGCAGTGTCCGGCGTGTGGTGGATTGTCACCATGCTGCTCTAGCTCACTCATTAGGATTGCCGCGCGTGCACATCAACCGTTGCGGACCGATGTACCGTTGTTACAGCAAAGTTCGCTGCGTGAGGTGAGGAATATATGTCCAACGATATGGGATTCCCGGGTTTCGGCGGGGCCGTCATCGCGATCTTCGGTGTCTGGTCGCTTGTCGGGATCGGGATCTACGTTTGGTACCTCTGGTCACTCGCACGGCTCTTCCCCATGATTGGGCTCCCCGCAGCTCACGGTTGGATTCCCATTTGGAACCAATGGCGGCTGATCGAACGCGGTGGTCTGCCCGGATGGACGGCGGTGCTCACGCTTGTTCCAGGGGTTGGAGCTGTCGCCTACGTCATGTCCGTGATCGCGATGCACAGGTTGAACCGTGAGCACGGTGAGGGCGCAGGAATGACTGTGCTTGGTGCACTCGTTGCCCCATTGTGGGCGACCTTGCTTGGCAGCAAGATTCAGGATCGCGGCTACGCCACCGGAAGCACTGGCGGACGGTACGCGGCAGGTGCCGGGCTCGTCGAGTACGGCGCGGATGGTCAGGTTTACCCGCTGCTGCGACCGGAGGGTAGTCCACAACCCACCGCAACCCAGGGCCAGTTTACGATGCCGCCCGTGCCCCAGAACTTCTCCCCTCAGCAGCCCACGCCGACGAGCGACCGGGCAGCCGCCCCCGTCGTGCCGCCCGTCCAGCGGCCCGCCGTTCCTGTTTCACCTGTCGTGCCCGTCGCCCCGGGGGGAACGCCGCTCCCTGCCGCGAATCGAGCGGAAACTGCGGCTCCTGAAGCGAACGCCGAGGAGCTCAACCCTTGGGGTTTCGGCAAGACAACCGAGGGCAACTTCCTGCGCCTTGCTGGCGAAGAGGTTCCCGCCCGTGAGACCGGGCTCGGCGCTGGGCAGAGCTTGCGGCCGTTCTCGTGGCCCGAGGCGGCACCGCCTCGGCGTGCGACAGCGGAACCCTCTGTGCCTTCCGCCCCGCCCGTGGCGCAGCCTACCGCCCCGCCCGTGGCGCGCTCGGCTGATCCGATTGCGCCCGCCGGGGGCCAGGACGCGCCGCAGAAGCCTGACGCAGTTGCGCCGAGGACAGTGCCGCAGGTCGTGTCCACCCCGGTCGCCGCCAGAGTCCCGCTTCCAGACTTTTGGGCTGAGTCAGACGCCCCAGCGCACAAGCCGGCCGCCGAGGGCGCGTCTGCTGAAGATCCTCGGCCGGCGACGACAGTCGCTTCTGGGGCCGACTGGCCCAAGCCCAAAGCAACATCAATGGACGCTGCAAGCCTTGAACTGGACCCGGCGGGGCTGCCGTTCTCACCGCCACAGCGGTCGGCGCATCCGGTCCAGGCAGCGCCGCCAGCACCTGTGCAAGCGGAGCCTCCTGCACCCCAGGTAGCATCCGCACCCGCATCAGCGCCCGAGCCAGTCGCCGCCCCTGCTGCGCCTGCAGCTCCCGCCACGCCTGCAGCTCCCGCCACGCCTGCAGCTCCCGCCACGCCTGCAGCTCCCGCCACGCCTGCGGCTCCCACTGCGCCGGCCCCGACGCCGCCGGTCGCGGCCCCGCGAGTTGCCCCCTCACATCTCAGCGCGCAGTCGATTCTTGGTCTTGATGACGACCTCGATAGCACTGTCGTCGTGGCAAAACGGGATCGTTGGGTGCTTGAACTTCCGGATGGTCAGCAACTTGACCTCCTCGGTGATGACATCGTGTTGGGTCGCAAGCCCGTCGCGCTCGATGGCTCCGAGGTGCTCGTCGTGAACGACCCCACCCGGACGCTCTCAAAGTCGCACGCGCGTCTCCGTCGGTCTGGTGATTCGTGGACGATCGAGGACCTGAACTCCACGAACGGCGTGTTCGTCACTGATTCGGCAGGGAACCAGGTCGAGCTCGAGCCGGGCGCCCCCGCGCCGGTTACCGGCGATGTGCTGATCGGCACGCTTGAAGCGCGGGTAGTGATCGCCGAGTAACGCCGAGGTCACGATTGCGACCGTGTCGTAATCGTGACCTCAATCATTTGCGCTCTTCTTCTAAATCAGTAACATTGCACTGACGGGTACCTGCGGGTGTCGCGCTCACGGCCAACGACGGTCTGCGCTTCGCCAACCGCACTCCCGCTCAATATTCAATGATGAATGATTGGAAGGAATCGTCAATGATTTCACGTTCACACTCCCGCGTGCGGCGCCTTGCGGCCTTCGGCGCGATCGCTGCTTCAGCAGCACTCGTACTCTCGGGCTGCTCGGGCGGTCTTGCTGGCGGCGATAGCGGTGGATCGAGTGATGGCCCGATCAAGCTCGGCATGCTCGCGCCGTTCTCAGGTTCGGAAGCTGCATTCGGCGACTACATGAAGTTTGGCGCGCAACTCGCAATCGACGAGATCAACGAAGACGGCGGCGTCGACGGTCGCGAGCTCGAGCTCGTGACAGAAGACGACGGGTGCGACGCGACCGCGGCCGTCGCTGCTGCGAACAAGCTCGTCAGCGCGGGAGTCGAAGGCTCGGTCGGCGGTTACTGCTCCGGCGCCACGCTCCCCACGCTCCCTGTGTTCAAGGAGGCCGGTATCTCGATGGTGATCCCGGCAGCGAACTCCACCAAGCTCGTCGGCCAGGGCGCCTTCCTCATCAACGGCACTGGCACCCAGCAGGGCAAAGCTGCGGTCGCCTACGCCGAGAAACTCGGCGCGAAATCGGTCGTGCTCATCGACGACAACACCGACTACTCGGTCGACCTCGCGAATGCGTTCGAAGAACAGGCAGGCAGCCTGAACATCGCGAAGCGCGAGTCGGTGAATCCCGACGAGAAGGACTTCGGCGCGAACATCAACAGCATCATTGCTGCGAACCCCGACTTCATCTACTGGACCGGGTACTACCAGGCGGGCGGGCTGCTCATCGATCAGCTGCGTGCCGCCGGCTACGACGGCACGATCCTCGTCGGTGACGGTTCTGTCGACGCGCAGCTCGCAGCGATCGCGGGCCCCGCTATCGAGAACGTGTTCGGCACGTTTACCCGCACCCCCGACATGCTTGAGGGCGGCGACGCATGGGTGAAGGCCTACACCGAACTCGCGAAGGCAGATCCCGGCCCCTACTCGATGCAGACCTACGAGGCAGTGAAGGCGATCGCGCAGGCGATGACAGATGCTGGCAGCACCGACGCTGAAGCAGTCGACAAGGCGCTGCTCGGGCTGAAGGCATTCCCGCTGCTGTCGGGCGACCTCACGTTCGCGAAGGACGGCTCACGCGAGGGCGGCGGCTTCGTGATCGTATCCCCGACCGGTGAGAACGGCGCGTTCGTCCTTTCCGACGACCTGTCCTAAGGGACCGTGCGACCGGCCGCCAGACGCGGCGGCCGGTCGCGGTTCCACCTCAACCCCTCCTCAACGTCGCAGAGAGGTTCTCCTGTGTTCCAACTCATTTGGAACGGCCTGTTCGTAGGCTCGTTCTATGCCCTCGTCGCCCTCGGCTACAGCATGGTGTACGGCATCATCAAGCTGCTCAACTTTGCCCACGGTGACCTCTACATGCTCGGGTCCTTCCTAGCCTTCGTCGTGCTCGGCGGATTCACCGGACTCTTCGGGCTTGGCTCGATCCCGATCCTGCTGCTCGTGCTGCTCATCACGATGCTGCTCACCGGCGGCATTGGTGTCGCCATCGAGCGCATCGCATACCGGCCGCTCCGCACGAGCCCGCGGCTCGCGGCGCTCATCACTGCTGTCGGTGTCTCCTTCACCCTCGAGTACGCGGTCCGCCAGATCTTCGGCGCGAGCCCGCTCGTCTTCCCCATCCGCCTGCAGGGCGAACCCGTCATGATTCTCGGCGCGCGCATCACGATGCCGCAGATCGTGCTGATGGTCGTCGCCGCACTGCTCATGTTCGGGCTCCAGCGCTACGTCATGCATTCACGCGAAGGGCGCGCCATGCGCGCAATCGCCCTCGACCAGAAGGCATCGCTGCTCATGGGTGTGAATGTGAACCGCGTCATTTCGCGCACTTTCTTCATCGGCTCGGCGCTCGCCGGAGCCGCAGGTGTCATGGCAGCCGCCTACTACGGCACCATCGACTTCCTGATGGGCTTCGTCATCGGGCTGAAAGCCTTCACCGCTGCGGTAATTGGGGGCATCGGCAACCTTTACGGAGCGATGCTCGGCGGCATCGTGCTCGGCCTCCTCGAATCCTTTGGCACCTCGTGGTTCGGGGGCCAGTGGCGCGACGTCTTCGCCTTCGGGTTCCTCATCCTTTTCCTTGTGTTCCGACCCACCGGCCTGCTCGGCGAGCGCGTCGTAGAGAGGGTGTGATCGACAATGGCACGTGTCACAGTTCCGCGCCTGCAGGCGCCAAAGCCCTACCTAGAGCGGCCCGCCCCGGTCTCGGGTCTCCTCGCCCCCGACCGCTTCATGAAGCTCGTCGGGCTTGTGCTCTTCGTCGCCGCTGCGGTGCTCCCGTTCATCACGGCGACGCCCTACATCATCTCGATCCTGACCTCGGCGATGATCTACATCGTGCTTGCGATGGGTCTGAACGTCGTCGTCGGCTATGCGGGCCTGCTCGACCTCGGCTACATCGCGTTCATGGCCGTTGGCGCATACACGAGCGGAGTCTTGACGACGCAGTTCGGGCTGTCGATGCTCGAGACGATCCCGTTCGTCGTGCTCGCCTGCATTATCGCCGGTGTCGTCATCGGCGGGCCAACGCTCCGCCTGCGCTCGGACTATCTCGCAATCGTCACGCTCGGCTTCGGCGAAATCATTCGCATCACAGCCAACAACCTGAAGATCACTGGTGGCCCCTCTGGCATCCACGGGATCCCAACCTGGCGGTTCTTTGGGTGGTCGTTCGCTGACGGTCTCGATATCGGTGGCGTGCACTTCAGCTCAAAGATCCTGCTCTACTACTTCGTGCTGTTCGTCGGCATTGGCCTCGCGGTCGTCGCTGTCTCGCGCCTCGGCAAAGGCAAGCTTGGTCGTGCCTGGAAGTCGGTGCGCGACGATGAGGACGTGAGCGAGGCGATGGGTATCAACGGCTACACGACAAAGCTCGCAGCGTACATCATCGGCGCAGTCTGGGGCGGGTTCGCGGGCACGCTCATGGCAAGTCACCTGTCTGCAATCTCACCGAACAGCTTCGAATTTCTTTACTCGGCGCTCGTACTCATGGCAGTCGTACTCGGCGGCATGGGATCCACCCCCGGCGTGATCATCGGAGCGCTCTTCGTGTCGCTCGCGCCCGAGTTCCTCCGCGAGTTCTCAGAATGGCGCTTCCTGCTCTTTGGCGTGCTGCTCGTCGTCGCGATGATCTTCAGGCCAAAGGGAATCTGGCCAGCGAACGCGGTGCTGCCGTTCCTGAAGAAACGTGAGATCCCCGAGATCCCGCCTACGGCCGCAGTATCCGTAGTTGGCGTCGGAGCCGACTATGACGGTGAGACAGATGGTCAAGCTGCCCCTGAAATCGCTGGCAACTCGAACGAAGAGGAGAGTGGGCGATGAGCGACACTCACGCAACCATTGCGTCGGTACGTAACGCAGACGGCGGCGCGCCGGCGAGCGACTCCCGCCGAGTGCTCCTCGACGTGCAGGGCCTCGCGGTCTCGTTCGGCGGAATCAAAGCCGTCGCGGGCCTTTCCTTCTCGGTGCACGAGGGCGAAATCGTCTCGGTGATCGGGCCGAACGGTGCGGGCAAGACGAGCGCATTTAACTGCATTTCGGGCTTCTACCGCCCGAACGCGGGCTCCGTCGTCTTCGACGGCGAATCAGTCACGCGAAAGAAGCCGTCGCACATCACGAAGCGCGGTATGGCCCGCACGTTCCAGAACGTGCGCTTGTTCCGCGATATGAGTGTGCTCGAGAACGTGAAGACCGGGATGCACTCGCACCTTGGGCAAAACGTCTTCGATGCGATGCTGCACACGCCGCGCTACAAGCGCAGTGAGGCGCAGTGCACTGAGGATGCGCGCGGCTGGCTCGACTTTGTCGGCTTCCGTGCCGACGACGAGTTGCTCGTCACCCAGCTGCCCTACGGCGAGCAGCGCCGCGTGGAGATCGCGCGGGCGCTCGCTACGCAGCCGAAGTTGCTCCTGCTCGACGAGCCCGGAGCCGGCCTCAATCACAACGAGAAGAACGAGCTTATGGAGCTCATTCGCAAGATCCGTGACCTCGGCGTCTCGATTGTGCTCATTGAGCACGACATGGGCCTCGTCATGGAGATCTCCGAGCGCGTGGTCGTGCTCAACTACGGCAAGGAGATCGCCGATGGCACGCCAGCCGAGGTGAAGACCAACCCGGTCGTCATCGCTGCATACCTAGGGGAGGAAGAGGATGAGTAACCTCGTACTCGAAGACGTAGACCTCTACTACAACCGAGTGCACGCCCTGCGCGGGCTGAGCCTCGAGGTGAACGAGGGCGAAATCGTTTCGCTGCTTGGCAACAACGGCGCCGGAAAGACCTCGACGCTCTCGATGCTCTCGGGCCTCGAGCGGCCGCGAAACGGCCGCGTGACCTGGGGCGACAAGGATCTCACCAAGCTCCAACCGTGGGACATGGTCGAGGCAGGTCTGCTGCACATCCCCGAGGGGCGCCGCGTCTTCTCGACGATGACTGTGCACGAGAACCTGCTCATCGGCGGCTATCTCGTGAAGGACCAGAAGATCATCGCGGAACGCGCGGCCCACGCATACGAGCTGATGCCGCGCCTCGCCGAGCGCCGCGATCAACAGGGCGGCACGCTCTCGGGAGGCGAGCAGCAGATGCTCGCGCTCGGGCGGGCGCTCGTCGGCGGGCCGAAGCTGCTTCTGCTCGACGAGCCCTCGATGGGGCTCGCGCCGCTCATCGTGAAGCAAGTGATGGAAATCATCCGCGAGGTGAATAAGCAGGGGACTACGGTGCTACTCGTGGAGCAGAACGCGAAGGCTGCACTGAAGATCGCCGACAGGGCGTATGTGCTCGAGTCTGGGCGGGTCACGCTGCAGGGGCCGGCGGCGGAGCTTGCTGAGGATCCGCGCGTGATCGAGGCGTACCTCGGAGCGTAGCAATGCGGCTGGGCCTGGCGTCTCGCCATGCCCAGCCGCTGTTTTTCTGGGACCGTGTGTCCTCGCTGCGTTATCTAGGCAACCGGTGGGGTGAGCGCCTCGATCGCAAGGCGGAGAATCCCGCGGGCCTCCTGAAGCGCCCGCGTGGTCTCTGGGCGACCTGCGCCAGTCTTCAGCATCAGTATCGCTTCTTTCACCCCGCCGTCTGCAGCGGCGAGCGCCACACTCGCGCTTGAAGCGTCGGCGCCGGTAGCGCGCATGACTGTAAGTTCCGACCTCGCGACAAGCTTTTCATTGGTTGCCCGCAGGTCGACCATGACGCCCTGGTACGTCTTGCCAAGGCGTATCATGCTCAGCGTGCTCAGCATGTTGAGCACAAGCTTTTGCGCAGTGCCCGACTTCAGGCGCGTTGAGCCCGCGACAAATTCGGGGCCGACAACGACGTCGATTGCGACGTCAGCGATCGCCGCGATCGGTGAACCTGCATTTGAGGCAACAGAAACTGTCAATGCGCCGATCTCTCGGGCCGCGAGTAGCCCGCCAACTACGTATGGAGTGCGCCCGGAAGCTGACAGCCCGACGACGGTGTCGAGCTCGTTGAGGCCGAGGGCAGCAAACTCGGCCCGCGCCGCCTTATCGTCGTCCTCGGCGTGCTCGATTGCGGTGAGGATCGCATCATGTCCGCCTGCGATGAGCCCGACGACGAGACTGGGATCGGTGCCAAAGGTTGGTGGGCACTCGCTCGCGTCGAGCACACCAATTCGGCCGGGTGTGCCGGCACCGAGGTAGAAGAGCCTTCCTCCGCGGGCGAGGCGATCGGCGATGCCGTCGACTGCTCGGGCGATGGCATCGGCTTGCCCAGCGACGATGCCGGGTACGGTCGCGTCCTCACGGTTCATCGCGAGAACGAGTTCGAGTGTATCGAGCTCGTCGAGGTCTCCCGCGTCAGAGCGGGTCGCCTCCGTGGTAAGGCCGAGGAGCTCTGCGCGAAGCTCCGCGCGCACGTCGGCGTCAGCTGCTGGGGTCTGCACGGTGGATGTGCCTTTCGTGGGGGAGATCGGTGTTGAGCGCGACGAGTCGGGCACCGTCGATGGCGCTGCCCAGTGGCATTCTCGGCGTGAGTCCGCCGGCAGCGAGCGCCTCGCGAAGTGCCTGCCCGAACCAGGCGTGTGACGTGATGCCGCCAAGGAGCGCAACCGGGTCGCCGGGGGAGCTCGCTGCAAGGGCGCTCGAGACGAGAAGCCCAATCGCCTCGTCGGCAATTTGCGTGGCCGTGTGGTCGCCCGCAGCGGCGAGATCGAGCAGTGGCGGGGCCGCAGATGCGAGCCTGCGTGCCGTGTTCGGGGCGGCAGCGAGCCAGGCGACTGGGTCTGCGCCGCCGGTGAGATCATCGATGGCTGCGCGGATGCCCGAGGCGGTGGCCGTACCGTCGCGCTCGGCGAGGGCTCTGCGCAGCGCGCGGCGCCCGAGCCAACTGCCGCTCCCGAGGTCACCGAGCTCTGGCCCCCAACCGTCGACGCGACGGAGTGCGCCGGCGGTGTCAAGCCCGAGGGCAACAGCGCCGGTGCCGACGACCAGTACGGTGCCCGATTCGCCGCCAAGAGCTCCGACGTGGGCGGTGACGACGTCTGAGGTCGCTGCGGCGTGTGCGCTGCAGCCTGCGGCGAGAGTTGTCGCGACATGCGCTCCGACGGCTGTGTTCGTGAGTGCGCCAGCGACTCCGGCCCCGATGCGGATCTGCCCGGGGGTGAGCGGCGCCCCAGCCGTGGCGCGGGTGAGCAGCTCGCTGGCAAGCTCAGCGAGCGCTGCGGCCGAGTCCGTCCCGACGCGCGACCCCGCTGCAACTCCGACACTCTCCGCGCTGAGGGGTGCGCCGTCTGGGCCGGTGAGCAGCGTGCCGTCGGCTGCGTGGAGCTCGGCACGGGCTCGCGTCTTGCCGAGGTCGAGGCACAGCACGCTTGTCTGGCTGGGCTGGGTGGTCACGCATTTCCTCCGGCTGGGGCCGGACCCCTGTGGCCGGCGGTGCCTGAAAATGTACTACACAATTTGATGAAAGTGTGGAAAAAAATTTCGCAGCAGGTCGGGTGTGCGCCATACTCGAGGTGGGACGCGCGCGCGACCCGCATACACGAGGGAGTGCAATGAGCATACAGTCAACGATCGAAGCGGTCGCCCAAACCTTGCCCCCGTCGACGCGTCGCATCGCGGAGGTGGTGCGTGAGCGCCCCGCAATCGTGCTTGAGAGCACGATCAGCGAACTCGCGGTGCGCTGCGAGACGTCTGAGGCGTCGGTGGTTCGCTTCTGCCGAGCACTCGGACTGAGTGGGTACTCGCAGCTCAAGATTGAACTCGCGACCGAGCTTGGGCGTGAGTTCGCGCAGTTTGGCCCGTCGCTGAACTACGGTTCCGACATTGCCGCCACTGATTCGCTGCGAGAGATGGCGGCAAAGATTTCCTCGCTTGAGATTCTTGCGATCCAGGAGACCGTCGCCCGCCTCGATTACGACGCGCTTGAGCGCGTCGTCTCGGCAGTTGACGCTTCCGATCGGGTGCTCCTGTTCGGTGTCGGTGCGAGCCACTTCATCGCCGAAGACCTGCAGCACAAGCTGTTTCGCATCGGCAGAAACGCGTTTGTGCTTGGCGATCCACACGAGGCGCTCGCCGCCGCTGCGCTGCCCGGAGCGCGGACGGTTGCGATCGGGTTTTCGCACCGCGGCGAGACGCAGGAGACCGTTGCGTTCCTGCGTGAGGCCGCACGCTCCGGCGCGAGCACCGTCGGTGTGACGAGCGCTCGCGGTTCGGCGCTCAATGAGGTCGCGAACGAGACGTTGTTTACCGAGGTGCGCGAAACCGCGTTCCGGGCTGGAGCAATGGTGAGCCGCATAGCCCAGCTCGCGGTAGTCGATTGCGTGTTCGCCGGAGTTGCCCAGCGGCGCTTCGATGAGACGGTTGATGCGCTCAAGGTGACTCGCGAGGCCGCGACCAGAATGCACGGTTCGGAAAAAAACTCCGAAATCTAGTTCAATTCTGAAAATTCTTGACAATCCCCGTTTTGGGTGGGTACATTCAAGCTCACGACCGAGGAGGGTCGCGTCGGCGATCCTCCACCCGACGAAAGGCAAGTAGTGTCCGAGCCAGCATTCCCCGCAGCGATCCGCACCTTCGCGGTCGGTGACGGGCCGCGCATCGCCGCAGCCTGGACCCGCGCGGCACCCCAAGACGGGATGACCGCCAACCGGTTCAGCGAGCTCGTGCTGCTCGACCGAAACTTCGAGGCAGAAGGCCTCTTCGTCGCAGAACAAGGCGGCGAGATCGTCGGGGCGAGTTACGCGGTGCGCCGCAGAATCGCACACGATGGCAGCGACCTCGAGCCCGAGCGCGGGTGGATCCCGTTCTTCTTCGTTACCCAGAACGCGCGTGGTGCCGGGCTCGGACGCTCGCTCGTTTCCCGCGCGATGGAGTGGCTCGCGGGTCACGGGCGCACAGAGGTCGTGTTCTCCGCATACACGCCAAACTACGTACTCCCCGGGCTCGACATCGAGCGATACCCCGAGGCAGCCGAGCTGCTCACCTCCCTCGGCTTCACCGAGATCGAGCGCCCGAGCGCCATGGACCGCTCGCTCATTGGCTACGAGATGCCCGCCGAAGCGCGCGGGCTCGTTGACGGCCTTATCGAACGCGGCTATACCCTCTCGAGCCCAACCCGCGACGAACTCGTGCCGCTCATCCAGATGGCCGGTGAGCGCTTCAATTCAGACTGGGCGCGCGCGATCCGCGAGGGCACAGTATCGGGCCTCCCCCTCGAACGCATTATCGTCGCCCGCGACCCCGAGGGCACCCTGCTTGGCTGGGCAATGCACGGCACTTACGAGGGAGTGATCGAGCGCTTCGGACCATTCGGCGTCGTCCCCGAGAGCCGCGGCACCGGGCTCGGCAAGGCGCTGCTCCACGTCACACTCGAGCGCATGTGCGCGCTCGGTGCGCACAGCGCCTGGTTCCTGTGGGCAGACTTCGGCTCCGCGGCCTCGCAGCTGTACGCGAAGACCGGATTTGGCATCAGCCGCACCTTCAGCATCCTCCGCGCCGAACTCGGCGCACCCACCGCAACGGAAGGCGGCGCAGCATGACCGAACACGCGAACGGGGAGCACGCTGGAAAGACAGTCATCGCGGTCGGCGGACACATCGGCGACATGGAGCTCACGGCCGGCCCCACCCTCGCAAAGATGGTGCTCGAAGGTGCCCGCGCGATCATCATCGACTGCACCTACGGAGAGCGCGGCCACCCGACGCTCGTCCCCTCCGTCTACCGGGAACAAAAACTCGCCGAGGCACGCCACTTCGCAGACGTTATCGGTGCAGAACTCATCGTGCTCGACTACAGCGACGGGTTCCTGCCCGACGACGAGGCAGTCGCAGAACAGATCGCGCACGTGATCCGCGAGGCGAAGCCGGACGTGCTCATCACTCACTGGCTGCACTCGATGCACCGTGACCACGAGCGCGCCGCGGCCGCGGCCCTGCGGGCGGCATTCCTCGCGTCAATCCCGATCGAAGAGGAGCCGCTGCCCAGACACTCGGTGCCGCAGATACTTCACGCCGAGAACTGGGAGGACATGGAGGGCTTCGAAGCCGACGTCTTCGTGCCGATTCCTGAGGCCGCATTCGAACGCTGGCTCGACGGGATCTCCGAGCACGCCTTTGCCAGGGGAGAGACCTACGGATTCCGCTTCATCGACTACTACGAGGCGCTCATGCGTGTGAAAGGCTGCCTCGTCGGCCACGAGCGGGCATGCGCGTTCCGATCCGCCGGAACTGAGAAGTTCACGCTCGCCGGGCCCTAACCACGCGCGACACGTCAGGATACCCGCTCGGAATCCTCCCCGGGGAGCCAGGTACACCAACATTCACACCACCAGCACACTCACAACAGCGTTCGCCAGCGACGGCGGAACGTGAAAGGAACGATCGTGAAACGAAAGAAACTTGCGCAGGCAGCCGCAATTGGAATCACAGCTGCACTTGCGTTCACCGCGTGCAGCTCGGGTCCGTCGGGTGACTCAGGCGGAGACGCTGGGGGCGACACCAAGATCACGTTCCTTACGCACTGGGGCCCCGAACAGGTCACGATGCTCAAGGACGCGGCCGCCGAGTTCGCGACAGACCACCCCGGCATCAGCGTCGATGTTCAGGCGGTCCCATTCGGCAATCTGCTCTCGACGCTGCGCACCCAGGGGGCGTCCGCTGACGGCCCGACGATTACCGGCATCTACGACCTGTGGCTGCCAGAGCTCGTGCGCGATGGCCTCGCCGACGCGGCACCCGAGGCCGCGGCTGCTGAGGTGACGGCGAACTGGCCCGAAAACCTCGTCGCCGCGGCCAGCTCAGACGGCAAGGTCTACGGCGTGCCCAACGAGGTCGACCTCTACCAACTGAACCGCAACACGGCGCTGTTCGATGCCGCCGGCGTCGACGGGGCCCCGGAGACATGGGACGACCTTGTCGCAGATGCCAAGAAGCTCACGACTGGCGACCAGCAGGGCATCGGCTTCATTACAGGGTGGGGCTCGGGCGCGATCCACCCGTTCCTGTCGTTGCTTGCATCCAACGGCGGCACCTTCCTCAACGAGGACGGCACCGCATCGGCGCTCACCGAGCCTGCAGCGATCGAGACCGCTGAGCTCTACGAGCAGTTGGTGAAGGACAAGCTCACCGACCCGGCAAAGTCGACTGCGAACGCAAACACGACCGGCCCGTACCTCGACAACTTCACGAACGGCAAGACCGGCATGATCATCATGGCGAACTGGTGGGAGTCGGCGCTGAAGGACAGCATGGGCGACAAATTTGCAAACGTCGCGACATCGCCGATTCCGGTCGGCCCCAGTGGCACCAAATCGTCTTCAATCTCATACTCGTGGATGACGACCGTCAACGCAAAGGCATCAGACGAGAAGCGCGCTGCCGCCTGGGAGTTCCTCACCTGGCTCAACGGCGCAGACTCGGGCGAGGCTGGCTCGTCGGCGATGGCCGACATCCTGCTCTCAATGGGCATCCTCCCCAGCCGAGCATCTGACCTTGAGGCAAACGCCGCAAAGCTCGACACTCCCTTCCTTTCCTCCTACGTCGGGGCGCTCGAAGACGCAACGCCGTTCCCGACCGTCATCGGCGGACAGGCCGCTGCCGACGCTCTCCAGAAGCAAATCGAGGCGCTGCTCAACGGCCAGGTCACGGGCGAAGAAGCGATGACCAAGGCTGCAGCCGACGTTGACGCTGCTCTCGAGAAAGCCCAGAAGTAGCCGCGAGCTGCAAGCGACACCTACGAGAAGAAGGCACTTTACTGTCGTGACGACCACACACGCTGCACCGGCGGGGACGCTCTCCTCGCCGGTGCAGCACCCCAAACGCCGCAGCGGGCAAGGCCAGGGCCGCTGGTCTGCCCTGTTCCTCAGCCCCGCGCTCGTCATCATTACCATCTTCACGGTGGTGCCAATCGTCATGACGGTGGTCATCAGCCTGCACGAGTGGTCGATGTTCACCCCGATCACGGAAATGACCTGGGTCGGCCTCGACAACTACGCGACACTGTTCGCCGATTCGAACCGGACGCAGGCGATGCTCAACACGGGCGTCTATGTCGTGCTGAGCATCGTCATCACGGTTCCGCTTGGTCTACTCATCGCGATGCTGCTGTACTTTCCGAAGCTGCGCGGGCAGAACCTGATTCGGGTAATCCTGTTCTCGACCTACGTGATCCCGACAATCGCAATTGTGATCATCTGGAGCAACATTTATGCACCTGGCTACGGCCCGCTCTCGACGATGCTTCAGAGCATTGGCATCACGCCACCTGGATGGTTGAGTGACCCGTCGTGGGCACTCATCTCACTCGTCATCTTCAATGTCTGGCAGATGCTCGGCTACTACGTGATCCTGCTTGTTGCGGGGCTCACACAGATCCCAGGCGACCTCTACGAGGCAGCCCGCATCGACGGAGCTGGAATTATTCGGCAGACCTGGTCAATCACTATCCCGATGCTCAGCAAGACGCTGTTCTTCGTGATCCTCATGACCTTCATCAACTCAATCCAGGTATTCGACCCGATCTATCTACTGACCCAGGGCGGCCCTGCCGGGTCAACCAACACGATCTCATACGAGATTCAGCGATCTGCATTCTCATACGGCCTCGCCGGCGAATCGAGTGCACTCGCGGTGACGCTGTTCATGACAATTCTGGTGATCGGCGCTCTGCTTGGAGTCGCACTCCGTGGGAGGAAGAAATGAACGCGACAGTGCCAGGCGCCGCAGCAGATACCACCCACGCGATCTTGCTGCGCGAGGCGACGGGCAGAGCGCCTGCTGTGCCACAGCCTCGGCGGAACTCACCCAAGCGTTGGCAGGCCGCGCTGCTCTACGCTGCACTCGTGCTCGTCGCCGTAGTTCCGCTGTTCCCGCTCTACTGGCTGGTCATCTCGGCGTTCAAGACGCCCGGTGAGTTCTCAAGTGTGCCACCCACCTGGTTCCCTGCGCAGCCAACACTCGACCCGGTCGTTACCGCGCTCACAGAGGTGCCGTTCCTGCAATCTATGCTCAACAGCCTGCTCATCGCGGGCGGAACGACGCTCTCGGTGCTCGTCACCAGCGTGCTCGCGGGTTACGTCTTCGCAAAGCACCAGTTCCGTGGCCGGGACACGCTGTTCTGGGCCGTTGTCGCCACGATGTTCCTGCCTCCCGTTGTCACGCTCGTGCCGCTCTACTATCTGGTGAGCAGCATGGGCCTAGACGACACCTACCTCGGCGTGATGCTCCCGTGGCTCGCGAATCCGTTCGGCATCTTCCTCATGCGGCAGTTCATCTCAGACTTGCCCGACGAGATCATCGAGGCTGCCCGGATGGACGGCGCAGGCGAGCTGAGGATCGTGTGGCAGTTTGTGCTGCCGATGCTCAAGCCTGCCGTTGTGACGCTCGGCGTCTTCATGTTTGTCTACGCCTGGAACAACTTCATCTGGCCGCTGTCCATCCTGAAATCTGAGGCGCTATATCCTGTTGTGCTCACGATCAACCGCCTGATGTCGTACACGATGAGCTTTGAGTATCAGAACGTAGTGGTCGCTGGGGCCCTCATCGCGTCACTCCCGACGCTCATCGTGTTCCTGATCGCGCAGCGGGTCTTCGTGCAGGGCATCGCGAGTAGCGGTGTGAAGGGCTGAGCCAAATACGAGGACCCGTGCGGAGGCCTGACACCGATTGCCTGACAACGATGGGCGGTCGCGAAGGAGACCCGCTCGCGTTACCCTGGGGGCAGAACTGGGCCTCCGATTCGTTGGGCCCGGCACGATCGAGCGGAGGCCAGCGATGGCGAGACCCACCACCCGCGCAGAGCTTCTACAGGCTGCAGAGGCAGGGTACGACACGCTGCTCGCACTGATCGCAGAGATGAGCGATGCCGAGCGGGAGGGCCCCCTCAGTTACGGCCCGGGTTTTGCGAAGTCGGAGGCCCACTGGGCGCGCGACCGGACCGTTCGCGACGTTATCGTGCATCTCACCGCGTGGCATGGGTTGCTGCGAGACTGGGTCGTGGCGAATGAGGGCGGGAACCCGTCACCGTTTCTGCCCTCGCCATACACCTGGCGGGACTACGCAGGCATGAATGTCGAATTCCGTGATGCGCACGAGTCGACGAGCCTCGCCGACGCCCTCCGAGAGTTCGGAGACAGCCATGCGGCCGTGATGGCCCTCATCGACGGGTATACCAACGAGGAACTCTTCGTGAAGAAGTTCTATCCCTGGACCGGGACGACGTCGCTTGGATCGTATTGCGTATCGGCGACGTCAAGTCACTACGATTGGGCAGTGAAGAAACTGCGAGCGGCCCGGCGCGGCGCGCGGACCCCGGGTTAGTCCTCTAGGTCCCGCAGCGCGCTGAGCGGGAGCGGCTGTGCTATCGGACGCTTCGCCGACTGCGCGAGCGACTGCGCCGCCGCGGCCGGAGCGGGCACGGCGTCGGCACCGACGCGGCCCGCGCCTCCCGAGAGGCACGATACGGCGAAACCGCAGACCCTGCCCTGGCACCATCCCATTCCCGCGCGAGTGAGACCCTTCTCGGTTCTCAGATCCTCAGCCGCAAGTTCGCCGTGTGCGTGGTCGAGCTCGCCATAGGAGACTTCTTCGCAGCGGCAGACGGTCGTCTCTGGGGTGAGCCTGTCTGCCCAGCCAGCCGGCACAGGGTGGGCGAGGTGCATCGCCTCGGCGAAACCGCGGTTTCGGGCGAGTGCCCGCCGTTCGGCGCCCGTCACCGCGTCGAGGGCAGTCGATGATCCGTGCCCAGGCGTTGCCGTCTGGTCGGCAGCTTTGGCCTGACGTGTTCCGAGCGTCTCGAGGGCCGCTGAGCGTCCTGCAATCTCGCCCTCGAGTACCGACAACGGGGCGCCCCCGACGCCGGTGATCTCGCCAGCGAGGTAGAGGCCTCGTACCGACGAGAGCCCGGTCTCGTCGACGATTCCCACGAGCGATCCGTCGACGTCGACGCGCGTCTCGACCCCGAGCTGTACCGGGAGTTCGAGCTGCGGGGTGAACCCCCAGCCAAGCCCGACGCCGTCAATGCCTGTGAGCTCGCGCTCGCTGCCGGGAATCACCTCGCCGGTTGAGCGAACCCGAGCGGTGCGCACGCCGGTGACGCTGTCGGTGCCGAGGATCTCGGTGATCACCGTGCGAACCCGGTACGGGATCCGGTGTTTGAGGAACGTAGCCACGTACCCGGCGCCCTCGACTGCTTTCGCGGGGACTCCCGCTGCGCGGTGGGCACGGGGAAGCCAGCCCGCGAGCGAGGCCGATTCGAGTACCGCCGCGACAGCACCGCCGGCCTGGGTGATGTTGGCGGCGACTGGAAGGAGGAAGGGGCCAGTGCCCGCGATGACAAAACGAGAGCCGGGGAGCATTCCGTTCTGCTTCACAAACGCCTGGATTCCGCCTGCAGCCATGACGCCAGGAAGTTGCCAGCCGGGAACCGGGAGCTGCCTGTCGTAGCCCCCTGTGGCGAGCACGAGCGACGCCGCACGAATCGAGGGAACCCTGCTCTGCCCGCCGCCGTGAGCCGGTGCGAGTTCGAGGGCGAACACATCGCTGTGGGAGAGCGCCCGCGCCATCCACACGCTTGTTGAGGGAAAGAATGTGATCCTGCCGGCGGCTAGGCCCGCATCGAATCTGGCGCGCAGCCCGAGGTACTGCTTCCACCCGTGATGGAACTCGCCAGCTTCGGGCGCGCCTGCGGCCTCGGAACGGTGACGCCAGTACTGTCCGCCGGGCTGCTCTGCGGAGTCGACGACGGCAACGCGTGCGCCGTTGTCTGAGGCTGCGGCGGCGGCCGCGAGACCGGCCGGCCCAGCGCCGACGACTGCGACGTCGAACTTGGGGGCCCGCCCTGTCGGGCGCGACACGTGTGCATTGGTGGGGGCCTGTGCGCTCATGCTCCGCCCTCCGCGTCGAGCTCAGTCGCTGATCCAGTGGCCTCAGCGTCGCCGCCGGGGCCCGTCGCCCCTCTCACGTCCATTCCCTCCTTGAGTGGGACCATGCACGAGCGCTGCCCCGATTCCCCGTCGATCTCGACGAGGCAGTCAAAGCAGACGCCGATGCCGCAGAAGAGGCCGCGGGAGGCGCCGCTTCGGGTTTCGCGCCAGCCACGCTTGCCTGTCGCGATGAGTGCGGCGGCGACGCTCGCTCCGGGAGCGCAACGTATTGGCTCGCCTTCGAAGGTCGCGTGAATCTCGCTCTGCGCTGGGTCTCTGGGCTGCGAGCTCATGCGTGCGCCTCCGTTGCGTCGTGGTTCGCGAACCCTGGCTCATCGAAGCGTTCGGGTCGAAATTCCGTTAGGGGCATATCTGGAGTGATCCCGGCGAGTGCTTGGCCAAGGAGCTTGCCTGTGCCGACCGAGAGACCGATGCCTGCGCCCTCGTGGCCGGCTGCGTGCCACAGCCCAGGCGCTCGCGGGTCGTGGCCGATCACCGGGAGGTGGTCGGGGCAGAAGGGACGGAAGCCGTGGTAGTGGCGGAGGATCCGCGTGCGTTCGAGGAACGGGAAGAGTTCGATTGCGTTTGCCGCGATCTGGCGCAGCGCGTCGGGGCTGACAGTGTTGTCGAAGCCGATGCGCTCGCGACTCGACCCGATGAGGATCGTTCCGGCTGGAGTGCCCTCCACGACTGGCGACGACTGCAGCGATGCGTCGCCGCTGCCGACGTTGTCTATGTACTCTGCGGCATAGACCTTGTGGTGAACCATCGGGGGGAGTGGCTCGGTCACGAGAACAAAGCCACGCCTGGGATTGACCGGGACATTTACTCCGGCGAGAGCCGCGATCTCTGGCGCCCATGTGCCCGCGGCGTTGACTATATTCGCCGCAGAGAATTCACCCTTGGGGGTGCGTACGCCCGTCACACTGTCCCCATCGCGGAGGAGCTCGGTCACCGGTGCGTTCACGACGAGCTGCGCGCCGCGTTCCCGTGCGAGGCGCAGCAAGTGGGAGGCGGCGAGAATGGGTTGGACCTGACTGTCCTCAGGATAGAACGCAGCTCCGAGGGCGCGATCCGTGACGTGCGGCTCGAGTGTGCGTAGCGCCTGAATGTCGAGGGGCTCGGCGACGATGCCGTGCGAGCGCTGTGCCGTGGTGACTCGATCGAGTGAGGCGAGACTTGTTTCACGTGAAGCAACGATGATGCCGCCCTTCGCCTCGAACTCCCAGAGGTGCCCGAACTCTGAAAGCTCGCCCTTCCAGACCCCAAGGGAGTACCGCATGAGTTCGAGTTCGGGGCCAAGCTCTTTGTCTGAGACGAGAATGTTGCCCTCGCAGCGAGACGTGGTGCCACTCGCGGGCAAGCCACGCTCGACAACCGTGACCGCCAGACCCTGCAACGTCGCAAAGTATGCGGTCGCGGCGCCGATAATGCCGGCGCCGATAATGAGTACGTCAGCGCGTTCGCTCACGAACCAACTCCGTCCTGGGTGTCGTGCTCCTCCGATCCGGTCGCCCAGACGCGTCGTGCGTGACCGATGTGGTCTCGCATGAGTTGTTCGGCGCCGGCGCCATCTCCGGCTCGCAGGAGCGCGATGAGCGTGTGGTGCTCGCGGGCGCTGTCGCCGAGGCGGCCCTTGCTCGCGAGCTCCTTGAGCCCGTAGAGGCGGGTGCGCGTGCGCAGCGAAGTGGCGAGCTCGGTGAGCTGAGGGTTGTCAATGTGGCTGAGGATGAAGTGGTGAAACTCGCGGTCGAATCCGAGATACCCCTGCAGGTCTTCGGTCTCGGCGGCGGTGAGGCAGGCATCAGCGAGTCGCTCGAGCTCCTCGAAGTCTTCATCCGAGAGCCTGCCGATTGCGGCAGGCATCGACGGGGGCTCGAGGAGCAGACGGATCGCCGCCAGGTCATCGAGTTCCTTGTCAGTCATCGCGGTGATCCTGAAACCCTTGTTCTTAATCGTCTCAACAAGGCCCTCGCGCGCGAGGTCCATCATGGCCTCGCGAACCGGGGTCGCCGAGACTCCGAGCGCCTGCCCGAGGGTTGGCGCAGAGACGAGCGAGCCCTCTGCGATCTCGCCGGTAATGATGGCGGTTCGCAGCTGCTCGAGCACTGTCTCGCGCAGGTTGAGTGGCCGCTTCAGCGGGGTGAGGCGGCGTGAGGGCGAAGGCTGGGTCGACATAGAGGGCTCCTGTGGTGGCTAGGGGCGCTGGCGCGCTGTGTAAACAGCGCTCGCGCACACAAGATCCTCCCACGACATCCCAACGCCGGTATAGAACGCGGGGCGGCCAAGTGTGCGTGTGAAGTTGCCGAGCACGAGATCCTGGAGGTTCGCGGGTGGGGCTGACGTCCAGCGGGCCTCATCGAACGCGGTCGCGAGGTTGCCGTTCTCGCGCCTCGCAGACCCGCGCCCCTCGACCGCAACATCCGCTCGCGAGACGAGTGCATCGTCTACCTCGCGGGCGTCGAGGCCGTGCGTGCCAGTCGCGGCCACGATCGCGTTGTCGCTGACGAGGCTACCGTCAAAGACGGGGGCGGTCGCAGTCGTTGTGAGGATGATGATGTCGGCGGCAGCTACCGCCGCGTCGGTGTCGCTTGCGGCGGTGACCCGGACTTGCGTGGTCGCCGGATCCACGGCGAGTTCGTCGATCATCGCTGCGATGCGCTCGGGCCGTCTGCCGACGACCTCAAAGGTTGCGTCTGGGAAGTCGACGAGCGCGGCGCGGATGTGCTCGATTGCCTGGGTTCCCGCGCCGAACAGGAGAATCCGTGGGTCGGTGCCGAGCCTGGCCCCCTCCGGGGCAAGCCTGGCGAGGTGGCGGATTGCGGTGAGCGTGACCGAGGGGGTGCGGATCGCCGTGAGGCAAGACCCCTCCATGACAGCGATGGGAGCGAGCGTGTCAGACGAGTACAGCAGGTACAGTCCCTGGATTTTCTCGAGCCCGCGATCCGGATTCGAGGGAGCGATGGTGAGCGCCTTGACGCCGCTGAACGTCGCGCTCTGCGCAGGCATCAGCAGGAACTCGCCATCTGGGGCGTCGGCGAAAAGGCGCGGCCCATCGTCCTCGGGACTGAGCCCCGTCGCTAGCGCTGACTCGAGCGCGCCGATCGCGGTCTCGAACGTGAGGAGCTCCCGCACCTCGTCGGCTGAGAAGAAATCGATACTCGGCATTGCTGTCACAGCAGGAATCCCTTCTGGAATGGGTCGGACGGGTCAAGCATGTATTGCGCCGTGCCAGTTACCCAGGCACGGCCGGTGATCTTTGGGACGACAGCGGGGCGGCCGGCGACAGTCGTCTCTTCGATGAGGCGGCCGACGAAACGCGAACCAATGTATGACTCGTTGAGAAAGTCGGTGTCGAGAGCAAGCTCGCCTCGGGCGTGGAGCTGGGCCATGCGCGCGCTGGTGCCGGTGCCGCATGGCGAACGGTCAAACCAGCCCGGGTAAATTGCCATCGCGTGGCGCGAGCGCTCAGCGGTCGAACCCGGGGCCTGGAGGTACACGTGGTGGCAGTCGCGGATATCTGGGCGCTCTGGATGCACGGGCGCATCTGCCTCGTTGATCGCGTCCATGATCGCGAGGCCGGCCTTCGAGAGCTCGTCCTTGTTCGACCGATCCTCACGGAATTCGATGCCCAGCTTCTCCAGCTCGACGATCGCGTAGAAGTTGCCGCCGAACGCGAGGTCGTAGGTCACGGTACCGAGACCCGGAACCTCAACCGTCGCGTCGAGGCGCTCGGAGTACGATGGGACATTCGTGATCGTGACGCTGTCAGCGTGACCATCGGTCACTGCAACCTCGGCGATGACGAGCCCCGCAGGGGTGTCGAGCCGGATCGTGGTGACGGGCTCCGTGACCTCGACCATGCCTGTCTCGACGAGCACCGTCGCAACGCCAATCGTGCCGTGGCCGCACATCGGGAGGCAGCCCGAAACCTCAATGTAGAGCACGCCCCAGTCGCAGTCAGGACGTGTCGGCGGCTGCAAGATTGCGCCGCTCATGGAGGCGTGGCCGCGTGGCTCAAACATGAGTAGTTCGCGGAGCTCGTCGTTGTTCTCCATGAACCAGGTGCGGCGCTCTGCCATCGACTCGCCAGGGAAGACAGGTGCGCCCCCGGTGATGACGCGAGTGGGCATGCCCTCGGTGTGCGAATCGACTGCGTGGTAAACGCGGGAGGTGCGCATCGGCGGCCTTTCTGAGGAGTGCGGCTACGAGGAGCCTGCGTGGATGCTTCGTTGAATCTCTGTGTTCGGGAGGGATCCCGAAGACCGGAATGGATCGTGCCACACGAACGCTGCACGATCCATCCCGAGGGTACTTCGATTTGCTACTTGCCGTAGCCCTTGTCTGCAGCTGCGCGGGTGTCGGCGATGATCTTGTCGGCGACCTCCTTGGCGAGCGGCAGGCGCGGCGGGCGGCACGGGCCACCGTACAGGCCAAGCTCGTCCATGGACAGCTTGATCGACTCGACGAACTCGGTCTTGGTATCCCAACGGAGCAGCGAGTGGAGATCGCGGTAGATCACCTTTGCACGCTCGAGGTCGGCGACGTTGCCCGACGTCGAGAGCTTGAAGAGCTCGACCGTCGCCTGCGGGATGGCGTTCGGGTATCCGGCAACCCATCCGACGGCGCCGGCAATGCCGACCTCGAGAACCGAGTCGTCGGTGCCGATGAGGATGTCGATGTTTGGAGCGAGCTCCTGGATCTCGTAGATGCGGCGGGGGTCACCGGTGAACTCCTTGACGCCCACCATGTGGCCAGCTTCGTGGATCTCGGCGATGAGGTCGGGCACGAGGTCGACCTTCGTGTCGATCGGGTTGTTGTAGCCGACGATCGGGAGGCCAGCCTGCGCGACTGTCGCGTAGTGGTGCTTGACCTGCTCGCGGTTCGCGCGGTACGTGTTCGGGGGGAGCAGCATGACGCAGTCGGCGCCAACGTTTGCAGCCTGCTCTGCCCAGCGGAGTGATTCCATCGCGCCGTACGCGCCGACGCCGGCCATCACCGAGAAGCCCTCGGGCGCAGCGTCAACGGCGACCTCGATGACCTTCCCGCGCTCTTCCGGGGTGAGGTTCTGGTACTCGCCAAGCGAGCCATTGGGTGCGATGCCGTCGCAGCCGTTATCGGCGAGGAACTGGACGTGCGCTGCGAACTTGTCGTAGTCGACGGAGAGGTCTTCCTTGAACGGGAGTGCGGACGCGACGATGACGCCGTGCCAGGGCTTCTTCTCAGCCATTGAGATGTTCCTTTCGGAGGTGGGTGTGGGGAGTTCTTGGGCCGCACGTAGTGTGTGACATTGCACAGGTTACCCAGGTTCGGCGGGGAACGCAAGAAGGTTGTTGCAGCGGGCCGGTTTCTCGCGGCGACCGTAGCCCTCGGCTGGTCAGGGCGCCAGCTGTACTCGGTCGGGGCTGGCCTCGGAGTCGCGAAATCCTGCGAACAGGAGGTGGAGCCCCAATGCTGTTTCTGGTTGATGTACTGGCACCCCGAGTTCTTGAAGCCGCGCGAGCCGCTGCTTCACAGTGTTCCGATGGATGCCAAGCGCGGAGGCTGTCTCCGTGGTTGAACCGAGGTGGGCAGCGTATTCGATATACAGCCTGATGAGTTCGTCTCGATGGGCGTCTTCGAACAGGCCCGGGTAACGGACCTCAAGTGTGTCCCGTGCGAAGGCAGGCGGCAACAGGTGCGGAACGAGTGCCTCCGGGATCTCTCCATAGCGTACGACGGTGTGTTGGTCGTTCGCCTCGGCGACGCGAGCAGCGAGCCAAGCTTCGCGTATCGCACCTTGTAGGGCGCTCGCCCCAACGTGGCGCAGCGACTCGCCGATACGCAGGTCGAGCAGGTGCAAATCACTGAGACGGTGCCGGACCCGTTCGAGAAGGCGGTCGCTGTTCGACTCATGAACCGGCAGAACGGCAAGCCACCCGTCAGAGGCTCGTATGAGACTGCTTCCACGGAACTCGGCCAACCACACCTGGTGCAACGCAGCGCCATGCCGCTCAATGTGCTCAGAGAGAATGCACACCACCACGTACTCGTTCGCCGTCTCAGGGTGATCCGGCCAGGCGAAGGCGCGTGGTTGCCTCGGCAGTCGCGGTTCGCTTCCGGTAAGCACTGCGACGCCGAGCGTCGGAAGCGATCGGTGCAGCGCCGCAAGCTCAGCTTCCGCGAGGAGCGCGCGAAGCTTGGTGGCGCAGATCTCCAGTACGGCGGCGGCCCGATCCCGCGACGCCAGTTGAACTTCGGTCACCAATTGATCTGCGCTCGTGGGGCCGGCTCCGACAGGCACCGATACCCGACCGGGGACATTCAGGCCGAGCGCTGAGCTCCGCGCGGTGCGACTCGTCGCCGTGCGCACGACCGCACCAGCCGACTCAAGCTCCACGCGCGCACCTTCCAGCCACTCGGACGCAAGGGTGAGAATCTCATTGATTTCTTCACTTGCCTCAACGAGAGCCGTGAGCCTGTGCAGCGTCGATACGAGTTGTGCTCTGGCAAACCCCAGACCGGACGCAACCTCGATCGCGGCCGCTGTGATCGAGGCGGGCGTTGTGAACAACGAAACTTGGAATCGCTCTGCGAGTTGGACGACGCTGGGATTCAGTAGCCGCTCGGGCACGATGAGCGCACATGCGTTCCGTTCCCAGGCGTAGCGGAGGGCAGCCGATACCATCCAGCTGCCGCGCGCGACGTCCGCGCTGAGCAGAACGACGGTGTCTGGCTCGATCGAGGTGATCTCGTCGATGTCAGAGATCACCACAACGGTTCGAACGGGGCGGGAGTCCGCGGCGGCGCAGAGCTGGGTGAGCTCGATCCGCATAGGCTGCGCGAGGAGCGTTCGCAGCGTGACGGACTGCTGGGCGCGTTGAATCATCGCTGCCTCCGTTGCCTGGTTCGAAGCAAAATGTGATGCGCATCTGGGCCGGCGAGCGCGAGACCCGCCTCGGTGTACCACTCGGGAGCGGCAGGGAGCACCATCAGATCTAGTCGGTGCCCAACCCAGAGATCTTCGAAGCTCGCTACCCGCTCGCTCTCAGGATCCATCATGGTGATGATGTCGGGCATGACCGCCTCGACCGCGCCGTCGACCATGAGCATGAGCAATTCGTTTTGGATCTCGAGTTGGACGATCTTTCCGGTGCCAATCTCCTCGAACATGACGGTTGATGGACGGTCGGGCTGGCCTGGGGGCGCTGGGCGTGAGAGCCCAGTGACGTCTGTCACGCGCGCGTGGATCATCCGGCGGATGCCTTCCTCGGTCATGAGTCGTCGATACCGCGTGTCCAGCGGAGCATCACTGTGGATAATGCTCCCGATACGAATGTTCCTGCGAAGCGTGCCGTGCAGGCCGTGTTGCCGGAGCGTCGCGGCGGTCATCGGATAGAGCGCGGTCGCTGACCAGCCGCCGAATTCGCCAGCCAGCGCGCGAACGAGCCGTTCGGCCCGAAGCGGATCGGAGACGCGCACGACAGCGGATTCTCCTGCGGCGCCGGTGGCGGCCAGCGGCCCGGCAGGAAGCCCGGCGAGCGTAAACACCGATTGATACAGCAGCGAGAACACTCGACCCATCTGGTCGGCATCAATGACCGGAACCCCAAGGAGCATCGCGGTCTCGACGGCGACAATCACGTTGATGTTCGCCCCCGCGAGCGGGATGAGTCCGGCAAAGGTCACCCCAAGTTCGGCTTCGAGTTCGCGAACGCTCCTCACAAACTCGTCTCCGACTGGGTGCAGGTCCGACGGCGGCAACCCATTGTTGACGAACCCAACCGAGACCGTTTGGGCGTCGTCAGGAAGCTGACTAGCCGCGACGAGTGGCGGCAGGCTGAGCCCGTTCGCCACATGCATTTGTACTCGCTGGAACGCCTCTGCGAGCCAGTCGGCGTCGACCGAACAGGCGAGGAACTGTGATCCGGTTGCGAGGTGCTGTAGGTCATCGTTCGTGAGTTGAGTCATGCTTGAACGCCCTCCCGCGCAAGGGGCCGGTCTTCATCAGCGATCGCTCGAATGCGCAACGCGATAACTTCGGGGTTGCCGTAGCTCGTTGCCGTGACAAGCGACTCAACAGTTCGGACGTGTTCCGGCGGAACGCCTGTGGACACGAGTCGCGCGTGCAGCCTGGCTTCGGCAGCCTCCTTTGACCGGAGCATCTCTGCTTCGTTGCGACTCTGCAGTAGCGTCATAAGCCAGTCGACTCTCGGCATCCGGGCGGCCCCAGCCGCGGCGAACGATTCGCCCTCAGCCACTGTCGAGTCGTGATGGCCGGCAGCTGTTGCTGCGCTCGCAACGATTCTGGCGCCGAGTCTCACATTGCTCGCCGGCGTGGCGAGTTTGCCAAACGTCGCACTGTGCAGGGCTGGTACGACCGAGGGGATCCCATAAGAGAGTTCGCACCATCGTCGTTCCCCACCGACCTCGAACGTGAGGGTTCCGGAAGTCGCGCCTGAGACGGCAGCGGCGCCCATCGCCTGCGTTGCGTGAAGGGACGCGAGCGCGTCGACGGGTGTCGCGGCAAGCCTGGTCAGGGGGATGCTGCCGCCGCAGTTCGTGGCGACAAACAGGCGTGCGCCAGGATACGCGCCGCGTGCGGCGACGGACAGTGCCGTGACGATGCTCTCGGCACGTTCCCGCAGTGCAAGATTCAGAAACGCAGTTCGTTCCCGAACGGCGAATGAGGTGTGGTGGAACTGGTGAGAGTATTCGATATTCGCGCCCGGAAACCGGCTTTGGAGCTCGGAGCCAACTCGCAATTCGTGTGCCGGGTTGAGAAGCGAGCCCACCGCCGTCACCACGAAGCGCGGAGCGCTACGCGTCGCAGGGGAGAGATGCGCGAGGGCCGCTGCGTCGAGCGAAACGATCTCCTGCCCCCTCGCGTTGTGCCCTCCGGGGAGATGCAGGATCCGGGGCCCAGCGGCCCCGGTCGTGGCAAGCCACGGCAGGGTGAACGGATCAAGCGACCCCTGAGCCGAGCGAGGGCTGACTCGTACGAGATGGACGGGGGTCGTCACATCGGGTCGCAGGATTTCGGAGACTTCGAACGTGAAGCTGGCGACCTCAGGCGAACCCATGCGCCGGGGATCGGTCTGGGGAAGTTCAGTGAGTAGGCTCACGGCAGCGTTGAGCGGGTCACCTGAGATGACGGGCACGGTGCGGTGATCGCGGAGAACTCCGCGAGCGAATGTGGCGGCGACAACGTGGTCGCCGGCGCAGTGAAGACCGAACCTCATGGAGCGACGATAGCAAAATGCACTGGTGCAATGTCACAGTCCAGGCAAAATGCATGCTGGTGTTGTGTCGCGGCGGAGTAGCGTCTCACGAGATCCCAGGTCCTGTCACAACGGAGTTTGACACATGATTCGCACCCTCCTCACCCTCACCCCGCTCGAAGGGCGCGCGCCGGCAGTCGTGCAGTTGTATCGCTCGGAGCAGATCCTCCAGGAGTCGCTCGATCTCACGCGGGCGGTGGCGTCTGAGATTTCGGTCGCGACGGATGGCAGCGGGGAGATTCTCGTCACGGCGGTGTGGCCCGATGAGGCCGCCTACCAGGAATGGATCGATCACCCCAACCGAGGTCGCACCGGTCCAGACCTCGAGCGTCTGCTGGACGGCGCCCGCATCGGCATCGGCCGCACCTTCGAGATCGACCACAGCGTCGCAAAGCCGAACACATACTGACTCACCGTACCCACACCCTCACATACACCCACAGAGTGGAGATGCAATGAAGCACACCAAAACCCTGTTCGCCGGCCTATCGGCCCTCGCTATTGGAGCGTCACTGGTCGGATGCTCGGCCGATTCTGGCGGAGCCGGAGGCGACACCTATGAGGTCGTCGTGCTCGCCTCCTCCTCGCAGAACGGCTACAACCAGGCCGTCTACGAGGGCGTCGAGCGGAAGGCCAAGGAACTGTCTGAAGATCTCGGAATCACGATAAAGACCAAGATTCAGGATGGCCAGTTCGACGCCAACACCCAGCTCTCACAGCTGCAGAACGCGGGCACGAGTGGCGGGACTGACGGCATCATCGTTGTCCCTCATGACGGTCCGGCCCTCGCCGCAGCGTTCCCCCTCGCAAACCCCAAGCCCGTCGCCGCAGTGCTCAACCCCATCGGGCCGGAGATCAGCGAAATGCAACCGCAAGTTGAAGGGGTGGTTACGACAGTGGCTTCACCCCCGGCGAACGGCGCGAAACTGCAGGCTGAGACAGTCGTCGAATACTGCAAAGACATTGATCCGTGCAAGATCGGCTACCTTGCCGGCCTGCTGAATTCTCCGCTCGACGTGGAGCGCGTTGCCGCATGGGACGCCGTCATTGAAGAGCACAAGAACATCACGGTGGTTGGGACGCTCGAAGGCGCCTATGACCGCGACAAGTCGCTCACCGCGGTCTCAAACTTGCTCCAGGCCAATCCTGACCTCAACGGCATCCTCAGTAACGCGGATCAGCAGACCATGGGCGCGCAGATCGCACTTGAGAACGCCGGTATCGATCCCTCGACCGTCTTCCTCACCGGTGGCGGCGGAACGACAGAGGGCGTGCAGGCTGTTCGTGATGGGAAATGGACGAACGACTTCCTGAACTACCCCGTTTCCATGGGTGAAGCGGCACTCGAGCAGATCATGAATTCGATTCTCGGGAACGAGGTCGAGGTCGTGGTCGACGCAGACAGCCTCGTGGCAGTTGGACCGATCGCGGACCGGGCAGTGCTTGAAGCCGCACCGGAGTTCACCGGCGAATGGAACGGCTGATTCACGATGAACACTTCTCCGGAGCGCACGCCGCTCGTTGAGCTGCGTGAGATCAGCAAGCGCTTTGGTGGAACCCAGGCGCTCAATGAGGTGTCGCTGAGCGTGTCGTCGGGCGAGATTCACGCGTTCGTCGGGGAAAATGGTGCGGGCAAGTCCACGCTCGGCAAAGTGATTGCCGGAATCTACGCCGCAGACTGGGGCGAGCTCCTTGTGGAGGGAGCCCCGGTCGAACGGTGGAATCCAGGGATCGCGCAGCGCCGCGGCATCGCCATGATCGCTCAAGAGCTCGCGCTCGTGCCTGACCTCTCCGTCGCCCAAAACGTGTTCCTGGGAACAGAGCAGCACCGGTTGGGGTGGGAACGCCGCAACCTGGCGGAGCGCTTCGCCGCCCTGGAAACCGAGATCCGCTTTGGACTCGACCCGCACGCGCGCGTTCGCGACTTGCGGATAGCCGACCAGCAGAAGGTCGAGATCATGCGGGCCCTCGCCCGTGACGCGCGAGTCATCGTGATGGACGAGCCGACATCGTCTCTCACCGCCAAAGAGATGGAGCAACTCGAAGCGCTGATGCGCACACTTCGTGACCGAGGATGCTGCGTCATCTACGTGTCACACTTTCTCGACTCAGTGCTCAACGTCTCGGACCGAATCACCATCATGCGCGATGGCCGACGGATCGACACCGTCGACGCCGCGGCGGTGACAAAACAAGACGTGGTGACCGCGATGCTTGGCCGTTCGCTCGGTCAGGCTTACCCCGAACGTCCGGCCCCGATCGATACGGCGGTCCCACCCGTGCTCGTCGCAAACGGAATCGCGACCGACACCGGCGTGGCCGACATGTCGTTCGTCGTGCGACCAGGCGAAGTCGTCGGGCTTCTCGGCCTCGTTGGTAGTGGGCGCTCGGAGTGCGCTCGCGCAATCTTTGGCGTCGACAGACTGCGCGCGGGGACAGTGGAGATTGCGGGCAATCAAGTACTCAAGCACTCGCCACGTGCATCGATCGAGCGAGGATTCGTGCTCGTTTCGGAGGACCGTCATCGCGACGGCCTCGTGCTGCAGCGTTCCGTTCGAGAGAACATATCGCTGTCGAGCCTTCGCTCAGTCTCAGCCTCTGGCGTCGTGCGACTTCGTAAGGAGCGTGCGGATGCGGAATCGCTCGCGAGGGCGCTCGAGATGCGCCCGCCGAACATCGAGCTTCCAGTCTCGTGGTTCTCGGGCGGAAACCAGCAGAAGGCGCTGCTTGCGAAGGCGCTCGCAACGAACCCGAGGGTCATTGTGCTCGACGAGCCTACCCGCGGCGTCGATGTTGGCGCCAAACGCACGATCTATGAGCTCATTGCACGGCTCGCCGAGCAGGGCATCGGGATCCTGCTCATCTCGTCGGAACACGAGGAAATCATGGAGCTCGCGCACCGGGCCTACCTCGTCTCCGACGGCAAGACCATGGGAGAGATTATTCCCACCGACACCACAGTGGATGATGTGCTGTTCCAGCTCTTCCACGTTCCTTCTGAAGAGGAGTCAGCAGCATGAGCCAGGCTGCCAACACCACCGCCACGCAGACGCGAGAACGCAAGCGATTCTCGCTTGGCGAGATCGCAATCGAATACGCCGTTCTCATCCTGCTCGGTGCGGTCATCATTGCCCTAGCCATCCTGTCGCCGTCGTTCTTTACGTTCGGCAACATCGTCAACATCCTGAACCAGAACGCTCCACTGGTGATCATTGCATCGGCGGGTACCTTCGTGATCGTGTCGGGGAACTTCGACCTGTCAACGGGCGCGATCTATGGAGTGGCTGGCGTCGTATCCGCCTGGCTCGCAGTGTCGACTGGAAACGTCGTGGTCGCGCTCGCCGCAGCACCGGTGGTCGGCCTCATTCTCGGCACGTTTAACGGCGCCGTGATCACCAAACTCCGGGTCCATTCATTTCTCGCAACGCTGGCCTCGTCGATGATCTTCACGACGATCGCGGTACTCATCACCGGTGGCAGCCTGATCACGGTCACCACTCCGGGATTCACCGCGCTGGGGCGCGACCGCGTGGGCGGAGTGTTTGTCGCGGTGTTCGTCATGATCGTCATCGCCGGCGCGTTCTGGCTGCTGTTGTCCCGCACGGTATTTGGCCGTCACGTCTATGCCGTTGGCGGCAACGCGGAGGCCGCCGAGCTTTCTGGAATTAGCGTCACCCGCACCCGAATCTTTGTCTTCATGCTCTCGGGGCTCGCGGCTGGTACCGCAGCAGCCATCGGGGTCTCCAGAATCGCCTCCGGGCAACCCCTCGCCGGCGCCGGGCTCGAACTCTCGGCGATCGCCGCGGTGATCCTCGGCGGCACGAGCATCTACGGCGGTGTGGGGGCCGTGTGGCGTTCGATTGCAGGCGTCTTCCTGATCGCACTGATCGGAAACGGATTCGACCTGCTCGATCTGAACCCACAGCTCAAGGACATGGTCACCGGTTTCATCATTCTCGCAGCGGTCGGCCTCGCAGCCGCCGGCCGTACCAAGCGATAGTCCACCCCCAACAATTCACAGGAGTACACATCTCATGTCACATCAGGTTCGCGTAGCGATCGATGTCGGAGGCACCTTTACCGACGTAGTGAAACTTGTGCCAGAAACAGGCGAACTGCGGTTCGAAAAGGTTCCGACGACGCCGTCGGAACCGACGGCGGGCGTGCTCGCGGCGTTTGACAAAGCCGAGGCCGATCCCAGCACGGTCGAGACGTTCAACCACGGTTCCACCCTCGGCCTCAACTCGCTGCTCACCCGTTCCGGCGCCCGTATCGCCATCATCGGTACTCGCGGGTTTCGAGACGTCTATCTCCTCGGGCGTACGGACCGCACCGTTATGTACGACTTCGCGTACCAGAAGCCGGAGCCACTGCTGGAGCGCTACGACACCTTCGAGGTCACTGAGCGCAGCATGTTTGACGGCAGTGTGGTGGCCCCGCTCGATGAGGATGATGCTCGCGCAGTCGCGCGGGAGATCGCGAAGCGCGGCTACGACGCGGTCGCCGTCGCGTTCCTGCATGCGTACGCGAACCCTGAGCACGAGCTCCAGATGCGGACGATCCTCGAGGAGGAGGCGCCAGGGGTCGAGGTGACGCTCTCGAACGAGCTCTCACGCGAGTATCGCGAATACGAGCGCACAAGCACTGCGGTGCTCGACGCCTACATCAAACCCATCATGCGAAGCTACCTCCGCGCCCTCGAGGATGAACTCGCTGAACGCGGTTTCGAGGGCCGGTTCCTGATGTCACGCTCTGGCGGCGGCGCTATGACCGCATCGGCGGCCCGCGAACAGCCGGTGAACTTGATCCTCTCCGGTCCAGCAGGGGGCGTCGTTGGCGCCGGCGGATTCTCGCGACTGATCGATCGGCCGAACCTCATCACAATTGATATGGGCGGTACCAGTCTCGACGCATCCCTCGTGCTGGACAGTGCGCCTGTGCTCTATCACGGCGCCGAGTTCGAGGGCCTCCCCATCAACACGCCGTCGCTCTATATTCACACGATTGGCGCTGGCGGCGGTTCGCTCGGCTACCTCGATGAAGCAGGTGCGCTACAGGTCGGGCCGAAGAGTGCCGGCGCAGTCCCCGGTCCCGCTGCATACGGGCGCGGAGGCACACAACCGACGTTCACAGATGCGGCGCTCGCTATCGGCTACCTCGGCGTCGACACACCGCTCGGCGGGGAGTTGACGCTGGCGCGCGACAAGTCCATCTCGGCGCTTGAGCCGATCGCCGAGACTCTTGGCCTGTCCGTCACGCAGCTTGCGCGCGGCATGGTGCAGATCTCGAACACCAAGATTGTCGGTGCGGTGCGGGCAATCACCATTGAGCTTGGCCACGATCCCAAAGACTTCGCTCTGCTTTCATTCGGCGGCGGCGGCGGGCTCGTTGCCGTCGACGTGGCGCGGGAGCTGGGGGTCCCCGAAGTCATCGTGCCGCCGGGGCAGGGGGCGTTCTCCGCGCTCGGCATGCTCATGGCCGACGTTCAGCACGACTATTCGCGGACGACGATCCAGGCGCTCGATGAGCTCGACGCTGCCGCCGCCGACGCACTCTACGCCGACATGGAGGCGGAGGCCGCCGAAGCGCTCGAGCTCGAGGGGTTCGGTGCCGAGCGTCGCGCGTTTAACAGAGTTGTCGCCGTACGGTACTCGGGTCAGGAGCACTCGGTGACGGTCGACTACCCGGCCGACGGTGCTGACCCGCGTACAGCCATCCGTGGAGAGTTCGACAGGCTTCACCTCCGGCAGTACGGGCACACTATGGACGACCCCATCGAGATCACGACGCTCCGGCTGCACGCGGTTGGCATCGTCGACAAGCCAGACCTGCCGCAGGTTGCCGCCCGACCGGCAGGGGAGAGTTATCCCACCACGACTCGTGTTGTGACGCTCCCCGACGAGAGTGAGGCCGAGTACTCGCTCGTAGCTCGGGAAGAGCTGCTCGCCGGTGATGTCATCGAAGGGCCTGCCGTCGTTACGGAACACACGGCGACTACCGTGCTGCATGCGGGTGACCGACTCGAGGTCGGCAGCTACGGCGAACTCGTCATTTCAATTCAGAAGGGAGCCTGAGATGGCTGACGCAATCACCACCGAGATCATCAGGCACGGCCTCCTCGCAGCGGCCGAAGAGATCGCCAGAAACCTCTGCCGGACGGCTTATAACACTGTGGTCTACGAGATCCACGACTACGGTATTGGCATTCATGATGCGAACGGAGACGTTGTCGCGGATGCTCCCGGCATCGCGGTGTTCACGCGTGGTAACGACGCGGGAATCAAGCATTCGATGGATTTTCTCGGGGTTGATGCGATGGAACCCGGAGACGTGTTCATCATCAACTACCCCTACTGGTCGAGCGCACACACGCTTGACCCCCTCGTGTTCGCGCCGATTCATGCAGAGGACAAGCTCATCGGTTTCGCCTCATGCCGCGTCCACATCACCGACCTGCATCAAAAGGATCCAGGGTACGTGCTCGATTCCACGGACCGCTCGCAAGAGGGGCTGGTGATGCCCGCATCAAAGCTCTACCGTCGAGGCGTGAAGAACGACGATGTGTTTAACATCGTCAGGTTCAACAGCCGCATGCCGAAGCACACGATTGGCGATATCCAAGCGCAAGTCTCAGCGTGCGTGACCGGTGTCAAGCGGACACAGGAACTTGCGGCGAAGTACGGTGTTGCCGTCCTCGAGGAGGCGATGAACACCATCAATGAGCACGGTGAGCGTCTGGCGAAGCTTGCTCTCAAGAAGCTGCCCAAGGGTACCTGGACAGCGGTCGACTACGTTGACGACGACGGCATATCGAAGGATCAGCTGGTGAAACTCCAGTGCACGGTGACCGTGACCGATGAAGAAATGGTCGTCGACTGGACCGGTTCAGCTGACAACGTCGAGGGGCCTATCAACCTCCCCGTCGGACAGACTGAGGCGCTATCAAGTCTCATCTTTAAGTCGCTCACTACACCCGATTCCCCTGTTGTCGCGGGGAACTTCGCGCCGCTGCGCGTCGTCACCGTTCCCGGTTCAGTGATGCACGCGGTTCCGCCGATGCCGACGTTTACGCTGTGGACTGGGCTGCTCGCGGGCGAAGTGATCCTGAAGGCACTTTCGCAGGGGATGCCCGATCTCGTCCCAGCCTGCTCTGGCGGAGATGTGTGCTCGATGATGGGCCTCGGCGTGAATCCCCGCACCGGTGAGCCTTGGCAAGAAGCTACGAACGAGGCCGTCGGCTACGGTGGCACCGCCCACCATGACGGTGAAGACGGCATTATGCACCTGTCGGAGCCAGGGTGCCGCAACAACCCCGTCGAGGTGCTCGAAACAAAATCCTCGATGATTATCGACCACTACGGATACCGGCCAGACACGGGTGGGGCGGGAAAGTTTCGCGGCGGCGTCGGAGTCACCCGCACGTACCGCTTTACCGCGCCTGCGACAGGCATCTGCCTGGTCTACAAAACGAAGACCGCGCCGTGGTCGATCGCGGGAGGCGCCGAGGGCCAGCCCAATCAAATTGTGCTCAACCCGGGCACCCCACGCGAAGTGATTCAGGGTGGAAGCTACAACCATCTCGACGCCGGTGATGTGCTCGTCAACGCAACGGGTGGCGGTGGTGGCTACGGTAATCCGCTTGAGCGGGACCCAGCTGCGGTCGCCCGCGACGTGCGCAACGGGTTTGTTTCGCCAGAGTCCGCCACCCGAGACTACGGGGTCGTGATTGGGGAAGATTTTGTAGTCGACGAGGCCGCCACCGCGGCGGTGCGCGCTCGCTAGCGCACTCGGTGATAGGTGTCGCGGGCCTACCCGCGACACCTATCTGACAGAATTCACCAAGGGCAGGATTTGTCTGCCGTCACATGGAGGAGACACGTTGAAGACGCAATCGCTTTCGATTCTTGGCGCGCAGGTGTGGGACGGCAACGGCTTCGCCCCGCGCGATGTGCATATTGCCGACGGGCTTGTGGTCGATACGCCGGTTGAAGGCGCCGAACAGCTCGATGCGAGAGGTGGCTGGCTGCTACCGGGGCTCATCGACGCGCACTTCCACGCTTACGCGACAAGCATGGACGGTCTCGAGAACGAGCGCGGTCCGCTCAGCTACGCCGCAATCAACGGCACCCGCAGGCTTGAGAAAGCGCTGAAGCGTGGTTTCACGACGGTGCGCGACGTAGCTGGCGGAGACATCGGTCTCGCGCGCGCCATTGACGCTTCCCTGTTCAACTCGCCCCGCTACCTCTTCACCGGGCCGGCGCTGAGCCAGACGGGTGGCCACGGCGACCCTCGCGCAGAGCACGTCGACATCTGCTTTTCGCACGGCCATATGTGTGAGGTCGTCGATGGTGTCGACGCGCTCCGGCTTGCAGTGCGGAACCGCCTGCGCACGGGCGCGCACGCGATCAAGATCATGACCTCGGGCGGCGTCTTCTCGCTCGCCGACCCGCTCCGCATCCCGCAGTATTCACCGGAGGAGGTGCGGGCCGTCACCGAAGAGGCCGCCCGCCGCGGCAGCTATGTCGCAGCACACGCATACTCCTCTGAGGCCGTGATGCACTCGATCGAGAACGGGGTGCGTTCGATCGAACACGGCAACCTCATCGACTCCGTAACTGCCGAGGCCATGGCCGCGAAGGGCGCCTTCCTTGTGCCAACCCTCGCCGCCTACGATGCAATGGATCGACGCGGCGCCGAGATCGGGCTGAATGAGATCTCGCTCGCGAAGAACTCCGAGGTCCTCTCGAAGGGGCAAGAGGCAGTACAGCTCGCGCTCGCCGCAGGTGTGCAGGTCGGCTTCGGCAGCGACCTCATGGGTGACCTTGAAGACGACCAGCTTCGCGGCGTGAAACTCCAGACGGAGGCAGCGGGCCCGGCTGAGACGATTCGCTCGCTCACCGAGGTGAACGCGGCGCTCATCGGTGACGTGCGGGCCGGCTCGCTCGTGCCAGGCAGCTACGGCGACGCCCTGCTGCTCTCTGAGAACCCGCTCGAGGTCGCGGCAGCGCTCTCGGAGCCCGCAGCTCGGCTCGCGATCGTTCAGGGCGGCCGCGCGATCGATTAACGGGGGCCCGCTTCCGTGCCCTCCACATCGGGCTCCACAGAGGCCTCAAGGTCTGGAAACGTCCACCGGCTCCACCGCAGGTATTGGAGGTGGCCGAGCATGAGCCGCTCGACGGCCTCCACGTCGCCGTCTAAGAGCGCGTCGAGGATGTTTCGGTGATCCTGCGCCGAGGCCGCGAGCTCTCCCCGCACCGCGAGCTCGTAGATTCCGTACTGTCTGGTTTGGTCGCGCAGGGTGCCAATGAATTCGGTGAGACGTGCGTTGTCGAGCAGCGCGAGAAGACCAAGGTGAAACTCTCGGTCTGCGTCGAAGAAGGCCAGGATGTCTTCGTCTTCGGCGGCAGCGAAGAACTTGTCGACGATCGCGGAGAATTCGTCGGCGCGCTCACGCACCAGGGGTGAGCCCGCAAGCTTCATCATCGACGGCACTTCGAGAAGCGTTCGAATCTCGGCGATGTTCTCACGATCGCGCCGGCTGATCGTGACGACCCGGAACCCGCGGTTGCGTACGACCTCCATCATGCCGTCGTTCACGAGCGACAGCATCGCCTCGCGCACGGGTCCGTGTGAGACTCCAAGCTCTGCGGCGATCGCTGTCGCCGAGTAGACCTCTCCCGGCTTCAGCGCGCCTGACACGAGGAGCGATCGCAGCTCGACGAGCGCCTGTTCCCGCAACGTCTTTGGCGGGAACCGTAGCATCTCGATCACAGGCGTTGCCTCTCCACTCTCGTGGCAGAAACTCTATACCGCGCAGCCCGTGACAGCGCTGAGGAGGCAGCAAGTGGCCGGAAGAAACCCCTCCGGCCACTTGCCTTGGATGAGTGTTTAGCGCAGGGTGAATCCGGTGCCGAGGTCGTCGGCAGGGTCGAGCATGAACCGGTGTTCGCCGGTCTGGTACGCGGTGCCCGTGACGAGCGGAATCACCGTCGCGGTGCCATCGGCGCGCGCCTCGCCAGCCTCCCATCGTGCCGAAAACACTGTGTCGACGATGGAACGGTGCTCGAGTGTTTCGGTGGCGCCAAGGATCCCGCTGTCGGCGAGGAGAGCGACGCGCGCGCCCGTGCCCGACCCGCAGGGGGAGCGGTCGACCTCACCGTCAGCGAAGACTGTGATGTTGCGTTGCTTGGGTCCGTCGTCGCCGCGGCCGAGGTCGTCCCAGAGGATCGTGCCGTAGACGCCAGACAGGCGGGGGTCGTCGGCGAACTGCGCTTCGGGCGACTCGTTGAGTGCCCACTTGATCTCACGGCCGAGCGCGATGAGCTCGGTGTACTGTTCGGGCTCGACCGACAGGCCGAGATCTTGCGCGCGCACTGACGCGTAGATCGCGCCTGAATAGCTGAAGTCAGCTGTCACTTCGCCGCGCGAGGTCTGCACTGAAACGCCGCGCGCGATGACGTGCGAGGCGACGTTTCTGAAGGTCGCGCCCACGAGCTTGCCCCCCGAGCGCTCAATGAGCGCGGCTACGCGGCCCGAGGGTACGTCGATGACGACCTCGGTGATACCGTCGGGGTCGCTCTCGACGAGGCCGGTATCGGTTGCCCACACGCCGAGCGCGATGGTGCCGTGCCCGCAGGCCGTCGAGAAGCCGTCCTTATGCCAGAAGAGCACGCCGAACGCCGCGCCCTCGTCGTCGGGCGGGGTGATGAAGCCGCCGTACATGTCTGCGTGGCCGCGCGGTTCGTTGCAGAGCAGCGCCCGAAGATCGTCGACCCCGTTCGCATTGTCGATCGCCGCGATGCGACGCTCCCCGACCGTTTCCCCGGGAAGCTCGGGGAGCCCCTCATGGACGATGCGGAACGGCTCACCGGCCGTGTGGTAGTCGGTGGTGTGGATCCAGGTCAGGCTGGAGGGTGACTGCGTCATTGCGGCTTGTCTTTCGGAACGTAGTGGTGGGTTAGGCGGGGAAGCCCCGCCTAACCGGGGTTACTTTTCGGCGCTTGTGGCGCCAGGGATCACGAGACTCATGGTCGTCGTAAATTCGGTGTCGATCTCTGCGTCGTGCTTAAACGTGAAAAGGCTCACGATCATGGCTGTCGCGAGGGCGAGGATGAACGCGGGCAGCAGCTCGTAGAGCCCGGTGTCGAAGGCCTTCCAGACGAAGACAGAGACGGCGCCAACAAGCATGCCTGAGATAGCGCCCCAGTTCGTGAGTTTCCGCCAGTACAGGCTGAGCAGCACGACGGGGCCGAAGGCTGCGCCGAAGCCGGCCCACGCGAAGCTGACAAGGCCAAGAATCGAGTCGTTCGGGCTGATCGCCAGGAGCGCGGCGACGACGGCGACGGCGAGGACGCCGAGGCGACCGAGGATGACGAGCGTCTTTTCGCTCGGGGGCGTCTTGCGCATGATCTTGTAGAGATCCTCGACGAGGGCAGACGAGCAGACGATGAGCTGGCTCGACAGCGTGCTCATGATCGCGGCGAGAACCGCAGCCAGTACGAGCCCTGAGACGAGGGGGTGCAGGAGCACCTGCGCAAGCAGTAGCACGATGGTCTCAGGATCGCTGGGTGCGCCCCCGAACTTGTCGAAGTAGGCGATGCCGACGAGGCCTGCCGCAACAGCGCCGGCGAGCGAGAGGAACTGCCATGACGTCGCGATGCGACGAGCTGACTTCGCCTCGCCTGGGGTCCGCAGCGCCATGAACCGCACGATGATGTGCGGCTGCCCGAAGTAGCCGAGCCCCCAGGCGAGGCCCGAGGCGACGACGAGCACCACGGCGCTCGTCGTCATGCTGCCGCCGCCGAAGAGCGACAGGTTCGCCGCGCCGACCGTCTCGACGATGCTGACTGTCTCGCCCCAACCGCCGATCGTGATGATCGCGATGACTGGCACCACGACGAGCGCGACGACCATCATCAGGCCCTGCACGACGTCGGTGAGCGAGGCACCGAGGAAGCCGCCGAAGAGGGTGTAGCCGAGCGTCACCGCGGTGACGAGGAGCATGCCGACGAAGTAGTCGCCGCCGAACGCGCTCTCGAAGAACTTGCCGCCGGCGACCATGCCAGACGAGGCGTAGAGGGTGAAGAAGACGAGGATGATGACGCTCGAGATGCTGCGCAACAGGTGCGAGCGGTCGCGCGTGCGGTTTTCGAAGAAGCTCGGCACGGTGATCGAGTTGCGCGAGACCTCGGAGTAGGCGCGTAGGCGTGGTGCGACGAGCCGCCAGTTGAGGTAGGAGCCGATGAGGAGGCCCACGGCGATCCAGCCCTCGATGAGACCGGTCGCGAAGATCGCGCCCGGGAGACCCATGATGAGCCAGCCAGACATGTCGGAGGCGCCGGCGGAGAGGGCGGCGACCCACGGCGGAAGCCCGCGGCCAGCAAGCATGTAGCCCTCGTGGTCGCTGGTTCGCCTGAACGCGAGCCAGCCGATGAAGAGCATGGCTGCGAAGTAGATTCCGAGCGCGAGGTAGAGGAAGAACTGGTCAGACATCGGTGTCGCCTTTCCGTTGGTTGCGTTGGGGCGGAGCTGCTGGGTGTGGGTTCTTTGATGGTAGGGGCCCTGGGCTGGTGAGCGATTCCAATCCAGCCCAGGATACGCAGAGGGGTCGGGATCCTTGCGGGCCCCGACCCCTCTGCGACCGAAAACCTTAGATCAGACCCTCGGAGAGTTTGTTCGGCGTGCCGAACCGGTGCGCGGTGATTGAGACAGCCTGCTCGTGCATGAACGGCAGCATCTCAACGCGGCCCGCCGACACGACGTCGCCACCATACACTGCGATGTCGGGCTTGCCGCCCGTCGCAGCAGTGATCGCGGCGAGGCCTTCGGCGCGGCTTGCGCCCGCGATGAGGCGGATGCGAGCGCTCGCGTTCGGGCCATCCTGCGACGCGACGCGGCCGAGGCGTGCGGCCCAGGCGGCGTCGTCCTCGAATACGACCTCGACTCCTGCCGCCTTGAACGCCTTCGCGATCGGCTCGGGCAGCGCGGTCGGGGTGCTGAGCGTGGGTCGTGAGCCCGCGGCGACGCCCGCGGCGACAGTGCGGATCACCTTGTGGATTGGCGCATCTGCTGCCGCGCGCACAGTCACCGGCACTGCACGGTAGCGGAGCAGGTTGCGCTCAACGCCGACGCCCGAGGCGTCGCGGGCGATCCCGAACTCAGACTCCCACGCAGCAGCGTCGGTGCCGAGCGCGGCGCGGAGCCACTCAAGCTCCGCCCCAGCGACGCCTGCCTGCTGGGCGGCGGTGAGGATTGGGGCAGCCGCCGGGCGCGGCGCGGTCAGCGCTGCCGACACCGGTGCGTCCTCCCACTCGCCGAGGCCGTACAGGTAGCTCGGGCCGCCAGCCTTGGTACCAGCACCGATCGCGGACTTCTTCCAGCCGCCGAACGACTGGCGGCGAACGATCGCGCCGGTGATGCCGCGGTTGACGTAGAGGTTTCCGGCCTCAATGCGGTCGAGCCAGAGCGCCATCTCGTCACGGTCGAGCGAGTGCAGGCCGCTCGTGAGGCCGTAGTCGATCTCGTTGACGATGTCGATCGCCTCGTCGAGCGTCGCAGCGGTCATGATGCCGAGGATCGGGCCGAAGTACTCGGTGAGGTGGTACTCGGAGCCGCGCTTCACGCCTTCGCGGACGCCTGGGCTCCAGAGCTTGTTGCCGCCCTTCTTGTCGAGGGCGAGGGGGCTGTCGCTCTCGAGTGGCTTCGGCTCGATGAGCCACTTCTCGCCGGCGCTGAGGGTCGTGAGGCCGCGCTTAAGCTTGCCGTCGGGGGCGGTGATGATCGTGCCCATCTGCGTCTCGAGGTTCTCCGGGGTTCCGACCTTCAGCGAGCGAGCTGCGTCGATGAGCTGGCCACGGAAGCGCTTCGAGGTCGCGACCGAACCGACGAGGATCACGAGCGATGCCGCCGAGCACTTCTGCCCGGCGTGGCCGAACGCCGACTGCACGACGTCCTTCGCAGCGAGATCCAAATCGGCGTTCGGGGTGACGATGATCGCGTTCTTGCCGCTCGTCTCAGCGAGGATCGGCAGGTCGGCACGGAGCTCACGGAAGTTCACCGCTGTCTCGTACGCGCCGGTGAGGATCAGGCGGTCAACGCGGGGGTCAGCGACGAGCTTCGAACCGAGAGCACGGTCAGCGAACTGCACAAACTGCAGCACGTCGCGGGGGACTCCCGCTTCCCACAGCGCCTCGATCATGACCGCGCCGGAGCGCGCCGAGTTCGATGCGGGCTTGATGATGACCGACGAGCCTGCCGCGAGCGCCGACAGCGCGCCGCCTGCGGGGATCGCGACGGGGAAGTTCCACGGCGGGATCACGGCGGTGAGCTTCTGCGACTTGTACTTTGCGCCGTCGACCTGGCCGATGACCTGGCCGAGCATCGCGTAGTAGTTCGCGAAGTCGATCGCCTCCGAGACCTCGGGGTCGCCCTGGTCGAGGGTCTTGCCGCACTCGGAGCCCATGACCTCGAGCAGCTGTGCACGGCGCGCTTCGAGCTTCTCGCCTGCACGGTACAGGATGCGTGCTCGCTCGTCTGCGCCGAGCGCCTGCCAGCCATCGGCCGCAGCGACGCCGCGTGCGACGATCTCATCGAGGTCCTCAGCGGACTCGACGAGCGCCTCCGAAACCAGGTTGTCGCCGAGCTTCGACGCGACCATGCGGTCGGCGATCTCACGGCCCCAGACGTGGTTTCCGGGGAGATCCGGATCGCTGTCGGGGGTGTTGTCGAACTCGCCCTTGCGACCCTTCTCGACGAGGGCCTCGACGCGCGCTTCAGCACCGGCCTGGTCGTAGGCGCGGCGATCCTGCACGCGGTTCGACGGGGGTACAGCGTAGTTTGCGGGGTCGCCGTCTGCGGTGATGTGCTCGAGCTCGCCGAGCGACGCGAGGAAGCGCGTCTTCTCACGCTCGAAGAGCTGCGCGTTGTCGTTCAGCTCGAACACTGCCGACATGAAGTTGTCCTGGCTCGCGCCCTCTTCGAGGCGGCGGATCAGGTAGGCGATCGCGACGTCGAACTCTGCGGGGTGCACGACGGGAACGTAGAGCAGCAGCGAGCCAACCTCGCGGCGCACGGCCTCGGCCTGGCCGGTCGCCATGCCAAGCAGCATCTCAACCTCGAGGCCGTCGGTTGCGCCGCGGCCCTTGGCGAGCAACCACGCGAGGGCGAGGTCGAAGAGGTTGTGGCCCGCGACGCCGACGCGCACGTTCTTCACGTGCTCGGGGGTCAGCGCGTAGTCGAGCACAGCCTTGTAGCTGGTGTCTGAATCCTGCTTGGTGCCCCAGGTCGCTGCCGGCCAGCCGTGGACGGCGGCGTCGACGAGCTCCATCGGAAGGTTCGCGCCCTTTACGAGACGCACCTTGATCGCGGCACCGCCGCGGGCGACGCGCTTCGCCGACCACTCCTGCAGGCGAATCATCGCGCCGAGGGCGTCGGGCAGGTACGCCTGCAGCACGATGCCTGCCTCGAGGTCGAGGAACTCGGGGCGGTCGAGGATGCGGGTGAAGACCTCGAGGGTGAGGTCGAGATCCTTGTACTCTTCCATGTCGAGGTTGATGAACTTCTTCGGCGATGCTGCTGCCGCGCGCTCGAAGAGCGGCACGAGCTGGCTCTCGATGTGCTCGATCGCCTCGTCAAACGCCCAGTGGTTATGCGGAGCCACAGTCGACGACACCTTGATCGAGACGTAGTCGACGTCGGGGCGTGCGAGCAGCTTGTGGGTGCCAGCGAGGCGACGCTCCGCCTCGCCTTGGCCGAGGATAGCCTCGCCGAGGAGGTTCACGTTCAGGCGAACACCGTCACGCTTGATCTTCGCGATCGCGGGGCCGAGCTTCGAGTCGCTCGCGTCAATAATGAGGTGGCTGACCATCTGGCGCAGCACCTTGCGGGCGATCGGCACGACGACGCCGGGCATCGGCTTCGCGAACGCGCCACCGAGGCCGATTGCGCCCTTCATGATGCCGGGGAGGAAGCCTGGGGTCAGCGGAACGAGCTCCTTGAGCTTCTTCGCCGCTACGTCAAGGTCTTCCGGGCGCACCACACCGTCGACAAACCCGACGGTGAAGTCGAGGCCGTTGGGATCCTTGAGCACACCTGCGAGGCGGGCGGCTGACGCGTCAGCCGGAATAGTGGCTGCTTCAGTGATCCACTTTTGTGCGAGAGCGACTGCCTCGTTCGCGAGATCCTGGGGGCGTGGGGTTGCCTGAGACAACGGCGGTCCTTTCATACGTGGGTGCGGCCGGGCGCGCGGATGCGCCGGGCCCATTCCCGATGAGCTAAGTGTGAATCCTCCGAAGCTTGAAGTAAAGCGATCCTTTCTGAGCAATAATATGAAGTGGGACTTAATGATTGAGGGGAGCGTTCAATGCTCGAGATGAAACGTCTGCGTTTGCTCTGGGAACTCTCCGCCCGCGGCACCGTTGTCCAGGTCGCAGAGGCGCTGAACTACAGCCCGTCGGCCGTCTCGCAGCAGCTCGCGCTGCTCGAAAAAGAGGTCGGAACGCCGCTCCTTCGCCGGGTCGGCAGAACGCTCGAGCTCACCGCTGCGGCCGAGGCCCTCGTCGCCGAGACCGCCGAGCTGCTCGCAGGCCTTGAGCGAGCCGAGACCGCCGCCCACCGAGTGCGTGGGGAGGTCGCCGGGTCGGTCCGCGTCGCGGTGTTCCAGACCGCCGTGCTTGCGATCATGCCGCAAGCCCTCAGGCGGCTGCGTACCGACTATCCGAGCCTGCGCGTCGAGATGGTGCAGCACGAGCCCGAGACCGCCCTCCACGAGACGAGCGTGCGCGGCTTCGACCTCGTCGTCGCCGAACAATATCCGGGCCACGCGCCAGCCCAGTTCGCGGGGCTCGATCACGCGCCGCTCACATTCGACGCGATCCAGCTCGCGCTCCCGCGTCTCGGTGCCGGCGACGCCGAGTTCGACACCGTCGAGCGGCTCGAAGACGCGGCGTCCTTACCGTGGGTCATGGAGCCGCGGGGTGCCGCGTCAAGGCACTGGGCTGAGCAGGCCTGCCGGACGGCCGGATTTGAGCCCGATGTGCGCTACGAAACCGCCGATCTCCAAGCCCACGTGCGGCTCATTGAATCGGGTAACGCGGTCGCACTGCTGCCTGGCCTCGTGCGCGCCGAGACCAGGCTGCGGATGGTCGACCTGCCAGGAGACCCCCATCGATCCATCTTCACAGCGGCGCGCATCTCGAACGCCGAGTCGCCAGCTGTGCTCGCGGTACGAGAAACTCTCGCAATTGAGGCCGCTTCGCTGGCAAAATCCGCAGAAAACACATACACGGTTGAACCATAGGATTCGCGACGTATGCTTGGCCGAGTGAAGACGATTAGTTACAACCTGCGCAAGAACCGCGCCATCGGTGAACTCGCTACCCTCGTCGACAATCACGGAGCAGAACTCCTCTGCCTCCAAGAGGCCGACACCGTGAACCTCCCCTCGCGTATCGGATCGCTCTCCCTGGTGCGCGCGACTGAGAAGAACCGGCTCGGGCTCGCAATGTACGTCGACGCAGAACGCTTCGACGTGCGGTCTGCTCAGGCATTCCAGCTCAAGAAGTCGCTGCACGACCGTGTGCTGTCGCCCGCGCACGAGCGACTGCTCGGCGCCCGCATCCACGACCGCGAGACAGGCTCCGATTTCATGGCAGCCTCGTTCCACGCGGCACCCCTCACCGCGCGCAATTCGCTGCGTCGCGTGCAGATTAGTGCAGCGATTGATGAGCTCGCGGCCATCGGCCCGGGCCTGCCCTCCATCATGGTCGGCGACTACAACTACCCCGTCTTCCATAACCGCCTCATGGAGCACGTACGTGCATCGGGCTACGACACAAACTTCTCAGATAAGCGCACGTACAACCGGTACCTGCTCTTCCGGGGTCACTACGACTTCGTCACCTCGACGGGGTTCGAGATCGCCCGCGTGCAGACTCTGGGCCGGGGCTCCTCTGACCATCTGCCGATCATGGTGACGGCGCAGCGCCACGAGGCGCTCGTGCCGCTCGCGGCCTAGCGCCGCTCGCCCCGCGTTCATACTGCCGACACCGCACCGAACCTCCGACACCGCACCGTGCTTCGCGAGGTTGCACGTGGTCTCGGGAGTTCGATGCGGTCTCGATGGTGGCGGGCAGGCTCCGGCTACACGCCGAGGTATTCGGGGATCGCCGCCACCGAGTCGAGCACCGCTGTCGGGCGTTCGGCCTCGAGGCTTGCCCGGTCGAGCTTGCCGCTGAGCACGCCGATTGAGATCGCCGCTCCCGAGTTCAGGCCCGAGCGTACGTCGACCGCGGTGTCTCCAGCGACGAGCACGTTCGCGACGTCGGTCACCCCTGTTGCCTCCATGACTCGGTGAATCATGAACGGCGCGGGCCGCCCGGCAGCCACGTCGTCGCCGCATGACAGTGCGTCGACGCGAACGGAGCCCGCGGGAGCACTTGCCCCAGTTTCGGTGGCGTCCGCTGGGCCGACAGTCCACCCGAGCCCGGCGAGGATGCCCTCTGCGACCTCACGCGAGAATCCAGTGGTGAGAGCAACCTTGATTCCCGCTGATTGGAGCGCGGCGATCGCTTCGGGGACGCCGTCGACTGGGGTTGGCGGCTCCGCCGTGTAGTACTCGTCGAGCAGCGCGCGGAAGCGGGCGAATGTCGCTCCCACAAGATCCTCGTCGGCGACCCCGCCACCGAGCTCAATGAGCGCGGTGATTGCCTCCCGCTTCTCCGCCCCCATCCAGGTTTGCAGATTTTCGGGGGAGACAGCGACACCAGCCTCGGTGACTGAGTCTTCGAGCGCACGGTAGACGGCGCCGCCGTCGTTGATTGTGGTGCCTGCCATGTCGAATGCTGCGAGGGAGATCATGCGTGGTCCTTTATAAGGGTTGAGCTGTTCGCGGGTTCGCGAACGAGCTGGGTTCGGTGCGCCGCCGTGTTTTCGATGGCGAACGTTGTCATGGAGGGGAGGTGTCTGTCGTCTGCGTACTCGATGACGGTGCCGTCCACAGTCGTTGACGTGCGGCGTGCGCGCAGCAGTGGGTAGCCTGGGGAAACGCGGAGCCACTCGGCGTCGAGCGGGTGCGCTGCAACGGCGTCGATGACGTGGCGCGCTCGGGCAGGGACTACGCCGATGCGGGCGAGCTCCTGGTAGATGCTCCCGCCGTCGAAGTCTGCGGTGAGCATGTGGCAGCCGATCTCGTACGCGAACGACGTGCGCTCGAAGAGTGCCGGCTCGCCGTCGAGTGTGCGCAGCCGCACGATCTCAATCACCGTGTCCTCTGGCTTCACGCCGAGCTCGCGTGCGACGGTCTCGGTCGCGGGCCGCTTGACGGCCTCGACGACGTGCTGGCCTGGTGTAAAGCCCGAGAGCCTCGCCCACTCAGTGAATGACAAGAACGTGCCGAATGACTGCGACGGCACTCCGCGCTGGACCCTCGGCGGTGCTCCTCGACCCCCGGTGATCGCGCCCTCGGCACGCAGCGCCGCCAGTGCCTGACGCACGGGACCGCGAGAAGTGCCGAACTCGGCGACGAGTGATTTCTCACTTGGCACGCGTTGCCCGGTCTGCCACTGGCCGGAGCGAATACGCCTTGCCATCTCTTCATAGAGCTGGATATGCAGCGGCTGATTCTCGGTCATGCTGGTCAGCGTACAACTTGTCGATACCGTTTTCGGGGTCGATTGGTGCCGTCAAGGTGAACGATCGGTGAGCGTTTTCTGGCCAGAAAACGCGTCGGTGAACGTTCCGCGAACAGGCTCGAAAAAAGTTGTCATGACTACTTTTGAACCCGCATTCTCGAACCATGACTTCGCACATCGCAATCGTCGGCGCCGGGATCGTGGGCCTCTCCCACGCGGTTGCCGCCCTCGACGCCGGCTACCGCGTCACCGTTATCGAGCAGGACTCGGCGGCGGTGCTCGCAAGCATCCGCAACTTCGGGCACGTCTGCACGTCGGTGCAGGCTGGCGAGGTTGGCGAGCTCGCCCGCGAGGCGAACCCGATATGGCGCGCGCTCGCCGAGCGGGTGGGCATCGAGGCGCGGGTGTCGGGCACGCTCGTCATTGCCCGCTCGGAAGCTGAGGAAGCCGTGCTCGTTGAGCTCGCCGGCCGGAAAGACGCCGATGAGCGCGGGCTGCTCACCGCTGGGCAGGCCGCGGAGCAGCTTCGCCTCGCGGCCCCGGGCGAGATCCGCTCCGGGCTGTTGCTGGCGGGCGATCTCACTGCGAACCCGCGCACGGTCGTCGCCGATCTCGCGCGCTGGATCGCCGATCACGAGCGGGGCGAGGTCCGGTTCGGCACGACGTTGCACGGGGTCCGCGAGGGCCAACACCTCACGCTCGAGACGAGCCGCGGGGACATTGCTGCGGATCGCGTCATCGTCGCAGCGGGCCACCTCGTCGGCAGGTTGTTCCCGGATCTCGCAGGCGATGTCAGTGAGTGCGTGCTACAAATGGCCCGCGTGCGCGCGCCGCACGACATGGGCCTCGGCCCGGCCGTGCTCAGTGGGACATCGATGCTGCGATACGGCGCATTCGCTGGACCCGCGCAGGACGCGCTGCGGGCCGAGACCGAGCGGCTCCGCCCCGAGCTGCTTGAGATTGGCGCGAACGTGATGTTCACGCAGCAGGCCGACGGCACACTCCTCGTTGGCGACTCGCACGACTACTTCGATGCCGCGCCCCCGTTTCTGAATGAGCGCTGGTCCGACTTGCTGCTCGCAGATGCGGCGGAGCTGCTCGGAGCTCCCCGGCTCGAGGTGCTCGAGCGCTGGCAGGGAATCTACGCCTCCAGCTCGGAACGCGAGCTGCTGCGCGAGGAGCCGATCCCTGGCGTCTCGGTCGTAAGCGTCACGACCGGGATCGGGATGACAGTCGGCCCCGCCCTCGGAGCACGCACGATCGCCTCATTCTGACCCAACACCTGCTTCACAAACACACAACCAAGGAGAATCGTGAAGAAGAACACAATCCTCGCCGCCTCGGCGGTCGCGCTCATCGGGCTCGGCCTCACGGGCTGCTCGGCATCCGCCGACGACAGCGGCGCCAACGCCGACACGGCGAGCGTGACCTGCCCCGATGGCAAGATCCGCTTCGGCATCCTTCCCTACGAGGATCCCGAGCGCCTTGAGCCCGCCTACCAGACGCTCGCGGCTGCGCTCTCCGAGAAGCTCGACTGCGAGGTTGAGGTCTCGATCACCGAGGACTACGCGGCAGAGGTGCTCGCGATGGAAAACGACCAGCTCGAGATCGCCCAGTTCGGCCCGCTCGGCTTCGTGTTCGCGAATCAGCGCGCAGACGCGACTGCGATGGTCTCGTTCGGCGACGCTGATGGCAAGCCAACAACCTACACGGGCGGCATCTGGGTGCCGAAGGACTCGCCGATCCAGACGATCGAGGACCTGAAGGGGAAGACCCTCGCCCTCGGTAGCCCCGGATCGACATCGGGCGACGCCCTGCCGATGTCGGCGCTGAAGGACGCTGGCATCGACGAGGACGTGACCGCTGACTACGCAGGCGGCCACCCCGAGGCGCTGCTTGCGCTCGTCAACGGCACCGTCGACGCGGCGCAGATCAACTCCCAGACGCTCGCGACAGCGACCGCTGAGGGAACGTTCGATGAGTCGAAGTTCCGCCAGGTGTGGAAGTCCGAGGAGATCCCGAACGACCCGATCACCGTGCGCGGCAACATGCCGCAGGAGTTCAAGGACGCTGTCTCGGAGGCGCTTCTGAGCCTCGACGCGGCTGACGTCGAGAAGGTCTCCGGCTTCCTCGGTGTCGATCCCGCTGGGCCGCTGATTCCGGTCACGAACGAGACCTACAAGCCGCTGTTCGACCTCGCCGAGACCATGGGCCTCACCGAAAAGGACGTGTAACCCCTATGACAATCACCGTGCACAGCCCGGGCACTCCCGCTGCCCACGCCTCCGAGCCGGAGGTGCTGCTCGACGTCCAGGCGATCTCGAAGAGCTTCGGCGGCCGCGTCGTGCTCAGCGACATGAGCATGCGCGTCCACGCAGGCGAGGTCGTCGCGTTTCTCGGTGCGAATGGCTCCGGGAAGTCGACGACGCTGCGCGCGGTGAACGGCATCATTGAGGCGGACTCCGGCGACATCGAGATCGCTGGCGTCCGCCTCAACGAGGCGAGCGCAGCCAGGCGGGCCGAGGCCCGCCGCTCGGCTGCGACAGTCTTCCAGAAGATCCATCTCGTCCCCCGCCGCACGGCGCTCCAGAACGTGTGCACTGGTGGCTTCTCAAGGCTCCCGGCCTGGCGCTCGATTCCGCCCCTTTATGGTGCGGAGCTGAAGGAGGAGGCGATGGCATGCCTCGAGCGCGTCGGCCTCGCCGATCGCGCTCACGACCGGGCCGACAGCCTCTCTGGCGGGCAGCAGCAGCGCGTCGCGATCGCGCGCGCACTCTGCCAGCGCCCCCGAATGATCCTCGCCGACGAGCCCGTGTCGGCGCTCGACCCGCGCGCGGCAGACGACGTCATGCGGCTGCTCAGGCAGCTCGCCGTCGAGGAGGGGCTCGGCGTCGCCGCCGTGCTGCACCAGCCCCACCTCGCCCGCGCCTACGCCGACCGCGTTATCGGGCTCCGTGACGGCCACCTCGTATTCGACTGCCCGGTCTCAGATCTCGACGACGCCGAGCTCGCAGCCCTCTACCTCTAGGACCCCAAGTGACTCACAGCACAGCCCCCACCCGCCTCGAGGTGCCGCGCGATCCGAAGACTGTCTACCGCGCGGGCTCGTGGTCAGTGATCCTTGTCGTGCTCATTGTCCTGCACGTGTTTGCGTTCCAGGCCACCGAGTTTCGACCTGAAGCGCTCGTCACCGGCGCGAAGGGCATGGCGAACTTCATCTCGGAGGCGTTCCCACCAGACCTGAGCCCTGAGGTGTTGCAAAAGGGTATCGGCGGCGCGCTCACGACGCTCTGGATCGGCCTGCTTGGCACGACGGTGTCTGTACCGTTCGCGCTTCTCCTCGCCGTGTTCGCGGCGCGCACGACAACGCCGAATCAGGCCGTGTACCAGGTCGCGCGCAGCATCCTCTCGTTCTTCCGCGCGGTGCCCGACATCGTGTTCGCGCTGATCTTTGTGACAGCGGTCGGGCTCGGGCCGTTCGCTGGCGTGCTCGCCCTCATCTGCCACAACACGGGCGTGATGGGCAAGCTCTGGGCGGAGGCGATGGAGGACGTGGATCAGGGCCCCGAGCAGGCGCTGCGCACCGCGGGTGCCTCGCGCTGGCAGGTCGTCGCGAACGCGACCATCCCGAACGTGCTCCCGCAGCTCACCGGTCTGCTGCTCTATCGCTTCGACGTGAATGTGCGCTCGTCGCTCGTGCTTGGCCTCGTTGGGGCTGGCGGCATCGGGCTGCTCATCAACAAGGCGATTAAGACGTTCCAGTTCGATGAGATGCTGACTTACCTCATCATCATTCTCATCGTGATCATTGCGGTCGATCTCGCGTCTGCCTGGATCCGCAAGCGCCTCCAGTAGTCGCGGGCGTAGGCGCGGGCACGAGCCCCGGCCCAGCCTGAGCACGGGCCCGCTCCCGCTCCCGCTCCCGAGTTGGCAGTTGTTGTCGCCTCACCCCGTCGCGAAGCGACCACAACTGCCAACTCTCGGAGAGGGCGGGGTAGGCCGTCCGGGGTGGGGCGGGGTAGGCCGGTGCGGGCCGGTGCGGGCCGGCCGGGCTGGGCGGGCTGGCCGAGGAGCCCGGAGAGGGTGGCCAGTCCGGCTGGCTGGCCTAGGCCGCCGAGTCTCCCTCCCCTGAGTGCTTGGAGCAGCGCGCGTCGGGCCCGTCCGCTGGCAGCTTGTCGGCAGACGCGTTGAACCTGTGAAGGCCAGCGCGAAGCGCCTCGAGTTCTTCCTGGCTCCAGTCGACGAGGCGCTCGCGGTATGCGTTTGTCCACCGCTCCCGCACCCCGCTGAGGAGTTCGGTCGCGTGATCGCTGACGGTGAGCAGCTGCACGCGGCGGTCCTCGGGCGACTCCGTCGCGATGACGAGGTCGAGATCGCGCAGCTTCGCAACGTGCCTGCTCACGAGCGACTTATCCATGTCGAGCCAGTGGCTCACCCCCGTCGCCGTGATCGGCCCGCGCCGAAACACGATCTGTAGCACGAGCATGCTCACGCCGCTGAGCTCTGCGCTCACCTCGTTGGCGTACCGAGTCCACCGGGTTCGCGAGAACGCGAACGCCTCGGTGAACTCGGTGATGATTCCTGCGACAGTCTCCTCTTCGGGGGATATGGAAGACATTGTGTGTCCTATCGTTCGGCCGTGCGGTCCGTGCCTGGGCGGTGGTGCGGAACCATGATCGGTCCGGTGGTGTCGATAAGAACTCTATCGACGGTCCTCGCGCCCGCGGACCCACCGGTGGCGTCCGACGATCCCTCTGCTTCGAGCGCCGCCTCTGCTTCTTGCAGTTCAGCGATCCGCTCAGCGTTGCTCTTGTTGTTGAGCGGAATGTTCGGCAGCATGATGATCGCAATCAGGGCGACGATCGCGACTGGCGACGCCGCGAGGAAGATGTTGCCGATCGCGTGTCCGTAGGCCGACTCGACGACCTCGCGGATCGGAGCGGTGAGCTCAGCGATCTTTGGCAGTTTGCCGCCTGCGAGCGCTTCGGCTCCGGCGAGATCCTTCGGCGCGAGCTTCGCAAGTCCCTCGGTGACGTAGTCGGTCACCTGGTGCGCGAGCACCGCGCCCATGACCGAGATACCTGCGGTGCCGCCGACGGTGCGGAAGAAGGTCACCGACGAACTCGCGACGCCCATTTCAAGTGGCGAGACAGTGTTCTGGGTGACAAGCACGAGGTTCTGCATTGTCATGCCGACGCCGGCGCCCATGATTGCCATCGAGATGCCGACGTACCAGTAGTTCGTGTCGTAGCGCAGCTGCCCCATCAGGAGCATGCCGGCGAGAAGCGCGATGGCTCCCGCGACCATGTAGCGCTTCCACTTGCCGGTACGGGTGATGATCTGTCCGACGATCGTCGACGAGATGAGCACGCCCGCCATCATCGGAAGGGTGAGCAGGCTCGACTCGATGACGGATCGGCCGCGGGCGAGCTGCATGTACTGGCCCAGGAAGACGGCGGTACCCATCATGGCGAGGCCGACAGCGATTGAGGCGATCGAGGCCATCGTGAACGTGCGGTTCTTGAACAGCGTCATCGGGATCAAAGGCTCGTCGACCTTAAGCTCGACAAACACGGCGATGACGAGCGCGGCGATACCGCCACCGACCATCAGGGCTGACTGCCATGAGAGCCACTCGAAGTTCGAGCCGGCGAGCGTGACCCAGATGAGCAGGCTCGAGAAGCCGAGCGAGATGAGGGCGGCGCCCCAGTAGTCGATCTTGATCTTGCGCTTCGCGGTTGGGAGGTGCAGCGTGCGCTGCAGCATGATGATCGCGACGATCGCGATTGGCGCAGCGACGTAGAAGTTCCAGCGCCAGCCGATGGTGTCGGTGAGCAGGCCGCCAAGGAGCGGTCCGCCGACTGTCGCGACAGCCATGATCGCGCCGAGGATGCCCATGTACTTGCCACGTTCGCGGGGGCTCACGATCTCGGCGAGAACGATCTGCGCGAGCGCGCCGAGGCCGCCGACGCCGATGCCCTGGAAGACGCGGAAGGTGATGAGCCAGGTGGGATCCTGTGCGAACCCGGCGAGTGCCGACGCGAGGATAAAGATGATGAGTGCGACCTGCAGGAGCATTTTCTTGCTCGTGAGGTCGGCGAGCTTGCCCCAGATCGGGGTGGCGATGGCGCTCGCGAGCATCGTCGCGGTGACGACCCAGGTGAAGGCGGCCTGGGTGCCGCCGATGTCGGCGATGATGATCGGCATCGAGGTGCCAACGACGTTCATGGCGAGCATCGAGACGAAGTTCGCGAGGAACAGGCCCGCGAGGGCGAGGTTCTTCGCGCGGCCCGTCAGGATCTCGGGTTGCTCTTCTTGTGCTGTGGCAGCGGGGGTGGTGCGGCTCATTCGGGTGAGGGGGTCCTCTCAAAAGTTGATGACGGTCAACTATATAGCGATGGTTGATGCAAGTCAACTAACGCCAAAGCGGCCGCTGCGAGCTCCCTGAGAAGCTCGCAGCGGCCGCGATCGGATCCTGGTGTGCCCGCGGGCAGTTACTTGTCCTGGCGCTGCGCTCGCTGCGAGAAATACACGGGAATGAGCGACAGCAGGATCATGAGCGTCGCAACGACGTTCACCTGGTTGACCTCGTTCGGTCTGCCCATCTGGTTCATGATCCACAGCGGCAGGGTTTCCGTGCCGGGAGGCGCGGTGAAGATGGTGACGACGATCTCATCAAACGACAGCGCGAACGCGAGCAGGCCGCCCGCGATAAACGCTGGCCGAAACTGCGGGAACGTGATGAGGCGGAACGTCTGGCCGATGCCTGCCCCGAGGTCTGCCGACGCCTCCTCGAGGTTCGGGTTCATGCGACGCAGGCGTGCGATGACGTTGTTGAAGACCATGACCACGCAGAAGGTTGCGTGCGCGATGATCATGCCCCAGTACCCGACATGGATCCCCATCGGCTTCAGCACCTGGTGGAACGTGTTCGAGAGCGCGACACCGGTGACGATGCCTGGCAGCGTGATCGGCAACACGATGAGCAGGTTCACCGTGTTCTGGCCGAAGAACTTGAAGCGTTGGAGGGCGAACGCGGCGAGCGTGCCGAGGACGAGCGCGAACGCTGTCGCGACGGATGCGACTATCACTGAGTTCACAAACGCGGCGTGCATGGCCGGGTTCGTAAGCGCCTTGCCCCACCACTCGAACGAGAAACCGGGAATTGGCCAGCCGGAGACCCTGCCCGAGTTGAACGAGTTCATGATGATCACGAACATAGGGATGTAGAGAAATCCGAGGACGACGACGGTGATGGCGCCAAGCGCGACCTTGGTTCCGCGGTTCAGTCGAAGCATTGCCTGCTCCCTTCGGCTTAGAGGTTGTTGAGGGCGCCAGTGCGGCGGACGGCCCCGAGGTAGACGATGACGAGCACGATCGGCACGAACGAGAACGCGGCGGCGAGCGGCGGATTGAGGTTGATGTTCTGCGCGATGATGCTCCCGATCATCTGTGTCGACCCGCCGACGTACATCGCCGAGATGTAGTCACCGAGACTCAGCGAGAAGGTGAAGATGGACCCGGCGATGAGCGACGGCATGAGCAGCGGCGCGACGACGGTGCGGATCGTGCGGAAGCCGCGGGCGCCGAGGTCTGAGGAGGCGTCGAAGAGGTTCGGCGGGATTTGCGCGACGGCGGTGTAAACGGGGATCGCCATGTACGGGAACCACAGGTAGACGAGGGTGAGCGTGACCGTCAGTACCCCGAGCCCGGGACCCGAGATGCCAAGGGGCTCAAGCGCCCAGTTGAAGAAGCCGTTCTCGGTCCAGACGAGGCGCATGCCGATGACCTTCACGAGGTAGCCGGCCCAGAGGGGGAGGGTGACGAGCACGGCGAGCACGGCGCGGAGCTTCGGCCCTGCGACCTGCGACATGAAGACCGCGAGCGGCACGGAGAAGGCGGCGCAGATGAGCGTGACCGCGAGAGCGATGCCGAGGGTGCGAAGCGCCGTCATGCCGTAGGCAGGGACCGTCGCGAGCTGCGCGAAGTTGTCGAGCGTGAATCCGGGCTTCACGCGTGATGTAAACGGGTCAGTCGTCCAGAACGCTGTCACGAGCATGATTGCGAGCGACAGGATGTAGACGCCAACGAGCCAGGTCATCGGGAGTGTGAGGAGCGACGCGAGTCTGCCCTTCGGGTGGCGGTAGAGCGCGGTCGAGATGGGCCGCGGCTTGCGTTGAAGAGCTGACTGGATGCTCACGGTGTCCTCGCTGACGGGGTGGGGTGGAAAGAAGAGGGGGTGCGGGGCGCCCGTGGGCGCCCCGCTGGGCTTGCTAGCCCTTGACTGTCGCCCAGGCGTTCGTCCAGTCCTGGTAGTTCGTGCACTTCACGTCGGTGCGGCCATCGAGGCACTGGTCGATCGGGGTCGTCCAGAACCACACCTGCTTGTAGTACTCCTCATCGGTCGCGTTGAAGTAGTCGCAGTGCGCCTTCGCCTCGTCGCTGATGTCGCAGAATGCGCCGTTTGCTGGGCCCATGCCAAAGTTCATTGCGATCGCGCCGTTAACGTCAGGAGCCGATGTGTAGTCCATCCACGCGTACGCACAGTTCGGGCTCTTCGCGTCTGTCGCGAGCATCCACGCGTCAGACCAGCCTGTCGCGCCCTCCTTGGGGAGGACGCTCTTGAACTTGTCGTCCTGCGTCGCCTTGCGCAGCACCTCCCAGGAGGTTCCGACGACCGAGTTGCCGCCTGTGAACGACGTCACGTTGGTTGCTGGCGACCAGTACTCCGAGACCATCTTGTTTTGCTGCTTGAGTAGGTCGGTCGCGGCCTTCAGCTGATCCTGATCGAGGGCGTACGGGTTGGTGATGCCGAGGTCGGGCTGGTGCTCCATGAGGTAGATCGCCGCGTCAGCGATGTAGATGGGGCTATCGTAAGCGGCAATCTTCCCGGCGTAGGGGCTGTCCTCTTCCCAAACTACGCTCCAGCTGTCGGGCGTCTCAGTCACGACCTCGCTGTTGTACTCGAGGATGTTCGCGCCACGGCCGATCGGGATACCGTAGACGTTGCCATTCAGCGTGTCGTACAGCTGGCCCTTCATTCCCTCGACGATGTCGTCGCCGAAGTTCGGGATGAGTTTGGTGTTCAGTGGCTGCACGTTGCCGTCGACGATGAGGCGGAGGCTCGCGTCTCCAGAGGCTGAGACGAGGTCGTACTCGCCGGTGCGCATGAGCTGAACCATCTCGTCGGAGGTTGCCGCCACCTTGCGGTTGACGACGCAACCGGTGTCGGCGGTGAACTTGTCGGCCCAGGCTGGCTCAACGAAGCCAGACCAGGCGACGATGTTCAGCTCCTTCTCGGTGTCACCGAGCTTTTCCATCATCGGAACCTCGGGGACGTCGATCTGGAGACCGCCGTCACCGTCGGGCTGGGCGCCGTCTGTCGAGCAACCCGTGAGGGCGAGGCCGAGCACCGCCGCCATGGCGATCGGTGCGGCGAGTAGTTTCTTGTTCATCGGTACTCCTTTGTAGGGGATGAGTGTGGTTTCGTGAGGGGACTGAGGGCTCGTTGAGAGGCGAGGATCCTGCTAGGCGCGGGTCAGGCAGGCTGCGGCGCGCTCGCCGCAGGGGCCTGCGCGGTGGGGATCGGGGTCGCGTGACCCCGATCGAAGCGGACGCTCACGGTGTCGCCGCGGCGGATGCTCGCCTCGGTGCGTGGCGTGTGCGAGTTCTGCTTCTCGGAAATGATGCGAGTGCCATCGGCGGTGTCGAGGAGGTAGCGGGTGTGTGCGCCCGCGTACACGGTCTCGGCGACGGTTGCAGGAATCGCCACGGTGCCCGGCTCGACAGGCGCGGTCGGGTCAGCAAGTTGCACGCGCTCGGGGCGGAGGCTGTGCGTTGCTGATTCGCCGAGGAGTGCGAGTGAGAGCTCTGCGGGGAGCAGGTTCGTGACGCCGAGGAAGCCTGCAACGAACTCGGTCTCTGGGAACTCGTACACCTCGCGGGGCGAGCCGACCTGTTCGATCTTGCCGTTGTTGAACACGGCGACGCGATCGGAGAGCGTGAGCGCTTCCTCCTGATCGTGGGTGACGAAGATGAAGGTGATGCCGACTTCGCGTTGGATCTGCTTGAGTTCGACCTGCATGTGTTCGCGCAGTTGTTTATCGAGCGCGCCGAGGGGCTCGTCGAGGAGCAAGACCTTTGGTCGGAGGATGAGCGCGCGGGCGAGCGCGATGCGCTGGCGCTGACCGCCCGAGAGTTGCGAGGGGAGCCGAGTCGCGACGTGACCGAGACGGACTTGCTCGAGAGCTTCTGAGACGAGCCGGGCCCGCTCCGTCTTCGAGACACCGCGGACCTTCAGGCCGTAGGCGACGTTCTCGGCAATGGTGAGGTGAGGGAAGAGTGCGTAGTCCTGGAACACGGTGTTGACTTCGCGGTCGAACGGCGCCGCGCGGGTGACGTCTGTTCCGTGGAGGAGGATCTCGCCTGAGGTCGGCTCCTCGAAGCCGGCGATCATGCGGAGCACGGTGGTCTTGCCAGAGCCCGAGGGGCCGAGCATCGAGAAGAACTCGCCGGCCCGGATCTCGATGTTGAGGTCTTTCACCGCGGTGACATCGCCGAAATGCTTGTGCACGCCGCGCAGTGAAACTGCGCTTGTGGGCTCGGTGCTTGGTGTGTGGGGCATGATGCCGCTGCTCCTCAACGTCGTTGTCGATCAGGTTGGTTAGAACAATAACATAGGGGATTAGATGTTTTAAGCACAAACTCATCTTCGGCGTCACGTTTTGATTACGCTTAAGTACGTGGGCTCAATCCCGGCCCCTGAATGGAGGCGCGCCCTTGACCACACAAGTGCACGGTGCGACCCCGAGTCGACTGCGAACGGCGGCATTTGCCCCCATCGGCGAGGAGGGGCGCACAGACATGGTGGTCTCGCGCCTCGTGCAAGCGATCTCAGTTGGTGCGTTCACCGAGGGTGAGCGGCTGCCGAGCGAAAACGAACTCTCGACGCTCCTCGGTGTCGCAGTCGTCACCGTCCGCGAGGCACTCAGCGAACTGCGGCACCGCGACCTCATTGAGACCAGACGTGGCAGAAACGGCGGCAGCTTCGTGCGACCAAGCCCCGCCGCCGTTGAGGAGGTCAATGCGCGCACGCTGCTCGCAGAATCACGAGTCGCGATCGCCGACCTCGGCGTGCACTACGAGGTCGTCTCCGCCGCCTGCGCCGAGTATGCGTGTCTCCGCGCCACCGCAGAGGAGCTTGAGATCGTCGCAGACGTGCTCGCGGAGTCGGGCGACGCGCCAACAGCCGAATGGCGGCGCAGAATCACCGAGGTGCAGCTCGAGCTCGCTGCCCTCAGTCAGTCAGTGCGGCTCACCAACGAGCATGTTAGGCTGCAGACCGAGTTCACCCCGTTGCTCGCGTTGCAGAACCTCGACGACGAGGCGCGACAACACACGCACGCCGCGATTGTGGCGCAGGTCGAGGCGACGCGGGCGGGCGACGTGCAGGCGGCGCGCTCGGCGGTACGTGAAAGTGTTCGAGGTTCGGTACGCTGGCTCATTGCCTTCCGCGCCGATCTGCACGCGGGTTCCCGAAATTCCGATCTTCGTGGCACACTTGAGGCGCGACGCAGACGACGCGAACGGGAGAATCGAGATGAGCAGTGACGCGAATCAACTGGCCGATGGCATTGCCGTGGTCGACGCCTTCTTCGACGGCGTGTTCGCGCCGCTGCAGGCTTGGATGCCTGAGCTCGAGCGCGACCTGCGGGCCGCTCAGCTCCCGCTGACAGGTCCGGCGCTCGCCGAGCTCACACGCGACGGCGCATTCGGGGTGCTCGACGCGGAGGAGCGCCCGCTCTACGGCGCTGGCTTCTGCGGCAGCGCGGCTGTCGTCGCCGAGGGCAACCCGCTCGCCTGGTGGCAGGGAGCCGATCGGCACCTGCTGGCCTCGTCGACGTTTGGACCAGGCCAGGCCGTTATCGATCTCGCAAGGCTCGAGTGGTTCCGGGTGCCCAAACAGACGGGTGAGCCGCATATCGCGGGCCCGTTCGTCGACTACCTGTGCTCAAACGAGATCACCCTTACTTCGGCGATCCCAGTCGTTGTTGATGGCGAGTTTTGGGGAGTTGCCTGCGCCGACGTGCTCGTCGCCGGAATCGAAGAGTCGCTGCTCCCAAGCATCCGTGGGATTGCTGGCGCCGCACTCGTGAACGCGCACGGCAGGGTCGTCGTGTCAACCGACCCGGATCGCGAGACTGGCGACCGCATGCGGGGTGTCGGCTCCGACGATTCCGAGCCTGGAGACGAGTCTCTGAACGTAGTGCGATCAGCGCGTTACCCGTTCGCGCTCGTTGCCCCGAAGTAGCCCGAACGCGGGGCGCTCTTGCACCCCTGAAGCACCCCTGAGACGACCCTTGCCGAACCCTGAGCCACAGGCAAGTTTTCAAGCCGAAACGCATACGCTCGAAACCGTGACGAGACCGGAAGACGACGCCGACAAGGCGCAGCGATTGGGGAAGCCCATCGCCCGGTTTATGGCGCGCTGGCGCGCCGCGATCCGGAAGTATCCGTGGCTCGATGCGCTCTACCGGGTCGTCATTACGGTGCTCGGTGGGCTTATCGTCATCGTCGGGCTGATCCTTGTGCCGTTACCGGGCCCAGGGTGGCTGATCGTCTTCCTTGGACTGACTGTGCTCGGCTCCGAGTATCACTGGGCCCGACGGATGCTGGGGTGGCTCAGACGCGCGCTCGCACGGTTCTGGGAACGCTGGAATGCCTGGCGTGCGTCCCGCGCTGCAAAGCGCGCACGGTCAGCGGGCCCAGGCCTCACAGACGCATAAACGCCGAAGGGCGGCAGAGTCTGAGCTCTGCCGCCCTTCGGCGTTGAGTGTGCCTGTCGCTACTTCACCATCGGAATGTTGAAGAGGAACGGATCCCCGCCACCGCTGCGGTAGGTCTCGTTGAGCTTCGCCGCTGCCATGATGTGGAAGATGAAGCCGGCGAGGTGCGCGAGGCCGAGGAGCATCGGGCCGAGGATCGGAACGATTGTCAGAATCCAGCCAAGCACGAACAGGGCCGAGCGCAGCAGCGAGAAGTTCAGGTTCGCCGCGTGCAGCGCGCGGACCTGTGGCGTCGCGCGGGGGCTCTCGATGAGGTAGAAGATGAGCGCCGGAATGAACAGGAAGAATACCGAGAGCCAGTAGCTCGCCGTGAGGTTCGGCAGCGGGTCTTGCTGTCCCTGTTGCGGCTGGTAGTACCCGTATCCGGGCTGCTGTGGGGCACCGTACCCGGGTTGCTGTGGAGCGCCGTATCCGGGTTGCTGTGGAGCGCCGTATCCGGGCTGCGGGGCGCCGTACGCCGGCTGCCCTGGCGCGCCGTATCCGGGCTGCTGCGGGGCGCCGTAGCCCGGAGGGGGCGTCGGAGCTCCAGGCTGCTGCGGTGCTGCGGGCTGCTGCGGCTCGGGAAAACTCACTGGCGGAGTCGGCTGCTGGGCGTCAGGCGCGGCAGCGGGAGCCGACGGGTCGACAGGCGGTGTGGCGGACGGATCGCCCACGGTGCCTGGCACCTGCTCGTTATCTTCAGGGGGAAGCGTAGTCATCGGAGCCTTCTCCTTCGTGTTGCTGCGTGCGCACGATTCTGCGCGCCGTCAACTGACGACCCACAATGCGGTACTTCGAGACTACAGCGAACGCCGGGGCTGGCCTAGATGAAATCTGGGCTTGGTGACGAAGCGGGCAGGATCGAGACGTCTGCGTGGCGGTCGAATCGGTAACCCGTGCCGCGCACCGTGCGCACGATGTCTTGGTAGTGGGCGAGCTTGACACGCAGGCGGCGCACGTGCACATCGATCGTGCGGGCGCTCGGGATTTCCTCGCCCTCGGCGTCTGCCCACAGTGTGTCGATGATCTCGTCGCGGCCCACAGTGCGACCTTCGCGGAGCACCAAGAACTGCAGCAGTTCGAACTCACGGAATGTCAGGTTCGCAGTGACGTTGTCGAGCAGCACGCGCTTGCGCGAAAGGTCGAGCACCACGCCGCTCGCCGCGCGGTCAGCGCTTGGCTGCGGTTTGCGGTGCGCATGAGCGGCGGCGGGGTCGCCAAGCGCGAGGCGAACGACATCGACGTCGCGACCGCCGGTGCCTTCAGGGGCGAGCGCAACGGCCGCGTACGTCTCGGCGTTCGGAGCGAGCTGAGCGACGAGGCGCTTGATCTCGCTCACTACTGCGCCGATTGACGGATCGGAAGAGTTGAGCTTGTCCTCGGAGAGGCCGACGTACAGCGCGAAGCCGCGAACCTCGTTCTCAGTCGCTCGCGGCTGAGCGGCGGGCGAGGTGACGGTCTGCTGGGTGGGAAGGGTGGCGGTGAGAGCCATGATGATGAAGTCCTTTGGTGTGCTCCGAAGTGGAGCATTGCTGCGAATGGGGTGCGGCTTCCCGAGCGGGGCAGACGTCGCGATGAGAACTATCGCGCGGCCCGTGAATGCTGGGCGCCAGAAGTGGTGGAGTCGTGTGTGTCGGCTACTTGCACATTCGGCAGCACATACCGTCGCGACCGGACATCATCATGCCGGTCATCCCAAAGTTCACCTCGGAGGCGGACTGGGTGCGAACGAAAGTATGCATGACGCTAAGTTAAGCGGGCGTTTCGCCCGGTGTCAAGAAGAAAAGTACGAATTGATGTGATCTCAAGCGAACCGGGGGTGAGGATCCTGGCTCAACGCGGCACGACAGTCAGGTCGGTTCTGCACCGCATCCGCCAGAATGGGGAGCAGGCCGTCGGGCCTGTGAAGGGACACACTGCGATGAGTATTGAGTCGTTTGCTGCGCGTGTAGACGCCACGACCGCGGCGGACCTGCGACAGATTGGCGGAACGAAGTGGGCCGATCCGGCCATCATGGGAGCGTTTATCGCCGAGATGGACTTTGGGGTTGCGCCAGTTATTCAGCGGGCCCTGCACGCGGCGGTCGACGAGGGGGCGTTTGGCTACACACCACCGAAGTATCGGGCGCAGTTGCAGGAGGCGACGGCCGCGCGCCTTCGCAGGCTACACGGTTGGTCAGCGACAGCCGAGCAGGTGTTCCCAGTGCCCGACGTCATTACCGCGTACGAGATCGCAATTGCGAAGTTCTCAGCGCCAGGCTCGAAAATCATCGTCCCCACACCGTCGTACATGCCCTTCCTCTCAGTCCCCGAGTCACTCGGGCGCGAGGTGATCGAGGTTCCGCTGCGGAATGAGGGCGGCGTTTGGCGCTTCGACATCGTGGCGTTGCAAGACGCGTTCGACGCCGGCGGCGGCATCCTCGTGCTGTGTAACCCCTTCAACCCGATCGGGCGCGTGTTCACGCGCGTGGAGCTTCAGGAGATCTGCGATCTCGTTGATCGCAACGGGGGCCGGGTATTCTCGGATGAGATCTGGGCTCCGCTCGTCTTCGAGGGCAACGAGCTTGTGTCATATGCGACGATCGGCGATGTAGCTGCAGGGCACACCATCACCGCGACCGCGGCCTCGAAGGCGTGGAACCTCCCGGGCCTCAAATGCGCCCAGCTCATAGTCTCGAATCCCGCGGACCAGGCGACAATGGATGAGATTGGGTACTGGGCGGGCCGGGGGACTGCCACCCTCGGGCTTGTCGGCAGCGCAGCTGCGTTCGAGCACGGCGATCAGTGGCTCAGCGAAGTGTTGAGCTATCTGCAAGGAAACCGTGACGAGCTCGTCGATCTTGTCGCGGCGCACCTCCCAGGAGTGAAACTTACACATCCCGAGGCGACATACGTAGGCTGGCTCGACTTCAGTGAGACAGGACTCGAGAACCCTGCTGACTTTTTCAGGGAGCACGCCGGGGTTGGGCTCACTGACGGCAGTGCGTGTGGTGCCGCAGGCGTGGGGAGCGTGCGCTTCATCTTCGCGATGCCGCGCCCGCTCATGCGCGAGGCAATTCAGCGTATGGGTGAGGCGTTCGGGTCCCGCTAGCTGCGCGAGGGCCTTGATCGCGCGGTGCCTGCCCCCTCGCTGGCCTGGGAGAATGGACGCGTGAGCGAGACCCCACTGCCTGTCCCAGAGACCCACCCCGAACGAACTACCGCGGGCGTTGGCCCGTGGCCGGGTGGACGGGAGGCCTGGCCGACCGATGACCATTACGACCCAGAGCTGCTCGAGAACGGCGACACCCGCAACGTCGTCGACCGCTACCGCTACTGGCGGATGGAGGCGATCGTCGCCGACCTTGACGAGCAACGCCACCCGTTTCACGTGGCCATTGAGAATTGGCAGCACGACATGAACATCGGTTCGATCGTGCGAAGCGCGAACGCGTTTGCCGCCGATAGCGTGCAGATCGTCGGTCGCCGGCGGTGGAACAAGCGCGGCGCGATGGTGACCGACCGCTACCAGCACGTCGAACACCGGGAGGACATCGCAGCGCTTGTGGAGTGGGCCCGGGGTGAGGGCATCCCGATTATCGCGATCGACAATGTGCCTGGCTGCGTACCGATGGAGACGTTCGATTGGCCGGAGCGCTGCGTCATGCTCTTCGGCCAGGAGGGCCCCGGGCTCTCTGATGAGGCGATCGCTGCGGCTGAGGCCGTCGTCGAGATCACGCAGTATGGATCGACGCGCTCGATCAACGCTTCGGCCGCCGCGGCAGTTGCGATGTACTCATGGGTGACTGCCCGCTCTGCCCAGGTGCCGCGATTGGGCTAGAACAGCCGCCCTGCGTCTGCGGCCGCTGGCTCCTCGAGCGCCAGCAGGGTCCGTTTGCGTTCGAGCCCGCCGGCAAATCCGGTGAGCGAGCCGTCAGCACCGAGCACTCGGTGGCACGGAATCACGACACTGACAGGGTTGTGGCCGACCGCCTGGCCGACCCGCTGCGCAAGCGCTCGGTTGCCGAGGGAGGCGGCGAGCTCGCCGTAGGTTGTTGTGGTGCCGTAGGGAATCTGCTGCAGCATCGCCCACACCTGCTGCGAGAAGTTGTCGCCTTGCGGCGCGAGAGCGATGTTGAACTCGACGCGGTCTCCGGCGAGGTACTGCCGGAGCTGGCGTGCTGCCTCCGTGAGCACTGGATCGTTCGGTTCGGTGCCGAGATCTTCGCCGATTGCTTCGGGCTCTGGCGGGTAACGGTGCTCAGGGAAGTAGACGCCTGTCAGCGCATCGCCCTCGGCGACGAACAGCAGATCTCCAAGGGACGTTGTGAAGGTGCCGTGCCTCGAACTCATGGCGCCAATTGTAATGCGGTGGGCCGAGCCAAACCCGGGTCATCAGTCGCTCCGCATGGGATCGGCACAAGATATGACGCAGCTGTAGGAAACCGGCATACCTTCGGGCGATCCCAGGGCCTGGAAACGGCGAAAGCGTGCGCTGTGGAGCGGAGCGAGCCTCGGAGTCCCTTTCGCGACTCTTCGGCTCAAATCGCAGCTGAAGTCGAAGCCGAGCGATGGCAATACTGGAGGGGCCGACGGGAATCGAACCCGCGTTCTCAGCTTGGGAAGCTGATGTCTTACCATTAGACGACGGCCCCGGGTGGGGCAAGTCGGGGCAAAAGCCCGACCGATATGAGCGTAGCAGAATCCGGAGTGCCGATTCGCCACCGAGACGACACTCCGGGTCGAAACTATCCCTCTGGCTGGCAGACGGCGAGCTCAGAGAGCCGGCCGCCCTGGTCCTCGGCCGACCACGGGAGCTCGGCCCCCGAGATCGCGGCGAGCTGGAAGGCGAGAGCCTGCGAGAACGCGGCGCCAGCGGATGAGTTGTTCAGCGCAACAACGACAGACAGCCCAGTCTCTGGGTCAGCGTACGCCGCGGTGAGTGATCCGGTCATCGCGCCCGCACGGCCCTGCAGGGGGCCGACCTTTTCGATGCCGAAGCCGATCTGAGTTCCGGCGGTGTCGGGCTCCTCTTTCGGGTTGCCCTCTTCGTCGCGATCTGGGTTCTTGGCAGGCTGGAACTCGGTCACGTGCTTCGACGCCTTCTCGTCGCCGAAGCCGCCCGAGAGGTACTTCGTGTAGAAATCCTTGAGGTCAGTGACTGTCGTGAGCGTCGCGCCCGCGCCCCGGATCATCGTCGGTGAGAGTGCGGTGATCTCCGTAGCGCCAGCATCGCACACAGGCTTGTTGTCGGCGCTCGGGTAGGTGAGCGGCGTCATGCTGCCCGCCGGAATCTCGGTCTCGGCGAAGTTGTCAGGGTACGACGTCGACGTCATGCCGGCGGGGCCGAACACGTGCTCCTGCAGCAGGTCGTAGGTGTCGCGGTTCTCGTTCAGGCGGATCGCGCGATCGAGCAGCACTGCGTTTGTGTCTGACATGTAGACATTCTTGCCGGGCCAAGCGAGCGGCGAGCGGGCGAGGCCGTTTGCGATGAGCTCCTGCTCGGGCCACGAGCGGGTGGGGTTGTTCGTGAATCGCTCCGTGAAGCCACCCTTGAAGTCGGCGAGCGCCGATGTCTGGTCGCAGAGCTGCGCGTAGGTAATGTCGGCGATGCCTGCCTGGCGGGGCAGGTCCTTCGATACCTGGCGTCCGAGGGCGAGCTGGTCTTTGCCAACGAGGTCGAGCAACAGCGCGCACATGACTGGCTGTGAGGCCTGTGCGCCGCGGAATGTCGTCGCAGCGGTGACGCCCTCACCGTAGCCGCGAACGTAGGCCTTGTCGTCGCCCTGCCACACGCCTACGACGGCTTCCGTCGAGCCGCTGAGCGCAAGCGCGTTCGCGACTGCGTCATCGACGGCGGCTGCGAGCTCGGGGCTCACAGTGTTCTGGTCGGAGTTTCCGGTACCGGCTTCGCTGCCGGTGCAGGCGGTCAGGGTGAGGCCAACCACAGCAAGCATGCTGAGCGCCGCCACTGGGCCAACTCGTTTGACTCTTGAAAACACGAAACCGCCAATCTCGACCCGCGGGCGCGCGGGAGCACGAAATTCGATGATACTCCGTGCAAGTCTCGGTGTCGCTGAGCGCCGCGGGGCGCTGTGGAACTCTCAGTCTCATTGCACGCGACAAGAGCGTAGAATGAAAGATGTGATGAATTTTGATGCCGCAGTGATTTCTGCTGTTACGGGCCACATGAATGATGACCACGTCGATGACAGTTTGCTCATCGCGAAGGCATTCGGCTACCCCGAGGCGACTGCGAGCACGATGGTGGGCCTCGACGAGCGCGCCGGGATGTGGCGAGTGACTGACGCGCAGGGGGAACACGACCTGCGCGTTGAGTGGCCGACCGCCCCAATCACTGATCGCCCTCAGGTGCGTCGCCAGGTCGTCGAGCTGTACAAGGCCGCCTGCGCGAAGCTTGGTGTGCCTGCGCGCGAGGAGCACCAGCCAGCTGGTGGCCACGAGCACGGCAGCCACGGCGGCGCGAACCCGCACGGCGCGAACCCGCACGCGCATGGCGCGAACCCGCACGCGGCCGAACCCGAGGCTGACGGCCCCAAGCCGTTCTCTCGTGTCATCCGTGAGAGCTCGTGGTCCGATCACTCGAGTAGCGAGGGCGCGAACTTCATGGAGGACATCATGCGTGGTGTCGCGACGAAGCAGGATTACATCGACCTCGTCATCCAGCACTTCTTTATGTACGAGGCACTCGAAGAGGCTTCGCAGCAGCTCGCCGCCGATCCTGCGTACGCTGCCCTGCATCCCGCAGCGCTCGTGCGCCTCGGAACGCTCGAGGTTGACCTCGAGCACCTTCTCGGCGCGAACTGGCGCGACGAGATCACCCCCGTGCCCGCGAGCGCCGAGTACGCCGCGCGCATCCGCGAGGTCGCGGCAGAGGGCTGGCTCCCCGGGATCGTGGCGCACCACTACACCCGCTACCTCGGAGACCTGTCGGGCGGCCAGATCATCGCTAAGCGAGTCGCGCGCCAGCACGGTTTCGATGGCGCTGGCATTGAGTTCTACAACTTCGAGTCGCTCGGCGACCTCAAAGCGTTCAAGGAGACCTACCGCGATGGCCTCGACAGCCTCGGGGAGTCGCTCAGCGCAGACGAGCAGCAGCGCATGATCGAAGAGGTGCGCGTTGCATACGGCTTCAACACCGCCGTCTTTGTCGACCTCGCAAAGCAGAAGGCCGCGGCGTAGGTCGTTCGGCTCTCCCACGCGAGCGAAAAGGCGGGTCAGGATCACCGATCCTGACCCGCCTTTCGGTGTGCAGCTAGGTGCGCGTGTGCGCCCAGACGACCGCCTGGAGTCTGTCGCGTACCTCGAGCTTCTGCAAAACGTTTGAGACGTGAGTCTTCACTGTCGCCTCGCCGAGGAAGAGCTCGCCAGCGATCTCAGCGTTCGTGCGGCCCTCTGCGAGCAACAGAAGCACAGCTCGCTCGCGCGGCGTGAGGCCCGCCGTGGCCATCGCCGACTCAAGCGTGTCGTCGGGGCTCGCGCTCGCGGCTGGCACTTCGGTAGCCTCGGGCGCCTCCGCGTTGCGCACGCGAGCGAGCACGGCACCCGTGACCTCTGGGCCGAGGAGCGAGCCGCCAGCTGCCACGACTCGAACGGCCTCAATGAGCTGCTCTGCCCGCGACGTCTTCAGTAGGAACCCGCTCACGCCCGCGGCGAGGGCGTCGAACAGGTACTCGTCGTGCCCGAACGTGGTCAGCACAAGTACTGCCGGGAGCGTGCCCTCCGCCTGGAGGATGGCGCGAGACGCGTCGATCCCGTTCATCTCAGGCATCTCGACGTCCATGCAGATCACGTCGGGGGTGAGCGAGGCAGCGAGCGCGATCGCCTGCACGCCGGTCTCCGCCTCGCCGACAACTTCGATGTCAGGCTCAGACTCGAGGATGATGCGAAACCCCGAACGGACGAGCGCCTGGTCGTCGACGAGCAGCACCCGAACCGGTGGGCTCGAAGGTGCGAGTCCCGTCATGCGGCCACCACCTGCCGGTTGGAGAGCGGGACTCGGGCGCGCACCATGAAGCCCTCGCGTTCTCGCCGCTCTGCCGAAATCGCGCCGCCAACCGCACCGACGCGCTCGCGCATGCCGCGCAACCCAAGCCCTGTGCCAGCGGGGGCGTCAGACGCCCGCACGCCGCGGCTCGTGAGGCGGCGTGCAATGCCGTCGTCGGTTACCTCGACCTCTACTGCGTCATCCATGAAGCGCAGGCGCACCGCGGCCTCTGCGCCCCGCCCAGCGTGCTTGCGCACGTTCGTGAGCGCCTCCTGCACTACGCGGTAGAGCGTGACATCGACGAGCATCGGGAGCGGCCGCGGCGTGCCCGCGACAATGAGCGTTGTTGGCACGCCCGCTCCCTGCGACTCCTCAACGAGTACCGAGAGCTGGGCGATGCCGACGGTGCTCGAACTATCCTCGTTCTCAGGCGTTCGAAGGGTGTGCACGAGTCGGCGGAGCTCCTCGACTGTCGCATGCGCGCTCTCCTCGACGACCGCGAGAGCCGCGGCAGCCTGCTCTGGGTCCCGCTCGAGGCTTCGCCGTGCAGCAGCTGCCTGGATCCCCATCACTGAGACGTGGTGCGCGACGACGTCGTGAAGCTCGCGGGCGACCGCGATGCGGTCAAGCGCGACTGCCTGCGCTGCACTGGTCTGGCGTTCGAGGTCGAGCTCCTTGCCCTGCGCGGTGAGCTTCGTCGCGGTGCGTGCAGCCCGCCAGGCGCGCAGACCGAACCAGATCGCGCCACCAAAGTAGAGCAGGTTCGTGATGATCTGGATCACGGCGAACGTAGCGTATGCGGAGAAGATCCCGTAGCGAGGTGCGCCCAGGAAGTCCTCTGTCGACGAGGAAGCGATGATGAGCGAGACGACGAGCCAGATCATCATCGCCGCGGTGATCGCGATGAGGCTCCACGCTGCGAGGGTGCGGCGCGGCTCCCACGCGGTCACCGTGTAGATCGCGATGAACAGGCAGATGTTGATGACGAGCACCTCTGGCACGCCGAACTGACCGCAGACGAAGAACCCGGCGGCGACGACGAGCGCGACTGGGATCGGGGCGACGCGGCGGGCCGCGAGCGGGAGCGTGCAGAGCGCGAGCCCGAGGACCCAGAGCCACAGGGCGGGCTGCTCTTCGTAGATGCCTGTCCGAGCGTAGAGCAGCGACGTTGTCGTCGCCCCAATTGCGAGTGCAAGGGCCAGCAGTGCGTCGCCGCGGAGATCTGCGCGGCCCGGACGTGGCCGCGCCCATTGCGCGTGCGCGGCTGGGGGTGAAGGCGCTCTCATGATTTCAAGCGTAGGCGCTCGGCGGAGGCGTTACCTCCACCTGGTGGCTGAGTGGCGCCGTTCCGGGCGCGACAGATTCAGCCGTGTGGGGGAGGTGGCGGGCCCTTCGCTCCCCGTAGCCTGGTGGCAACGAAAGGAGCGAGATGATTGACATCGTAGGAATTTCCCGCAGCTTCGGCGACCGCAAGGTGCTCGACGACGTGAGCTTCCGCGTCGAGAGCGGCAGGATGACAGGCTTCGTCGGCGCGAACGGCGCCGGCAAGACGACGACAATGCGGATCCTGCTCGGTGTGCTCTCAGCAGACAGCGGCACTGTGAGCCTGAACGGTCAGCCCATCACGGCTGGCGATCGCGCGCGCATCGGATACATGCCCGAGGAGCGCGGGCTGTATCCGAAGATGGCGGTGCTCGAACAACTCGTCTACCTCGGCCGTCTCCACGGCATGTCGACGGCGGCGGCACGCGAGTCGGCGACCGCACTGCTCGACAGGCTCGGACTCGCGGAGCGGGCGGGCGACAACCTCGAGGGCCTGTCGCTCGGCAACCAGCAGCGCGCGCAGATCGCCGCAGCGCTCGTCCACGAGCCCATCGCGCTCGTGCTCGACGAGCCGTTCTCGGGCCTCGACCCGATGGCTGTAGAGGTCGTGCTCGGGGTGCTGCAGGACTACGCGGCGAAGGGCGCCCCAGTGCTCTTCTCGTCGCACCAGCTCGACATCGTGGAGCGCCTGTGCGATGACGTCGTTGTCATTGGCGGCGGCCAGATCCGCGCGCAGGGATCCCGCGAAGGCCTCCGCGCCGAGCACGCTGGGCGTGTGTTCGAGCTCGAGCTCGCCGGGCCAGCCGCCGACGCCGGTTGGGTGCGCGAGCAGCCGGGCGTCTCGGTGACGCACCTCGACGGCGGCTTCGCAAGGTTCGACGCCGACAGCGACGAAGCAGCACAGGCAGTGCTCGCCCTCGCAGTGCAGCGCGACGCGACAGTGGTGAAGAGCTTCGCCCCTGTCACCCCGTCACTCGCCCAGATCTTCAAGGAGGTAGTCCGATGACCGACACATTGAAGCAGACAGCTAGCCACCGCCAGCTGAGCGCCCCGCAGGGCGCCTGGATCGTCGCCGAGCGCGAAATCATGACTCGGCTGCGCAGTAAGGCGTTTCTAATCTCGACGGCGATCCTGCTGCTTGTCGTGCTCGCCGGCGTCGTGATTGGCGGCCTCGTCTCGCAGAACGGCGGTTTCGGCGGGCCGACGAAGATCGCCGTCGCCGAGGGGACGGTCTCTGGTGAGACTGCGAGCGGCCTCGCCGAGGGGTTCGAAGTGACCGAGGTCGCGGATCGCGCGGCTGCCGAAAAGCTCGTTCGTGACGGCGACGTCGAGGCCGCAATCGTCTCGGGCGGAGACACGCCTGTTGGCCTGACTGTCATCGCGAACGACAGCCCACCTGGCGACCTCGTCCAGGCGCTCTCGGCGTCCCCAACAATCGAACTGCTCGACCCGAGTGAGACGAGCTTCATGCTCGGCTACCTCATCGCGATGGGCTTCGGCATGGTCTTCTACATGACCGCCCTCACCTTCGGCACGACGATCGCGCAGAGCGTCGTCGAGGAGAAGCAGACCCGCATCGTCGAGATCCTGCTCGCCACGATCTCCGCGCGCACAATGCTCGCAGGCAAGATCCTCGGCAACAGCATTCTCGCGCTCGGCACCGTCGTCGCGACGCTTGCCCTCGCCTCCGTCGGCATGCTCGCGACAGGGCAAGACATCCTGCTCGGGGAGCTTGGGACCGCGCTCATCTGGTTCGGGATCCTCTTCGCCTTCGGCTTCGTGCTGCTTGCGGCGATGTACGCAGCGGCTGCCGCGCTCGTGTCGCGGCAGGAAGACATCGGCTCGGTGACGAGCCCTGTCATGATGCTCGTGATGATCCCGTTCTTCCTGATCATCTTCTTCTTCGACAACCCGCAGGTGCTCAGCGTGATGAGCTACGTGCCGTTCTCGGCGCCGACCGCGATGCCGATGCGCCTCTACTTCGGAGACGCCGCGTGGTGGGAGCCGATCGTGTCGCTCGGCGTGCTCGTGATCTCGATCGGGATCGTGCTCTGGGCCGGTTCCAGGATCTACGAGAACTCGATCATGCGCACGGGTGCCCGCGTGAAGCTCGCTGACGCGATTAAGGGCTAACCGCGGCGGTAGCCATACGACGAAGCGCCCGGGGGAGTGATCCCTCGGGCGCTTCGTCGTTGCGCGGTTGCTGTTCCGTTACGCCTACGCGGGCGTGAGCAGATGCGCCTCGCAGCGGGGCGCACCGTGCGACGCGCAGGCAACGAAGCGCGTGCGGCAGGAGTTCTCGGCACAGTCGACGAGGTTGGCTGTGGGGGCGCCGCATTCGGCGCAGACGCCGATCACCGCCGCTCCGGGCGCGAAGTCCATCGTCTCGCGGCCGTCGAAGACCGCGAGCGAGCCCTCCCAGAGGCCGTCGTTGCCGAAGGCCTCGCCATAGCGGACGATGCCGCCGTCGATCTGGTAGACCTCCTCAAAGCCGCGCGCGACCATCGCAGCTGAGAGGATCTCGCAGCGAATGCCCCCGGTGCAGTAGGTGACTATAGGTTTGCCCTTGATGTCGTCGAACGCACCCGATTCGATCTGTGCGATGAAGTCGTGAGTCGTGCGCACGTCAGGCACGATGGCGCCCTTGAACTTGCCGACCTCGGCCTCCCACGCGTTGCGGCCGTCGAAGAAGACGACGTCGTCACCGCGCTCGGCGACGAGCTCGTTCACCTTCTCGGGCGAGAGGTGCACGCCGCCGCCAACGACGCCGTTCTCGTCAACGACGGTCTCCTCGGGGATACCGAACGCGACGAGCTCATCACGCACCTTCACGCTGAGCTTCGGGAAGTCGGAGATTGCCTGCCACGGCACGCTGCGATCGACGCCCTTGAGGAGCGTCGGTTCGGTCGCGACGAAGCCAGTCCCCTCACTCCACTTCACATCGAGGCCCGAGAAGGGGCCGTACTCGCGGGTGCGCTTGAGGTACTGCTTGCACGCGTCGATCTCGCCGCCGACGGTGCCGTTGATGCCGTGCTTGGAGATGATGATGCGGCCGCGCAGGCCGAGGGACTCGCAGAGTTCGCGCTGCCACAGCATCGCAGCCTCGGGGTCGGCGACGGGGGCAAACGCGTAGTACAGCAGGATCTTTGGGTGGCTCACACCCTCCATGGTACGTCGTTGACATGTGTGCGGGTTCCCGGGCGCGTTGCGCTGTCGGTCAGATTCGCGTAAGCTTGACCCTTGGTCGTGCGCCGTCCCAGTGCACGCACCGCAGGAACCGTTACCGGAGGCTTGCCTCGGCGGGTCCCGCAGACAAGAAATCTTGGGTGAGGCCGTCCGGTCTCACGGTATGAGAGGAAACATCATGGCAGCAGTGTGCCAGGTGACCGGCGCCGTTCCCGGCTTCGGACACAACATTTCGCACTCGCACCGTCGCACCAAGCGTCGGTTCGATCCGAACATCCAGAAGAAGACCTACTTCGTGCCCTCGCTCGGCCGCAAGGTGACCCTCACCCTGTCGGCTAAGGGCATCAAGGTTATCGATGCCCGTGGCATCGAGGCTGTGGTCGCTGACCTGAAGAAGCGTGGGGTGAAGTTCTAATGGCTAAGGATAAGGACGTACGTCCGATCATCAAGCTCCGTTCGACGGCAGGCACTGGTTACACCTACGTGACCAAGAAGAACCGTCGTAACACCCCCGATCGCCTCGTGCTCAAGAAGTACGATCCGGTTATCCGTAAGCACGTCGAATTCCGAGAGGAGCGCTAAGCATGGCTAAGAAGAGCATGATTGCGAAGAACAAGCAGCGCCAGGCGATTGTTGCGCGTTACGCTGAGAAGCGTCTCGAGCTCAAGAAGGCGCTCATTGACCCCAACGGCACCGATGAGAGCCGTGAGGCTGCTCGTGTGGGCCTGCAGAAGCTTCCCCGCAACGCGTCGCCCGTGCGCGTTCGGAGCCGCGACGTCATCGACGGCCGCCCCCGTGGCGTGCTGACGAAGTACGGTGTTTCGCGTGTTCGCTTCCGCGACATGGCACACCGTGGCGAGCTCCCCGGCATCACCAAGTCGAGCTGGTAATCGCTCGGTTGTAAGCCGGTAGCACCGCATCTTCAGAGGGGCGGGACTGATCAGTTTCTGATCGGTCTCGCCCCTCTGCACGTCTTCCCGAAGTGTTCTCCAATAGCGAATACGACACGCAGTCCAAAGAAATCCGCGTAATCGCGCCGCTTTTTGGCAAACGTAGGGTAGATTCATACCGATCAAACTGATCGGAACCTCTTAGCGGAGGTGACACCCCGAATAGATCAGGGGCCGGCAGGCCAACGGTCACCGCCCTGAAAGGACACAACATGGCACTCAACAAGACTGAGCTCGTCGCAAAGATCGCCGCTGAGACTGGCCAGAGCCAGGCAGCAGTTTCGAACGTGCTCGACGGCCTGTTCGCGGCTGTTTCCGAGACTGTCGCTGCAGGCGAGAAGGTTTCGATCCCCGGCTGGCTCTCGTTCGAGACCGCGACCACCGCTGCTCGTACCGGCCGCAACCCGCGCACCGGCGAGACCATCGACATCCCCGCTGGCAAGCGCGTCAAGGTGTCGGTTGGCTCGAAGCTCAAGGCTGCCGTGAAGTAGCTTTCGCTTTTCACGAACCCCCGCCCGGCTGCCGCCGGCGCGGGGGTTCGTCGTTTTTCGAGGCGTAAGCTAGTGCGGTGCGCAAGAACTTTACTGACCCGTCAGAGATTCGCCCGTGGGCCGCGCTCTGGACGCTCGTCCTCGGATTCTTCATGATCCTCATCGACACGACGATCGTGTCTGTCGCGAACCCGACGATCATGAAGAGCCTCAATACGGACATGACGGCGACGCTCTGGGCGACGAGCGCCTACCTGCTCGCGTATGCAGTCCCGCTGCTCATCACCGGCAGGCTCGGCGACAGGTTCGGCCCGCGTCGTGTGTACCTCATCGGACTCACCGTCTTCGCTGTGTCATCGCTCGCGTGCGGCCTCGCGCCGATGATCGAGGCACTTGTTGTAGCGCGCGTCTTCCAAGGTTTCGGCGCGGCGCTCATGACACCGCAGACGATGTCGGTGATCACCCGCATCTTCGCACCCCGCGAGCGTGGCCAGGCGATGGCTGTCTGGGGAATCACCGCCGGCGTTGCGACGCTTGTCGGACCTATCCTTGGCGGGTTCCTCATCGACTCAGTCGGGTGGGAGTGGATCTTCTTCATCAACGTGCCTGTCGCGGTTGTCGCGTTCGTGCTCGCGTTGAAGTACGTGCCGAGGCTCGAAACGCACGCGCATCGGATGGACTGGCTCGGCGTCGTGCTCAGCGCGGTCGGCATGTTCCTCGTCGTCTTCGGTATTCAAGAGGGCGAGAACTTCGATTGGGGGCAGATCTGGGGTCCGATCTCCGTCTGGCTGCTCATCGGCGTCGGTATCGTCGTGCTCGGGCTGTTCATTTGGTGGCAACGCGTACAGCGCGGTGAGCCGCTGTTGCCGCTTCGCATCTTCCGCGACCGCAACTTCTCCGTCGGCACGTCGACGATCATCACGGTGGGCTTCGCGGTGACGAGCATGAGCATGCCACTGATGTTCTTCTTCCAACTCGTTCGCGGCCTTACCCCGACCGAATCGGCGCTCATGCTCGTGCCGATGGCGGTGCTGTCGGCGGCGCTCGCGCGGCCTGCCGGGATCTTGATCGACCGCGGCGACCCGCGCCGCATTGCCACAGCGGGCCTGCTGCTGCTCGCGGCTGGGATGCTCCTGTACTTCGTCATGCTGAAGCCCGGCACCCCGATCTGGCTGCTGCTCATTCCGAGCGCAATCCTCGGCGTCGCAAACGCCGGAATGTGGGGGCCGCTGTCGGCGATCACGACATTCAATCTGCCGCTCGAGCTCGCCGGCGCCGGCTCAGGTGTGTACAACACGAGCCGACAGGTCGGCGCGGTGCTCGGCTCGGCCTCGATCACGGCGCTCATGGCCTCCCGACTCTCCGCCGAACTTGGTGACGGGGCTGCGGTGGGCGGCGCCGGAGGGCAGCTGCCGCCGCAGCTACAGGACGGATTTGCGGCCGCGATGGGGCAGTCGATCCTGCTTCCGGTCGCGGTGATCGCGATCGGTGCGGCGCTCACGCTGCTGTTCGCTCCGCGCCCGCCAAGGACCGGGCCTGTCGGGGTCGTCGATGGCCCGACCGAGGCGAGCTAAGACCCGGACGCAGCGCGTGGGCGCCCGCCAGGCCGGGCTGAACAGTGCGCCCGAAAGTTGATCGCACGACATAGCGACGATTCGAGCCGCCTGCAGGTACGCTCAACTCATGAGCATGGGTGGAGGCGGCGGTGGCCGCGGGGGCAGGGTATCTGGCGGTGACTTCGAGGCACAGCGGAAGCTGAACGAGGCCGCTCCGAAGGTCGCGAACCTTGGGCGCAGGATCGCCGACCTCTTTAAGCCCTACCGCGGCCCATTGAGCATCATCGTCGTGCTCGTACTGATCTCGGCGGCGCTCGGCATCATGCCGCCGCTCATCACCCAGCGGGTCTTCGACGACGGGCTGTTCCCCGTCGACGGCAGCGGACCGAACATGCCAGTGCTCACCTGGCTCGTTGGGGCGATGATCGTCGTCTTCGTGGTCTCGGCACTCATCGGCGTCGTACAGACCTACTTCACCGCCCGCGTCGGTAACCGGGTCATGGGTGATCTGCGGGTGAAGCTGTTCTCGCACCTGCAGTCGATGGAACTCGGGTTCTTCACCCGCACCAAGACAGGCATCATCCAATCGCGGCTGCAGAACGACGTCGGCGGCGTCGCAAACGTGCTGACAAACACAGTCTCGAACGTGATCGGCAATACCGTGACAGTGATCGCGGCGGCTGTGGCGATGATTCTGCTCAGTTGGAAGCTGACGATCATCGCACTCATCTTGATGCCAGTGCTCGTCATCGCGCAGCGTCGGGTCGGCCAGGTGCGCGCCAGGATCGCCGGGAAAACGCAGGAGTCGTTGTCAGAGATGACTGCAATCACGCAGGAGGCGCTGTCAGTTTCGGGCGTGCTGCTCGCGAAAACGTACTCCCGCCAGAGCACCGAAACAGAGCGCTACGCGAGCGAGAACCGCAATCAGATTGCACTTCAGGTGAAGCAGGCGATGAGCGGCCAGGTCTTCTTCGCGCTCGTAAACGTCTTCCTCTCAGCGGTCCCAGCGATCGTCTACCTCGTGTCGGGCTGGCTCATCGAACGCGCGACCGGTCAGGGCCTCGACGCAGGCATCACCGCCGGCACGATCGTCGCATTCACCACGATCCAGTCGCGGCTGCTGTTCCCGCTGATGGCGCTCATGCGTGTCGCTCTCGATTTGCAGACCTCGAGCGCCCTGTTTGCGCGCATCTTCGAGTATCTCGACCTCACGCCGCAGATCGTCGACAAGCCTGACGCCCTCGAACCGACCGAGGAGCCGGGCCGGGCTGGCCGTATCGTCTTCGATGACGTTGTATTCGCTTACCCCGATGCTGGGCCAGACGACCGACCAACGATCGACAACGTCTCGTTCGTCATTGAACCCGGCGAATTCGTCGCGTTCGTCGGCGCGTCAGGATCAGGTAAGACGACAATCGGCTCGCTGATCCCGCGACTGTACGACGTGACCGGTGGGTCGGTGACCTACGGCGGTGACGACGTGCGCGAGCTCAAGCAGGAAGCGCTGATGGATCGCATCGGCGTTGTCACGCAGGAGCCCTACCTGTTTCATGCCTCCATCGCAGACAACCTGCGCTACGCGAAGCCCGACGCGACTGACGAAGAGGTGGCGAGAGCGGCGAAGCTTGCGAATATCCACGACACGATCGTCTCGTTCGCGGACGGGTACGAGACGATTGTCGGAGAGCGCGGGTACCGGCTCTCGGGCGGCGAGAAGCAGCGCATCGCAATCGCGCGCGTACTGCTGAAGAATCCGCGAGTGCTCGTGCTCGACGAGGCGACGAGCGCACTCGACACCGTCAACGAGCGCATTGTGCAGCGGGCACTCGACGACGCGCGCGAGGGGCGCACGACCGTGGCAATCGCGCACAGGCTTTCGACTGTGGAAGGCGCGGATCGGATCTTCGTGCTCGGCGCGGGCCGCATTCTCGAGCAGGGAACGCACGGGGAGCTGCTCGCGATGGGTGGGGCGTACGCCGAGCTCTACGCGCAGCAGAGCTAGCGCGGCTGGCGCGCGGTGCGCATCCTCCATGCCGCAGCGCCCGGCCTGGCGCCGCGCGTTGCGGCAGGGTAGGGAAAACCCGACCACGGTTCTCGGGCCAGCGGGGTAGGGGTACTCGCGTGCGCGCTCTAACGTAGGAGTATGACAAGCGAGCCCTGGGCATCTGCCCCTCACTCACCCGCCGCAGCGAGGCCCGCGGCCGGCACGCAGCTAGCAGCGAAGCGCCCCCAGGGGGAGAAGCCCCCGTTGAGGATCGCGCTCACCATGCTGCACCTCGCAGCGCTCGGACTGCTGGGGTGGGCCCTCTTCGTCACAGTGTTTGCGCTGCTTGGCGTCGGGCTTGGCCTGACACTGGTGTTCGGCATCGGCCTGCTGTTTCTTATCGCCCTCGTCTACGTGCTGTTCGGGGCCGCCTGGTGTGAGACTGAGCGTGTCGATGGGCTCTACGCTCTCGGCATTCCGCCGCTCCGCGCCGTACAGCAGCATGCGCCTGGGTTTGGTGGCTTCCTGCGCATGATGTGGGCACAGTTTGTAGAGGGCCGCATGTGGCAGGCGATCGCGAGCTTCGCGGTCGCGACTTTTCTCGGACTGTTCTTTCTCATCTGCGCGCAAAACTTGGTGTGGGGCGTTTCTGCCGCGATCCTGACGGCGACTGGCGGTGCGGTCGAGTATCACCCAAACTCTGGGCTGCTTCTCGCTCCGTTCATCGCTGATCTTCCGTGGTTTGCGTTCGCGGTCGTCGCGGTGCTGTGCGCGGCGGCGATGGTCGGGCTCGCGCTGCTGCACAGGGTGCTCACGGTCTGGATCGCCCGTGCTGGCGCCGAGGCAGAGCACCTGCAAGCGGCAGCGGAGTTGTCGGAGCAGCAGCGCGCTGGAGCTGTGCGTGCCGCGGACCTCGAGCGGACGCGTCTCGAACGAGACCTGCATGACGGAGTGCAGCCGCGGTTGGTGTCGGTCGGCATGACGCTCGGCCTTGCGCAGCAGCAGATCGATGCCGACCCGGATAGCGCGAAGGCGCTCATCGCGGAGGCTCACACGTCGACGAAGGCAGCGATCACTGAGCTGCGTCAGCTCGCGCGCGGGATCAACCCGTCTGTGCTCGACGATCGCGGCCTCGACGCGGCGCTGTCGGCTCTCGCGGGTCGGTCTCACGTGCCGGTGACCCTTGACGTGCGGCTCGAGGGTAGGTGCAGTCGCGAAGCCGAGACCGCGGTCTACTTCGTCATCGCAGAGTCACTGACGAACGCCGCGAAGCATTCGCGCGCCCGCGAAGTGCGCGTCACCGTCCGCCTCCGTGACACGGGGACGTTGTGGGCGAGGGTTGAGGACAACGGCGTTGGTGGCGCCCGCGTGATCCCCGGTGGAGGCCTCGACGGCATCACCAACCGCGTGCTCGCTGCGGGTGGCACGTTCAGGCTCGATAGTCCGCTCGGCGGCCCGACGTCGCTGGAGGTGAGTGTCCCGTGCGCATCCTGATTTGCGAGGACTCGGTTCTGCTCCGTGAGGGGCTCGTGCGGTTGCTCGAGCATTCGGGCCACGAGGTTGTCGGCGCATTCGCAGACACGATCGGGGTGGCTGAAGCAGTCGATCAGGATCGCCCGGACCTCTGCATTCTCGACGTTCGGATGCCCCCGACGTTCACCGACGAGGGCATCAGACTCGCCCTCGAACTGCGTGCGCGACACCCGCAGCTGCCTGTGCTTGTGCTCTCGCAGTACGTTGAGGAGCGGTACGCGAGCGAGCTCATTTCGGGACATGGCGGGGCGTTCGGATACCTGCTGAAGGATCGTGTCGCAGACGTCGCGGAGTTTGCCCAGGCTATCGATCGGATTGCTGGCGGCGCCACCGTACTTGACCCAGAGGTCGTTGCTCAGCTGCTCACGAGGCGAAGCAAGGACGCAAAGATGGAGCGCCTGACAGCTCGTGAGCGGACCGTGCTTGCGGTGCTCGCCGAGGGCAGATCGAACCAGGCGATTGCGGCTCAACTGTTCGTTTCAGAGGCGAGCGTTGAGAAGCACATCACGGCGATTTTCCAGAAACTTGAGCTTGACCAAGACGAGTCGGGCAACCGTCGGGTGCTCGCGGCGATCGCTCACCTGCAAAGTACTGGTGGCCCCGGTGCCACCACCACGCACATTTCACAGACAGGATTCACCTCATGACCATGCACCCTGCACCCACAGGTCCGGCTTCACCCAAGCGCGGGCTCGGCGTCGTCGGGATTGTCACGGCCGTTGTCGGCGGCGTTGTCCTTCTCGGGCTCGGGGCCTCAGCGGCTGTCGGCATGGCGCTGTCATCGCAGCGGGTGGAGCTGTCGCAGTCCGCGGCGGGAACGATGATTGACGCGACCGGGGTCACGGACCTCGACCTCAACGTTGGCGTCGCGGAACTCACCCTCCAGTTTGGCGCGGTTGAGGGAGCGACGCTTGAAGCCCGCGGGGGTTCTGCCGACAAGTGGGAGCTGGACCGTGCTGGTGACAGCATCACCGTGCGGGCGCCGAAGGTCGACCGCTCGGGCTTCTGCTTCCTTGGGGTGTGCCCGAGCAACCGCGGCCAGCACGTTCAGGCGACGCTTACGCTGCCGAACGAGCTCGCAGACCGCACCATCGACGCTGACATTCGGGTCGGGGTCGGTGAGGTGCAGGCGGCAGGGAGGTTCGGCGAGCTCAACCTGAAGGTCGACGCCGGCGAGGCGACAGTCTCTGGCTCTGCGACAAGCCTGAACGCGACCGTCGGCGTCGGTACGGTGCAGGGCGAACTCTCGGACGTTCAGACAGTCGACGCCGACGTGTCGCTCGGCGATCTCGATCTGCGACTCACCGGCGCGCAGCCTGTCGACGTTGGCCTGAACGTGAGCGCGGGGTCCATCTCGCTTGAGGTGCCAGACGGCGTGTACGACGTCGTGCAGCGGGGCGGCATCGGGACGATCGAGAACCGCCTCACGACCACCCCTGGTGCGCCTCACAAGATCTCTGCGCAAGTGGAACTCGGCGATATTTTGCTCCGCGCGACAAGATAGCCCGCCACTGAGGGGAGTAAACTCGGCCCGTGAGCTCGAAGACGCGACAGATTACTCAGTCCAGTAAGCTCGCCGGCGTACGCTACGACGTGCGCGGGCCGATCCTCCAGGAGGCGGAGCGGCTCGAACGCGGCGGCGAACAGATCCTCAAACTCAACATCGGCAACCCTGCCCCGTTCGGATTTGAGGCGCCGCCGGAGATCGTCGAGGCACTGCGGGCCGCGCTCCCGCACGCGCAGGGCTACACTGACTCCCGTGGGATCTTGCCCGCCCGCGAGGCAGTCGCGAACCACTACACCGCGATTGGCGTCGCCGACGTCAGCCCCGAGGACGTGTACCTCGGCAACGGCGTGAGCGAGCTCATCTCGCTCGTGCTGCAGGCGCTTGTGAGCCGCGGCGATGAGATCCTCGTTCCCGCCCCTGACTACCCGCTGTGGACCGCGCAAGTCACGCTGCAGGGCGGCCGCGCGGTGCACTACCCGTGTGACGAGTCAAACGGCTGGATGCCGAACCTCGCCGAGATCGAGGCGCTCATCACCCCACGGACCACGGGCATCGTGCTCATTAATCCGAACAACCCGACGGGTGCTGTGTACTCGCCGGAGCTCGTTCGCGGCTTTGCGGCGCTTGCCGAACGGCACGGGCTCGTTCTTATGGCCGACGAGATCTACGACCGGATCCTGTACGACGGCGCGACTCACGAACACGCGGCCCTGCACGTGGCCGAGACGCTGTGCCTGACGTTCAGCGGGCTCTCCAAAGCTCAGCGCGTCGCCGGGTATCGTGCCGGCTGGGTAGTCGCGTCGGGCGACAGGGGGCGCGCCGCCGACTTCCTTGAGGGGCTCACGCTACTCGCTAACATGCGCATGTGTTCAAACGCCCCAGCGCAGTACGCGATCCCTGTCGCGCTCGAGATCGAGTCGTCAATCGATACGCTGTGCGCCCCCGGCGGGAGACTCCTCGAGCAGCGAGACGTCGCTCACCGACTGCTCACCGAGATTCCCGGTGTGACATGCGAACTGCCGGGTGGCGCCATGTACCTGTTCCCGCGCCTCGACCCCGAGCGCTACCCCATCGAGGACGACCAGGCGTTTGTGATCAACCTGCTTCGCGCAACCCGAGTGCTCGTAACAAACGGCCGGGGGTTCAACCTGCCGACGCCGGATCACTTGCGGTTTGTGACGCTCCCCGAAGTATCGGTGCTCGAGGAAGCGATCGGGCGGATCGCCGAGTACCTTGGCACGGTGCGAGTGCCGTGAGCATCAAGGTGCTCGCCGTCGGCAAGAAGCACGAGGCCTGGGTGAAGGACGGCATAGACAGATATGAGAAGCGGCTGCGTAAGCCGTTCGACGTGTCGTGGCAGTTGCTTCCGCACTCCGCCCGAGATGGCGATGCTGCGCGGGTAGAGGAGTCTGAGCGGATTCTCCAGCGGGTCGACCGTGATGCGTTTCTCGTGCTACTCGACGAGCGCGGCGCAAATGTCGACTCACCGGCGCTCGCCGATCGGCTGCAGGGAGCGCTTGGACAGGGCAAGCATGTCGTCATAGTGATTGGCGGCGCCTATGGGGTCGACGACAGCGTGCGGAGTCGTGCTCAATTCGTGTGGAGCCTGTCGAAGCTCGTGTTTCCGCACCAGCTTGTGCGGCTCATCCTTGCCGAGCAGCTCTACAGGGCGCAGGAGATCGCCGCAGGCCGTCCGTACCATCACGTGTAGCCGGCTGTGACCGGCGGGCCCGTCGAGTGTCTGAGGCCCCCTGTAGCCTCACCGCATGTCACCCTTCCGGCTCAGCACCAGAACGATGCCCGCGCGCGTTCTCGCGTCTGCGAGTGGGGCGAGGGCGAGCCCCGAGCTCGGTTCTGGCTCCGGCCCTGGGGGCTCCGATCAGTCGGGCAGCACCCCGCATGCTGTGCCGGTGCCATGGAACGTTGTGCGGCGACGGCTCGGTGTGATTGAGATCGAGCATTGCGGGGCAGAGGTCGCTCACTCGGTGCGCTTCGCCCTATCTGGGGCAGGGATGCTCGGGCTGTCATTACCGACGACTGTGCATCCCGGCTCTCGCATTCGGGTTGCGGTCCGCGGGGCTCGTGCTGACGAGGCGATCGCGGCGCACGATGCGATGCTCGTGCTGCGCTGGTTCCAGCCCGATGGGACGGAGCTGTTGTGGCCGATAGCGGTCGACTAGGCGCTGGCGTTTATCGGCGGCGACGCCGCCCGCAGCGGGGTCAGCGCACGTGACGCTGGGGTCAAAATCGAGCCTCTCGTCGCGCCTTGATACGGGCATAAAAGGGGCCTCATTGGTGTTTCACTACACAGAGGACTAGCTTCGTCTCCGACACGCCGAGAGGGTGGGGTGGATGAAAATTCTTTTTGCCTCCCCAGCCTGTGGATAACCATCGGGCGAGGGCGGAAACGAGCCAAAAGTTGTCCCCAGATCGACCAAAAATTCGGTGGAAAGGCCGTGGAAAACTACATCGGTGTAACTACATCATCTTGTGGTCGGCCTCGGTGTGGTTCACTAGATGTTGTGGCTCACACGAGCTGAGACTTTTGAGGGAAGGGCATAAAAATGGCAGTAACGGTCTACACCAAGCCGTCGTGCGTTCAGTGCACGGCAACCTACCGCGCTCTCGACAGCAAGGGCATCGAATACGAAGTTCACGACCTCTCTGAGGACGAGGCGGCGCTGCAGGCAGTCAAGGAGCTTGGTTACCTCCAGGCGCCGGTTGTCGTGACCGACGACGAGCACTGGTCGGGCTTCCGCCCCGACAAGATCGCGGAGCTTGCTGGTCGACTTCTCTAACGCGAGGGTGTGAGGTCGCCGTGAGCAATCTGGTGTACTTCTCCAGCGTCTCGGGGAACACGCACCGCTTCATCGAGAAGCTCGGTGTCCCCGCGAAACGCATTCCGCTGTATGCGCGAGAAGAGCACTTGCAGGTCACAGAACCATATGTGCTGCTCGTGCCAACCTATGGTGGTGGACCCGCCCTCCGTGCGGTTCCGAAACAGGTGATCAAGTTCCTCAACGACGAGCAGAACAGGTCACTGATTCGGGGCGTGATGGCGGCGGGCAACACTAACTTTGGAGAGGCCTACGGCATTGCGGGCGACATTATCGCCCGCAAATGCCAGGTCCCTTTCCTGTATCGATTTGAACTCTTTGGAACACCGGACGATGTGACAGCCGTCCAAGAAGGATTGGAAAAGTTTTGGAAACAGCAGTGATGGAGCCGGGGCTTGAATCGTCGAAGATCAGCGAGATGGACTACCACTCGCTGAACGCGATGCTCAATCTGTACGACGCAGACGGCAAGATCCAGTTCGACAAGGATCGCGAGGCCGCGCGGCAGTACTTCCTGCAGCACGTCAATCAGAACATGGTGTTCTTCCACAACTTCGAGGAGCGCCTGCGCTACCTCATCGACAACGACTACTACGAGAAGGAACTGCTCGACCAGTACTCGACGAAGTTCATCGAGCAGCTCACCGACGAGGCATACGCACTGAAGTTCCGCTTCCCCGCGTTCCTCGGAGCGTTCAAGTTCTTCACGTCGTACGCGCTGAAGACGTTCGACGGCAAGCGCTACCTCGAGCGTTTCGAAGATCGCGTTGTGATGGTCTCGCTCGGGCTCGCTCAGGGTGACCAGGAGCTCGCGCGCGGCTTCATGCGCGAGATGATCTCCGGCCGGTTCCAGCCGGCGACCCCGACGTTCTTGAACATGGGCAAGGCGCAGCGCGGCGAGCTCGTCTCCTGCTTCCTGCTCCGTGTCGAAGACAACATGGAGTCGATCTCGCGCGGCATCAACTCCTCGCTGCAGCTCTCGAAGCGCGGCGGTGGCGTGGCGCTCTCGCTTTCGAACATTCGCGAGGCGGGCGCCCCGATCAAGAAGATCGAGAACCAGTCGTCGGGCATCATCCCCGTGATGAAGCTCCTCGAAGACAGCTTCAGCTACGCGAACCAGCTCGGTGCGCGTCAGGGCGCCGGCGCGGTCTACCTGTCGGCCCACCACCCCGACATCATGAAGTTCCTCGACACCAAGCGCGAGAACGCTGACGAGAAGATCCGTATCAAGACGCTCTCGCTCGGTGTCGTCGTACCCGACATCACCTTCGAACTCGCGAAGAAGAACGAGGACATGTACCTCTTCTCGCCGTACGACGTTGAGAAGGTCTACGGTGTGCCATTCGGCGACATCTCGGTGACCGAGCATTACTACGAAATGGTCAACGACTCGCGCATCTCGAAGACGAAGATCAGTGCACGTCACTTCTTCCAGACGGTCGCTGAGCTGCAGTTCGAGTCGGGCTACCCGTACATTGTGTTCGAAGATACGGTGAACAAGGCGAACCCGATCAAGGGCCGCATCAACATGTCGAACCTCTGCTCTGAGATCTTGCAGGTCAACACCCCGACCACATACAACGAGGACCTCAGTTACCGCGACATCGGCAAGGACATCTCCTGCAACCTTGGCTCGATGAACATCGCCATGGCGATGGACGGCGGCAACTTCGGCGAGACCGTCGACCTTGCGATCCGCTCGCTGACCGCAGTGAGTGACATGAGCTCGATCAGCTCGGTGCGCTCGATTGAAGACGGCAACGCCCAGTCGCACGCCATCGGCCTCGGCCAGATGAACCTGCACGGCTACCTCGCTCGCGAGCACATCCACTACGGTTCAGAAGAAGGCATCGACTTCACGAACATCTACTTCTACACGGTGCTGTTCCACGCGCTCACGGCGTCGAACAAGATCGCGATTGAGCGCAAGCAGGTGTTCGGCGGCTTCGAGGATTCGAAGTACGCGTCGGGCGAGTTCTTCGATAAGTACACCGACGAGGTGTGGGAGCCCGCGACCGAGCGCGTTCGCGAGCTCTTCGCCGACGCGGCCGTTGCGATCCCGACGCAGGAAGACTGGCGCCAGCTGAAGGCAAGCGTCATGGAGCACGGCATCTACAACCAGAACCTGCAGGCTGTGCCGCCGACCGGCTCGATCTCCTACATCAACAACTCGACGAGCTCGATCCACCCGATCGCCTCGAAGGTTGAGATCCGTAAGGAAGGCAAGCTCGGTCGTGTGTACTACCCGGCGCCGTTCATGACGAACGACAACCTCGAGTACTACGAAGATGCGTACGAAATCGGCCCCGAGAAGATCATCGACACCTACGCAGCGGCAACGCAGCACGTCGATCAGGGTCTCTCGCTGACGCTGTTCTTTAAGGACACGGCGACGACGCGCGACATCAACAAGGCGCAGATCTACGCATGGCGCAAGGGCATCAAGACGATCTACTACATCCGCCTTCGCCAGCTCGCGCTCGAGGGCACTGACATGACCGAGTGCGTCAGCTGCATGCTGTAACTCCTCGCGAGCAAGAACGGGGCGTCCTTCTTCGGAAGGGCGCCCCGTTTGCGCGTTGTTCGGTGCGACCTGATCCTGGCCGGGGGCGACTGATGGCGCTGGCTTCCTCACCGGGGTCGCGTGCAAGCTGCGCATGGCCGTATGCAAATTGCGCAGATTTGCCCGAAATCTGGCGTGAAGGCCGGTAGACCCAGTGAAATGGAGTGTTGCCCGCGCGTAGAGGCGCGGCGTACTCGGATTGACATGGGGGAGTCGAGATGAATGTTCCAGGAAAAGTGCTTGCCGCATGCGTTGCGGTGGGCTTGCTCTCGGGGGGCCTCGGCGCTGTCGCCGCGACCGCAATTTCGAGTGGCGGCACGCTGCGCGAAGGAAGCCCGATGCAGGGATGCCTCAGCGCGGCTGATGGGACGCTGACGCTCGCTGACGCGGGTGACACGTGCGGCAGCGGCCTCGTGCCAGTGGCGTGGCAGAGCGCCGAGCCCGGCACAGATGGCGCGGACGGTGTGGATGGCGCGGATGGCAAGGCCGGCGCTCCAGGGAAGAACGGCGCCGCTGGGGAGCCTGGATCTCACGGACGCGATGGGGCGGCTGGAACTCCCGGCGCGTCAGGGGAGCGGGGGGCTGCAGGAGCGCAGGGCAACGCCGGCGCTGCCGGAGCACGGGGAGCAAACGGCGCTGCCGGGCCCGCCGGGGCGGCGGGCCCGGCAGGAACCCAGGGCGCGGACGGGGCTGACGGCAAGGACGGCGCCGCAGGTAAGGACGGCGCCGCAGGCAAGGATGGCGCGGCAGGGCTCGATGGCGCGGCAGGCAAGGACGGTGCGGCTGGGCGCGACGGTGCTGACGGTGCAACTGGCGCGGTTGGCGCCCAGGGCATTCAGGGCATTCAGGGCATCCAAGGCATCCAGGGTGAGCGTGGTGAGAGGGGCGCGGCCGGTACCACCGGTGCGGCGGGCAAGGATGGCGTCGCCGCGTGGGACTCCGTCTCTGAATGGAGCCCGACGGCAACCTACACCGCGGGCCCGCCGACTTCGCTCGTCACCTTTGAAGGGTCGACGTACGTGGCCGCACGATCGTCAGTCGGGGCCGCGCCTGCGGCGTCGCCCTCTGACTGGATCCTGATCGCGGCAGCTGGGCTGAAAGGCGAGCGTGGTGAGAAAGGTGAGACAGGTGCGGCAGGCGCTGCGGGGCGAGACGGCGTAGACGGAGAGGCTGGCGCGCAGGGAACCGCTGGTGCCCAGGGCGCGCAGGGCATCCAAGGCATCCAGGGGCTCGCCGGCGTCGCCCCCTGGGCATTTGTTGGCTCGTACGACGCCGCGGCAGAGTACTCGGGCATTGCTCCTGCAAGCGTCGTCGAATTCGAAGGGTCGACGTATGTTGCCACTCGCGACGAGAGCTTCTCTGGCGTAGCTCCAACTGACACAAGCGCCTGGGCGCTGCTCGCGGCGAAGGGCGCGACCGGTGCGACAGGGCCGCAGGGCTTCCCGGGGTCAACGGGCGCGGCAGGAAACAGCGACCTGCAAAGGCTCTTCGGCACGAACACGCAGCGGGCAGCCGCGGGCCGCGCCACCGAGTGCATGGTCGGCTCGGTGCTCCTGACCGCTGGCGTGGTGGCGGACGGGATGCCAGCCAACGGGCAGGTACTCTCCATCCAGAGTTTCTCGGCGCTGTACTCGCTGTTCGGGAACACTTATGGCGGAGACGGTAGAGCTACGTTTGCCCTGCCAGACATGCGCGGGCTGGCACCAAACAATATGACGTATTCCATCTGCGTGAACGGCATCTACCCGATGCGCGACTAGGCCACATTATGTTGCGGTGCGTGTGCTTGCGCACCACAACATGTAGTTGAGAATCTCTCGGAGCGGCGCAGACATTGGTTGGGCGAAACGGGTAGGATTTGAGGGTGCCTCGGCGGCATTCGCGCGCACAGCGCGGAGCCCCGAGTTTGCCACCAAACTTCGCGTTTCGCCCTGGCCGGGCGTGCGGTGCGAGTAAGTGAGAGAGCAGAGGGAATCGATGAACTTCAAGCTGGGCCATGCAGTTCAGGCAATTAACTGGAACCGCATCGAGGACGAGAAGGACCTTGAGGTCTGGAACCGTCTGGTGAACAACTTCTGGCTCCCCGAAAAGGTGCCGCTCTCGAACGATGTGCAGTCGTGGGCGACGCTCACCCCTGATGAGCAGCTGCTCACCATGCGGGTCTTCACCGGGCTGACCCTGCTCGATACGATCCAGGGCACCGTCGGCGCTGTTTCGCTGATCCCCGACGCGATCACCCCGCATGAGGAGGCCGTCTACACGAACATCGCGTTCATGGAGTCGGTGCACGCGAAGAGCTACTCTTCGATCTTCTCGACGCTTGCGTCGACGCAGGAGATCGATGACGCGTTCCGCTGGTCGACGGAGAACACGGCGCTGCAGAAGAAGGCCCAGATCATCGTCGACTACTACGAGGGTGACGACCCGCTGAAGCGCAAGGTTGCATCGACGCTGCTCGAGTCGTTCCTGTTCTACTCGGGCTTCTACCTGCCGATCTACTGGTCCTCGAAGGCGAAGCTCACGAACACCGCAGACCTCATCCGCCTCATCATTCGCGACGAGGCCGTGCATGGCTACTACATCGGCTACAAGTACCAGCTTGCGGTCGCGAAGGAGACCCCCGAGCGTCAGGAAGAGCTCAAGGAGTACACCCTCGCGCTCCTGTACGACCTCTACGAAAACGAGATCCTCTACACGCAGGATCTGTACGATCCCGTAGGCCTTACCGAAGACGTCAAGAAGTTCCTTCACTACAACGCGAACAAGGCGTTGATGAACCTCGGCTACGACCCGATGTTCCCGAAGGAAATGACCGACGTGAACCCGGCGATCCTCTCGGCGCTCTCACCGAACGCTGACGAAAACCACGACTTCTTCTCTGGCTCGGGTTCGTCGTACGTCATCGGTAAGGCTGAGGCCACCGAGGACGAGGACTGGGACTTCTAAAACCCGTACGTCGGCTTTGGGATTTGAGCCCCGCTCGCGATCTATCGTGAGCGGGGCTCACTGCATTGCCAGCAAGCCTCCAGCGCAGGGGGTTTCGCGGCGCAGCACAGGTTGGTAGCGTGGCCACATGACTACCCAGGCATCTAAGGCTCAGCGCCTCTCTGAACTGCACGCAGCACCCGAGATTCTTCGCGTCGTCAATGTCTGGGACGCGATCTCGGCGAAGGCCGTCGCGGCTCTGCCCGAGACGCGTGCGATCGCGACCGCCGGGCACTCGATTGCGGCCACGTTTGGCTACGCCGACGGGGAGATTCCCCTCGAACTCACCCTTGACATGGTTGGGCGCATCGTTGAGGCTGCCGGTGACCTGCCCGTGAGTGCAGACCTTGATGCGGGCTACGGCGACGCGGGTGAGGTCGCACGCCGCGCCATTGGCGTTGGTGCTGTCGGCGCAAATATCGAGGATCGACTGCGGCCGCTGTCGGAGTTCGTCTCCGAGATCGAGGCGGTCGTCGCGGCTGGGGCAGTCGAAGGCGTGCCGTTTGCTCTCAATGCGCGCACCGACGCGTTCGTGCGCGCGGGCGGACGCCCGCTCGAGGAATCCATCGCCGACGCAATCGAGCGCGGCCGCGCGTACCTCGCTGCCGGCGCAGACGTCGTGTTCGTCCCCGGCGTGCTCGACGCCGACACAACTCGCAAGCTCGTTGATGGCATCGGAGAGCGGAAGATCAGCGTCATTGGGCTGCCGGGCGCGCTCACTGCGGGCGAGTACGAGGAGCTCGGGGTCGCCCGCATCTCCTACGGGCCGATGACCCAGCGGGTCGCGCTGACCGCGTATCAGGATCTCGCGATCGATCTCTACGCTGACGGAGCCATTCCGGCCTCGGTGCGTCCGCTCAACTGAGCTGGCGTTCGAGCCCTGGATCCAGGCATCGCTCGAGGGTGCGTATGAGAGGCCCGCGGTGGCGGGCTACTCGTCACTCTTCGTGGGTGAGGGACTCCACAAGAAGCGACTCCGCGCGCCCTAGGTGTGTTGTGAGGTGCTCGCAGGCAGATTCTGCGTCGCCGAGCTGAAGCGCGGCGAGGATGCGGGAGTGCTCATCCCCGATCAGGTCGGGGTGCAGCAGCTGCCTGCCCTGGACCTGCGCCATGCAGAGTCGAACCTCTGACAGGATGCGTCGGTACGATGCGCTCATGCGAGCGCTATCGAGGGCGTCGATGATCGCGAGATGGAACTCGAGATCGTGGTCGATGATTTCACTCGGGTGTTCGGCCCGTAGCGCCCGGATGTGTTCGTTCGCGATTCGCGCTCGCTCTGGCGCGTGAAGTGTCGAGGCGAGGTCCCGCAGCGCCGCCGATTCGAGCCTTCTCCTGGCCTGGTAGATGTCGTGCACGTCTTCGGTGTCGATTGTCAGCACGCGGGCGCTTCTGTTCGCAGTCCGTTGGAGGAGGCCCTCGGCAGTGACCTTCTCGATTGCGGCCTTCGCGCTTGGCCTTGCGATGCCAAATTCCGAAGCGACGAGCGCCTCAGTGACAGCGGCACCCGGCGGGAGTGTGCCCGCAAAGATCGCTTCTCTTAACTGAGCCGCGACTGCATCGACCACGCCGCGGATCTGAAGCGCGCTGCCGAACCCGGGGAGCTGTGGCGGTGGGGCGGTCATGTCAGTAGCGTATCGCATCGTCATCCAGGTATAGTTGTCAGACAATCCTTGAGGCAGGGGTTGGTTCGGATTCGAGCCACGGATGCGCTTTGCCTCGCACGGCGACGACGCGTCTGGAACGAAGGGGTTCACGGCATGACTTCAACGGTACGGATCGATTCCCCGTTGCGCCGCTTGACGAGTGGGGCAACCGAGAAGTTGACTCGGTCAATCGATCGTTTTTCGTACGCGCACGACGCCTCGCACTATCTGCTGGTCCCACACGAAGTGCTCGTTCCCCAGGACGCCGAAGGGGTTGCGGAGATATTTCAGGCGGCGAGTGAAGCCGGGGTGAGCGTGACGTTCCGCTCCGGGGGCACCAGCCTGTCTGGGCAGGGCGTGAGCGGCGAGATTCTCGTCGATACCCGGCGTAACTTCAGGGACATCCGAGTCGCTGACGGCGGAGTGCGAGTGGTCGCCGAACCTGGCGCGACCGTTCGCCAGGTGAACACCAGGCTCCTTCGGCATGGCCGCAAGCTCGGGCCAGACCCGGCGAGCGAGATTGCCTGCACGATTGGCGGGGTCATCGCGAACAACTCCAGCGGAATGGCGTGCGGTATCGAAGCCAATAGCTATCAGACCGTCGAGTCGCTCCTGCTTGTGCTGCCGAGTGGCACGATTCTCGACACCGGCGACCCGCACGCGTCAGAGCACTTGCGTGAGCAGGAGCCTGAGATCTTTGCAGGGCTCGCCGAGCTTCGTGATGAGTTGCGCGCGAAACCCGAGCTCACCGCCAGCGTGCAGGCATTCTTTGCGATGAAGAACACGATGGGATATGGCATCAACGCGCTGCTCGATTTCGATGACCCGGTGCGTATCCTTGAGCACCTCGTGATCGGAAGCGAAGGGACCCTCGCGTTCGTCGCGGAAGCGCGGTTTGCGACGGTGCCGATCCTGCCCGCTGTCGCAACAGGACTGCTCGTCTTCCCCTCGCTCGCAGTGGCTACAGCCGCGCTGCCGCGCCTGGTTGAAGTTGGGTTCGCGACGATCGAGCTTCTTGACTCGACATCGCTTCGTGTGGCGCAGGGACTGCCGGATGTGCCGACAACCATCACTGACATTTGTGTCGAGCAGCAGGCGGCATACCTCGTGGAGATTCACGCCGGTGACGCTGACGAGTTGCGCCGCCGCAGCGAGCGAGCGGTTCGTGCGCTTCAGGACCTCGAGTTGCTCACGCCCGCCACGCTCACGGAAGACCCAGGAGAGCGTGCGTCACTCTGGCATGTGCGGAAGGGGCTCTATACGGCTGTTGCGGGGGCCAGGCCCTCAGGGACGACGGCGCTCCTCGAGGATGTTGTCGTGCCTGTCGATCGCCTGTTCGCGACGTGCGAAGGGCTCGCCGAGTTGTTTGCTACGCACGGTTACGACGATGCCGTCATTTTCGGACACGCGAAGGACGGCAACATCCACTTCATGCTGACCGAACGTTTCGATACCGAGGGCGGGGTTGCCCGCCACAAAGGGTTCGTCGAAGACATGGTCGAGCTGATTCTCTCGCAGGGGGGCTCCCTCAAAGCAGAGCATGGGACTGGCAGGGTGATGGCGCCCTTCGTTCGGAGGCAATACGGCGACGAGCTCACAGATCTCATGTGGGCGATCAAGCGACTCATTGACCCGAGCGGGTTACTGAACCCGGGTGTCGTGCTCTCAGAAGAAGCTGACTCGTACCTGCAGCACCTCAAGCTGTCGCCCAAGGTTGAACCGGAGGTCGATCGCTGTGTTGAATGCGGATACTGCGAACCAACATGCCCGAGTAAGGATCTCACGCTGACGCCGCGCCAGCGGATCGTTCTGCGGCGCGATATCGCGGCCGCTGAGGAGCGCGGTGACGCGGCGCTCGCCGCAGAGCTGAAGGACTCGTACGAGTACGACGGCGTGCAGACCTGCGCGGTTGACGGCATGTGCGGTGTCGCCTGCCCAGTCGGCATCAATACGGGAGATCTCGTTCGGCGACTGCGATCAGAATCAGCCGGCAGAGTCGAATCCGCAGCGTGGGGCGCTGCTGCAAAACACTGGGGCGTAGTCACCTCGATTGGCGGCGCGGCGCTTACTGTGGCGAAAGCCACGCCTGCGCCGATTGTTCGCGGGGTGACGCAAATCGGGCGTGCGCTGCTTGGCAGCGACCGAGTGCCGCTCTACGATGCGGGCCTCCCGAGGGGCGGAAGCTCGGCCAAGAAGGATCCCGGGCTGGGGAGCACCGACGCTCCTGCCGAGGTCGTGTTCTTCGCGGCCTGTATCGGTGAGATGTTCGGGCCTGCCACTGACCATCCGGGGTCCAGGAGCGCGCTTCGTTCAGTGCTCGACCGGGCGGGGATCCCATACGCGGTGCCTTTGGCGGACAGCGGCCTGTGCTGTGGCACCCCGTGGAAGTCGAAAGGGCAGGTGGAGGGCTATGGCCTGATGTCGGAGCGCACGCTCTCAGCCCTCTGGCAGGCGAGTCGCGAGGGGGAGCTGCCCGTCATCTGCGATGCGGCCTCGTGCACCGAGGGCGTGGAAGTCATGTTGCGTGCGGCGCTCGAGGATCACCCGGAGTTTCGGCGGCTGCGCGTCGAAGACGCAACGACGTTCGTCGCCCGTGAGGCGCTCCCGAAGCTGACCCGGACACTGAGCTTCGCTCGCATCGCGGTGCATCCGACGTGTTCGACGACAGCACTTGGCGCAACGTCATCACTCACTGCGATTGCGGAGTTTGCAGCTGACGAGGTCTTTGTCCCCGATGAGTGGGGGTGCTGTGCGTTCGCCGGCGACCGCGGCATGCTGCATCCAGAGCTCACTGAGAGCGCCACTATGCGTGAAGCCGAAGAACTCCGCGAGGTGCACACGCAACTCGGCGAGTTTGATGCCTACGTGTCTGCGAACCGCACCTGCGAGATCGGCATGTCTCGGGCAACCGGCAAACGGTACAGGCACGTGATTGAGCTACTCGAAGAGGCAACGCGCTAGCGGCCGCCCGCCGTGGTGACCGCAGACGAAGAAGGGAAAGCTGGATGCCGATTGTGTCAGCCATTGTCAGACTGATTGAGCTGAAGGAGGCTGATGTCGACTACGCGCGACCGGGCGCTGCGCCGGTTGCGATCGAAGACGCGAGACGGTTTCACGAGGCCGACATTGAAGCCTTTGCGCCCATGGTGTCGCGTGATGCTGTTGCAGCTCCGACCCCAGCTCAGATCCCTGGCCCGTTCGGCCTGATCCCTGCTCGCCTGTACCGGCCAGTGAACGCCGTGAGCCAGGCGACGCTCGTCTGGTACCACGGTGGCGGGTGGGTGACAGGCAGCATTGCAACCGCTGACGCTCTCGTCCGAGCGCTGTGCGCGAGGGCACGCGTTGCGGTGCTTGTCGTTGACTACGCCCTCGCCCCGGAACATCCGTGGCCCGCAGCCCTGAATGACGCGACAGCTGCCCTCCACTGGGCGTGCGAACACCGCGCTGAGCTCGGCGGCGAGGGCCCGGTGATCGTCGGCGGAGACAGTGCTGGAGGAAACCTCGCCGCGATTCTCGCCGTGACGGAGCGTGAGCGTGCCGAGGGGCAGGTGCTGCTGTACCCAGTTGTCGACCTCGACGTCTCGCCGGGGCGCTATCCCTCTCGCGTTGAGAACGGTGTCGGGTGTTTTGTTGAGTGGGCTGACATCGTCTGGGCAATCGAGCAGTATCTCCCAGACGGTACTTCCCCGGATAACCCGCTGATCAGCCCCATCGCTTCAAGTCGGCTTGCAACTGCGGCGCCTGCAATCATTGCCGCCGCAGAGTACGACCCTCTTCGCGACGAGAACCGTGCGTATGCGGCGCGACTTGCCGCAGCCGGGGTCGAGGTCGACTACCTGGAGTTCGCCGGGCTCGTACACGGTAGCTACGACATGATGAGTGTCGTGCCAGAGGTCGACACCGCGATCGACGAGATCTCAGACGCACTCGGCGCGCTTGTTGCGTCACTGCGTGCCGAGGCCTGAGCCTTGGCGCTTTGCGCGCCGAGTGTGTCCCGTGCTCACATCTCGCTACTCGAGAAACAGTGAAGCGCCACCCGTGTACTTCTTGATCTCGTCGCGATCCCACGAAATGCCGAGTCCCGGATCGGAAGGAATGTCGAGGAGCCCATTCTCGTCGAGGCGCCAGCCGTCTTCGACGATGTCGTCGATGTATGCGGAGCCTGTGCAGTACTCCACGAGGTCTGTGCGCGGCAGCGCGGCTGCAGTGTGCAGGTCTGCAGCGAGGCCAACCGCCGTATTCCAACCGTGTGGAATGAGGCGCATCCCCGCTTCCTCGGCTCGCCTGCCGACCGCGAGGGACTCGTCGAGGCCGCCCACTTTGGTGACGTCTGGTTGGATGATGTCGAAAGCGCGGGCGTCAATGAACGGCGTGAAGCTCTGGCGGCGCGTCAGCGTCTCCGCGCCGCTGATGGGCACCCTTGAGTGTTTGGTGAGCTCAGTGAAACCGGCGAGATCATCAGGTGAGAGCGCCTCCTCGAACCAGGCAACGCCGTAATCGTGGAGCATGTGTGAAGTGTTGAGTGCCCACTTGTAGCCGTGGGGCCAGAATCCGTCGCTGCCGCCCGCGTCGACGGCGAGTAGGGCGTCAGGGCCAACTGCTTCGCGTGCTGCGGCGACGATGCGCTCGTCTGTCGCCGCGCTGTCTCTGCCGAAGCTGCCCCAGCCGATCTTGAATGCGCGAAACCCCTCTGAAGCGTATCCCTCGAGTCGTGGCACCATGACGCTCGGTTCATCCATGAGCAACGAGGCGTACGGGCGAACCTTGCTCCGGTGATCGCCGCCGAGCAGGCGGCTGACAGGGAGGCCGGCATGTTGACCGAACACGTCCCAGAGCGCCATGTTGATGCCGCTTATCGTGTGCGTGATGGAGCCGCCGCGGCCCATCCAGAACGTTGCCTGGTGGAGCCTTTCGGTCATCGCCGACGGAGAGTCAAGCTCCTCGCCAACGAGCAGATCTCGCAGCACTGAGAGGGATCCTGCGACGAGATCCTGGTGAGTGAATACACTTCCGAGCCCCGTGAGGCCGTCATCCGTGTGAACTGCAATAAGCGTGTGCAGTGAGTCATTTGGATTGAGCTCGTTTGCCCACCCGCCTTTGGGGGTTGCGCCGATAAGCCCCGCGCTTACTACGTTACGAATCTTCATTGATAGGAACACTTTCTCTCGTCGCGCTCTCATCGTCGAGAGCTGGGAAGTCGCAGTACTTGATGCAGGATAACAGTTTTAAAACGTGATTGTTAACAGTCGACAGTCTACGCTATGATCGGTACTCGGCAGCCGTTTCACGCCTGCCAACGTCCAAAAGTTCAATGACGAACAGGAGTTTTGCAATGAGGCTAGAACGAGTAATGCGGGGGCGGTGGAAGCTCGCGGGAATCGCGGTGCTCGCATCGGCGGCCCTGACGCTGAGCGCATGCAGCTCGCCCGCCACCGAGGGAGGAAACACCGGTGAAGGCCGTGGCGGTCAGATCATCGTCGCCAACGCTGAGCCTCCGACGGCTGCCTACTGGGACCCGGCTGCCTCGTTCGGGCTTGTCGACGAGCAGGTTGCATCGCTCGTCTATGACACGCTGCTTTCGATGGACGCACAGGGCAAGATCGGCCCAAACCTGGCGACCGAGTGGGAGTGGGTCAGTGACACTGAGATGAAGCTCACTGTGCGTACGGACGCTAAGTTCCACGACGGTACCCCGGTTACCGTAGACGATGTCGTCGCCTCCCTGAACCGCCTCATGGTCCCAGGGAGCGAGCCCCTCGCGAAGTCAATCTTGCTCACTGCGGGTGAAGCGAGCGCAGAGGGCGACGTTGTGACTGTGCGCACGGAGCAGCCGTTTGGCCCGCTCGAGAACTCCCTTGCAGCCGTGTCGATCCTTGCGAAGGCCGACATCGAATCGCCAGAGAACTTCAAGAGCACGGCAAACGGGAGTGGCCCGTACAAGTTTGTCTCGTACTCGAACGACGACATCACGCTCGAAGCGAATGCTGACTACTGGGGTGGGGCTCCGAAGAACGACGGTGTCGTACTTCGCTACATCGCCGATGCTGACGCGCGACAAAACGCGCTGCTCGCAGGCCAGGTAGACATCACCACGCGAACCGGCCCGAACTACGTCAACGCTGTCAAGGACAACAGCGACATCACTGTTGAATCAGTGTCGCCCCCGTCGCAGATCGTGATGATCTACCAACACAATGGGCCGCTTGCGGACGTCAAGGTCAGGCAGGCGCTTGCCTATGCCGTGGATCGAGAAGGCATCGCTGCAAGCATCATGCACGGTGTCAACCCTGTCGGTTTCAACGCGATCCCGACGACACTCGACAGCTACGAGCCGGCGAATGAGAAGTTCGAGTTCAACCCAGAAAAGGCGAAGAGCCTGCTTGCTGAGGCAAGTAAGGCCGAGGGGCTAAAGCTGACGATGGCGACGAGCACCCTCGTCCCCGGCCAGCTTGAGATTGACCAGGCGATCGCGCAGAACCTCAAGGATGTTGGTATCGAGGTTGAAGTGACGCAGCTTGAGGTGGGTGAGTTCCGCACGAGCTACCCGCAGTATGACCTCAGCATGAACACGCTTGCATCGTTCAACAACGACCCAAGCTTCATCCTTGCAACGTTCACCGGGGCGACTGGTGAGGCAGTGTTCAACATGGCCGACCCGAAGGTTGACGAGCTTGTGGGCGCGCAGAACTCCACGGTGGGCGACGCGCGTAACGCGGCAATCAACGCTGCGGCGACGTACATGTGGGACAACCAGCTGACGCTGTGGCTGAGCGACGAGACGTGGACGACGCTCGTCAACAATCGAGTCACCGGGTACGAGCGCAATCCCCTCATTGGGGAGCCGCTTCTCCGTAACGCGTCAGTAGCCAAGTAGTACCCTCCCCGGAAGGTGCCGGGGGTTTTGCCAGGAGCCGAAGGAGGCACCCACTTTGAGATATGTACTTTCACGTATCGGACAGGCCGCAATCGTTGTCTGCGTGATCTCGGTGGGAGCCTTCTTCGCGCTCCGGCTGACTGCCGGTGACCCGGCCCGCATCCGCGGGCAAGTCTTCACGCAGGAGTCAGTGCTGCAGGCCTATCGCGAACAGTTCGGCACTGACAAACCCATCATCACGCAGCTCTTCACGACGATCGGTGGCATGTTCCGGGGTGACTTTGGCACAAGCTTTCGCTACGAAGTTCCAGTGCTTGAGATCCTGCTCCCAGCCCTGAGCAACACGCTGCTGCTCGGCGGTATCGCGCTCGCAATTTCGTTCGTTCTCGCGACAGTCCTGGGTACGCTGTCGGCTCGAAACCCAGGCAGCCTCGTCGCGCGCTTCAGCTCGCTGCTTGCGATTATCGGTCAGAGCGCGCCTCTCTTCTGGGTATCGCTGCTTTTGATCTCGGTGTTCGCGATGAATTTTGCCTGGCTTCCTCCCGGCGGGCTCGACAGCTGGAAGAGTCTCGTGCTCCCAGTCATAGCGCTCACGCTGAGCATCCTCCCCTCCCAGATGCGCGTGCTCATCAGCGGGGTGCGCAAGGAGCTGGGTGAGGACTACGTGCGATCCGCCCAGGCCTTCGGTCTCTCTGAGACAAAGATTGGGTTCGTGTATGTCTACCGAAACGCAGTCCTGCCGCTCATGACTGTAATCGGTGTCGACATGGGAACCGTTCTCGGTGGTGTCATCGTCGCTGAGATGGTCTTTAACTATCCAGGCCTCGGAAGCGTGGCGCTCAACGCGATGAACGCCCGTGACTATCCCCTGATCCAGGGAGTGACGATCATCGCGGCAATTACGTTCGTGCTCATCAACCTCATTGTTGATCTGCTGTACACCGTGGTGAACCCCCGTGTCCGGCTTGGAAAGGCTGCATGATGAAGACGAAGAACCGGGCATCAGCGGTTGCCCTGACAACCCCGCTGTTTTGGGTCAGCTCAAGCGTGCTTGTCGCCATCATCCTCATGTCGTTCGTTTGGCCGTTTTTCTTGCCTGACCCGAACGCGCAAGAACTTGCGTCGCGGCTACTCCCGCCGCTCAGCGACGGGCATCTGCTCGGAACCGATAGCCTCGGGCGTGACCTGCTGAGCCGGATCGTCAATGGCGGCCGAATTTCGCTGCCTGTTGCGCTCATCGGCATGACAGGGTCGATCGTCATAGGCGTCTTGGCTGGCCTGCTTGCAAGCTCGTCGCAGCCAGGAGTGCGCTGGACGGTTGAGCGACTCATTGACGTGCAGATGGCGCTGCCCTACGTGATCCTCGCGATCGTCATTGTGAGCGCGGTCGGGACCTCGCTCGGCGTGCTCATTGTCCTCATGATGCTCGCAGGCTGGGCCTCTGCCGCACGCGTTGTGCGTTCGGTCGCAGTTGGTGAGCGAGCGAAAGACTACGTGCGGGCGGCCGAGATGGTCGGCGCCGGCGGCGGGAGAGTGCTGTTTCGCTACATCGGACCGACTGTGCTTCCCGTCGTACTGACGATCGCACCACTCCAGGCCTCCGCGATGATTGTGATGGAGTCGACACTGTCGTTCCTCGGACTTGGTATCCAGCCGCCAACCGCTTCGTGGGGTGGCGTGCTCCTCGAAGGCAAGTCGTACATGGCCGACGCCTGGTGGCTAACTACGCTCCCAGGCATCATGATCGCGATTACCTGCGCGGCAATGATTGGGCTCGGCACTTCACTCGAGGCGATCGTTCGCAAACGCCAGAAGCTCCGCGCGGTCGATAGCGGAGCTGAAGACCCACTGAATGCGGAGCAGAACGCGGCGCCCGACGGCCCGCTGACCTCGGCAAATCGCGTGATTGAAGGGATGTCCTCGCTGTGACCAATATCCAGGGCGCCGTCCCCATTATTGACGTGCAGGGCCTCTCGGTTTCGCTCGGGTCTGTGTCGCCCGATGCGCCCGCGCTCGTGCACGAACTCGACCTGCAAGTGCGACCCGGCGAATGTGTCGGGCTCGTTGGCGAGTCAGGATCAGGCAAGTCCCTCACTGGGCTCACGACAATGGGCCTGCTCCCCGAGGGGCTCCATGTTCGCTCGGGTGAGGTTCGGTTCATGGGAGATGACCTGACCGCGCTCACCGACGCTGAACTGCGCAGGCTTCGCGGTGCGGAGCTGTCGATGATTTTTCAAGATCCGTCAGCAGCGCTGAACCCGACTCGCACAGTCAAGAAGCAGCTCGTCGACGTCTTGCGGGCGCACGGGACGATGACGAAGAAGACGGCGGAGGAGCGTGCGATCGAGGCGCTCAACGACGTCGGGTTTCCAAACCCTCGCGAACGATTCAACTCGTTCCCGTTCCAACTTTCAGGCGGGCTCAAGCAGCGTGTGTGCATCGCTATGGCGCTCGCATGCAAGCCCCGCTTTGTCGTTGCAGATGAGCCGACAACGAACCTTGATGTGAGCGTGCAGGAGGGGATTCTCAACCTGATTCGTTCACGGATCGAAAGCGATGGCTTTGGCTGTCTCTTCGTGAGCCACGACCTTGGCGTCATTGGCGCCGTCGCAGACAGGGTGATGGTCATGTATGCGGGCCAAATCGTCGAGTCGGGCCCGGTTGAGAGCATTCTGAATAATCCACAGCATCCGTACACACGAGGTCTCATCGACGCCGCACCGACGCTCAACAGCACCAAGGCTGAACCGCTCAAGCCATACACGGCAGTGCGGCCACGGATGTCTGCAACCCGCCAGGCGAGCACCATGAAGTCGGTTGACGGAAGCGTCGAGCACGTGGTCAGAGTGCCGACAGAGACGAGAGGGGCCTCAGATGGTTGAGATTTTGCGAGGCGAGCACCTGCGGCGAGAGTACCGGATCCCCGGCCAGCGGGCTCCGCTTGTGGCAGTCGACGACGTGACGTTGACTGTGGCGTCTGGCGAGATTGTCGGGCTCGTCGGAGAGAGCGGGTCGGGTAAGAGCACAGTCTCACGCATGCTCGTTGGCATCGAGCACGTGACCTCAGGCGAGCTCTACTTCAACGGGACCCAAGTGCGCACTCGCGGTGATTTCCGAACGCTGAGAGACGACGTCCAGTACGTGTTTCAGGATCCGTACGGATCGCTCGCGCCGCACCTGACAGTGCGCCAGACTGTTGGAGATTCGCTCGACCTGAGGGGAGAGGGAAGCCCGAAGGATCGCGACGCTCGAGTTGCTCAGGTTCTCGAAGAGGTGGGGCTTCGTGCTGCAGACGCACAGAGCTATCCGGCTGTGTTCAGCGGTGGCCAGCGCCAGCGCATTAGCCTCGCTCGTGCGTTGATTATGCAGCCGCGCCTGATTATTTGTGACGAGATCACCTCCGGGCTCGACGTGTCGGTACAGGCGCAGATCCTGAACCTGCTGCTCGAGCTTCGCGACAGGCTCGACGTCGCCTACATCTTCGTGTCGCACGACCTTCGCGTGGTGAAGTATCTCTCTGACCGGATCATTGTGATGAAGCAGGGACAGATCGTCGAAGAAGGAAACGTTGACAAGATCTTCGCGGCCCCTACAGCGCAATACACGCGGGACCTCATCGCGGCGGTTCCACATTTCGATCCAGCTCGTGGATCAGTAGACGTTCTCTAACACTGAGAAAGAAAGAGTGAAGACGATGAAGGTACTAGCAATTGGGGCCCACCCCGATGACATCGAGAACTTCTGTGCGGGCACCCTGATCCTGCTCGCTGACGCCGGGCACGAGGTGTTTGTCGCGATCGCCACGAAAGGGGAGATCGGACACCCGACCGGCACGAAGGAGGAGATCGCCGAGATGCGGCACGCTGAGGCGCTCGCGGCATGCGAGCTCATCGGGGCGAAGCTCATCTGGATGGGCTACGACGACGAATTCTTGTTCAGCAACAGGGAAACCCGACTGAGCTTCATCGACGCGATCCGCGAGGCGCAGCCGGACCTGATGTTCATTCTGAGCGAGCAGGACTATCACCCCGATCACCGGATCGCGGGCACGATTGCTCGCGACGCGAGGATCCCGGCGAGCGTGCCGCTGATCGAAACCGCGTTCCCGCCTGCAGAAGTTCCCACGACATTCATCATGGATACCTACCAGGGTCAAAACTTTGTGCCCGAAGGCTACGTCGACATCACTTCAGTGATTGAACGGCGCAAGGAGATGCTCGCGCAGCACGTGAGCCAGGTAGCGTGGATGGAACGGATCTTCGAAACTGACATGGACGATGACTCGACCCGTATGGCGCAGCAGCGCGGGCGCGAGGCCGGCGTGCAGTTTGCAGAGGGTTTCCAACTTCTGGGTGACCATCCAAGGGTTGGAGGATGGGAAATGTTGCCGAATGTGATCGGAGTGAACTGATGGCCAAAGAGCAGGAAGCGCGCGTGCTGCGTGACCGCCTGACGATCTCGCAGGAGCTGACTGACATTCTGCGAGGCAGGGTGATCCGAGGCGAGATTAGCCCGGGGGCACGCATCGCGGAGGAGTCGATTGCCAAGGAATTTGGGATCAGCCGCGGCCCCGTGCGCGAGGCGTTACGGCAACTCGAGAAGGACGGGTTGATCGTCGTTGAGGCGTTCAAGGGGGCGATCGTCGTCGAGATCTCAGACGCCGACTTGCGGGGGATCCTACTTCCAGTGCGGTACGTACTTGAGAAGTTCGCGCTCGAGGGCGCGCTCAGGGTGCTGCAGCAACGCGACATCGATGCGCTGCAGCACATCATCGATCAGATGACAGAAACCGTGGAGACTGGCGGCCCAGAGCAATTGCAGAAGCTCGTCGATCTGGACGTCGAGTTCCACTCGTACATCATCAAAATGTCTGACGATTACCACGCTGAGCAGTTGTGGTCGACGATCGAGCCGCGCATTCGTGCGGGGTTTTACCAGCTTGGGTCGCTTCACGAGCACCCGGGAATCATTGTGGACGAGCATGTTCAACTGCTTGCGGTGATCCGCGGCGGAGACCTGACGGCCGCGCTCGAGATGCTTGATGAGCATGTTCTGGCATCGCCGATTCGGCTGCTTGGGCGAAAACAAGGCAGTGAGGGTCGCAGTGACTGAGCCGACAGTCATCTACCGCAGCCTCCACGATACGCACGTGCTCGTGAGCGGTGGCGGCAGCGGCATTGGTCTCGCCACCGTGAGCGCGCTGCTCGCTCAGGGGTGCCGAGTCTCGGTTGCCGATGTGGCACTCGACGCTGTTGAGGCGCTCCGCGACGAGGTAAATAGTGACCGTCTGAGCACCTCACGTGTGGATGTGACAGACACCGCGAGCGTTGACGCCTGGGTGTTGGCCGCCTGCGAAGAGTTCGGTGCGCCGAACGGGCTCGTTGTCTCTGCGGGAATCGAGCCCGAGACTGACGCCGCCGTAGACAGTCTCGCTGATGCCGTGTGGCACAGGGTCGTCGACGTGAACGCAGGCGGCACGATGCGTGTCTCCCGCGCCGCCGTCGGCGCGATGCTCCGTGCGACGCCGGGATCGGCAAGCGTCGTACTTATTGGCTCGCCGACAGGCCATTTCGGAATGGAACTCGGACACCACGCGTACAGCGCGAGCAAGGCAGCCGTAACAGGGCTTGGCCGAGTCATGGCGAACGAGTACGCGGCTCACGGTATTCGTGTGAATGTTGTCTGGCCTGGGCTCATTGATACTCCGATTAACGATTTCGTGATGCGCGACGAGGCAAAGCTCGAGCAAGAAGTTCAGGCGATTCCGCAGCGCCGAGTCGGGCGACCAGCTGAAATCGCCGCGATGAGTCTCTTCTTGTTGAGTGATCAGGCTGGCTACTGCACCGGCGGGGTCTTCACTGTTGACGGCGGATTGACCGCGGTATGACTGCGACACGAGCTGAACGTGTACTTGGCGCGCCTCGCGGCACGCTACTCGAAGCGCCGATATGGTCACCGGACACTGGCACGCTTTCGTGGGTCGATATTCAATCAGGGCGCCTGTTCCTGCTTGATCCGGTGCTCGGAGGCGTGAAGACCTACGAGACTGGCGTTGCGCCACTCGGCGCCGCGCTCCCGCGACTCGGCGGCGAGTTTTCGCTCATCGGTGGCGAGGGGGTGTACCTGTGGCGGACTGATGCGCAGAGCTTGGGCGCACCCGAGGCTTTGTTTAGCGGCGGCGAGCGGGGGCTCATCTCGAACGACGCGCGACGCGATCCGTGGGGGCGGCTGTACGTCGGAAGGATGGCGGCTGACGAATCTGTGGGGGCCGGCTCGCTCGTCGCGATTGAAGGCGGGGGTGAGCAGCGAGTCGTCGCAACCGGCCTGACGATTCCGAACGGGCTTGCATGGAGCCCAGACGGGGCGTGGCTCTTTTTCGCTGAGAGCATCGAGCAGCGCGTCTACCGTGTGCCGACGAGCGCTGCGGGCGAACGATGGAGCGAACGGGAGGTGCTCATCGAATACGCCTCGGAACTGCCAGATGGACTTGCAATTGGCCCAGACGGCAACCTCTGGGTCGCGTGCTACGGGGCCGGCAGAGTGGACAGGTTCTCGCTTTCTGGCGACAAGTTGGGTGAGTTTTCCCTCCCTGTGTCTCAGATCACCGCGTGCGAATTTGTTGGCAGCAACCTGTACGTGACCACGGCCGCTGAGGGCTTCGGCGACGACGACTGGGAACGCGAGCCTCTTGCGGGCTGCATGTTCGTTATCCGCGCCGCCATCGCGGAGACGTGACAGTGGGCCGCCGCATTGTGCTTCAGAACGCAGACTTACGCGTTGTGTGTCTGCCGGGGCACGGGATGCTCATCACTGAAATAGTTCCCCAAAGTCACGGGGCAAACCTCCTGTGGCAGCGCCAGGACGGGCCCCTCCTGGACTTCGATCGCCCGGCCACCGCGACGAGTGAGGCAGACCCGTTTGATGAGCAGGTGTTCGCTGGAGGCTGGTTCGGGATGTTTCCGAATGCAGGCATCCCTGGCGTCTTAGATTCGGGTGAACAGATGCATGGAAGCTTCCCCCGCGAAGCCTGGAAGGTCGTGCACCAGGGCGACGCCACCCTGTCGTGCACCCTGGAAACCGACGGCTTTGAGGCGGTGCGAATGCTGCGCCTCACTGAGAACACAGTGCGTGTTGACACCGAGGTCACAAATGTCCGCGCGGGGGATCGCGAGGTGAGCTTCGGTGAGCATCCCTGTTTTTCCAGGGAGGTGTTCGGCGGAGGCACGGTGTCGGTGGAGGCTGACGGCGCCCACACGACGAACGAGGTCTCCGAGCCTGGCGCGAATCGTTTCGCAGCCGGACAGGAATTCGTGTGGCCGCACGCGGAGGTCGTCGGTGGCGGTGTAGCGCGAGCCGATCTCGTTCCTGTGGAGCCAGACGCTTCTCACGATCACTTGTGCGTCAGGCTTGCAGACCCGTGTGTCGAGATCTCGGTTCCACGGTTGGGCGGCAAGGTGAGCGTGCGCTCGGACATGGAGGCGACGCCGAACTTGCTTTTTTTGGCGACACTTTCGCCCGCCCGCATCGCCATGGCGAGGCGACGTCTTCGGGATAGAGATGATGTCGACTCCGGGGCGGACACGTGATGACGCTCGTGCGGCGGACGCCCTGCGCGTTGTGCGGCAGGGAGAAACGGTGAAGTGGTACCTCGAAGTGTCGTGGGATGTGCGCCCCATTTCGGCATATAGTTAACTGTTAACAATATGTGGTTGTTGTTGATTCGATGCTCAAAGGTGAGGGAACGGAGGACGGCGTGCAGATCAACGCGGTCGACTTTTTTTATGCGGCAATGCCGGAGGTAACGCTCGACGCTGATGGGAGCCAGGACGCGCTTCTCGTGCGGGTGCGCTCAGACTCCGGCCTTGAGGGGTGGGGGGAGTGCGAAGCCTCGCCGCTCGTTTCTATCGCCGCCTTCGTGACCCCCCGTTCGCACGGCGTGTGCCAGCCGGTTGCCTCATCCGTACTCGGGGAAACCATCGAGCAGCCCGCGGATATTGCGCGGCTCAGCGCCAACCTTCGACGCAACAGCATGGATCTCCTGCAGGCCGCGCACACTTGGTCTGGCGTGGAGATGGCGCTCTGGGACTTGCTTGGCAAACACCACGGACTCCCTGTGTGGCAGCTGCTTGGCTACGAGCAGAACCGTTCGAAGCAGCCGTATGCCTCGCTGCTTTTTGGCGCGACCCCTGAAGAAACGTATAAGCGAGGTAACGACGCGGTCGCCGCTGGCTACACCGCGGTGAAGTTCGGCTGGGGTGGCTTCGGTGGCGGGGCCCTTGAGGCAGACCGGGATCAACTGCATGCCGCGCGTGATGGCATCGGCGGGGCCCAATTAATGGTCGACGCCGGCCAGATCTGGGATGACGATGTTGACGCAGCGTCCTTGCGGATCCCGCTGCTCGAAGAGTCGGGGGTGCTCTGGCTCGAGGAGCCATTCAGTCCATACGATTATCGCGCGCACGCCGAGCTCGCACGGCGATCGCCGAACGTTTCGCTTGCGGGTGGGGAAGCGTCGCATAACCCGGAGATGGCGAAGAACCTCATCCGCTTCGGTGGCGTCCGGTTCGTGCAGATCGACACGGGCCGCGTTGGGGGAATCGGGGCTTCGAAGGAGGTTGCGGACTTTGCTGCAGCTGAGGGGGTGACGTACGTGAACCACTCGTTCACGTCGCACCTCGCGCTCGCCGCATCGCTCCACGCCTTTGCCGGCCAGGCGAGCAGCGCGCTGTGCGAGTTCCCGCTGGCGTTGAGTCCGCTCGCTCGTGCAGTTACGACTGTCGCGCTCGAACCCGACGCTGAGCGGCGGGTCAGCGCGCCCGGGGGGCCGGGTCTTGGGGTCTCGGTTGATCTTGCGGGGGTGGGACAGTACCTGCGCGACGTCGAGATCCGGGTTGGTGGGGAGCTATTGACCGCAATGGCGGTGTGAACTTGGAGTGCGCCGGGTCGCGCGCCCGCGGCGACGGACCCGGTGCGCTCGCCAGCTAGTAGGTTGCCCGACCGCCGCTGATGTCGTAAACAGCGCCCGTCGAGAAGCTGCATTTGTCAGAGCTCAGCCATGCGATGAGTTCGGCGACTTCCTCGGCCTTCCCGATGCGTCCCATCGGGATGAGGCTTGTGATGTGTGCGAGCACTTCTGGCGCGGTGCGGTCATTCATGGAGGTCGCGACCACGGCGGGGGCGACCACGTTCGCGAGGACGCCGTGGGGAGCCAGCTCTTTGCCAAGGGTTTTGGTGAGCCCGATCACTGCGGCCTTCGACGCAGAATACGGGGCCATGTTTGGGTTGCCATCTTTGCCAGCCATGCTTGCGATGTTGACGATGCGGCCCCAGCCTGCCTCGATCATGCCCGGTGCAAATGCCCGGCACATGTTGAATGTGCCTGTGAGATTGACCGCGAGGGTTCGCGTCCAGTTTTCGTCGGTGATCTCCCATGTCGGCGCGCTGTCACCCACGATTCCCGCGCTGTTGATGAGGATGCTAATTGGCCCAACCTGCCTGGCGGCTTGAGCGACCGCGTTCGGGTCGCTCACGTCGACTTGGACGTCGGCGAGCGGCGATATGTCCATGGTGATGACGTCCACGCCATCGGCGCCGAGCCTGGCGGCTGTCGCCGCTCCGAGGCCGCTCAATCCTCCGGTCACTACTGCTGTCAGAGACATCGTTGTCCTTTCCTGTTGTGGGCACTGTGATGTGATTATATTCCAATAGATAGAATCGGATACCAATTATTTGAACTCTGTGAGCTAGTAGGCTGATCATCCTGGAGGACACATGCCTGAAGAACGAGCGGTTGGTGCAGACCGAGTCTTGGTGGTTCTGAGTGAGCTGGGCCGACATCCTCGTGGGGCGTCGCTCGAAGAGCTCGCGTCTGTCTTGGGCGAGCCAAAGTCAAGCGTGCACCGTGCGCTATCGACGCTGAGAAAACGCGGGTTTGCGCTTCAGAATCCCTCTGGGGGCTATGAGCTTGGCGACGAGCTCCTGCGCCTTGCTTTTTCAGTTCACGAGCAGCGCCCCGAAGGTGCGAGGGTCAACCCGGTTCTCACGCGTCTTGCTGAGAGGTTTGGAGAGACAACTCACTTCGCGGTTCTCGACGGCGGCGAGGTTGTCTACCGCGCAAAAGCCGACCCTCCGGGCGGAAGTATGAGACTAACGTCAGTGATCGGAGGGCGTAACCCCGCTCACGCCACGGGGGTGGGTAAAGTGCTCCTCGCCGAGCGATACCGTGACCGCGGGGGCTTCGACGACTGGGTAGGGGCCAGGTCGTTGACCGCCCGTACGCAGGCCACCGTCACAAACGCGGATGCGCTCTGGCGCGAGCTCGAGCTGTGCAGAGCTCGTGGATACGCGCTCGACGAGCAAGAGAGCGAGGTCGGTGTTGAGTGCATCGCTGTTCCCATTGCGCTTCACGTCCCGGGCCGAATCGACGGCGCAGTGAGCGTGAGTGCTATCGCGGTGCGCACATCGGTCAGTTCGCTTATTCGCCGGATTGACGAGATCCGTGACGAATTGGGGAGCCTCGCGGTCGACTTCTCGCGTACGTAGCGGACAGCCCCAGCCGGGTCCACGGGGAGTGGCAGCTCAACCGTGGCTTTCCGTGACCCCCGCTGCGAGGCGCTACCGCGCCTGCCGTCTGCGGTTGGCGACGGCCAAGCAGGCAAGACCGAGCCCGAACAATAGGGCAGCACTCGTGAGCATGCCTGCGGCCTCGCCGCCGGACTCAGCGATGCCGGGTTTGGGTGAGGTCACTGGCGGTTGAGGCGCTGGCGCCGGGGTCACCGGCGGCTTGGTTATCGGCGGCACGACAGCAGGCTCCCACCCGGCCGTGAGCTGCAGGTCGCCTGTCACAGGCGACGCGAAGTCGTAGACGTCGCCGTCAGCGAGCCACGCCGTGAACGTGAAGCCAGCTCGGGCAGGAGCGTCTGGTTTCACCACGGGGTCGCCGCTTTGCACGTGCTGAGTGAACGCATCGCTGCCGTTTGCAGGGTCAAAGGTGACTGTGAAGTGCGTAGCAGGTGCTTTTTCCCACTGCGCCGACAGGTTGAGATCGGTCGTCACTGGCAGGTCGAAGTCGTACTCTGTGCCGTCAAGCAGCCAGCCTGCGAAGATGTAGCCATCACGAACTGGGGGCTCCGGCTGCAGGACTGGCTCACCTGAGACGATCTCCTTGGTGGTCGGAGCTTCACCGTTACCCGGGTCAAACGTCACGCTGTGCATTTCAATAATGTTTTCTTGCCATCCGGCAATGAGCGTGATGTCCCTGTCGACGGGGGCGCCGAAGTCGTAGATTGCGCCGTCGAGGGTCCACCCTGTGAAAGTGAATCCGTCACGCACGGGCGTCGTGTCGGGCTCGGTCACTGCTCCACCTGCGAGGACAGCCTGTGATTGAACGTCTGATCCGCCCGCTGCGTCGAACGTGACTGTTCGTGTGGGAACTCGCAGCCCGGCCGCCTGCGTGATCTCGGTGCCAAGCGCGTTTGTTGCGACGACGCGGTAGTCGACGTTCACGTGTTCGGGGCCGACAAGGACGGTAATCGACTGCGAGTCGTTTGAAACGCTGACTGCTGGGTCGGCCTCGACTGACCGCCAGCCTGCCCCGTCGTCCACCATGTACTCCCAAGTGAGTTGCGGCGCGGGGCTTCCAGTCGCCTGGGTCGAGAACGTGGCCTCGGCGCCAAGACGGGAGTCCTGGGAAGCGGGCGCCGTCACCGTTGGAAGGTCACCGTATAGGTACCCCCGCGCGAGCGTGATCGAGTCTTGCGGCTCGCCGTTGACAGCCCATTCGACCTCCACATCCACCGCGCCATACTCGTCGCCAGCTGGCGTTTGCACAGTGGCGCTTCCGGCGGCATCGTGCGTGATGTGGGTCCCGGGATGCGCCCCGAACATGACGCCCGTGACTTTCGCCTTCATCTCGGGTGGGAGCACAGGCGACGGAGTGGGGAGGTCGTCTCGGGTACCGTCTCCGAGTTGACCGAACGAATTACTTCCCCAGCTGTACGAGAGTCCGTCACTGCCGCGCGCGAACGACGTGCCTGCGCCCGCGGAGATGCCGATGAAGCTGACGCCGGCTGGAGCGCGTACGAGCGTTGGGGTCGAATTGCCTGCAGACGACGTTGCGCCGTTGCCGAGTTCGCCCGAGGCGTTCGAACCCCAGGCATAGATGTCGCCGTCGACTGTGAGCGCAAGTGTATGATCGCCGCCTGAGACGACGCGTTCGAAGAGCACGCCAGCAGGTGTCGCCACTTTGACAGGCACGCGACTATCCGCGGTGTTGGCTCCAGTTCCCAGCACACCGTTGTAGTTGGAGCCCCACGAGTAGAGCTGTTTGTCGTCGCCGAGTGCGACTGAGAAGTCCCACCCGGCTGCCACCTGCGTATAGTTCACGCCTCTGGGAGTGGTGACCTTGGTCGGCTTGTTGAGCGGGCGCGGGAACGCGGATGTTCCGAGAAGTCCGTAGGAGTTCGTGCCCCAAGCGTAGGTGTTGCCATCGCTGCCGACCGCCAGTGTGTGGTCTGCGAGGGCGCTCAGGTCGGTGAACGTGACGCCCGTTGGCATCATTACCGGGACCGGGGTGGGCTGCAGATAGTTGTAGGTGCCGTCGCCGAGCTGGTGGTTGAGGTTCAAACCCCACCCGTATGCGTTCCCGGCAGAGTCGATGCCGAACGCGTGGTCGTTTCCGGCGATGATTTTGGCAAATTGAACACCGCCTGGAGGAGCAAGCTCTGCTGGAAGCGATCGTCGCCCTTGTGTGGACCCGTCACCAAGGGCGCCGTACTCGCCTCTGCCCCAGGCGTACGATTTGCCGTCGCTCCCGACTGCATAGGACGTGAAGGTTCCGACAGCGACGTCGTCAAAGGTGACGCCTGCGGGGGTCTGGGACCGTACCGGAACGGTCTTGGACCCTGATTCTTCGGCGCCAATCTCGTCGGCTCCGTTGCCACCCCAGCCGTACACGCGCCCGTCCTCACCGATCGCAAGTGACGAGTGGTTGCCCCCGCTGATGCGCACAATCTTGGGTGGCGCAGGGGGAGATGGGACGTCGATGCTCACTGTTTGGCCGCCGAGAAGTGGCCCCTCCGCAGGGGTCAGTGAAGCCGCCCCCGCTGCCGGAGTTACAGCAAGCACAGCCGATAAGGCCGCCCCTGCCATGGCCTGCACGAATTTCAGCTGCCGCATCCCCATGCCCCAATTCCTAGTAAATGCATAGCTTCCGGTCATCGTACAACGTTGGTGTCGGCCACGGGTACCCTAGTATTCATGCATCTGAATGAAACGCGCGAGTGGAATCGGTTCTATGCCACGGGCACGCCGATTGACATCGAGCCAGTCACCGGATCCCTCGCCGACTTGCTCGACGAGCGCTGCGCGCAGTGGGCGGACCGCGACGCGATCAGCTTCTTTGGCCGGACTGTTACCTACCGCGAGCTCGGAGAGCGGGTCTCCCGAGTGGCGCAAGGCCTCGCGGACCTCGGCGTTGGCGCGGGCGATCGTGTTGCGCTCATCATGCCGAACGCCCCTCAGCACGTCATCGCGTTCTACGCTGTGCTCAGGCTCGGCGCGATCGTCGTCGAGCACAACCCGCTGTACACCCGCGACGAGCTCGAAACGCAGTTCCGCGACCACCGCGCGAGCGTTGTCATCGCCTGGACGAACGTCGTCGGGACCGTGCAGTCGCTGCCCAAGGATCTTGGCATCGAGACCGTCGTCGCGGTCGACGTTACCCGGGCGATGCCGTTTGCGACCCGGGCAGCGCTACGCCTGCCGATCGCCAAGGCGCGCGAGGGGCGGGCGAAGCTCTGGGCGGAGACGACGGGAACCGTGGCGTTCGTGGATCTCGAGCGCGCCCAGCTTCTCCCGGCAAGCCACCCCCGGCCAAGCCGCGATGACATTGCCTGCCTGCAGTACACTTCGGGCACGACGGGCACACCGAAGGGCGCGATGATCTCGCACGGCAACCTGTGGGCGAATGCCCGCCAGGGGGCGGCGTGGATGCCTGACTTCACCCGCGGCGAGGGGTCGATCTACGGCCTCCTCCCGATGTTCCACTCTTTTGGCGTGCTGCTGTCGATCATCTATTCGATCGAGACTGGCTCGCGCGCGGTGCTGTTTCCGACCTTTGACCCCGAGCTTGTCTCACAGGCAGCGAAGCGCTTCCCGCCGACCTTCGTGCCAGCGGTGCCGCCAATGTTTGACCGCCTCGCCCGCGTTGCGCGCGACGGCAAGCTCGACCTCTCAGGCGTTGTTTACGCGATCTCTGGCGCGATGACGCTTACTCCCGCGGTAGTGAACCGGTGGGAGGCGCTCGCTGGCAGCATGCTGAACGAGGGCTACGGGCTCACTGAGACAAGTCCGGTCGCGCTTGCGAACCCCTTCAGTGACGCGCGCAGGATCGGAGCCATCGGCATCCCATTCCCTTCGACCGATATTCGTGTCGTGAATCCCGACGAGCCGACCGAGCAGGTCGAACTCGGCGAGGTCGGAGAGCTGCTCATTGCCGGGCCGCAGGTCTTCCAGGGGTACTGGAACCGGCCAGAGGAGACGGCAGCAACCCTACTTGAGGGTGGCTGGCTCCGTACGGGGGATCTTGTGGTGCAGGATGAGGACGGCTTCGTCACCGTCGTCGACCGCAAGAAAGAGCTCATCATTACTGGAGGTTTCAACGTCTCTCCGAGCGAGGTCGAGCGCGTCGTGAACACGGTGCCCGGCGTCGCGGAGAGCGCCGTCGTTGGCGTCGCGCGCGGCAGCGGGGCCGAGATCGTCACCGCGGTGGTGGTACTCGAAGAGGGCGCAACCTTCAATGAGGATGCCGCCCGCGAGGCAGCCCGCGAGCACCTCGCGGAGTTCAAACGCCCGAGCACATACATCGTGTGGGAGGAGCTTCCGAAGTCGCTGATCGGCAAGGTGCTCCGCCGCACGGTGCGCGACACGTTGGTTGCCGACCGGGGCGCGGTGCGCGCTAAGGTCGACCCGGAGGCGTAACCCGGGCTCTGATCCGCAACCGGTCCAGCGCGCAAAAGCGCGCCCCGCCCGTATCGGGCGGGGCGCACGGGCCAGCGGAGTGCTGGACACCTGGGGGACCCGCTGGGGTGACGGGCGGGACTAGCCTCCGCTGGTCTCTTCGCCGCCGTTGGCCTCGCGTTCGGGCTCAGGCTCCGGCGCCGCGGTTGCAGGGCCAGAGGGCGCTGCGCCGCCTTCGGCGGTCCAGTCTGAACCGAGTCGGGTGTCGTGAGCGGGGTCGCTCGCGACGTCGTTCAGTGCGCGATCTTGCCCCTTGCCTGTCTCAACGGTGGCGGTGGTGTGCTCGTCGGACACCCGCTGCGCGGAGTCGGCGTGCGTCTCGGGAACGGGGTTCTCCATGATTACGCCTCCCGCTTGCGGCCGCCTGTGATCATCCCGAAGACGAGTAGCACGACGACCGAGCCGCCGATTGCGACCAGCCAGGATTCAATCGACCAGAACTCTCCGAGGTTTGCGCCGAACAGCATGCCGCCGAGCCAGCCGCCGACCATCGCTCCGACGACGCCGAGCAGTAGCGTCATGAACCAGCCGCCGCCGTGTTCTCCTGGCAGTAGCGCCTTCGCGATGGCGCCCGCGATGAGGCCGAGGATAAGAAATGCGATGAAGCTCATGGTGCTGCTCCTTCCCGCCAAACGACTTTCGTTGCGGCGTTGGAGATACGGTACGCCCGGCTGCGTAGCGCGACGAGGGGGTTGTTTTTCGCGATGCGCCTGTGGTATTTCGGGCGTGGTCGCGGCTGAATGCTGGGAATTCAAGGGGTTGGGGAGTCGCGCTCGGAAAGGAAGGCTCGAACCACACGTTTTCGAGAGCGAGGGAGGCAATCATGACACCGCACGTGGACCCACGTACGAAGTACCCAAGGCCACCGTGGGCGAAGCAGCCGCAGGATTCGCAGCCCGGCATGACGGGACCGATGATTCCGCAGCCCGACCACGGCGAACATAGCTACCGGGGCAGTGCCCGGCTGACGGGGGCGCGAGCGCTCATCACTGGCGGAGACTCCGGCATCGGCCGGGCGGTCGCGCTCGCGTACGCCCGCGAGGGCGCCGAAGTCGCGATCGGCTACCTCCCAGAGGAGGAGGTCGATGCGCTCGAGACGCGGCGGCTCGTTGAGGCCGAGGGCTCCCGGTGTGTGCTGCTCCCCGGTGATCTGCGGGATGAGTCGACCTGCGTGGAGACTGTGCGCGATACCGTCGTCGAGCTTGGCGGCTTGGACATTCTCGTGCTGAACGCGGGAACGCAGCGCCGACGCGATGCGGACGCGCAGATCGACCGGCAGGCGGTGCTCACTGTGTTTGAGACCAACCTTCTTGCACCCCTGCTGCTCGTTCGCGAGGCGGCGCCGCACCTCACACCCGGCGCGAGCATCATTGTGACAGCATCGATCCAGTCGTTTGAGCCGAGCCCGGACCTACTCGACTATGCCATGACGAAGGCTGCGCTCGTGGGGTTCACGCGCGCCCTCGCGGAGCAGCAGGGGGACCGCGGCGTGCGGGTGAACGCCGTGGCGCCCGGCCCGGTCTGGACGCCGCTGATTCCCGCGACGGGGTGGGACGAGAAGCAGGAGCACTTCGGCGACAACACGCCGCTGGGGCGACCCGCACAGCCCGCGGAGCTCGCAGGTGCGTACGTGTATCTCGCCTCGGAAGAGGCGTCTTACGTGTCCGGGGCGGTGCTGCCAGTCACGGGCGGGCGGCACCCCTAGTGGGAGCAGGCTGGCGGCTCGCGACCGCGTAGCCTCGCCGCAGAGCCCCTTTCATGCAAGACACCCCCTTACCAACTGTGGGGAAGGGGGTGTCTTGCATGAAAGGGGCTTCCCCGTGGGGCGACGGCACGCAAGCCCGGGCTCGGTGTTCGGGGGCTCGGCACTCAAGAGCCGGTGAACCCCGAACCCTGGGCCACCGCCCCAGTGGCGCGAGCGCCTAGGAGTCGAAGATATCGCCGAGGAACTCGAACGGGCTCTTCTTCTTGCGGTAGCGCGGGTCACCGTAGCCGCCACGGCTGCGGTCGTCGTAACGGGGCTTCCGGTCGTCGCGGTCGCGGTCGTAGCCTCGGTCGCGCCGATCGTACTCACGCTCGCCGTAACCGCGATCGCCATACCCTGCGGGCTGCGGCGGCACCGGCTGTGAGTAGTGGTCGCCGAGCGGCGGCGCGGGACTAGGTGCGGCGGGAGCCGCCGGGGCTGCGGGCGGCTGTGGGGCCTGATGTTGCGGGGTCTGCTGCGCGGTGAAGGCCTCGGCCTCGGCCTGGGCGCGCTCAAGGATCTTGTCGAGCTCGCCGCGGTCGAGCCAGATGCCGCGGCACTGGGGGCAGTAGTCGATCTCGATTCCCTGACGCTCACTCATGAGCAGGGTTGTTCCGTCGCTAGGGCAGTTCATGGCTTCAGCGTAGAGAAAGCGGGCCGCGAAATACCTGGGACGGGGCCACTCTCAGGGTGTATTCAAAGGGACTCGAGATCAGGATCGCGCGCGCCCGACAGCGCGATCAGCGCCCTGGCTGCGTCGCGAGGCACTGTCGGGTCCATGCCCGTGAGGTCATGGAACGCGCGAAGCCTGTTGACGACGGTGTTGCGGTGCACGAACCCGGCCTCAGCGGTGAGCTTCACCGATCCTGTTTCGCAGTACGCGAGGAATGTGTCAATGAGTCGACCGCGATCGCCAGGGGAGACCGATGCGAGTCCGGCGACGGCCGCGGGGCTGAGGCCAGGAAGGATGGGCGCAAGGGCGTCAGCGGCGACAGGTGGCCAGAGTTCGTGCTCGTCGCTGAGCCGCCCATCGGAGGCGTAGGGCGCCAGCAGATGGGCGAGGCGAGCCGCCTCCGCCACCCCGGCGAGACCCGCGATCTCGTCGACGACGACACCCCGCGTGGTGGCGAGCGGGTGTCGCCCGAGCACGTCGGCACGCGGCCTGACAAAGAGCACGCCGTCGTCGAAGTCCCAGACGAGGAACCGGGCGCGCGTGTGCTGTAGGTCGGCGACGAGCCTGTGGGCGCTGGCTGCGTCGGCAGATGGCACGAGCACCACCTCGTACTCGGCGTCGAGCGGAGTGCCGAGCTCTTCCGCGACCTCGGCGGCAACATCCTCGGGGCGTTCGGCAGCGAGGAGCCTCGCGATCGCCCGCGTCTCGGCGGCCCGGGAGTCGAGCGCGAGTGTGTCGAGCTCGTTGAGAAATGCGACCTGGACCTCGCTGATGTAGTCCTCAACCGTGGAGAGCACGACCTCTGCGTGCGCGACGAGGAGGGCGGCGTCTTCGGCTGAGACGACTCGGGTGAGTCCCGCCCACAGCACGCGGTAGTCGAGGCGCACGGCCTCGAGGAGCCTGTCGCGATCGACCCCCTGACGAGCGCGCCGCACGCCAAGTCGCTGGGGGAGATCTCGCAGGTGCTCGGGGAGCGGTTCGCCGCGGAGTTCGGTGATGAGTAGCGTCAGCGTCTCGCGCGCGGTCGCGCGGATATCGCTGGCTGAGATATCCTCGTAGCCGCTCCCGACGGCCTGGAGGCGTGCAACGAAATCGTCGACGAGCGCGTCCATGTCGTCGCGGAGGTCGGCGAGGGTCGCGATCCACCACTGATCCTGGGGTGCCTCGCTCGTCACTGTGCGTGTCACTGTCGCATCTCCCTCGCCGGCCGTCGCTTCCATAATATTGAATCTTTACACACTCCAAACGTCACTTTGGGGCGCAAACTTGAACGAGGATGTGCAGATGCATAATCTGCGGGGTCAACCGTGTGCGAATGTCGATTGCCGCTTTCGCGAGAACAGGCGAACGTTGATAGGTGGGCCAGCGACGTGCCCAACACGTATTCCATGGAGGAAACAATGACTGCACAGCTAGCTACGGACGAGGCTGTCCCAAACGCACGCCTTGACCAGTCCAAGATGCGAAAGATCGCCACGGCGAGCGTCATCGGAACGACTGTTGAATGGTACGACCTGTTCCTGTTCGGAACCGCCTCGGCCCTCGTCTTCAACCAGGTCTTCTTCCCCGACCTGCCCCCGGCCGTCGGCACGATCCTGTCGTTCCTGACGTTCGCAGCGGCCTACGTCGCGCGTACCGTCGGCGCGATCCTGTTCGGCCACTTCGGCGACCGCCTCGGCCGCAAGTCGATGCTGCTCGTCTCGCTGCTCACGATGGGTGCGGCGACCCTCGCCATCGGCCTCGTTCCCGACTACAACACGATCGGCATTGCCGCGCCGTTCATCCTGCTGACACTCCGCATCATCCAGGGCCTCGCCCTTGGCGGCGAGTGGGGCGGCGCGGTGCTCATGACCGTTGAGCACGCGCCCGAGAACAAGCGCGGCTGGTACGGCTCGCTCGTGCAGGTCGGCGTTCCGTTCGGCACGCTGCTCGCGAACGTCGCGTTCCTCATCGTCACCGCCTCGGTGTCGCAGGAGGCGCTCATCTCGTGGGGCTGGCGTGTTCCGTTCATCGCCTCGATCCTGCTCGTTGCGGTCGGCATCTACATCCGCCTGAACATCGAGGAGACCCCGAGCTTCCAGCAGGTCCGCGAGCAGGGCGCGAAGGCGAAGCTGCCGTTTGCGTACCTCATGAAGCACTACTGGAAGCAGGTTGTGCTCGGTGGTATCGCGACCCTCTCGACTGGTTCGACGTTCACGCTTATGGTCGCCTCAGGCATGAACTACGGCACGAGCGAGAAGGGCTTCTCGGCGAACCTCATGCTCTGGGTTGTGCTCGTCTCCTGCCTCCTCGGCCTGTTCCTCATCCCGTTCTTCGGCAAGCTCTCGGACAAGTACGGTCGCAAGCCGATCATCGCGGCGGGTATCGCAGCCGAGGCGCTCCTCGCATTCCCGTTCTTCTGGCTCATCAACACCGGTAACACCGGTGCAGTGTTCCTCGCCTACGGCCTGATGATGGTCGCGTTCTCAGCGAACTACGGCCCGATCGCAACGTTCCTCGCCGAGCTCTTTGGCTCGAAGGTGCGCTACTCGGGGCTCTCGATCTCTTACATGCTCTCGGGCCTGCTCGGCTCGGCAATCACCCCCGCGATCACCGTGTGGCTGCTCGACCTCACCGGCCAGAGCGACTCGATCGCCTGGTACATCGCCGCCGCGGCAGTACTGTCGTTCGTTGCGCTGTTCCTGCTGAGCGATAACCACAAGCGCGACATCGACCGCGTGGGCGCTACGACTGCAATCTCGGTCGACCATTGATTCGGCGGATCGACTCGGCGCCGGGGCTCGCCCCGGCGATCGGACCCTACTCGCAGGCTGTCGTCGCGAACGGGTTGGTGTTCACGACGGGGCAGGTGCCGTTTCACGCAGACGGCACCGCGCCCGCGGAGTTCGAGGATCAGGTGCGTGTCTGCATCGAAAACCTCCGCTCCGTCCTCGAGACCGCTGGCTCGGGCCTCGATCTCGTGGTGAAGGTGAACGCCTACCTCACGGCGCCCGAGCAGCGGGACCCGTTCAACCGGATCTACGCCGAGTACTTCGGCGACGCGAAGCCTGCGCGCACGACGGTGTGCGTAGACATCTGGGACATTCCGTTCGAGATTGAGTGCGTCGCCGTCGTACGTGAGGAGGCCTAACCAATGAGTCGATCCACCGATGAACTGATCGCGGCGCTCACAAGCGTCGAGATTCCGACGCTCGGGCACTTCCTCGAGGATGGATTCTGCGATCAAGATCTCCGCCCGATGAACCGCGGCCCCCAGCTCGTGGGGCGCGCCCGCACGCTCGATCTCACCGAGCCTGACGCGTTCGCGGTGAACCGCGCGCTGCTCGCGCTTGAACCGGGCGATGTGCTCGTGATCCGCGTTGCCGGTCGCGGGCACGCCCCGGTCGGCGCGGTCACCGCCCACGCCGCGATCGCGCAGGGTGCGGCGGGTATCGTCGTCGACGGCCCGGTCACTGACCAGGCGGCGCTGCGCGAGCTGCAGGATCGGCTCCCCGTATTCGCGACGGGCCTCACTGCGCGCACGACCAAGCGCTCGGGCGCCCTCGCGGGCGAAGTCGACGGCGCGCTGGATCGAGCGATCGAGGTTGCCGGCGTGACAGTGCGCCCTGGGGACCTCGTGCTGGGCGACGCCCAGGGGATCCTGATCCTGCCGCCTGAGGGCCCAGGCGACGACGTGCTCGACGCTGCCCTCGCGTCTGACGCGGCGGAGCCCGCGCTCGTTGCGCGCATCAGCTCGGGCGAGCCCCTGTCGGCGATCCTCGCCACCGGCGACGCCTGACCGCGCCCGCCTGGCACCGCCGACCGATACTTCGAATTCCGCGACCACGCGTCGCACCGCTTCACAAGGAGAGACCATGACCACGCAGCACGCACCTGACGCAGCACAGCACTCGGCAGGGCACCTCATCGTCCGCACGCTCGAGGCGCACGGCATCGAGCGCGTGTACGCGGTGCCCGGCGAGAGCTACCTCGACGTGCTCGATGGCCTGCACGACTCGGGCGTCGAGACCGTGGTCTGCCGCCAGGAGGGTGGCGCCGGCTTCATGGCGCTCGCCGAGGGCCGCCTGACGGGCCGCCCCGGCATCGCAATGGTCACGCGCGGGCCCGGCGCCGCGAACGCAATGATTGCCGTGCACACGGCGTACCAGGACGCGACTCCGCTCGTGCTGTTCGTTGGGCTCGTGCCTGTGAACGACCGCGAGCGCGACGCGTTCCAGGAGTTCTCGCTCACCGGGTGGTTCGGCTCGACAGCGAAGCGCGTCATGACGATCGACAACCCCGACCGCGCAGGCGAGCTCGTTGCTGAGGCGATGCGGATCGCTGCGTCGGGCCGCCCCGGGCCCGTCGTGATCGGGCTCCCCGAAGACGTGCTCGTGCTCCCCGCGGCCCCCGCCGTAGCCCTTCCGGTCGCTCCCCCCGCACCGGCTCCGCACCCCGCGGAGATTGACGCGCTCGTCGGGCGGCTCGCGAAGGCTGAGCGTCCCGCGATCGTCGTTGGCGGCGATGGCTGGCACGAGGGCCAGGGCGCCGTGCTCATGGCGTTCGCTGAAGCTGCAGGCGTCCCCGTGTTTTGCGATTGGCGCGCCTACGATGCGGTGCCGCACGTTGGCGGGGCCTGGGCCGGTTGGCTCGGTTACGGGCGCACCGATGCTGTCGCCGAGGGCTACATCAACGCCGACATGCTCATTTTCGTCGGCTGCGGCCGCGCCGACGTGCTGAGCGACGGCTACACGCAGGGCTTCGACGCCGAGACTGTGCTCGTGACCGCCGACCCAGACGCGACGATGCACTCCGGCCGCACCGACAAGCACGTGCTCGCAACCCCCGCGACGTTCGTTGAAGCGCTCTCGGGCGTTGACGCGAGCGCAGCCCGCGGTGGCCGCGACGACGCTTGGATGGCAGGCCGCGCCCAGGCGCAGCTCGCGACCGAGGCGCACCGCGCCGACGCCTCGATCGATGGCGTCGCGCAGCAGATGGACTTGGGCGTCGCCTTTGGCGAGCTCGACGACCGCCTGCAGGGCCAGGCGGTACTCACGTTCGGCGCGGGCAACGCGACGATCTGGGCCCACCGGTTCGTGAAGCACCTCACCCCGGCGAGCCTCGTTGGGGCCCGCAACGGCGCGATGGGACTCGCAGTTCCGGCTGCCGTCGCAGGCTCACTCATCTTCCCCGAGCGCAACGTCGTCGCGGTCTGCGGCGACGGCGACTTCCTCATGAACGGCCAGGAGATCGCGACAGCCGTCGCGCACGGCGCGAAGCCCCTCGTCGTCGTCATCGACAACGAGATCTACGGCACGATTGTGCAGCACCAGGAGAACCACTACCCCGGCCGCCGCTCGGGCACCCGCATGGCGAACCCCGATTTCGCCGACTGGATGCGCTCCTTCGGCGGGCACGGTGAGCGCGTCGAGCGCACTGAGGAGTTCGGCCCCGCTCTCGATCGCGCACTCGCCGCTGACGCTCCCGCGCTCATCCACGTGCTGATCCCCGACACCGTGATGCCGCCAGCCTCGAGCGACGTCCCTGCAACCGGCATCTCTCGCGACTGAGCGATTCGAAAGGACAGACAGTGACTGATCAGACTGCAAGCGAATCGTTCCTCGCCGACTGGGCGATCCACTCGCGCTTCGGCGCGGTAGCGGGCACGAACGGCGTCGAGAGGCAGGCCGCGAGTGCCGCCGACGGAGAACAGCGCAAGTGGTTCGCCGAGCTGCTCGAGTCGCGCGGCTTCACGGTGAAGCGGGACGCGATCGGCAACCAGTTCGGGCTCCTCGAGCTCGTGCCAGGCGCGCCCTACGTGCTCACGGGCTCGCACATGGACTCGCAGCCGACCGCGGGCCGTTTCGACGGCGCGTACGGCGTGATGGCTTCGGCTCACGCCTGCTTCCGCGTCGCAGACGAGCTGCGCGCGAACCCCGAGAAGGCCAAGTTCAACCTCGCGGTCGTGAACTGGTTCAACGAGGAGGGATCGCGCTTTAAGCCCTCGATGATGGGCTCGAGCGTCTTCACCGACAAGCTCGCCCTCGAGGAGGCGCTCGCGACGGAGGACCCGAAGGGGATCACCGTGCGCGACGCGCTCGATGTGATCGGGGAGCGCGGCGACCTCGCGGGCCTCGACGTCGCTTCGTACGCTGAGATCCACGTGCAGCAGGGCCGCAGCATGGAAGAGGACGGGGTCACCATTGGCCTCGTCAACGCCACCTGGGCCGCGCACAAATACGACTTCCGCGTGAAGGGCGAGCAGGCGCACTCGGGCTCGACGCTCATGGCCGACCGCCGCGACGCGCTGCTCGGCGCGGCACGGCTCGTCGTCGCCGCGCGCGAGCTCGTCGACGAGTTCGAGCCCGAGGCGCTGCACACGGCGTGCGGTGAACTCACGGTGTACCCGAACTCGCCCGTCGTCGTTGCGAGTGACGTGCGGCTGCTGCTCGACCTCCGCTCGCCGAGCGCCGAGGTCATCCGCGCGGCGCACGAGCGGCTCATGGCCGTCATTGAGCGCGTGCAGCGTGAGGATCGAGTCGAGATCGAGATCGTCGCCGAGCACAGCTGGGACCAGAACCCGTACCCGGAGGACGGCGTCTCACTCGCCCGTGAGGTCGCGGAGGAGCTCGGGCTCACGCACGACCGCGTGATGACCGTGGCTGGCCACGATTCGACAAACATGAAGGATCTCGTGCCGACAGTGATGCTGTTCGTGCCGAGCGTCGACGGCGTCTCGCACAACCTCAACGAGTACACGCGCGACGAAGACCTCGTCGCTGGCGTCGACCACCTCACGGGCGTGATCGGCAGGCTCGCGTCGGGCGCACTCGTCGCCTGATCGGGGCGCCGAGCTTAGGCGTTCCCGGCTCGGCGCTGCGCGGCCCGGATACACTGAGGAGAGAGACCTCGGGATCCGGGCCGCGTCTGCATGCTGGGCGCCGTCCCCCTTCCGCGTTTCAACGTTTTTCGGCAGCGATCGCGCCCGCGGTTGGCGCTTCTGAGAGGGACGAATGGGCGAGCCGCGTGGCGCAGTGCAAGTGCTTGTCGCTGCCCTGCGCAGCCTCGTAGAGCTCGCGCCCGGGCCGGGGAAGCGACACTGGATCGCACTGCGCGCTGCACTGTCGATGGGCGTTCCCCTCGCGCTGCTCACGCTCGTCGGTCGGCCCGATCTGGGCCTGCAGGTGAGCGCTGGCGCGTTCCTCGCGCTGTTCTTTGCGGGCAACCCGGCGACCGAGCGTGCGCGGGCGCTGCCGGTGATCGGGGCGGTGCTGCTCGCGTGCGCCGCCGCCGGGTCTGTGCTGGCGCCGGTGCCGTGGCTGAGCGCGGTAGGACTCGTAGTCGTCGCTGTGCTCGCGAGTGCGTTCGCGTTTGCGTACCGCGTCGGCCCGCCCGGCCCGGTGTTCTTCGTGCTCGTGTACGGGCTCGCCGGCCAGATCACTGCGGTGCGCGAGGGCGCGCGAAGCGTCGAGCCGGTCGCGCTTCTTGCCGCGCTCGCCTGCGGTCTCGCGTTCTCGTACCTCGTCGCGCTTGTTCCGCTCGCACGCGAGCGGAAGCGTCTGGTGCACGCGCGCCCGCTACGCGAGATCATGCCGGGCCCATGGCTCGGTCGTGGCGAGTGGTTTCTGGTGCTGCGCGTCTTTCTCGTGGCTGCGATCGGCACCGTTGTGAGTGTGCTGTGGCTCTATCCTGCGCGTGCGTACTGGACGGTTGCGGCGGGCGTCGCCGTCATCGGCCTGAGCACCGTGCCAAACCACTCGTTCGCCCGCGGGTTGCATCGCACGCTTGGCACGCTTGTTGGGGCCGCCGTCTACCTCGTCATTGCCCCGCTTGCCGAGCTGCCGTGGGCGTTCGTGCTTGTGCTGCCCGCGCTGCAGTTCGTGATCGAACTCGTCGTCGTGCGTAACTACGGACTCGCGCTCATCTTCATCACGCCGCTCGTGCTGTTCATTGTCGGTGCCGCGACAGGTAGCGCCGACCATGCATCGGCTGCCGTCGAGCGCTTCGTCGATACTGCGTTCGGGTCAGCGCTCGCGATGGCCTCGGGGGTGCTCCGAGAGCGGCGCGCTACCTGAAGAACAGCTCGCGCGGGTGAGTGAGACGCCACAGCAGCGTGGGATCCTCGATCGAGCCATCCCGCCGCACGGCGACGCTCGTGTCGCCAGTGGGCCCAGCGATTGTGATGTTCGCGCCAGTTGCGTCGATCGTTCGGGTGAGCTCCTCGCCGGGAACGAGCACGGCGTCGACTGTCTCGTCTGCGCTCAACTCGATGAGCTGCCCGTCGATTGAGGTGATTTGGCCGAGGTACTCGCCGGTGCTTGCGACAGCTAGTCGTTCCGGGGTGTCCCCAAGCCTATTGAGCAGGGCGCGGGCGTCACGCGCGCGCTCGTCCTGGGTGTCTCGGCCGAGCACGACGGCGATGCGGGTCAGCTCCCTGTCAGCGTAGGAGCCCGAAGCAGCCGCGGCAAGGTTGTAGCCAGCGACGTCGGTGTGTCCAGTCTTGACACCGACGGCGCCCGTCATCGCGCCGAGCAACGGGTTCGTGTTCTCGACCTCGCCGATACCCCACGGCATCGTCGCTCGCTCGGTCGACACGATCTCGGCGAGCACAGGGTCTTTCAGCGCGAGCCGCGCGATCCGCACGACGTCTGCTGGGCTCGCGACGTTGCCATCGTCCATGCCGCTTGGCTCCCGCACCGCGAGCGAGTCAAGGCCGTTTCGTTCCGCCCAGTCGGCCACCGCAGAAACGAACCCGGCGTTGTCACCAAAAATCGAGTGGGCATAGGCAGTCGCGAAGTCGTTCGCCGACGGGATGAGCGCGAGCATGAGCATCTGCTTGCGGGTGACCTCGGTGCCCTCTGGGATGGGGAAGGCGATGCCGTCGATTTCCTGCAGCTCGTCTTGGAGCTCGACGTCGGCAGCGCTCCAGGTGTGCGTTGGCCCGTCTTCGCCTTGTCCGAGCGGCTCGGCCTCCTGCCCGACGAGCACGGTGACGAGCTTCGTGATGCTCGCGAGCGGCCGCGCCTCGTCGTCGTTCGCCCACACCTCCTCGCCGTCGAGCCACCCGACCGCGCTCGGCCGGCCGTACCCGTCAACTGCGTCTTGCACTGCCGACTCGTCGACAGTGAAGACCCGGGGAGACTGAGCCTCAAGTTGCACCGTCGGCGCGGGTACGGGCACGAGTGCGCAGGCGGCGACGTAGCCACCGCAGAGCGCGACGACGGTGGCGAGTACGGCAATTGAGGCGCGGCGAATGCGGGTCGTGCGGGTGGGGTGTGGCGTTTGCATAACTCGCTATCCGAGAGGTGTGGTGTGGCGCACGGCCCGCGACCGAAGTTCCGGCCGGTTCGTTCGCATGTCGAATAGCCTAGCCTTCAGCGGGCTCAGATGTGGGCCCGAACAAAGCGGCGCGAGTTGTTCACTTTTGCCCAGTCTTCCTCGCCTTTCCTGGGCAAGGAATGCGTGCATCTTCAGTGCAGAGCAGGCACAATGAAAGAAGAGACGACCGTCGTAATCGAGGAGGATTTCCATGACCGCACTCATCGCGGGCTACGCACGTACGCCGTTCACGAAGTTTACCGGGCAGTTCGCCGGGGAGACGGCGGTCGCGCTTGGAGCGCACGCGGCGAAGGCTGCGCTCGAGCGCGCAGGTGTCGCCGCGGACAAAGTCGACACGGTTGTCGCCGGGCAGGTATTGCAGGGCGGTGCCGGTCAGAACCCGGCTCGTCAGACCGCCGTCGCCGCAGGCGTGCCGATGGGGGTTCCTGCAATCACCCTGAACGCTGTATGCCTCTCGGGTACCGAAGCTGTTTCGCAGGCCGTCAGGCTCATCAATTCGGGCGAGGCCGACGTCGTGCTCGCCGTCGGCCAGGAATCGATGACGCTTGCCCCCCACGTCATGCCGCTGCGCGCCGGCACGAAGTATGGGCCTGCGACGCTCATTGACACCGTCGAGCACGACGGCCTGACTGACGCGTTTGACCAGGTCGCGATGGGCGCGCTCACTGAGACCGGCAACGCCCCGCTGCAGCTCACCCGTGAGGAGCAGGACGCGTTCTCGGCCGCATCACACCAGCGCGCCGCCGCCTCGGCAGAGTTCCTCGCGGAAGAGATCGCTCCATACACTGTCAAGACTCGTCGCGGAGAGACAGTCGTCTCCGCGGACGACGGCGTCCGCGCCGACACGACCGCAGAAGGTCTCGCAGGTCTGCGCCCGGCGTTCGCGAAAGACGGCACGATCACTGCTGGCAACGCGTCGCAGATCACCGACGGCGCAGCTGCGCTCGTCATCGTCAGCGAGGCCGCGGCCGAGCGGCTTGGGCTCACGCCAATCGCAAGCGTCGAAGCTACCGCGTTCGTCGCCGGCCCAGACTCGCAGCTGCACTCGCAGCCGTCGCGTGCGATCGCCGCGGCGCTCGCGAAGGCCGGTCACGAAGCCAGCGAGCTCGCCGCCGTCGAGATCAACGAGGCGTTTGCTGCCGTCGGCATCCAGTCGACCCGCGAGCTCGGCATCGATCCCGCGATCGTGAATCAGCACGGCGGCGCGATCGCGCTCGGCCACCCGATCGGCGCCTCAGGCGCCCGCATCGTCGGCACGCTCGCGCGCCAGCTCGCCGAGGCGGGTTCAGGCTCGCTAGGCGCCGTCGGCATCTGCGGCGGTGGAGGCCAGGGATCGGCTGTCGTGCTTCGAGCACTGTAACGCGACCGCGCACCACGCGAGCGGGGAGGGAGCCCACACCGGGCTCCCTCCCCGCTCGCTATGTGGGTGCGCTACGTCGGTAGCTGCACCGTGCGCCCGTCGCGGAGGATCCAGCCCGCGGTGAACAACAGCGCAAGCCCCGCCATCGCGACGACGAAGGGCAGCGCCCAGCCACCACTGAGATCGTGTGCCAGCCCGAAGAGTACGGGACCGAGCGCGGCGATGCTGTATCCAACTGCCTGAGACATGCCAGAGACTGCGGCGGCGGTGTGCGCATCGGGCGAACGCTGCGCGATGAGCGTGAGCGACACGCTCAGCGCGGCGCCGCAGCACAGCCCGAGCGCAACGATCCACACAAATGTCGCGGACGGGGCGAGGATCAATCCGAGCACGCCGACAAGCTGGATCACCGGGAGGGCAACTTGCAGCAGCGACCTGCCGTCGAAACGCAAAACGAGCGGCGCAGCAAGCGACCCAAGCATTCCGCAGAGGTGGAAGAGTGTGATCCCGGTGCTAGTGACCGCCGCTGTCGCGCCTCGGGAGAACATGATCGGGGCGATCCACGTGGCGAAGATGTAGAACGACGTCGACTGCGCCCCCATGTAACACGCAAGTACCCAGGCGGTTCTTGACCGCCACACTGCGCGGCCAACGCGCGGCGCGGGGTCGGGCGATGCTGGCGCGGCGAGGGTAGCGCGGCGGGAATCTCGCTCCACGATGAGAATCCAGGCGATGAGCGCGATCGGGATCGTACACCCAGTGGCAAGGAGCCCGGCCTGCCACCCGAGGGGCTCACCCGCGATCTCGGCCCGCGACACAGGGATCGCGATTGCAGTGCCGATCCCTGCAGCTCCGCCAAGCGCGGCGGAGTACACCCCCATCACAGCGGGCGTGCGCGACCCGAAATCACGCTTCACGATTGCGGGCATGAGCACGTTCGCAACAGCAAGCGCCGCCCCGATGAGCACGGTGCCGAGCCACAGGTTCGCGCCCGAGAAATCGAGGGAGCGCCACAGCGTTCCGAGAGCGAGGGCGCCAAGCGACACGGTGATTGTGCGATCCATGCCGATCTTGGCCGCGACTGTCTGCGCGAGGGGCGAGACCACAGCCCAGGTGAGCAGCGGGATCGACGCGAGCAGACCGAGGGACCCTGCGCTCACCCCGCGGCTCTCCGCGATATCGTTCAGCAGCGGACCGACGCCGGCGATCGTCATGCGCATATTGAGTGCGACGAGGAAGACGGCGACGAACTGCCACACGAGGCGTTTCGATGGGCTACTCACTCCCCGATGCTATCCGCTCCCGGGCGCGTATTTCGTCGCCTTATCGGCGATACTGTCAGTATGAATCACTCTCACGGCTGGAACATCGACGCGCTCGACGGTCGGGAGCACACCCTGCTTACGTTCTCTCTGGGGGAGTGGGACGCGATGATTGGGGGCGGCCCAGACCTCTTCGTCGTGACGGCTTCGGCGGGCGGCGGGTCGCGCATCGCGAACGCGCGCACACTGCGCGAGGACATCGACGACGAGGAGACCGTCGACCTGACCGTCGGCGGCCAGGGCATCGACTACCCCTGGGAATACGCACTCACGCGCGAGGAGGCGCTCGCCGCCATGACCGACCTCGCGACGGGCGAGCTGAGCGGCGAGCGGTGGGAGCTCATCCCGTAGCGTGAGGGATCGGCGTGCGCCGTTCGCGCGCGAGCACGGTGATCGAGCCACCAGCGACCGAAAGCACCGCCGCGACTGAGAACACAAGCCAGAAACCTCCGACGAGCGCGACGAGCAGCGCCCCGATCACTGGGCCGAGGAGCTGCCCGAGTGCCGCCGCGGTGTTCACAAGCCCGAGGTCGCGGCCGTGGTCGCGCTCGCTCGGGAGCACGTCGGTCGCGAATGCGAGGCCGACCGTTGAGAACGCGCCGTAGCCGACGCCCATGACGCCGGCCGCGACGATCGTCGTGCTGAACGTGGGGGAGAGCACAAGGATCACTCCTGAGAACGCTTGCACGACAGTTGCGGCAAGTGCGGGACCCCGCCTCCGCCCGAGCCTGTCCGAGATAAGGCCCGCGGCGATCGACGCGACGACGACAAACACTGTGTACACGACAACGACGATGAGCAGGTTGTCCTCAGCATCTGCGTGCCCCTGCCGAAGCCCATACAGCAGGAAGAACAGGAAGAGTGAGGTTCCAAGCGCGTTGCCGACGTTCACCACAAGCCTGCCGATGAGCACGAGGCGGAAGTCGCGGTTGCGCAAGAAGTCGAGGCTGCGACCGCCAAGTGAGGCCGGCTCCTGCGCTTGTGGATTCGCCACGTCGTGCGGCGCAGCCGCTGAACCAGACGGGTCGGGCAGCAGGATCGCGGTGAGCGTGCCGATGAGCGCGACACCGACCGCGAGCATGACGTAGCCCGCGGCGATGCTGAGCCCGAGCAGCACGACGGCGCCGACCCCAAGGACAATGCCGAGCGCCTGCGCAGAGGAAGCTGCGGAGGATGCGGCGCCGCGCTGCTCGGGAGGGAGCTGGTCGGCAATCATCGCGGCGAACGCGGCCGAGGCGACGGCTGTGCCGACACACACTCCGACCCACGCTGCGCCAATTCCGAGCGCGTTCGTGCTCGCTCCGGTGAGGAGGAGACACGCGGCCGCAATCCACACTCCGGCAAGCGCCCAGGGGCGGCGCTTGGGGCGCGATCCTGATTGTCTGTCAGATAGTGCCCCTGCGATCGGGCCTGCGAGCACGCCTGCGAGGCCGCCGACACCGAGCACGATGCCCGACGAAATCACGCCGCGCACCCAGCCGGCCTCGCTGTCGGGGGTGTCCAGCTGGAGTGGCAGTAGGAGCTGCAGTGGTGTGAGCTGAGCGGTCCAGAGTACGATCCACCCGAGCGTGAAGAGCGTGAACCATGCGCGGCCGACCTTGGGGCGCGCATTCTGTGTTTTGGACATCTTTATCCTTTGTGCAGTGTGGCCGCGAGCATTGTGCCGGGCTAAGTTTGCTTGATGCAGTTTAGTCCTCTCCACGCGTAGGCTGGGAGCATGCGTGCGATCGTTGCGAACCAGCCAGGCGGACCAGAAGTGCTCGAGATTGCTGATGCGGCGGCGCCGCAAGCGGGGGAGGGCGAACTGCTCGTCGACACCGCCGCGATCGGCGTGAACTTCATCGAGACCTACCAGCGATCCGGGCTCTACCCCGTGCAGTTCCCCTTCACCCCTGGCGCGGAGGCGACGGGCAGGGTCTCGGCGGTCGGCGAGGGCGTCGAGGGCTTTGAGGTTGGCGACCGGATTGTCACGGCCGAAGCCCGCGCGACCTACGCTGAGCAGTTCATCGTCGCCGCCGAAGCCGCCGTTCGGGTGCCCGACTCACTGTCCGAAGTGCTTACCGACGATCGGGCTGCGGCGCTACCGCTGCAGGGCCTCACCGCCCACTACCTTGGCACGTCGTCATCACGGCCCGAAGCGGGCGAGACTGTGCTGCTGCACGCCGGCGCGGGTGGTGTCGGTCTGCTGCTCACCCAGCTGCTCGCCGCGCGCGACGTGCGCGTCATCACTACGGCGTCGAGCGAGGACAAGCGCGAGTTGAGCCGCGCCGCGGGGGCATTCGAGGCGATCCCGTATGAGGGGTTCGCAGAGCGGGCCCGCGAGCTCACTGAAGGCAACGGGGTCTCGGTCGTGTACGACGGTGTCGGTAAAGACACGTTCGACGACTCACTGCGCGCGCTGAAGGTCCGCGGCAACATGGTGCTCTTCGGCGGAGCGAGCGGCCCGGTACCGCCGTTCGACCTCCAACGGTTGAATGCCGGTGGCGCGCTCAGCGTGACCCGGCCGTCGCTCGCATACTTCCTCCGCACTCAGGAAGAGCGCTCTTGGCGCTACGGCGAGTTGTTTGGTGCGCTCAAAGCCGGCACGCTCGACCTGCGCGTGGGAGCCTCGTTCCCGCTCGCGGAGGCCGCGGATGCGCACCGCGCGCTCGAGGGGCGTACAACGACTGGCAAGGTCGTTCTGACGGTGTAGCCGGGCGCGGCCGCCGGTGCAATGTCATCTGGCGTCACGCAACTGGGCTCCCAACCGAACCCCGGCTAGCTTCGAGGTATGACACGGATCGAGACAACCACCGCAGGTAGCCTTCCCCGCACCGAAGCGCTCATTGCCGCGAACGCCGCGCGCACGTTCGAAGACGACGGGTTTACGCTCAAGTCGACCCCTCAATTTGAGGCGCTCGTAGCTGAAGCGACCCGCGACGTCGTCGACAGGCAGCGCGAAGCGGGCATCACCCAGCCAGGCGACGGCGAGTTTGGTAAGGCGATGTCGAACGCTGTCGACTACGGCGCATGGTGGACGTACTCGTTCCAGCGCACCGCGGGCCTCGAGATCACTGGCAAAGATATCTTCAGTCAGGAGCCAGTGCGGTCCGAGCCTGGCAACGTGCGTCTCACAACGTTCCCCGACCGCCGCGACTGGACGGCGTTCGCCGCCGCATATCAGGACCCCGAGGGCGGCATCAGCGTTGGCAAGAACGCGACTGCCTTTCCCGCGACGACTGGCCCGATCAGCTACACCGGTCAGGACGCAATCGCAGCTGACACCCGCAACCTCGTCGCCGCGTTGCAGCCAGGCGAACGCGGCTTTCTCACGGCGATCGCCCCTGGCTCGGCGGCGCGCATCGAGAACGAGTTCTACGCGACCGAGCAGGATCACATTGACGCATGGACTTCTGCACTGCGTGAGGAGTACCGCGCAGTGACCGACGCGGGCCTTATCCTGCAGCTCGACGATCCCTCACTCGCCGAGAACTGGGATCAGATCAACCCCGAGCCCAGCGTCGAGGACTACCTCGCGTTCACGCAGATCCGTGTCGACGCGATCAACCGCGCCATCGAGGGGCTTCCGAAAGAGCAGATCAGACTGCACCTGTGCTGGGGTTCGTGGCACGGCCCGCACACGACCGACATCGAGTTGAAGCACATCCTGAAGACAGTGCTTGGCGCGAACGTCGGGCAGATCTCGTTCGAGGCGGCGAACGCGCGTCACGAGCACGAGTGGGCGGTCTGGGAGGAGCAGCGAGACCTCATCCCCGATGACCTGATCCTCGTGCCTGGCGTGGTGAGCCACGCGACGAACCTCGTCGAGCACCCTGACCTCGTCGCGCAGCGTATCGAGCGCTTCGCGAAGATTGTCGGCCCGGAGCGCGTGATCGCGGCGACAGACTGCGGACTCGGTGGCCGCGTGCACCCCCAGATCGCTTGGGCGAAGCTCGAGTCGCTGGGTGAGGGCGCGCGCCGAGCACGCGTTTAGGTGCTCTCGCGGCCTGGCCGCCTGAGCTGTGCTCACGCCGGCTGGGCCGTGCTGACTCACATCGCATGGGATCTGCAGTTTCTATGCCGGTCGCCCAGCGGGTCCGGCATAGAAACTGCAGATCCCATACGCTGCGACGGAGCGCGCCACGGCCGCGAGGCGTGTGGTTGCGTTAGCCCGGAGCCCGGAGCCCGGAGCCCGGAGCCCGGAGCCCGGAGCTCGGAGCCCGCTAGTGGGGGTCGCCGATGCAGAACTCGTTGCCGTCGGGGTCGGCGAACGTGTCCCACGAGAAGTCTGACTCGCCGCGGCGCCCGAGATGGGTCGCACCTGCGGCGACCCACTCGGCGACCATCACATCGCGGTCGACGTCAGGGGTGCGGTCGAAGTCAAGGTGCATGCGGTTCTTGCCCGGGGTCGGATCCTCGACCTTCTGGAAGCCGAGCGCGACTGCAGCCTCTGGGGCGCGCACCATGCAAAACCAGCCGTCTGCATCGTGCACGATCTCGCCACCGAGACGCTCAGCCCACCATGCCGCGAGTGGTCGGGGGTCTTCGGTATCAACGGTGACCATGCCGAGTCGGATCATGTGCGCTGCTCCTTGTGGTGTGGTGGAGGCTACGGCACGCGCCGCAGCCACTCCTCGGTTGAGAACTTCTGCTCGACGAGCCGCTCAGCTGCGTCCCACTCGCCCTCAGTGACCTCGCCCATCACGCCGCCGTGGCGACGCTGGAAGACCTCAATCATGCGCTCGACGATCTCCTCGCGGGTCTTGCCGGTCTGGCTCTTCAGTGGGTCGACTCGCTTCTGCGCGCTCGCGGTGCCCTTGTCAGAGAGCTTCTCGCGTCCGATCCTAAGAACAGACGTCATCGCCGTTGGATCCATGTCATACGCCATCGTCACGTGGTGCAGGATCGCCCCCGAGCCAAGCCGCTTCTGTGCGGCCCCACCGATCTTGCCAAGCGGGCTCGTGATGTCATTGAGTGGCTTGTAAACGGCGTCGATGCCGAGCGATTTCAGTGCCTCGAGCACCCAGTCGTCGAGGTACGCGTAGGAGTCGGCGAACGACATCCCGCGCACAAGCTCGCCGGGAATGTAGAGCGCATACGTGATGCTCGCCTCGGGCTCCATGTACATGGCCCCACCGCCCGAGATACGTCGCACGAGCGTCGCGTTGTGCTCGGCAGCGGCCTCCTCGTCGACCTCGTTTTTCACCGACTGGAAGGAGCCGATGATGACTGCGGGTTCGTTCCACTCCCAGATGCGTAGCGTCGGGCCGCGAAGGCCTTCGCCGACGGCAGCTGTGAGTACCTCATCGAGGGCTGCATTGAGCATGGGAGTGACCGCCGGTTCGCGCACGATCTGCCAGTCGTAGTCGCGCCAGTGAGCGGCGCCGGTGACGCCGCGGCGGATGGCGACTCCGACCGAGTCTGGGGTGAACCCGAGCAGGTGAACCTCGCTCGGGAGCGCCTGCCTGATCGCGTTCGCGAAATCCTCGATCGTTGAGTTCGGGTTCATCCCCTCGACCGCGGCGTTGATGTCAAGGAGGGCCTCGTCGGGCTCGAGGAAGAAGTCCCCGGAGAGCCTGAAATCAACGATCTTGCCCTCGTCGACTTCGAAGTCGACGACAACGAGCTTGCCCCCGGGAACCTTGTACTCTCCGTGCATGTCACCCTCCTTGTGCCGTACAACCAAGGGTACTCCTCGGCGCTCGCGAGGGCTATGCTGGCGCGGCGTGCGGGTTACGCAGGAGTAAGGTGAAGAGAATGAACAGGAACCGTCGTGGCTGAACCGATCGCGAAGTTTCTGCTGCGGCTCGCCCCAATGATCTACGGGCCGACACTGCTGTTCGCGCTCGGGCAAGGCGCGCTGATCCCGCTCATTCCCACGATGGCGACCCGCGCCGGGGCTGACCTTGCGACCTCCGGTCTCGTCGCATCGGCGCTCGTCGTCGGGCAGCTCTGCGGAAACATCCCGGCGGGGTGGCTCGTCGCGAGGGTCGGTGAGCGTATGGCGATGGTGGTCTCAGGCTTTCTCGCGCTCGCGGGCGCGCTGATGCTCCCGTTCGCCTCGAACGTCGGCGTGCTCGCGCTCGCGATCTTTATCAATGGGTTCTGTGCCGCGGCGTTCGGGCTCGCCAGGCACTCGTTCATGGCGACGCACGTGCCGTTCCACTTCCGCGCTAGGGCGCTCGCGCTGCTCGGTGGGAGCTACCGCTTCGGCATGTTCCTCGGGCCGTTTGTCGGCGCGCTGCTGCTGGGGGCGAGCGGGCACGAGAGCGCCGTCATTTGGTTCCTCATTGCGTGCCTCGCCGCGACAGTGTTGCTCGTGTGGTTCGGCCCAGACCCGGAGCGCGAGTTCGAAGCAGGCGCGCGCGAGCCAGTCACTGGCGAGGCGACTGCCGGTGTGAGCTTGCCAGATACCCCTGGCGCAAAAGATGGGGTGTTCAGCACCATGATCAGGTTCCGCGCCGTGCTCGCCCGGCTCGGCCTCGCAGCGTCCACGCTCTCTGCGCTGCGTGCCGCCCGTCAGGTCGTGCTGCCTATCTGGGGCGTCGCGATCGGCCTTGATGCCCAGACGATCTCACTCGTTGTCGGCATCTCGGGGGCACTCGACTTCGCGCTGTTCTACGCGAGTGGCCAGGTCATGGATCGCTTCGGCAGGCTGTGGGCAGTGGTGCCGTCAATGCTCATCATGAGTGTTGCGTTTCTCACGCTCTCGCTCACAGGCGGCTTGGACTCAGCGGCGGTGTGGTTCGTTACGCTCGCCGCCGCTATCGGAGTTGCAAACGGACTCTCGAGCGGACTGCTACTCACGCTCGGTGCGGACCTTGCGCCGAAACAGAATCCCGCACCGTTTCTTGGCTCGTGGCGCACGCTCACGAGCGCGGGTGCCGCCGCAGCGCCTCTGCTGTTCTCGGGCATGGCTGCCGTCGCCCCAATCGGTGTCGCGACGGCGGCGATGGGCGTGATCGGGCTGTTCGGTACGTGGGCGTTTCTCCGCTGGATGCCACGGAAGGGCGGCAGGGGCTAGGAGTCGAGGGTGACGAGCAGCCGCGTCGCTGAGTTTTCAATGTGTGACCGCATCGCGCTTTCGGCGGCTGCCGCGTCGCCAGCGGCGATCGCTGTGACGATCTGCGCGTGCTCCTCGACGGTGTCTGGGACGTAGGTTCCGGTGTACGCGAGACGGTACGTGTGCAGGTGGCAGTGCGTGCGGTTGTATGCGGTGAGCGCTGTGGCGTTGCCTGCCGCGCGAAACACGAGGTCGTGGAGCCGCACGTCGTGCTGAGAGAGCAGGGCGTAGGCATCGTCGGTGCCAACTGCCTGTCTACCGAGGTCGATCTCGGTGACGAGCGCGTCGAGTTGCTCCTGGGTACGTCTCGCCGCCGCATGTGCGGCTGTTCCCGGTTCGAGGAGAAGTCTGAGTTCAAACATCTCTCGAAGCTGTTCGCGATTGAGGAGGTCGCTCGTGCGGTATCCCTTGAGCGCATGCTTTTCGACGAGGCCATCCGACTCAAGGCGGGCGAGCGCTTCGCGGACTGGAGTCGGGGAAACGTCGAACTGGCGGGCGAGTTCGCCAGCATTGACCCGCGTGTTGGGAGGCAAAGTGCCGTCGAGGATCGCCTGCTGCATGACGGCGTAGACCTCGTCAGCGAGCATGACCCGCGTCGAGGAACCGAGCCCTGGCAAACCATCGATTGTGGTCATTTTCACCTTCGTCTTGACAACTGATGCGTGTAGCAGAGAGTCTAGCTTGAACGAAGATCAAATACGATCTTCGAAATATGCAATAATCAATCTGCAGTTCGTCCCCGCGAACACGCAATCTGCACAGATGGAGGCTCAATGATGAGTACGAAGACGACAACCCGGTTGGGCATGGCCGCGGCGGGAGCCGCCCTGGCCCTGAGCTTGGCGGCGTGCACAACGCCGAGTGCAGGCGGTGACAATCCGGGCGAGGCGACTACCGACCTCAGTTCGGTCAAAGTCGCCCTCGTCTCAGGCGGAGCCCACCCCTACTTCAAACCCTGGGCCGATGCAGGCGCTCGGGCAGTCGCTGACTTTGGGCTCGGCGATGTCACGTTCAACGAGACTGCTGAGTGGGATCAGACGAAGCAGAACGACGTCATCAACTCATACGCTGCCAACGGCTACAACGCGTTCGGCGTCTTCGGCGTATCGCCAACAGACATCAACACAACGTTTCAGCGCCTGAGCGATGCCGGGCTCGCTGTGGCATCCATCGGCTCGTGCCCAGCAGGCGATGAGAACCTTGCGGATTTCTGCCTCTCGACTGACACCGAGCTCGCCGCATACCAGGCAGCCGTCGCAGCGATCGAGGCGATCGGTGGAGAGGGGAACCTCGTGCACATGACAGGCAACAACGTCGACTCGAACACCCAGCGCCGTATCGCCGGTGTTGAGCGTGCGGTGGCCGAGACCGGCGGCAAAGTGACGCTGATGCAGAACATCACCGACGTAGACACGGACCTTGCAACCGCGCAGAAGGCCGTCTCGGATCTCATCGCTGCGCACGGAGACGACGTCGCAGCTATTGTCTCGACTGCATACAACCCGGCAGTGGCATCTGCCGAAGCGATTGCCGAGGCAGGTCTCGACATCAGGCTTGTCGCGATCGATGACGACCGGACGATCCTCGACAGCATTCGTGAGGGCACCGTCTACGGCACCGTCGCGCAAAACCCGGAGGCTCAAGCGTATGTCGGGAGCTGGGTCCTCGGGCAGCTTGCGAGCGGTGCTTGCGAGATGCGGGAGCAGGGAGCGATCGTCGACTCCGGATCATTCGTCGTCACGAAGGACAACGTTGACAGCTATGACGCCGAGCGCACCGCGTTCGGTGAGACAGTGCTGCAGCAGTTTACGGACGAGCTGCTCACCTGCAAGTGAGCACTGTCCGCCAAGTACGAAACGGAGCCTGGGAGCCCATGAGCAGCAGAATCACCGAAGCCCGCGCATTTCTTGTCGACATCGCAGTTGAGACGGAGCGCACTGATGCGATTCAGAGTTTTGAAAAGCAAGAGACAGTCTTTGTCGAGGTCAAGACCTCGGATGGTCTGACTGGTCTTGGATACTCCTACACCATCGGGACGGGGGGTCGCGCGGTGCTGTCGATGCTGCGTGACCACCTCGTGCCGCGACTCATCGGGCTGGACGCGGACAGGATCGAAGCCGTCTGGTTTGCGCTGTACTCAGCGACACGCGCCACCACGACTGGGGCGATCACGTCGCTCGCGCTGGCTGCGGTTGATACGGCAATGTGGGATATCGGGGCGCAGCGAGCGGGGCTGCCACTCTGGCGGCTTGCCGGAGGATCACGGCGAGACGTTCCGCTCTACGACACGGAAGGCGGTTGGCTGCACCTGCCGACAGAAACGCTCGTCGAGGGCGCGCTTGCGTCGAAAGCGGCAGGCCTGTCCGGGGTGAAACTCAAAATCGGCAAGCCGACTGGATCAGAGGATCTCGAACGACTGCGTGCCGTGCGCGAGGCAGTCGGAAGCGGTTTCGACATCATGGTCGACGCGAACCAATCTATGACCGCAGCCGAAGCCATCAGGCGGGCGCGGCTGTTCGACGGGCTCGACCTTGCCTGGATTGAGGAGCCACTTCCGGCGGACGACATTGAAGGGCACCGTCGCCTTGTCGCGTCAACTGCAACTCCAATCGCGGTCGGCGAGTCGATGTACTCGGCCTCACAGTTTAGGGAGTACCTGGTGCGTGGGGCAGCGGGCATCGTTCAGGTCGATGTCGCAAGGGTCGGGGGAATCACCCCCTGGTTGAAGGTTGCGCACCTCGCCGAAACACACAACGTGGATGTGTGCCCGCACTTTCTCATGGAGCTTCACGTTAGCCTCGCGGCGGCGGTTCCAAATGGGCGGTACGTTGAGCACATTCCGCAGCTCCGAGCGATCACTCGCACGCAGATGGAGATCGTGGATGGTCGGGCGCTTGCCCCCGAGACGATCGGGCTCGGGATCGACTGGGACGAAGACGCGATCTCAGACAGGACTGTCGCATGACCGCCTCGTTGAAACGTCTCGCACGGGCAGAGCTGCATTCACCGAGGCCAGCGATCCTCGTGCTCATCGTGGCGCTCGTCGCGCTGTTTGCGTTCTTGAACCCCTCGTTTCTCAACGGACCGTTCGTGATCGCGCCTTTGCTCACCTCGATCTCGATCTTTGCGGTCGTTGGGCTCGCCCAGATGGCCGCACTGTCGATTGGGCACATGAATATCGCGGTCGGGCAGCTCGCTGGCATCGGTGCGCTTGTCGCAGGAGCCTCGTTCGACATGTTTGGAATGCCGCTCGCTGTCGGGCTGCTCCTCGGATGTGCGGCGGGTGCGGCTGTTGGCGCGATGGCTGGATGGATCATCGCACGCACGGGGGTGAACTCATTCATCGTGACGCTTGCGCTCAGCTTCAGCCTAATGGGGCTCATCCCGACGCTGTACAAAGCGTGGAGCACCGGAAACGCCTTCACGTCGAAACCCGCGGGGATCGAGGCGCTTGGCCGGGGGACCTTTGCGGATGTGTGCCTGGCAGGAGTGTGCGGATCGAACGCGGTGCCGCTTATCGTGCTTCCCGCGCTCCTTGCAGCCGCCGCAGTCTGGTGGTTCTACGCTCTCACCCGGCTCGGCCGCGAGGTACTGATGACAGGCAGCAACGATCGCGCCGCTGAACTCTCGGGAGTGCCTACCGGGCGTCGTGTCGTGCTCGTGCACGCGTTATCAGGGCTGCTCGCAGCCCTCGCCGGGTGCCTGCTTGGCGCAAGCACCGGGTCATTCACGCCTGGAATTGGCGGAGAGTTCATGCTGCCGTCCTTCCTCGGCCCAATCCTTGGCGGCACGCTGCTTGCTGGCGGAGCCGTATCGATCGTCGGAACCGTCCTAGGCATCACGCTCACCTCAGTGATTCGAAAAGGGCTCGAGCTCTTCGGGGTCGGCCTCGAGACGCTCAACGTGTTGCTCGGCGCGATCCTGATCATCGCATTGTCTACCGATCGGCTCCGCGAGCTATTGGCGAACGGACGCCGGCGCTCCAACCCTCGGACCCAAGCGCCAACGTCGGCGCGCACATCATCGGAGGTCACCCAGTGAAACGCATAGTCAGTACCAACAATCTCATGCTGATCGGCGTTGTTGTCGCAGGCGCCGCCTTTCTCGCATTTGCCACGGCGGGTCAATTCTTCGGGCCCGTATCCCTCACAAGCTTCTTCCGCTTCGTGAGTGTGCCGATCCTCATCGGCCTCGCTCAAATGGTGACCCTGTGCGTCGGACAACTCAACCTGGCGGTTGGCGCGATCGGCGGCGTCGCTGCCTGCCTGTCTGGCGTGATGATCACCGCGTGGGGAGTGCCGGCCTGGATTGGCGCGCTCTCGGCAGTGCTGACCGGAGCACTCCTTGGTCTCACGAACGGTCTGCTTGTCGTCGGAACACGAATCAATGGCTTCATTGTGACGCTCGCGATGTCCCAGATCCTCATCGGCGTGCAGTACGCGCTCGTGGGGACGAGCACTATCTCGCGCAAGGCGTGGCCTGAGGTCGCAGCGTTTGGGCGTTCTGACATTCTCGGGATCCCGAGCATCTTCGTGCTCACGGTGCTTGTCGCAATTGCTGTTGCGGTGTTCTTCAGCCAGACGGTGACTGGCAGGCAGCTGCTCGCCAGCGGAGGCAACCCCGCCGGTGCCCAGCTCGCGGGTATCTCGACTGATCGGTCGGTCATTACCGCGCACGCGCTGTCTGGCTTGCTCTGTGGAGTTGCCGCCTTTGTGAGCTTCTCGTTCTTGCCAGGGGTCAACACCACTGTCGGAGGGGACTGGATGCTTTCGAGCTTTGCGGCGCCAATCATCGGAGGCGTGGCGCTTGCGGGTGGCTCGGTGGCGGTGCTCGGAACCGTGTTTGCCGCAATGATTGTGCGACTCGTCGACTCTGCAAGCCCGATCTTCAAATTTGATGCGGCGGCGGTGAACTTCGTTGTCGGCGCGGTCGTGCTCGGCACCGTCGCGCTTGGCAGGCTGCGAGAGGCGCGCGCAGGCAAACGTGGACTTGAAATCCGAGCGAAACGCGCGGAGGCAGCACTCGTGGAGGCAGGACGATGACAGCAGCACTTGAGGTACGAAACCTCCGCAAAAGCTTTCCGGGTGTTGTTGCCATCGCCGACGCAACACTTACTGTCAAATCAGGGTCGATCCACGCGCTCATGGGCGAGAACGGGGCAGGGAAGTCGACGCTCATCAAGATCGTCACTGGCGTGCAGCCGGCCGACTCTGGCGAACTGATCCTTGGCGGCAATGCAACGACGTTCGCGACGCCGCTCGAGGCGATGGAAGCTGGCGTGGGTGTCGTCCACCAGGAACGCAATGTGATTCGTGAGTTCACCGTCGGCGAGAACATCGTGCTCTCGCATATGCCGAGTCGATTTGGTCGAATCGATTGGGGCGCCGTGTGGCGAGAAGCGGAGCGCTGCCTCGCTCTGCTGCGAGTCGAGATCGACCCCCGCACTCCTATGCGTGATCTCTCGGCAGCGCAGACTCAGCTCGTAGAAATCGCTCGAGGGTTGCATCGCCACGCGAAGGTGTTGCTGCTTGACGAGCCGACGGCTTCGTTGAGCGTCGATGAGTCCGAGCGGCTGTACACCGTTCTGCATGAGCTCGCCGCCGACGGCACCGCGATTGTGCTCGTCAGTCACAAACTCGACGAGGTATTTGCGCACTGCGATTCGGTCACGGTGCTGCGCGACGGCGCGACGGTGATGGAGTCGCGGCCAATCGCCGATACCTCACGTGACGAGGTGATTGCAAGCATGATCGGCCGCTCGTTAGCCGCCCTCGATGTGAAGCAGCGCGACATTGATCGCTCCGGCACTCCCGCGTTGGAGCTTCGCGGTGTCAGCACCACGGCGGGTCACCGTGACGTATCCCTAGAGCTGTATCGGGGCGAAGTACTCGGTATGTACGGGCTTGTGGGCGCGGGCAGAACAGAGCTCGCGCGCTCGATCGTCGGACTCGAGACGATCACAGCCGGCGAGATTCGCGTCTCGGGCACCCCGGCCCGCATCCGCTCGGTGCTGGAAGCGCTCCAGCGGCACCGAATCGGCTACGTGACCGAGAACCGCAAGGAAGAAGGGGTCTTCCTCAAGCAGTCGATTACGCGAAACATCGCGGTGACAATCTGGTCGCGCCTGTCCGGCGCGTTTGGGATCGTCTCAGGAAAACGTGAGCGTGTCGTCACTGACGCTCACGTTGCAGCACTTGATATCAAGATTTCTTCGCAGGATCAGCTTGCCGGTGAACTCTCAGGTGGCAACCAACAGAAAGTGTCGCTCTCCAAGTGGCTCGCCGCCGAAACAGAGATCCTCATCATTGACGAGCCGACAGTTGGCATCGACGTGCGGACGAAGAGCGCCTTCTATGAACTCATCTGGCGCCTGGCTGACGAGGGGATCGCGTTGCTCGTCATTTCGAGCGACCTTGCAGAGATCGTGACGCTCGCCGACCGCATTGTCGTGATGGATGAATTCATTGTGCGGGGTGAGGTCACCAACGACCACGACTACGACACGATGAGCGCCGCGGTCATGGCGCACATTCACCGAAGCGTCTGAGCTTGGTGGCTGCGGCCTCGAACGACTATTCGAGGTGTTCGAGCAGCCAGGTCGCGAGGTCTGTGTAGACCGCGTCGCGGTTCGTCTCGTTGAGGAGTTCGTGACGGGCGCCCGGGTACACCTTGAGTGCCACGTCGCGCACGCCTCGGGCGCGGTAGGCGTCGGCGAGGCGACGCAACCCGTCGGCGCGACTGAGCGGGTCGTCACTTCCAGAGACGATGAGCAGCGGGACGTCGACGGCGAGGCCGGCGCCAGGGGTGCCGAATAGCCTCAGTCCGTCGCTGACTCCGAACAGCTTCAAGACGTTCGCCTCGAAGCACAGGGGATCCGCGATGAACGCGGCGGCCGTTTCTGGGTCGCGGCTCAACCACTCGAAGCCGTTCGCCCCGTCTGCGTCCGCCCACATGGCATTGAGATTCCCGCTCTCCATGAACCGCGGCGTCCGATAGGCGCTCCCCGAGAGCACGACGGCGTCCCACTGCCGGGGCGCATCGTTGAGAATTCGCTGGGTCATGAGCGAGCCCCACGAATGACCGAACTGAGCGACTCGCAGTCCGGGGTGCTCGGACCGAATGATGCCAGTGAGCTGCCGAATGACCCCCTCTGCTGCGCGAAGGCCGCCCGGTCCGAGCTTGCCGAGAAGCGCGAGGTCGCCGTCATGCTGGCGGCGGCCGGTCTCGCCGTGACCGCGGTGGTCGTTCGCGTACACGGCAAGCCCCGCTCGCGCGAGGAAACGCGCGAAGCTGTCGTAGCGCAGGGCGTGCTCGCCAATGCCGTGTGAGATCTGCACGGCGCCGACAGGCTCAGGCTGCCGTTCGGGATCGGGCAGCCACGCGTATGCGCTGATCTCGATGCCGTGTTCATCGGTGTAGGTGAAGTCGCGGCGTCCGGGGGAGTGCTGGTCGTTCATGGCTCCATTCTTGCGCACCGGGCGCAAATATACTGTGGGAATGCGGCGATCGTTGCTCCGGGCTGCACCGCTCGTGCTTGCGGCGATGCTCATGCTGTCGGCGTGCGTGCCGAGCGAAGCTGAAGGAGATGAACTTGTGAGTCGTGTGAGCGTCACGTCCTTCGAAGTCGCGGGGCCGGGGCCCGCCCCCGACGGTGGAATCAATCGCATCGGTTCTGATCGGGTTCCGGTACGCGGCTATGAGCCCGCGGGCGACGCCGAGCCCTGGGCGACGCTTGTCTGGGCGCACGGCGGCTCGTTTATCCGGGGCACGCTCGACTGGCCAGAGGCCGACTGGGTGGCGCGCAGTTTCGCGGCGGCTGGTCTGCGAGTCATCTCTGTCGATTACGTGCTCGCGAGCGAAACAGTGAAGGCGCCAGCACCGGCGAACGACGTCGCCGCCGTCGTTGCCTGGGCTGGGGCGGAATACGGCGGCCCGCTCGTCGTCGGAGGGGCGAGCGCCGGCGCCCATCTCGCGACCCTCGCGACGCTTGCGCAGGCTGAGACGGCCCCCGAGCGCGCGGCGGCGGCCCTGCTCCTTGAGTATCCGACACTGCACCGCACGCAGCGCGTCGATCCGCAGCTTGCCGACGCCGTCGCAGCATTGCCTGAGGCGCGGCGGTTCCGCGCGGATCGCATCGCCGAGATGTACGACTTCTACCTCGGAAGTGAGGGGAGGGACGCTGGCGCCCTTGTCGCGGGTGAGCTGCCCGCAGCGAGGCTCGCGCTTCTCCCTCCCACAATCATTGTCAACGCCGACGCCGACGAGCTGCGCGCGTCTGGCGAAGAATTCGCCGATCAACTGCGGGCCGCGGGAGTTACCGTGACGGAGACGATCGAAGCCGGCACCGTGCACGGCTACCTGAATCGGCCGGAAGAATCCGCCAGCGCAAGAGAGCAGGCGGCCGCAACGATGGCGCACTTCGTGAGCGAGCTGCGGGCGACCCTGGGGCCCTAGCCGCGGCCACGATTCGGATCACGCGAGACCCGAGCAGCGGGGAAGCACACCGCGCCCCTAGACTGGGGAAATGAGCGATTTCGTTGTGTCACTGCCGACTGATCCGGGACTGCGTGAGGCGATTGGAGAGATCGACGGCGTCGACATCGTCGAATGGGACCTTGAAGGCCCGGCTCCCCGACCCCATATCGACATCATTGTGCCGCCATACTGGGGTGGCATTCGCAGGCTCGCCAACGTCGCGGAAGTCTCGACTCAGCTGATCCAGTGGCAGTCGATCGGTTACAACGGCATCGAGAAGTTCTTGCCGAGCGGCTACACGCTCGCGAACGCGACCTCGGTGCACGAGGCGGCCACGGCTGAGCTCGCTGTCGGGCTCGCGATCGCCTCACAGCGCGGGCTGCCACGATTCATTCGCGACGGGCTTGAGGGCAAGTGGGAGCTGCAGACCTTCCCGAGCCTCGCAGATCGCAACGTGCTCATCGTGGGCTACGGCGGTGTTGGCAAGGCGATCGAAGCCCGACTCGCTGGCTTTGAGACGAAGATCACACGGCTCGCGCGGTCCGCACGTGACGAGCAAAACCTTGCTGGGGAGACCGTGCACGTTCACGGCCTCGACGAGTTGCACACACTCCTGCCACAGACGGAGGTGCTGATCCTGGGTCTGCCGCTCAGCGACGAGACACGAGGGCTGTTCGACGCCGCCGCTCTCGCGGCGCTGCCCGATGACGCGCTCATCGTGAACGTCGGCCGTGGGCCCCTCGTCGTGACTGACGATCTCGTCGCAGAACTCACCAAGGGACGCCTTCGAGCTGCGCTTGACGTCACCGACCCTGAGCCACTCCCGGACGACCACCCGCTGTGGTCACTACCGAACGCCCTCATCACGCCGCACGCGGGAGGGGATTCGACCGCGATGATGCCTCGCATGGTCTCCCTGATCTCAAGGCAGATCTCAAAGCTTCGTGCCGGGGAACGCCCCGAGAACATCGTTTTGGGTGGCTGACAGGCACTGAATCGCTTTTCCGGTGCAGCCCCACGTCGCCGACAGTCTCGACCGTGGGGCTGCACCTGCATTCCGGCTACGGTACGAGGGGCGCTCCGGCAGGCACGTCAGGGAAAGCGTGATGCCCAGTCGAACTCACACGTCGAGGGCTAGGATGGAGGGGTCCGTGCGCGCCTGTCGGCGCCCGACACGAACCAAGATCCCCGTCTGCCCCTTGGAGTGAATACACACATGGCTGAACAGTCCCGCCTCGATAAGGTCATCTCTCTCGCCCGCCACCGCGGCTTCGTTTTCCAAGCAGGTGAGATCTACGGTGGGTCGCGCTCAGCGTGGGACTATGGTCCGCTAGGAACCGCTCTCAAAGAGAACATCAAGCGCCAGTGGTGGAAGGCGATGGTTCAGCGTCGCGACGACGTCGTCGGCATCGACTCGAGCGTCATCCTTCCGAAGCGCGTCTGGGAAGCATCGGGTCACGTCGAGGTCTTCAGCGATCCGCTCGTCGAGTGCCTGAACTGCCACAAGCGTTACCGCGAGGATCACCTCATCGAGGAGTTCGAGGAGAAGAAGGGCCGCGAACCCAAAGACGGCCTCTCTGAGATCGTCTGTGTCGCCTGCGGCACGCGCGGCCAGTTCACTGAGCCCCGCGCATTCTCGGGCCTGCTGAAGACGTACCTCGGGCCTGTTGATGACGAGGCGGGGCTGCACTACCTTCGCCCCGAGACCGCGCAGGGTATCTTCGTGAACTTCGCGAACGTGCTGCAGTCTGCGCGAATGAAGCCCCCCTTCGGCATCGGCCAGATCGGCAAGAGCTTCCGCAACGAGATCACCCCCGGAAACTTCATTTTCCGAACCCGCGAGTTCGAGCAGATGGAGATGGAGTTCTTCGTCGAGCCTGGCACTGATGACGAGTGGCAGGAGTACTGGATGAACGAGCGGATGAACTGGTACGTCGACCTCGGCATCGATGCCGAGAACCTGCGCTTCTACGACCACCCGAAAGAAAAGCTGTCGCACTACTCGAAGCGCACTGCTGACATCGAGTACCGCTTCGGCTTCCAGGGCAGCGAGTGGGGCGAGCTCGAAGGCATCGCAAACCGCACGAACTTCGACCTCACCACGCACTCGGAGCACTCGGGCAAGGACCTCAGCTTCTTTGACCAGACGAAGAACGAGCGCTACACCCCGTACGTGATCGAGCCTGCCGCAGGCCTCACACGCTCGCTCATGGCCTTCCTCGTTGACGCCTACCGCGAAGAGGAGGTGCCGAACGCGAAGGGTGGCACCGACACCCGCACGATGCTTGCACTCGATCCGCGCCTCGCGCCCGTGAAGGCTGCCGTGCTGCCCCTCAGCCGCAACGAGAAGTTGTCGCCGCTCGCGCGGGAGATCGCACAGGATCTTCGCGAGGACTGGAACATCGACTTCGACGATTCGGGGGCGATCGGTCGCCGCTACCGTCGCCAGGACGAGATCGGTACTCCGTTCTGCGTCACTGTCGACTTCGACTCGCTCGACGACGACGCTGTGACCGTGCGCGAGCGCGACACCATGCAGCAGGAGCGCGTGCCCCGCGCCGAGCTCCACGCCTACCTCGCAGAGCGTCTTCGCGGCGCGTAACAGGGATAACCATGACGCAACCCCCACCGATCGACGGTCACACGCCAAGCACCGGAGGGGCTGAGCCCCAGGGTGAGTCGACGCCAGTCCCGGCGCCGACTCACCCTGACGTTCACGTGCCGCACCCTCAATACGCGCCGTACCCGCAACAGGGGCAGTACCCGCAGGCCGGTACTCCTGCGGTCTCCCCACAGTGGGCGTGGGCGCAACAGCAGCCGCAGTTTGTTGAGGTTGAGACCGAGCCGCTTGAGTACCACCGGCTCTATCGCGGCGCCCCGCGCTACGCCTGGTGGAAACCGCTGGTCGTGCTTGTCCTTGCAGCAAGCATCTACTTTGCGATGAACATCGCGTACTCGCTCGCGCTGATGCCACTGCTTCTTGCATTCGACCCCGACTACGTGAACGATGCGCTCTTCATGCAGATCGCGCCGATCCTTGACACGCAGCACCCACTGTCGATCCTGCTGAACCTCGGCACCGTCGCGCTCATGATCCCGGCTGTGCTGCTCGCGATGCTTGCGCTTGGGGTCAGGCCCGTCGGCAGGGTGTGGTCTGTTGCCGGGCGGATCCGGTGGGGGCTCCTGTGGCGCACGACTGCCGCCGCGGTGCTCGGCGTGATCGTGATGAACGGCGTCGGAATCCTGTTTGGACTTGCGATTGAGAGCTTTGTCGCCAACCCGACGGCTGAGCCTATCGCCGCCGAGGCGCCAGAGTTTAACGCGACGGCTGCACTGATCTCGTTCGCCCTCGTGTTGCTCCTTGTGCCGTTCCAGGCCGCGGCCGAGGAAGTCGTCTTCAGGGGGCTTTTCCTGCAGGTACTCGGTTCATGGATGCGATCGCCGTGGCTCGCAATTGGGCTCTCAACGTTCGCCTTCGCTGCGATGCACATCTACGACATCTGGGGCCTACTGGCAGTTGGTCTGATGGGTCTGACTGCCGCCTGGCTGACGTGGAAGACTGGCGGCCTCGAGGCCGCCATCGCGATTCACATCATCAACAATATTGCGGCGTTTGGCTTCATGTCGGCGGGTCTGAGCGGCAGCACTGGGCAGGTCGAGAGCTCGGGCGGCATCGAATCAGTCATCGGCGAGATCGCGGGCCTCGCCCTGTTCGCCTGGCTCGTCGTGCGCATCTTCAAGAAGCACGGCTACGGTCGCGAGCGGATTGACCGTGTCTGGCGCGCGGCGCCGGTCGCGAATGGTGGGGCGGGCGCCGCGTGAGTCGGGTGCTCCTGCTCGGCGGCGGCATCTCAGCATTTGCCGCCGCGCTCGACCTCGCCGAGGTCGGCGTCACGGTAGTGATTGTCGACCCGGTAGTCAGGCTGCCCGAGATCCCGGTGCGGCACGCCGGCGGCGAGGTTTCTGCGTTGCTCGACGAGGTCGCTGCGCCACTCGCTGCAGATGGAGCAGCGAATCCTGAGGCAGCGCCGCGACTGATCGAGGCCGCCAACGTGATGCTTCGCACGCGTGGAGGGGGCTGGGCCGCGAGCCCGGCGCGCTCAGTCTGGGGAATACCCCCGGTGCCTCTCGCGAAGGCGTGCATGGCGCTGCTTGGCACTGGCGGCGCGTTGCGGGCATATCTCGACAGGCTGAAGCCTGTCCTCACCATCGGCAAGGAGCACAACTTCGGTGCGCTTGTTGACTCGCGTCTCGGGAGCAATGCGCGCGAGATTCTCGTGGAGCCATTCGTCGTTGAGGGGTTCGGGGTGCAGTCGCACCGGTCCGAGCCGGCACTCGTCGAGCCTGGCCTCAACGAGGCGCTCACCCGGGCAGGATCGCTCAGCGGCGCTGCCGAACTCCAGTTCGACGAGCACACTTCACGTGAACAGATCGTTGAGCCTCATGGCGGCTGGCCACGGTTCGGGGAACTCCTTGTTGAGCGACTCCGGCTGTTTGGAGCGGAGCACTTTGCTGGCGAGGTGGCGGCCTGTGTGCGCGAATCAGACGGTCGATGGGCCGTCACTGACGATAGCGGCACGACTCAGCGGTTCGATGCGGTGATCGGTGAGCTCGACGCTGTCGAGGCAACTGCTTCGGACGGTGCTCAGGAGGCCGCTGTCGCGTGGCCACGTGATGAGCAGATCGTCACTGACGCCCCCCGCACCTCCCTGCACTCTCTCCTCGCGGAAGCCCGGCCAACGAAGACACGTCAATATGCCGAAACCCGCATTCAGGGGCTTCCATCCGGGGTCGCTGCGGGAACGGACGCCCTGGCGGTGATCGTTTCGGCTGCCGGCGACCCCTGGGCAGCCCGACTGACCTCCGACGCTGACGGAGATGCAGTGCTGCGGCTCACCGGACCAGCCGAGCCTCTGGGTACCAACGGACAGGCCCCTGTCGCGGAGGCTGTCGCGAAGCTTGGCGTGCAATTGATGCCTGAGGCGACCGTGCCGCACACAACGCTTGCAGCTCCGTTCGCTACTGATGCGGAGCGGGATGCACGTCGCGAGGCGCGCGAGGCAGTGAGTCGAGAGTATCCCACCCTGCTCCTCGCAGGTGAGGATATCCACGGGGGCTCACTTGGTGCCGCTCTCGCCGAACTCAGGCCTGCGGCAGTGCGCCTGCGGAGGAAGCTGACAGGTATCGCTGAATAACGCCTGTGGTCTTTGAGATGCTCGCAGCGTAGGCTGTATATCTCGAAACAGGAATGTATTTGGTCCCGGCGGTGAAGAGTAGGCTGGGGACACGACGCTCGGGAGGCAGTGCATGAGAGGCAAAGTAGGTTTCGTTATCGGAGCCGCAGTCGGATACGTGTTGGGCACCCGCGCTGGTCGCGCCCGCTACGAGCAGATCAAGCGCGGAGCGATTGCGGTCTGGGAGACGCCGCTCGTGCAACAGGGCGTGACAGCAGTGAAGGGTTCGGTCAACGACCAAGTCCAGGGCGTCAAGGCCGCCGCATCGCGCGCAGCGAAGTCTGCGTTCGTCGCGGCTACCCAGCCAAATCGCGACGCGCCTTCACCAGAGTCGCGGGGGCCCCGGGCAGTTGACGCCCAGGGGGAGACGCCGGCATGAGTCGCAAACGCGATGAGGCCGGGACGTTTGAGCTCCTTGCGCGCCTGCCGCAGCAGATAGTCTCGCTCGCCAAGATTGAGTACAACAACGCGAAGCAGGAAGCGATTGGCGCCGCGAAGAAGGCGGGAATCGGTGCGGCTGGTGTTGCTGTGGCGCTGTTCTTCATCTTCTTCATGCTGCAGGCACTCGTGATTGCGGCGATTGCGGCGCTCGCGCTCGTCTGGCCGTGGTGGCTCGCCGCGCTTGTGGTGGCAGCCGGGCTGTTGTTGCTCGCGGCCGCAGCGCTCTTTGCCGGGTTCAAGCTCATCCAGCGGGGAAACCCGGTTCCCGAGCAGACACTTGATCGTGTCGGAAACGACGTGGCGGCGCTCTCCGACGTGCGCTTCAACGCCGACGCGAAGCCGGGGCACACAACTGACACCGCCTACGGTGCGAATCCCCAGGGAGGCCAGCGATGAATCCGCAGGAACGCAGGCAACTCGGCATCGCGGAGGCCGACGCAGCCCGCGCCGAGCTCTACGACACGCTGGGGCAGCTCAGTGACAGGTTGAACTACGCAAAGCGCATCGACGATGCGACCGAGCGAGTCAGTCTGCGCGTTCGCGAAGAACGGAGGGAGCGGCCGCTCGTATTCGTTGCTGGAGTTGTTGCGGTTGCGGCCACAGCTGGAGTTATTGTGTGGGCGATAGCGAAGCGAGCGGGGCGCAATTTCAGGTCGTAGCCGCCGCCAGGGGCGGGTCGAATGTTACCGGCCCGCGCGAATGCGTGCGTAACAGCTCGGTTGCAATCGGCTGGATCAGGCCCTCGGTTTTGCGTCTTGCCCGGCGCAGAGCGAGAATAGGTGAACACACGACTCTGCCGGGGTCGTGTTTTTAAGAAGTCGCCATTGCGCGATTCTTGTTCGTTTCGAGTGATGTGGGGTGTATGTCGGATCAGGCTAAGCTGCTCGGCGGCCTCCGTGTGCTTGTTCCACGCGGTGGGATCTGGGGTGACCTTGTCTCGCAGGCGCTGCGTGATCGTGGCGCTCAGACGGTTATCGCCCCGCTCGTGGACTTCTCGCATACGAGCGAAGAAGACAAGCTTGTCGAGGCTCTGAAGGACCTCGAAGCCGGTGAATTTGATTGGATGACGGCGACGAGTGCGACGGTCGCTGACGTGCTCAAGCACCACAGTGCGGTGTTCCATGAGCGGACGAAAGTCGCCATCGTTGGAGAGGCAACTGCCGTCGCCTTCCGTGAGGCCGGTTATCCCGTCACGCTCACACCAGACGAAGACAACAACACAACGTTTCAGCTGCTGAAGGAATGGACTGAGATCGACTCGGGCGAGGTGTTGCGCGTGCTCACCCTCCGGTCAGACGTTGCGACGCCGGTGCTCACCACTGGGCTCATCGAGCGTGGCCACGACGTCACTCAGGTTCTCGCATTCCGCACCATCGGGGTCCCGGCTTCGGTGCACATCCGCGAAGATATCGACTCGGGGCGCATCAACGCGATCCTCGTCGCCTCCGCGAAGATCGCTGAGGAAGTGCGCAAGCAGTTCCCGCAGCTTCCTGCAGACACGCTCGTTGTCTGCGTCGGCGAGAGTACCGTCGCTGCCGCTGCGGAGCTTGAACTCGCGGGCGCTCGTGGAGATCGCCAGGCAGAGATCGATGCGATCATCGAAGCCGTTGAGTCTGCAATCGACCACAGCGACATGCTGGACTAGCGATGGCTCGGGTTGAGGTTCACGCAGACCGGGTCATCATCCGGCTGACTGCCGCTGAGAAGACAGTTGCTCTGCGTAGGCGCGATGTCGTGCTCGACCGCGCTGCGATCCGCTCGGCAGTGATCACTGAGGATCCCTGGGTGTGGATCCGCGGAATCCGCTCGCCCGGCGCGGGACTTCCACGCGGCCTGGCGTACGGGACCTGGCGCACGCGCGGAGGTAGGGATTTTCTGCTTGCCCGGAGGGGACGCGAGGCAGTCGTGATCGATCTCGACGTGCCTGAGGGGGCCGACGAGAACCGTGGCTGGGTCGGAGAGTTTGATACCTTCTCGCGTGTCATAATTTCGACGGTGCACGCGGCCGACCTCGTGCGGGCGCTGCGGCTCGACGGCGAGGCCTACGAGGCCGAAACCACCGAGTAGGTGGCCCCGGCCTCTAGCGCCGTGTGAAGCGGCGTGAGCGTGTTAGTCGTTCACGATGATGAGATCATCGACCTCTAGGCGCGAACGCGGCGCGAGTTCGCGCTCCTTGAGGGGCTCTGCGAGCTGCTCGGGCAGCCCGAGCTTGCCGATCGTCATGACCGAAACCGCGTGCAGGTCGTCACCGAGGCCGAACACCTCGCTGATCTTCGCGGCATCAAAGCCACCCATCTGGTGCACATAGAGACCCTCGCTGTGCGCCTGCACCGAGAGGTGCGCGACTGCCTGACCGAGGTCGTACTCGGCCCAACGCTGCGGTTCGCCAGCCTCATTCTTGACAACAGCAAGGTTCACAACGAGGGCAGATGCCGCGCCGGCCCACGCTGAGTTGAACCCTGCGAGGGTGGCCTCGATCTTGGCGAAGGACTCGGTGCCGCGGCGAGCAACGATGAATCGCCAGGGCTGAGAGTTGTTCGCGCTTGGCGACCAACGAGCGGCCTCGAATGCGCTCAACAGTGCGTTCTCGGGTAGCGAGTGGTCGCTATCGAACGCGCGAGGGCTCCAACGCTCCGTGAGGGTGCTCAGAATCGGTGCGCTTGTAGTTGCGTGCTTCGCAGACATGAATCTCCTGGGTGAAACGAATCGCGGGGGTATTCCCTCGCCAGATTGAATGAACGCCCAAGGCGTTAGCTGTATTCCGCCTTCGCGAAGTTCAGTGCCTGCTTGGCCTCGTCGGCAATGATCGCCGAGAGCTTGTCGAGGACGGGCGATCTGAGGTTCCACCGCTGCCAGTACAGCGGGAGGTCGAGAGGCTCGTCTGGTGCGAGCTCAACGAGCGCTCCCGTCGCGAGCTGCGGGGCGCACTGGAGGCGCGGCAGCATGCCCCACCCCATACCGAGTTCGACGGCGGTCGCAAACTCGGCGGAGGAAGGCACGTAGTGGCGCGGAGGCGCGATTTCGACGTGACCGAGGTTCGAGAGGAACCGCTGTTGGAACATGTCGTGCCTGTCGAACTCCACCATCGGTGCGCGCTCGAGCGCGGCTTTGGTGAGGCCATTCGGAAGGTGAGCTGCAATAAACCCGGGCGAAGCGACCGCGTAATACCTATCGACGCCGATGAGCTCAGAGACGCACCCGGGCACCGCTTCAGCCGTCGACGTGAGCGCAGCCATGACCTCGCCGCTTCGGAGCTTCTCGGTCGAGACGGTTTCGTCTGCCCGCAGCACCTCGAAGCGCGCCCCAGTAGCCGCGGCTGCCCTGGCGAGCGCTGGGACGAACCAGGTCGCGAGCGAATCTGCGTTGATGACGAGCTTGACGAGCGACCCTCGGGTGCTGCTCTCGTCGAGCTCCGTTGCTGCGTCGTCGATGACCCGGGAGACCTGGCGTGCTGCCCGAAGCAGGGTTGCCCCAGCGGCTGTCGTGGTGACGGGTCGTGTGCGTAGGAGCAGGACGGTGCCAACCCGCTCCTCCATGCTGCGAACCCGTTGGCTCACCGCTGAGGGTGAAACGTGCAGCGCCCGCGCCGCGCCCTCGAGAGAGCCCTCGTCGATGACGGCTGCGAGGGTGCGGAGGTGTTCGATCGGAAGGTCCACACCCCTATATTAAGTACAGCTTATGTAACTTCAGAATCTTTCACTCCGCTGAACTAGCGCGGCGCCTGCGCGGACCCGTAGCGTCGTCTTCGTGATTCTTCCCTTTCTTACAGGTATCGGCAGCGGGCTCTCTCTCATCGTGGCGATTGGTGCGCAGAATGCCTTCGTGCTGCGTCAGGGTATTCGGCGGGAACACGTGCTCCCCGTCGTGCTGATCTGCGGCCTGACCGACGCACTTCTCGAGACCCTCGGCATCGCGGGAATCGGGCTTGTCGTCGAGCGGGCCCCGCTCGTGCTTGAGATCGTTCGCTGGGGCGGTGTCGCGTTCTTGCTCTGGTACGCGTATTCTGCGGCGCGGAGATCCCTGAAACCTGAGGTGCTGGTTGCGGGCGGCCAAGGAGAGCCGCGGTCGCTGAAGAGCGTCGTGCTCGCCTGCCTCGCGATCACCTACCTCAACCCGCACGTGTACCTCGACACTATGGTGCTCATGGGGTCAATCGGCAACGCCCAGGGGGACCCAGGCAAGTGGTGGTTCGCGCTCGGTGGTGCTGTCGCGAGCATCGGCTGGTTCTTTACGCTCGGCTATGGCGCCCGCGCCCTCACGCGCTTCTTCGCGACCCCTCGCTCGTGGCAGATTCTCGATGGTGTTGTGGCCGCAATCATGCTTGTTATTGCTGCGAGGTTGGCGTTCGGTGGGATCTAGCGTCGACTCGAAGTCCCTGTGCGCCGCGAGCACTGCCGCGGTGTGCGGCTCAGCAAGCTATTCCGCGAGCAACCCGATCAGCTCATCGACGTCTGCCTCGGTCGTGTCCCACGCACACATCAACCTGTACAGGCCGCGCTGTGTTGGCCAGGCGCCGAAGGTGAACCGGCGCTGAGCGCGCTCGGCGACGGCCTCGGGAAGCTCAACGAACACGGCGTTTGACTGGACCGGGAACGCGATTCGCACTCCCGCTGCCGCAGACTGCTCGATGCCAGCAGCGAGGCGAGCTGCCATCGCGTTCGAATGAGTTGCCGACCGGAGCCACAGGTCGCCGCCATAGAGGGCATTGAGCTGGGCCGAAGCGAAGCGCATCTTCGATGCGAGCTGGAGGTTGATCTTGCGCAGGTAGTCGATACCAGCTCCTGTTCCCTGCCGGAGGAGCACGACGGCTTCGGCCCCCAGCCCGCCACTCTTCGTCGCACCGAGGCTGAGCAAATCGGCACCGGCGTCGCTGGAGATCGAGGCGAGGCTCGTGCCGAGGTGCGCGGCGGCAGCGCCGATCCTGGAGCCGTCGATGTGCAGCAGCATGCCGTGCTCGTGGGCGTGATCGGCGAGCTCCCGGATCTCTTGAGGCGTGTAGCTCGTGCCAAGCTCTGTGGTCTGTGAGATCGTCACCGCAAGGGGCTGCGCGCGGTGCTGCGACCCCCACCCCCAGGCCTCGCGATCCACGAGCTGGGGAGTGAGCTTGCCGTCAGGGGTGTCGACCTGCAAAAGCTTCAGCCCACCCGTCTTCTCGGGTGCTCCTGTCTCGTCGGTATTCACGTGTGCCGTTGTGGCGCAGATGACTGCGCCCCATCGTGGGATCGCTGATTGGAGTGCGAGGACGTTGGCTCCCGAGCCGTTAAACACAGGGAAGATCTCGGCCTCCGGACCGAACAGCCTGCGGGCGTGGCCCTGCAGCTCGGACGTCCACGGGTCCCCGCCGTAGGCGACTGCGTGTCCGACGTTGGCGGCTGCGATCGCCTCCATGACCTCGGGGTGAACGCCTGCCCAGTTGTCTGAGGCGAATGCGTGTGGGTGGGCTGCGAAGGAATCGGTCACCCTTTCACCCTAAACCCATGGAGACGTCGAGACCGGCTTCCGCGAACCGCGCAGAACCCACCGAATGCAATCGGCTGTAGGTATGCCGCTCCCCGGCGATCCGGACAGATCTTCTGCAGATACAAGGCGTGGCGGTCGGACCTGCCGAGCCCGTGAGCACTCGCCGATGTCCGACCCGCACCGTAGGGTCAGAGCGACGCGAGATATCAAGGAGGCTCATATGGCGCTGAACTCACTCCCTGTGCGCTGGGTCGAAGAGCATCCGCAAGCGCCGGCAGACCGTGAGGCGTGGTTCGCTCAGGTCCCGGCGGTGAGGCAGCTGCTTGAGGTCGGCATTGAGTTTGGACCCATCACTGTCTTTGTTGGCGAGAACGGTGCGGGCAAGTCGACAATAGTTGAGGCCATCGCCGCGGCGTACGGACTGAACCCCGAGGGTGGCACACACAACGCGAGGCACTCAACGTTCGCGAGTGAGTCTCCGCTTGAGTCTCACCTGCAGCTTGCGCGAGGCGCTGGGGCATCGCGTAAAGGGGTGTTTCTGCGGGCGGAGACGATGCACAGCCATTTTGGGTACCTGTATGAGATTGAGTCGGCAGACAGTGGCCCACTTGGTCGCCACAACTATCAGAGCCATGGCGAGTCCTTTCTTGAGTATCTGGGAGCTCGTGAGCGCGTGCGTGGCTTGTGGGTGTTCGACGAGCCTGAGTCAGCGCTCTCCTTCACGAACTCGCTCGGGCTGCTTGCGCGTATGAGTGAGCTTGCGGCGAACGGGTCGCAGGTCATTCTGTCCACGCACTCGCCGGTACTCGCGGCTGTGCCGGGGGCAGACATTTATGAGCTCGGTGAGTGGGGAATGCGGCGGTCGAGCTATGACGACCTTGAGATCGTCGACGCCTGGCGCAGGTTCATGGCAGCGCCAGACAGGTACCTGCGGCATCTCGAGTAGCGCTCAGCAGAGTCTCAGGTGATGGACTGGCGTGAAATGACGACAGCGATTAAACTTGAGTCATATCGACTCAGGTTTTCTGGCCGGCCGCGGGTGCCGGTCGTGCCGCTCATCACGAAAGGACATCATGCAGGCAAATTGGCAGCCAGCCGAAGGCGAAGGCAAGGAAAGCGCGCTCGAGCAGTTCGGCGTGAACCTCACCGAGGTGGCGCGCTCAGGGAAGCTTGACCCTGTCATTGGACGCGACAGCGAGATTCGTCGCGTCAGCCAGGTGCTCACCAGGCGCACCAAGAACAACCCAGTACTTATTGGCGAACCAGGCGTTGGGAAGACCGCCGTCGTCGAGGGGCTCGCCCAGCGCATCGTCGCCGGCGACGTGGCCGAGTCATTGAAGGGCAAAGAGCTCATCTCGCTCGATATCTCCGCGCTCATCGCTGGCGCAAAGTACCGTGGCGAGTTTGAGGAGCGCATGAAGGCCGTGCTCGCCGAGATCAAGGAGTCTGACGGCCAGATCATCACCTTCATTGACGAGCTCCACACTCTCATGGGGGCCGGTGGCGGGGAGTCGTCAGTCGCAGCGTCGCAGATGCTCAAACCCATGCTGGCGCGTGGCGAGCTGCGGCTGATCGGCGCGACAACGCTCGATGAGTACCGTGAGTACATCGAGAAGGATGCAGCGCTTGAGCGGCGCTTCCAGCAAGTCTACGTTGGCGAGCCATCTGTCGAAGACACTGTGGCTATTCTGCGCGGTTTGAAGGAGCGCTACGAGGCGCATCACAAGGTGACGATCGCCGACTCGGCCCTCGTCGCTGCCGCGTCGCTCTCGAACCGCTACATCACAGCGCGACAGCTGCCCGATAAGGCTATCGACCTCATCGATGAGGCGGCGTCTCGGCTGCGCATGGAAATCGACTCTGCGCCGCTCGAAATCGACGAGCTACGGCGCGCCGTTGATCGCCTGAAGCTCGAGGAGCTCGCGCTCAAGAAAGAAAAGGACGACGCGTCGAAGGAGCGCCTCGCGAAGCTTCGGGCTGACCTCACTGAGAAACAGAACGAGCTTGCTGGGCTCGAAGCGCGGTGGGAGCGCGAGCGTGCCACTCTGAACCGGGTTGGTGAGCTCCGCGAGAAGCTCGATCACAAGCGAATGGACGCGGAGCGCGCGCAGCGTGAGGGCAACCTTGAGCGCGCCTCGAAGCTCCTCTACGGCGAGATCCCGGTCATTGAGAAGGAGCTTGCTGAAGCGGAGCGCGAGGAGCTGCAGGGGGCGGCTGGACCGGACGGTGAGCCGCGCATGGTGAACGAGCAGGTGACTGACGAGGACATCGCCGGAGTTGTCGCGGCCTGGACCGGTATCCCCGTCGGGCGTCTGATGCAGGGCGAGACCGAGAAACTGCTCGCGCTCGAGCACGAACTCTCGAAGCGGGTCGTCGGCCAGGAGGAGGCCTCGCGGGCCGTCGCTGACGCTGTCCGCAGGACGCGTGCGGGCATCGCCGACCCCAACCGCCCAACGGGCTCGTTCTTGTTCCTTGGACCAACTGGCGTCGGCAAGACTGAGCTTGCGAAGGCTCTTGCCGAGTTCCTGTTTGACGATGAGCACGCGATGGTGCGCATCGACATGAGCGAGTACGGCGAGAAGCACTCGGTGTCCCGCCTCGTCGGTGCCCCTCCAGGCTACGTTGGCTACGAGCAGGGGGGTCAGCTTACCGAGGCCGTCAGGCGGCGCCCCTACTCCGTGGTGCTCCTCGACGAGGTTGAGAAGGCACACCCCGAGGTCTTCGACGTGCTCTTGCAGGTGCTCGATGACGGCCGCCTCACTGACGGACAGGGGCGCACGGTTGACTTCCGTAACACGATCCTTATTCTCACTTCGAACCTGGGGAGCCAGTACCTTGTTGATCCAGACATGTCCTGGACCGAGAAGGTTGCGGCCGTGCAGGAGACGGTGCGACGTGCGTTCAAGCCAGAGTTCGTCAATAGACTCGACGAGATGGTGATCTTCCATCCGCTCTCCGTCGACGCGTTGGGGCAGATCGTCGAGATCACCATCGACAGGTTGCAGGCGAGGCTCGCTGAGCGCCGCCTCACGCTCGCGGTCACTCCCGACGCCCGAGCTTGGCTTGCGGAGCGTGGTTACGACCCGATCTACGGTGCGCGCCCGCTCCGGCGGCTCGTGCAGCGTGAAATCGACGATCGGCTCGCTCGGGGGATTCTGGGCGGGGAGATCCGCGATGGCGATGTCGCAAGGATTGACGTCGCACCGGGCGGCGAGGGTCTCGAGCTGCTGCCAGGCACGGCGGCGTAGCAGTCAGTCAGAGGCCTGTCACAACGCGAAGTTGTGGCAGGCCTCTTGCTCTGCGTCGTCTGGGGGAGGTCGGCGCGACAACCGCGAGTGAAAAATCACAAAACGGTAACGGGATTCGATAGGGTGAGTGGCACGCGCAACGCAGCGCGGAGACAGGAGCCCCACTTGTATCGCATGTTTAGCACTTCGGGCGGCCTGATCTCAGCACAGACAGGGCCCGTCAGCCGGCGCGGGGCGCGGACGGCGCTGCTCGCCGCCGTCTTCGTCGTGATGCTCGTCACCGGCCTAGGAACCAACCCATATGCGGCGAGCGCCAGCGTGCTGCAGCTCCACGGCGCGCTCAGCAGGGTGGAAGACTTCGGGATCATCTCGCACCGTGGCGCGGCAGCACTCGCGCCAGAGAACACGCTCGCGGCGATGCGGATCGCGTTTGAGCAGGGCGTCGACTTTGTCGAAGCCGACTTGCACCTCACGGCTGACGGCGTCCCGGTGCTCATGCACGACCCGACGGTTGACAGGACAACGACGGGCACCGGAGCCGTCGCGAACCTCACACTGGCACAGATCCAGGGACTCGACGCCGGATCTTGGTTTGACGGCGCATTTGCTGGCGAACGGGTACCAACGCTCGAGGCGTTCCTCGACGAGCTCGCTCCAACGAACAGTCGTGCCCTCATCGAATTGAAGGGAACGTGGAACGACGAGCAGGTTGCTGGGGCGGTGGCGATGCTCGACGCTCGATACCTGATGAATAGAGTCGCTTTTGAGTCGTTCGAGGTTGATAATCTCGAGCGCCTCGCCGCGCTTGCACCTGACTACGCCCGGGTGATGCTCACCCGGGAATGGGATCGGCCGACGCTCGACCTCGCTGCGTCTCTGAATATCTCGGCGATCGGCGCTCGCGTGAGCGTGTTCGAAGCCGACTTCGGGCTCGTTGATGAAGCCCGAGTGCTCGGGATCGGAACTATGGTGTACACGCTCAATACCGCGAAACAGTGGAAACAGGCGCGCTCGCACGGGATCGACCTGATGATCACCGACGACCCGGTCGCGCTCGACAGCTGGCGGCGCTCTCAGAGCGAGACGGTGTAGCGTCACAGAGGGTGCACACATGCGCCGCTGACGAAGGAGCAACATGGTTACGAGAGTCCCCATCGGTCAATCGGCACTCGAGGTCGCGCCGCTCGCCCTCGGTGCGAATGTGTTCGGCTGGACGGCAGACCGCGACGCGTCGTTCGAGGTGCTCGACGGCTTCGTACGGGGTGGCGGAGACTTCATTGACACGGCTGACGGCTACTCCGCCTGGGTTCCCGGGAACACTGGTGGCGAGTCGGAGACGCTCATCGGGGAGTGGCTGCAGGCTCGCGGCACCCGTGACCGCGTGACCATCGCAACGAAGGTCTCGACGCATCCAGAGTTCTCGGGCCTTGCGGCCGCGAACGTTCGAGCGGCGGCAGACGCGTCGCTTGCTCGCCTACGGACAGACATGATCGATCTCTACTACGCGCATTTTGACGACGCCGACACGCCGCTCGAAGAAACCGTCGCCGCGTTTTCAGAGCTCGTTGACGCTGGCAAGGTGCGCGCGATCGGTGTCTCGAACTACACAGCCGAGCGCGTCACCGAGTGGTTCGAGATTGCCAGGGCTGGTGGCTATCACCTTCCCGTCGCGTTGCAGCCGCACTACAACCTGCTTGAGCGCGACTTCGAGAGGAACGGGCTCCGCGACGTTGCAACGGACGAGAATCTCACAGTGTTCCCGTACTTCGGGCTCGCCAAAGGGTTTCTTGCGGGCAAGTATAGGGACGCCGCCGCCGCTGAGCAGGCAGGGGCGAGCCCCCGTGCGGGGCAAGCCGTCAGCTATCTCGACGACCGCGGGCGCAGTGTGCTCCAGGCGCTCGACGCGATTGCGGAGCGCGAAGGCGTTGAAGTCGCGAGTGTGTCGCTAGCATGGTTGCGGCAGCAGCCGACGGTTGGAGGGCCGATCGCGAGCGCCCGCACAACGGGTCAGTTGGCTGCGCTCCTCGCGTCGATGAACCTCGAACTGAGCGATGAGGATCTGCGCGCGCTGAGCGCAGCCGCTGCGTAGAGGCGTCTCCCGCCCCCTGAACGCGAAGAGCCGCCAGCACCCGAGTGGGGTGCTGGCGGCTCTTCGCTTGGTTCGGAAACCTACCGGGGCTGGCCCGGTGCTATTCTGCGGTGCCGTAGAGACGGTCACCCGCGTCGCCGAGACCCGGAACGATGTACGCGTTCTCGTCGAGACCCTCGTCGAGCGCGCCAAGCACGAGTGTGACGTTGCGGTCGCCCGCGGCCTTGCGCATCGCCTCGACGCCCTCGGGCGTTCCCAGGATGCAGATCGCGGTGATGTCGTCGGCGCCGCGCGCGAACAAGAAGTCAATCGCTGCGGCGAGCGAGCCGCCTGTCGCGAGCATCGGGTCGAGCACGAAGCACTGGCGGCCAGCGAGCGAGTCGGGCAGGCGCTCGGCGTAGGTCGTCGGCTCAAGGGTCTGCTCGTCGCGGACCATGCCAAGGAACCCGACCTCTGCCGTCGGCACGAGCTTCACCATGCCCTCGAGCATGCCGAGGCCCGCGCGCAGAATCGGGACGATGAGCGGGAGCGGCTCGCTGAGTCGCACCCCGGTCGTCTTGGCGACAGGGGTTTGGATCTCGAGGGGATCGACGCGCACCTCACGGGTTGCCTCGTAGGCAAGCAGCGTCATGATTTCTTCGACGAGAAGGCGGAACGTGGGCTGCGGCGTTTTCGCGTCGCGCAGCACCGTCAGTTTGTGTGTGATCAGTGGATGATCTGCAACGAAGACTCGCATACGCCTATTCTATTGCCGTGACCACCATCCCTCCATCACCAGACGAGCTTGCAGCGATGGAACGCGCGCTCGAGTCAGCTCGCGAGGCCGCAGCGGCGGGGGAGATCCCTGTAGGGGCGGTGATCCTTGGCCCTGACGGGACAGTGATCGCGGCAGGTCGGAACGACCGCGAAGCGAACACAGACCCGACGGGTCACGCTGAGGTGATCGCCATCCGTGCCGCGGCCGCCGCGCTCGGCGACAGGATCCTCGACGGGTGCACGCTCGTCGTCACTCTTGAACCGTGCGTGATGTGCGCCGGGGTCATCCTCGCCGCTCGGGTGCCGCGGGTCGTGTTCGGGGCGTGGGACGTGAAGGCCGGCGCTGTCGGGAGCGTGTACGACCTGCTGCGCGACGGCAGGCTGCCGCACCCTGTCCCGGAGGTTACTGCCGGTGTGCGGGCGGACGAGTGCGCTGCCCTCCTCGAGGCGTTCTTCTCGGAGCGTCGCTAGCGGGGCTGCCGCGCCACCCCTGCGCCCGAGCACATCAATCTCTCGAGTGCACACCTTGAAACCCACATCGAGGATGTGGGTTCGCGAAGTTGATGTGTCGAAAGCTGCGGGCCTACGAGATGGCGACAGGCTCGTCCGCGAACGACACTGAGACGGGATCACCCGCAGCGTATGCCGTGTCTGCGCCGTGCTGGGCCGCGATCGTCGTGCCGTCGTGGAGTTCGACAACCGTGCGCCTGATCGATCCGAGGAACCCGCTCGACACGACTGTGCCGCCAGCACCGTCAGCACCACCGGCACCACCACCGGAGTCCGCCCCCGGCCGCGTGACCATCAACCGCACGTGCTCCGGCCGGACGTACGCCGTCACTGCAGTGCCTGCGTCGGGAATCGAACCCGCCTGCCCGAGCACAGGGATCACCGCGCCCTGCACACGCACGACCGCACCGTCTGGGCGTACGTCGAGCACACCCGTCACCAGGTTCGAGAGGCCAACGAAGTCGGCGACGAACGGAGACGCTGGCCGCCGGTAGAGCTCCTCCGGGGAACCGAGCTGCGCGATCCTGCCCGACTCCATCACCGCGACTCTGTCTGAGATCGCGAGCGCTTCCTCCTGATCGTGCGTGACGAAGACGGTGCTGATGCCGAGCTCGGTCTGGATCGCCCGGATCTGCTCGCGCAGCCGAACGCGAACCTTCGCGTCGAGCGCCGAGAGCGGTTCGTCGAGCAGCAAGGCGCGTGGCCGCGTCACGAGCGCCCGAGCGAGCGCGACGCGCTGCTGCTGGCCGCCGGACAGCTCGTGCGGAAACCGCTCGGCGAGATGATCGAGGCCGACGATCTCGAGGACTTCCCCAACGCGTCGCGCGCGTTCGGCCCGGTTGACGCGCCGCATTCGCAGCCCAAACTCGACGTTTCGCGCGACTGAGAGGTGCGGGAACAGGGAGTACTGCTGAAACACCATGCCGATGTCGCGACGGCTGACGGGAACGTTGGTCACGTCGTCGTCGCCGAGCATGATCCGTCCGCTCGACACCTGCTCGAGCCCGGCGATGCATCGCAGCGCCGTCGTCTTTCCACAGCCCGACGGGCCGAGCAGGCAGACGAGCTCGCCAGGTTCGAGCGCGAGGTCGACACCGTGCAGCACTGTGGTCGAGCCGTAAGACTTGGTCACCCCCTCAAGGCGGACTGGTGACGGGGTAGCGGTGGGGTTAGCGGCCACGGCCAGACTCCTTGAGATGGGGCGCACGCGTTGCGACGTGCGCGCGGGTGGGACCGGGGATGGTGCGCGGGCGTCGACGCCGGGGCGGGCCGCCCGTCGCGCTCACGATGAGCAGCAGCACGAACGCCCCGACGAGCGAGATAAGTGCGACCGCCACCGCGACGAAGGGGTCTGACTTTGAGACCTGCAGGAGCGCGGTCTGCAGGGTGACCCGGTTCAGCAGCGACGACACGGTGAACTCACCGAGCACGATCGCGATCGTGATGAGCGAGGCGGCGAGGAGCCCCCGCCGCACCCCGGGGGCGATGACGCGAACGAGCACTGTCGTCCAGCCCGCACCGAGGGAGCGCGCTGCCTCGGCGCGGACTCGCGCGTCCATTCCGGTGAGGTCGGAGGCGATTGCCCGGTATGCGAACGGCAGCACGAGCACGCCGTAGGCGAGGGCGAGCGTCCACACCCCCGATCCGACGGCCTGACCGATGACCCTGTAGATCGGCGCGAAGCCGACGACGAGCACGATGGCCGGGATCGCGATCGGCAGCACTGTGAGGAGGTCGAGCGCGCGCTGCAGCCGCGGGAACCGGAGGTGCACGAGCACGATTGTCGGAAAGAACAGCACGAGCACGATCCCGAGCGAGATCACGGCGAGCAGCAGCGAGTTCTGAATCCCCTGCGCGAGCACGCGGTAGCCGCGGGCCTTGTCAGGACCGACGAGAGCCGCCCAGTGCGAGAGGTCGTGTCCACCGGCGGTGTTGCGCAGGGTGAACTCGAGCATCGCGACGAGCGGGATGAGAAACACAAGGCCGATGGCGGCGACGACGAGCCGCGCAACGGTGGGCGAGGGGCGCCCGGGGATGCCCGCGCTCATCCCTGCCACCGAGTCGTGCGGGCCATGAGGCGGCCGTAGCCGAGCATCACGATCGTCATGATGACGATCATGCCGAGTGCAAGCACGCCCGCGTTCGACGCGAGCGAGGCGCCAGTCTCGCCGATGAGCGAGGCGCGAATCTTCAGTGGCACGATCTGCGAGCCCTGGCTGATGAGGGCCGCGGCCGTCGCGTACGACGAGAAGGCGTTCGCGAAGAGCAGCAGCAGCGAGCCGAGGAACGCGGGGGTGAGGATCGGGATCCCGACACGTAGCCAGTAGCTCACGCCGCGACCGCCGAGGGTCGCGACGGCCTCAGCCCAGCCTTGGCGGAGCGCGAGTACCGCCGGGAGGAACGTGATGACCATGAGCGGCACCTGGAAGTACAGGTACGGGAGCACGAGGCCCGGCAACTCGTAGAGCCAGACCCCGTCGGCGTAGATGTCGGTTCCGAGTCGCTCGCGGAGGAGAACGGTGATGAGACCTTGGCTCCCGATCGTCGCGATGAAGGCGAAGGCGAGCATCACGCCGCCAAACTGTGCGAGCACGGAGCTTGCGGAGTCGACGACGCGCCGCAGGGGGCCCTGCTCGGGGAGCGCTGCGAGCGCCCAGCAGAGGACCGCGCCAACGACGGCGCCGGCGATAGCGGTGATCGCGCTCAGCCAGATGCTCGCCCAGAAGGCCGACAGGGTCTCGGGCGCGAACAGTACGGGCAGGTTCGCGAGGGAGAGATTGCCGTCTGACACGAACCCTGATCCGACGGCGACGACCGTCGGAACGAGGAGGAACAGCAGAACGTAGGCGCCGAACGGAAGGAGGCCGAGCGCCGCGAGGAAGTTGCGCATGAGGAGGGCGGAAACGCGTGGGCCTGTCCGCCGGGCCGAGCGCGGCGGACAGGCCAATGCACTACTTGACGACCGCGGCCCAGCGCTCGGCGAGCAGCGCGTTCGCGGCGTCGGTCTGCGCCTGATCGGGCGAGACCCAGTCCTCGGAGCTCGTTCCGAAGCTCACCTGCTCGATGAGTGACTCGTCGACTGAGCCGGCTTCCTTGAGCGCGTCGATCCTGACAGGTACCGCATTGCCCTCAAGGAACAGCGCCTGCGCCTCGTCCGAGAAGATCCACTCCTGCCACAGGCGGGCAGCGGCGGGGTGCGGTGCGTCGGCGTTGATCGCCTCGTTGTAGAACGAGACATAGACGGGGCCGTCGAGCACGGTGGTCTTCCAGCTCGGCTTGCCGTCGGCGGCCGCGATGTTATTGAACGACCAGTCGAAGACCACCGGGGTCTCGCCGGAGGCGATCGTCGCGGGGGTCGGGTCGACTGTCAGGAAGTTGCCAGCGTCACGGAGCTGCTGTGCGAAGTCGATGCCCGGGCCGAAGTCGTCGACGCCCCCGCCGTTCAGCGCAGAGATCGATCCCACCGCGGCAAACGCCGCACCCGCCTGCGTCGGGTCGCCGTTGAGCGCGACCGCACCCTTGAACCCTGACCCGAGCAGGTCGTCGAGCTTCTTGGGCTCCGAGAGCTTGTCCGCGTCGTAGCCGATCGACATGATGCCCGAGTAGTTGTTCACCCAGAGGCCGGTAGCTTCCTTGTTTTCCGCAGGGATCTCGTCCCACTTCTCGACCTTGTAGGCGGCGAACTTGTCGGTGTTCGCGAGCGCGACCGCGGCTCCGAGATCGAAGACATCGGGTGCGGTGTCCTGACCCTTGAGGTTCTCGGCGGCCTGGATCTCCTCAGCGCTCGACGCGTCGGGCGAGGCGGAATTCACGGTGATCCCGTACGCCTCCTCGAAACCGGCGATGATCTTGCCGTAGTTCGCCCAGTCCTCCGGCAGCGCGACGACGTTGAGTTCACCCTCGGCCTTCGCAGCCTCAATGAGCCCGTCCATGCCGCCGAAGTCGGCTGCGCTTGTGGCAGTGGCCGCGTCGACTGAACCGGCCGCGTCACCGCCCTCAGCCGAAGCGCCCGTCGAGCACGCCGCGAGGCTGCCGGTGAGCGCGAGAACGCCGGCAGCGAGCGCGGCACGGCGGTAGAAGACACGTGAAGTCACAGTGAGCCTTTCGTTAGCGTCGCGGGATGCTCCCGGGCGGCGCGTGTGCCGTCCCGATCCTGAACTTCCCGATCTGACGCGTCAACGATAGAAAGGCGCAGCGAACGCGGGCTCACGAGTTCGTTGACGCTCGGTAAACGGGCGGCAAGCGTTCTCGAAACTCCTCGTAGTCGAGGCGTTGCTAGCGTCCGCGCCGCTCCCGCATCGTCACCCGGAGGCCCGAACCGATGAGACGCCTCACGAGTTCGTGCCCGCTGACGTGTGTGGCGCCGGCAGCAACGAGCTCGGCGTGCCGCTCCGCTGGTACGTCGTAGTGGTCGTGGTCGAACCCTCGCTTGGGGATACCGTTGGCCGCGGCGAACGCGTGCAGTTCTGCGAGATTGTCGTCGCTCACGAGGTGGGCCCACAGCGTGCCGTGTGCCGGCCAACTGGGGTCGTCAATGAGCACCATGGTGCTAGTCGGAGGACAGCATGACGATCGAGCTCGTCGTCGGTGTCGGCAGATTGGGGTCGAGCCACACATCGGGTTCGATATAGATCACGCGCGCCGCTGGAACCGCTTCGCGGACACGACGCTCCGCCATGTTGATGATGACTGAAACCTCAGACATCGTTGTGCTCGCAGGGAGCGAGACCTTCGCGGCGACCATGATCTCATCGGGGCCGAGATACAGGGTCTTCATGTGGATGATCCTGTCGATCTCTTTCGCGTCCGCGAGAGCGAGTTGGATCTTCTTCACGTCTTCTTCGGTTGCGCCTTCGCCGACGAGCAGGCTCTTGGTCTCGAGCCCGATGATGACGGCGACCGCGATGAGGAGCAGACCAATGAGGATCGTCGCTGCAGCGTCGAAGAATGTGTTCCCCGTGATGACCGTGAGGCCGACGCCGATGAAGGCGAACGTCAGGCCGGTGAGAGCGGCGAAGTCCTCGAGCAGGATCACCGGAAGCTCTGGCGACTTCGAGCGGCGAATGAACGAGAGCCAGGTCGACTTGCCCTTCAGCGGCCTGCTCTCCTTGATCGCGGTGCGCAGCGAGAGGCTCTCGAGCACAATCGCGATCGCGAGCACGGCGAGGGGCAACCACCACATCTCGAGGGTGTGCGGATCCCTGATCTTTGAGATGCCCTCCCAGATTGAGAAGAGACCGCCGACCGAGAACAGCACGACAGCGACGATGAAGGCGTAGACGTAGCGCTCGCGGCCGTACCCGAACGGGTGCTCGCGGTCGGGCGCGCGCTTCGCCTTGCGGCCGCCGATGAGGAGAAGGAGCTGGTTGCCTGAGTCGGCGAGCGAGTGCACGCCCTCCGCGAGCATCGCCGATGAGCCCGAAAGCGCCCACGCGATGAACTTCGTAATGGCGATACCAACATTCGCGAGGAGCGCCGCGATGATCGCGCGCTTGCCACCTTCACTGCTCATTGTGCCTCCTGGGTTGAATGCCCTTCGGCCTCAAGTGTATGCGGAGCCACATGCTTTGCCAGGAGTCACTCGGCAAGCCCCAGGAACGTTGCCCTCGATCTTCAGTACTTCACTCGCCACCTGTCAGCGGCCAATGAGATCGGCGTGCGTGCGATTTCTTGAGACTCGCTGAACAAGCGGAGCGTGATGTCGGGCAGACTGGACATATGACGACGCAGCCAGAGACCGCAACGCTTCCCCGCACAGCAATGATCGGAGTCGGCTCGATGGGCGGAGCGATCCTTTCGGGCCTCCGCAATCCCGACGTGGACATCGAGCTTCCCATCACCGTGACAACGAACTCGGCGGCGAGTGCCTCCGAGTTCGATGGCGCCGCCGACGTGGTTGCATACGCGGCTGAGACAGACGCTGACGCGAACCGGATTGCAGTGCGAGATGCCGAGCTCGTGATGCTCGCGGTCAAGCCCTGGATGATCGCGGGCGTTGCGAAAGACATCGCGTCCGAGATCGCTCCAGGAACAATCGTGGTGAGCGTCGCTGCCGGGGTGTCATGCGAACAGATAGAGGCAGAGCTTCCAGGCGCGCAGGTCGTGCGTGCGATGCCGAACACTCCCTCGCACCTCGGACGCGGCGTCACCGGCGTCGCCGGAGGAGAATCAGCGTCGGCTGAGGCCGTCGAGGCCGTCAGGCAGTTGTTCGAGACTGTCGGCGACGTGATTGTCGTGCGCGAGGATCAGATCAACGATGTCGCTGCGGTGTCGGGATCTGGACCCGCCTACGTCTTCCTGTACGTCGAGGAGATGACGGCGGCGGCAATCCGTCGCGGATTCACCCCCGAGCAGGCGCGAGTACTCGTGAACGGAACAGTGTCGGGCGCGGCCGAGCTTCTCGTGCAGAGCGGTGAGGATCCCGCACAGCTGCGCCGCAACGTGACGAGCCCGAAGGGAACGACTGAGCAAGCAGTGTTCGTGCTGCAGGACGCAAACTGGGGCGAACTGTTCGACAGGGCGCTCGCCGCAAACGTTCGCCGCTCGGAGGAGCTGCAGCGGGGCGAGTAGCGGGTCAGGCGGGTGGGCGCCGGCTGTGTCGCCGGAGCTGTCTCCCGCTGCCTCCGGCCCGACCTCAGGCCCGACCTCCGTCGTGTTGTTCGCCGGTTCCTATGGGATCTGCACACGATATGCCAGTCCGGTCGTGTTCTGGCATTTCTTGTGCAGATGACAGGTGGTGTGCGGGCGGGCGTACCTAACCGATCGTCGCGAACCGCTCGACGTCAGCGGCGGTTCCCGACACGATAATGAGGTCGTGTCGCGAGATCATGGTGTCTTGCGTCGCGTGGGTGAATGGCTCGCCCGGGGTCTTTACTCCGACGACCGTCACCCTGTACCGGGTGCGCACGCCGCTCTCGCGCAGCGTGCGGCCGCGGACTGACCGCGGAGGGTACATTTTCGCGATGACGTAGTTGTCGTCGAACTGGATGAAGTCGAGCATCGCCCCCGAGAGCAGGTGCGCGACTCGCTCGCCAGCCTCGCGCTCCGGGTAAATGACGTGGTTTACGCCGATGCGCTCGAGAATCTTGCCGTGCGAGTGCGAAATCGCCTTTGCCCAGATCTGCGGCACCCCGAGATCGACGAGGTTCGCGGCGATGAGCACGCTCGACTCGATTGAGGCGCCGGTCGCGACAACCGCGATCTGAAACTCGTCGGCGCCGATCTGCTGCAGCGCCTCCATTGATCGTGCGTCGGCCTGCACCGCGTGGGTCACGCGATCGGACCACTTCTGCACGAGCTCTGCATTGCTGTCGACGACAAGGACCTCGCGGTCCTGCCTGTCGAGCTGGCCAGCAGTTGAGGCGCCAAAGCGCCCAAGCCCGATCACGATGACGGGCGCATCACTTCGAATATCAACCAACGATCGGCCTTTCCTCTGGGAACCTGAAGAGCCGCGACCTGCTTGTCGCAGCGACGGCGGCAGCGAGGGTAACGGTGCCGACACGGCCCGCCCACATCGTCGCCGCAAGAACGTACTTGCCGGCGTCTGGCAATGCCTCGGAGAGGCCGGTGCTCAGCCCACACGTGCCGAACGCAGAGATCACCTCGAACAGCGTCTCGTCGAGGGTCGTGCCTGCGATGTGCATGATGGCTGTTGTCGAAATGAGCACGATGGTCGCGCCCCAGATGAGCACGGACACGGCCACTCGGAGTACCTCTGTCGGGATCCTCCTGCCAAACGCCTGCATGTCTTGGTAGCCGCGGGCCTCCGCGTAGGCGGCGAGGAACAGCACGGCGATTGTGGTCACCTTGATTCCGCCGGCGGTCGAGGCGGAGCCGCCCCCGACGAACATCAGCATGTCGATAACGAGCCGCGTTGAGCCGTTCATCTCCATGGGGTCGATGATGCCGAGGCCGCCCGACCGCGTCATGATCGACATGTACCACGCGTCGTACAGGGTGCGGCCGACTGGCTCAGCGCCGAGCGTCGCCGGGTTATTCCACTCGAGCGAGGTGATGAGCAGCCAGCCAAGAATGACGAACACGAGTGTTGTCGCGAGCGTGAGCTTCGCGTGCAGGCCGATGTGGCGGCGCTTCTCTGACCCCTTCACCACATACCTGTACAGCGCGAAGATCACTGGGAAGCCGATGCTGCCGAGGAAGACGCCGAGCGCGAGCACTGTGAGTAGGTAGTAGTCGCCAAGGTACGGCTCGAGCCCACCCGCGAGTGGGACGAAGCCCGTGTTCGTGAAGGCGGAGGCAGCGAGGTAGAACCCGTTCCACAGCGCATGCCAGAGGTCCATGCCGTCGGCCATCAGCCTGGGGGTGATGAGCAGCGTCAGACCGGCCTCGATCACGAGGAGGCTGATCGCGACAGCCGAGAGGAGCCCGCCGATATCGCCGAGACCAACTGCCTGGCTCTCGGAGGCGCCGCGAGCAGTGCGGTTCGGGTTCGTGTCGCTCGCGACGAGGAGCCGCTGCCGCAGACCGAGTCGGCGGGTGACAGTCAGGCCGAGCAGGCTTGCGATGGTGAGAACGCCGACGCCGCCGATCTGAATGCCGAGCAGAATGACGATCTCGCCGAAGAGTGACCAGTGCGTCGCCATGTCAATCGTAGAAAGGCCCGTGACGCAGATCGCAGATACCGCGGTGAACAGCGCATCAGCGAGCGGTGTGAGTTCGCCTGACGCGCTTGAGATAGGGAGTGCGAGCAGCGCCGTCCAGATAGCTACGAGGCTCGTAAAGACGAGGATCGCGAACCGGGCAGGGGTGGTGTGCACGAGCGCATGAAACCACGACGGCCTATTCCCCTGAAAGGGAGCCCTGTTCGTCAGTGCGCTTGAGCTCACTTCTCCTTCTTTCAGCGAACGGTTGGGGTCAATGTTGTCATGCTACACACTGGTCGGGATACCCTGGTGTCTATGCCAGACATTTTCGGAGTGATCGCAGACGCGACCAGACGTGACATCTTGCAGGTGCTGCTCGATCGTCATGTCGACGATGCCGAGATGAGCGTCTCCGAGATTGTCAACCAGCTTGAGATCAGCCAGCCTACAGTTTCGAAGCACCTGAAGGTGCTCCGCGACGCCGAACTCGTCACGGTTCGCGAGGAGGGGCAGCACCGGTTCTACTCGCTGAATGCCGAACCGCTCGAAATGGTCGAGGACTTCGTGATCCCGTTCCTGTCGGCCGGATTCGAGACTGAGGTAACCGTCGAGTACCTCGATGGCAATGGTTCTTCGCTCACGGGTCCCGCCGGGCTGCAAGACGACGAGCCTGTGCTGCCAGAGGAGGCGGCGAGCGCGGCGGAGCGCATCGGGCGCGCGGCGGCTGTCGCCGAGCACCGAGTGAAGGAGCTCGTCGCGCGGTTTAAGCTGCGAGAGTAACCTGCCAGTTCGCGCGAGCGAGCTTGGCGTTGTAGACTGTTGATCTTGTGGGCCACGTTACGGTTAGGCCCCGTACGGCCCGAGAGACGTGAGGTAACTGATGGGTTCAGTAATCAAGAAGCGCCGCAAGCGTATGTCCAAGAAGAAGCACCGCAAACTGCTTCGGAAGACTCGCCACCAGCGTCGCAACAAGAAGTAGTTTCTACTGAACAGCGGCCGGCAACGAATTACTTCGTTGCCGGCCGCTGTTTCGTTGCGGGCGGCTTCTCAGGTCTGCGTGATCAACCCACGCACGACCTCGACCGCCGCTGGGCCGTCCAGCGCCGGGTAGCCATCCCATGTGCCGCCGCCGATAGTCGCCTCGACACCAGGCACCCACACGGTTGTTGCGGTGGCCCCGGCGACCGCGGTGCCGAGTGTGAGCGAAAAGGCGACGCCCCCTGTCGAGGTGACCCAGGTGTCGTCGATCACGACGCCTCCCTCGGTCTGTGCGACCAGGCTCGGGTCCGGCGCTTCTGCGTCACGTTCAACGGGCGCGAGTTGCACGGATACCGATCTAATGTTCGCTGGGTCGAGTTCGCCATCGGCCGTCTCCCATGAACAGCTGACGCCCCATTCATCAACGACGTTTGCCTCGTTGGGGACGAGTCCTTCGATGTAAGGCTGAACCGCGGCCTCAACCTGGGAGCACGACGATACGTGCTCGAAGCTGAACTGCGGCTCGGGCGGCTCAGACGGGCCTGGGCCTGCTGGGGTGCCAGAGTCAGTGCCGGGAGTTCCGCCTGCGCCGGCTGCGGCACCGCAGCCGGTGAGGAGCACGAGCGCGGCCGCGGTCACGGAGAGCTGGATAGGTCTGCGCATGTCACCCAGGCTAGCCAACACGGTCGTGCCGATGCGAGCCCTGGAGTGGAGCGCGACGACGGGGCCCGGCTCCTCGGCCTAGACTTGCAGCGTGGAACCAGTTCGCATCACCCTCATCGGTAAGCCAGGCTGTCACCTCTGTGACGACGCACGGGACGTCGTCGAGCGGGTGCGCGCTGAGCTCGCTGCTGACGGCGTCGCCACCGAGCTTGCAGAACTGAACATTCTTGAGGACGCCGAGTTGGCGCGCCTGCACTCGGAAGACATCCCCGTGGTACGCATCGGCGACAGGCGCCACGCGATCTGGCACGTTGACGCCGAGAAGTTCGAGACTGCGGTCAGGCGTGCCGCCGGGAACAAGAAACTGTTCTGGCGGCGCTGACCGGCCAGGCGCACCCTAGCTCAGCATCATACGTCGCGCTCGACCACTCAGGTCGCGCGCCCCCACTAGTTGAAGGAGACCCCGTGACTGTACGCCATATTGTGAGCTGGAAGATGAATGGCGAGACCCAGGAAGACCGGGCGCGCCAGGCTGCGGAGATCGCTGAGGCGCTCCGCCCGCTGCCAGAGACCGTGCCAGGCATTCTGTCGCTCGAGGTGCACCTCAACGCCTACAACGCTGACGCGAACTGGGACCTCGTGCTCGTCAGCGACCACGAGGATCTGGCCGCACTCGACGTGTACGCGACCCACCCCGACCACCTCGCCGTCGTCGCTCTCGTCAAGGAGCGCGCTGCAGGTCGTGCCGGGGTCGACTTCGAGGTCTAAGTCATGAGCGCGGAGCCGCGGCCGCAGCAGATTCACCTGAGCTCGGCGCTCGCGCAGCGGATCGTTGACGAGCTCGCGCCGGCTATTCAAGAGAATCTGAACCTCATGGATGCCCAAGGGTTCATTATCGCCTCAAGTGATGCGACGCGTGTGGGAACGATGCATCCCGGCGCCCGGGAGGCTGCGGCAACGAACGCGGCCGTCAGCGTGTACGCCGAGACGGTGCGGTCGGGTGAGCGGCCGGGAGTGAACCTTCCGCTTGAATACCGCGGCACGGTGATCGGGGTTGTTGGAGTCACTGGCACCCCCGAAAAGGTGCAGTCGCTGGCTCCTGTGCTCGTGCTCACCATCGCGCTCTTGTTTGAGCGTGAATCTGAGCTCGCCGGGGAGTCTCGTCGAGATGCAGCCGACCGCGACGTGCTCGCGCGGCTCGTGTACGGTTCGCGGCCGCTCGACGCGATCGGTTCGCTCGGTCAGCGCGCGCCTGCGCTGGCTGGCCCGTGGGTGCTTGTCGCGGGCATGGTTCCAGCCGCGGCAGTTGGCGGAGTGCCGGGCGCCGCGGTATTCGACTCGGCGCGGGTCGCGCGACTGCGCGGGGCCCTCGGGCCGTACGTTGTCGTTGGCGCGCTACGTGGCGTGCTGTGGGTGCTGGCGAGTGATGTCGAGCGCGCCACCGATAGTCGGAGCGCCGCGGGCTCAGGGGCGGGCGCTGCGCTCGCCGAGCGAGTCAGCGCGCTCCTGCCTGGGGCCGCCGTTGTCTACGGCAGTGTGTGTCACAGCGAGACCAAACTTGCGGTCGAGGCAAACCAGCTTGCCGCTCTCTCAGCTCAGCGCACGACGTGGCTGAAGCCAGGCGTGCGCGCTGCGAGCTCTCACCTGCTGCACCTCGCGGCAGCACAGCTGCCGGCGACGCTTACGGAAAGCCTTGTCGGCCTGCTGCAGGATCTGAGCGCGGGCGAGCGCGAAACGCTTGGGGCCTACCTCGCGACAGGGACTGCTGCGGAACTCTCGCGCTCTGGGTATACCCACCGCAACACAGTTCGGCGTCATCTTCTGACTGTAACCGAGCGCACCGGCTTTGACGTGCGAGTTCCAGAGCAGGCGGCAGTGCTCGCGCTTGCGCTCGCAGCTCAGCGGGCCGCGGGGGAGGCGAGCGCAAGTACGCGCTGACTCACTACCCCACTCGAAGTGGTGCATAGTGCACCAGTCGCGTGCGCACTTTAGGTAATCATTGGTGCGCTATGCACCTGTTCGGAAGCCCTCGGCGCTCCTAGGCTGAAACGCATGCCAGGCAAAGAACGCCCAGTGATTGTTGCAGCCCCCGACTCGTTCAAGGGCAGCTGCACCGCCGATGCGGCAGCGCGCGCGATGATCGCGGGGGCTCGCGAGGTGCTTGGCGACGCGGCAGAGTACATCGAGATTCCGCTCGCAGATGGCGGGGAAGGCACACTCGACGCCCTGCTCGCAGCGTGGGGGGTCGAAGCGCGCGATGCGCGTGTGCTCGACGCGCTCGGCCGGCCGCGCACGGCACGCTACGGCGTGAGCGCGGACGGCGCGACAGCGATCATCGAAGCGGCAGAGGCGAACGGCTTGCCGTGGGTGAGCGACGAGGCGCTTCGACCACTCGAGGCCGACACGTTCGGCGTCGGGCAACTCGTGCTCGACGCGCTCGATCACGGAGTGACCGAGATCCTGCTCTCGGTTGGCGGCTCGGCGACGAGCGAGGGGGGCACCGGCATCCTGCGGGCGCTCGGCGTCCGGTTTCTCGACGCCGGTGGCAACGACGTGAAGCCGGGCGCGGCGGGACTCAGCTCGATCGCAGCGGTCGACGCGTCGGGTCTCGACCCTCGGGCCCAGGCTGCGACGTGGAAGATTGCTGTGGATGTCGGGTTTCCGCTCTGCGGGCCCGACGGGGCCGCCGCAGTCTTTGGGCCGCAGAAGGGCGCGAGCCCCGGGGACATCGAGGTGATCGACGCCGGGCTTGAGATGCTCGCGACCGTGCTCGCAGAACGCAACGACCTGCCAGCGGAGAATTACACAAATAGGCCAGGCTTCGGCGCAGCGGGCGGCATCGCCCTCACCGCGGTCGCGCTTCTCGGCGCGGAGACGGTTGCCGGGGCTGACCTGGTGTCCGAAGCGATCGGGCTCCCCGAACTTCTTGCGCGGGCGACCCTCGTGCTCACTGGCGAAGGGCAACTTGACGCCCAGTCGGTGAACGGCAAGGTCGTCGACCTCGTGGCCCGGACCAAGCCAGTCGGGGTGCCGCTTGTGGTCATTGCTGGGTCCGTCGCTTTGACAGCCGCCGAGAGCCGGGCCGCAGGAATTACGGCCGCGTTCTCGATCGCCGCAGGCCCGACTCATCTCGCCGACCTCGTCGCAGCCGCTGAGCCCCGGATCTCAGAGACGGCTGCGAATGTTGTCGCGCTCGCGATCTCGCCGGAGACCACCGCCTGACACAGCCGTCGGGCGGCTCAACACACTGACACAGTCGTCATTCAAGAAAGAGAGAAACCGTGCTCGATCTCATCGTGCTCCTGGTGCTCGTCGCCAGTATTGTGCTGGTCACGGCCAAGTTCAAGATATCCCCGTTCCTCGCGCTGCTCGGCGCCGCCTTCATCGGGGCATTCGCCTTCGGACTCCCGGTTGAAGAGATCATTCCGACAATCACCGAGTCGTTCGGGAAGACCCTTGGCAACATCGGCCTCGTGATCCTCTTCGGCACGATGATCGGTGTGATCCTCGAACGCTCGGGTGCGGCGATCGCGATGGCTGACGCGCTCATTAAGCTCATCGGAACGCGCTTCCCGACGCTCACGATGTCGGTCATCGGGTACATCGTCTCGATCCCGGTGTTCTGCGACTCGGGGTTCGTGATCCTGAACTCGCTGCGCAAAGCGATCGCGAAGCGAACAGGGGTGTCGCTCGTTGCGATGTCGATCGCGCTGATGACCGGTCTCTACGCAACGCACACCCTCGTGCCGCCGACTCCGGGCCCGCTCGCCGCCGCCGCGAACCTCGAAGTCGACTCTCACCTCGGCCTGCTCATCGGCCTCGGCCTCATCGTCGCCGCCGTGTCCGCCCTTGCGGCGCTCTTCTACGCGAACACCTTCCTGAAGCGCGATGTTGAACTGCTGCCGCTCGCCGAGGGCGAGGTTGAGGAAAGCTACGAGGATCTCAGGGCCGCGTACGGCAAGCTCCCGAACGGTTTTGTCGCGTTCCTGCCGATCCTGATCCCTATCCTGCTTATCTGCCTCGCGTCGATCGCGAAGCTTCCCGGGCTCCCGTTTGGCGAGGGCGGCTTCGCGGCCACACTGAACTTCGTCGGAACCCCCGTCGTGGCGCTCGCGCTCGGACTCATCGCCGCGATCTTCCTCCTGCGAGGCAACGGCAAGCTCGAGCGCTTCAACGCGCAGATCGCTGACGGCATCACGATCTCGGCACCGATCCTTATGATCACCGCGGCCGGCGCTGCCTTTGGCGGCGTGCTCGGCAAGAGCAGCATCACCACGTTCCTCGCCGACAACCTCGCGACGCTCGGCATCGGCATTGCGGTGCCGTTCATCGTGTCTGCGGCGTTGAAGACCGCGCAGGGATCGTCGACAGTCGCGATGGTGACAACGTCTGCGATGATGCTGCCGCTGCTGCCAGCGCTCGGGCTCGGCAGCGACATCGGTGCCGTGCTCTCGGTGCTCGCGATCGGCGCGGGTGCGATGGTTGTCTCGCACGCAAACGACTCGTACTTCTGGGTGGTGTCGCAGTTCAGCCGGATTCCGACCGCGACGGCGTATCGCACGCTGACGCCGGCGACCCTCATTCAGGGCGTCTCCGCGTTCGTTGCGGTCTGGGTGATCAGCCTCATCATGCTGTAGTCCACCTTCCCCGAGCGCTCAGCCCGGGCCCGCAGGCAGATCACACGTCGCTGCCTGCGGGCCCGGGCTTCGTCATTGCAGTGCACCTGTGGACAGAATCGAATAGTTGTTCTGTTTATTGTTAGTATTGACGCCTGTAGGAAACTGGCGCTGATTACTGACACACCAACGCATCGAATGTCTGGAATGAGGATACTGTCGAGTCGAAAATGTCGGTAGATCGGGGAATGTGGAGCGTGCGACTTGAATATCGAGTTCAATGATGCCGCGGCCGATGCCGTGATTCACGCGCTGACCAGTGCTGAATCCACACTTAGGGGCCAGTCTGGTGAGCGAAGCACCGCGGCCGAAATTGCGATGGTGAACTTCGCGGGCGCCTACTCGAAGGCTTTCGCGTTGACGCGAACGGCGGAGTTGGAAGACAGGCTGCGACTGGCTGGTGTGCTTGAGGATCTCACTTTGGCGATTCGGGAAGCGAAGCGTCGTGCCGAGAACGAGCGACGTCGGCTTCAGGAGACCGCCGAATGGCAGGCCCGCGAGGATCAGCGCCAGGCGGAACGAGCGGCGGACCTGACCGGGGCGGCTTACGACAGCGCCGCGGCTCTCGACCCCAAGCCTTCCGAGTATGCGATCGCGCCTCCTGAGATCTCTGGAGCCTTTGCGCCCGGGGTGCGAGAGCGGTCAGCTCGTCGGGGCGGGCGGGGCGGGCGAAGCTCGGCTGATCCATTGCGACTCCGCACGTTCGCCGCACGTTCGCGCTCGCTTGACGCCCGCCTTGAGCAGCACATTGTGGCAGTTCAGAACGCCTGGGCCAGCTTCGTCGCATCGTGTTCGTGGTTGCGGTTCGGAACAATGTCTTTCGTTTCCGGGTTTCCGAGGATGGTGAGCGAGAATACCGCAGACGCCACCTGGATCGGCCGTATCGCTGACCAGTTCGCGCGCGCGGGCGGGGGCAGCCTGAGCGACGCGCGGCTCGACCTTCTCGCACGCGCGACAGCGCTTGACGTCGCAGAGAGTGCACGCTTCAAGCAACTGCTCGACGGCGCGCTCTCGCCAGCAGAAGCGGCCGAGTACTGGAACTCGCTCGGACTTTCTCCAGCCGACGTGCGGTTGCTGCCGCCCGAAGCGCTCCTCGCGCTTGCGAGTCTGAGCGGTCTGCCTGCCTGGGCGAAAGACGCCGCTTCACGGGAGTTCTTAGAGTACGCCCTCGAGAACCCGAAGATCGCCTACGAACTGATGGGGTTCACCGACCCGCTGCGTACGGCGAACTCCCGCCACCCCTCGCTTAACGGCGCGGCGGATGGCTTCGCGAACGTGTCATACAGTGAGTTCGTCAGTCAACTCAAAGCGATCAATGACGCGCTGGGTGAGGCTGATGAGGATGCCAAGGGCGCTCCCGGTCATCCCGTTGTGCAGTTGGTCGGTCTGGGCAGCCACGACGGCGCACTTGTCGCGGGAATCTCTCTCGGCAACCTCGACGTGGCTTCAAACGTCGGCGTGCTCGCCTCGGGCATGGGCTCCGACGTCGGCGACATGTTCAACGGCAACAAGGCCGCCCAGGCGCTGTACGAGGATGCATTCCGCAAAAGTGACACGGACTCATTCGCCGTGGTGAACTGGATCGGGTATCGCTCTCCGAAAACAGTCGGCCAGGTGCGAGACCTCGGTCACGCCGATTCGGGCGCCAGGGAGCTCGCCTCGTTCCTCAACGGCATCAGCGCGAGCCGGGGCGAGTATGGCAACCCTTCCGAGCAGCTCGCGGTCTTCGCCCACTCCTACGGCTCCACTGTCGCCGTGCAGGCGCTGAAGCAGACGAGTTTTGAGGTCGGTGCGCTCGTCACGCTCGGCTCCGCCGGGGTCGCTGACGGCACGACCGCTGGCCAGATCAACGCCACTCAGAAGTACGCGGTGCACGCCTCGGGAGACAACCTCGCGTGGATGGGCAAGGGAGGGGGGAAGGGCCTGGACCCTCGCGATATCGCAGGCTTCGACACGCTCAGCGCGGAGCCCTCGGAGGGGCCAGGGGGCGTTCCGCTTAAGGCCACGACGATGCACAATCTGTACGTTGAGGAGGACTCGTGGAGTCCGTTGAACCTAAGCGGGACGGTTGGGTACCTCTCAGTAGGCTCCACCGCGCTCAGCGAGAGTGGCGCTGTGCTCGCCGGAACGATGGAGAAGTGATGCGAAACACGACAGGCTTAAAGCGAGCGTTCGCGCGGCTCTCGATTGCGCTGGCGGCTGCCGGCCTCGCGCTGGGCGTGGTTGGGTGTTCGGAAGGGATTGGAGGAGTGGTGAGTATGGGTGTTCAGGATTCGTCGGGGATGACTCGGGCTGAGGTGGCGGGGTTGTCGGCTGAGGAGCGGTTTGATTTGTATGGTGTGCGGTACGAGCGTGCGCGCGAGTTGTTGACCGAGGCACAGTTGCAGCTGTCCCCTGGACCGTGGCGGTGGCTGACTGGCGGTGTTGGCGGACCGCGGGGCGGTCCTCATGCTGCATACCCGTTCCCGGGTTCTGATAGCCGGAACACGTATTACATTGATTTGACGCGCACGATTCATCCGGAGGGCGCGGTTGGTGCTCGCGAGGATGCTGAGCCGATGGTCGCGTATTTCGAGTCGAAGGGGTGGGATGCCGAGCTTGCCGATATTGAGAGCCAGACCGGGCTCGGCCCTCACAGGTTTGAGGCTCGTGCGGTGACTCAGGATGGCTTCAACGTGGTGTATCAGGTGCAGGACAACGGGCAGTACAACTTGTCGGTGATGAGCGGCCTCTTCTGGGCGGACCGCCCTGAACTCCTCATAGAGATCAACCACCGGATACCTCTGGATTCGTTCTTCCCGCCAGACGATGAGTCGGTCCCTGGCGTGTATGTCGAGTTTCCCAAGTGGAGTGACCCGAAGCTGGAAGAGCATGAAAAGTAGACCGTGACTCAATCTATGTCTTCTCCTGCTACCCGCCGCGGTTGTCGCCCAGGAGCGTTGGTGGCTCTGTTGGCGCTGAGTCTTGTCGGGTGTTCGCCGGGGCTGGCGAGTTGGGGTGTTCAGGATTCGTCGGGGATGACTCGCGCTGAGGTGTCTGGGTTGTCTGCTGAGGAGCGGTTTGACTTGTACGGTGTGCGGTATGAGCGTGCGCGTGAGTTGTTGACCGAGGCGCAGTTGCAGGTCAGTGACGGGGTGTGGGGGTGGCACACCGGCGGCGCCGGTGGCCCATGGGGAGGGCCGCGTGCTGATATTCCACTTCCTGGTGCGGACAGCCGAAACACGTATTTTATTGATCTTGGTCGTTGGATCGAACCGGAGGGCGCGGTTGGTGCTCGTGAGGATGCTGAGCCGATGGTCGCGTATTTCGAGTCGAAGGGGTGGGATGCCGAGCTCGTTGATGTCGAGAATCAGACTGGGTTGGGTGTGCACAGGTTTGAGGCTCATGCGGTGACTGAGGATGGCTTCAGTGTGGTGTATCAGGTGCAGGATAACGGGCAGTACAACCTCAAGGTGTTGAGCGGCCTGTACTGGGCGGACCAGCCCGAGCTGGCAGACGACATTGACTACCGGATCCCTAAGGGCTCGTTCTTCCCTCCGGGCGAGGAGTCTATTCCTGGCGTGTATATCGAGTTCCCCCAAATGGGATAGCCCTAAGCTCTGGGGGCCAAGCGTCGAAGCTCGTTAGACCTGACCATGCATGTGTGTGCCAGCCCGGCCTTGGTCGTGCAGCCTCGCCGCGAGGCCTATGCCCCGAAACTCTTGCTCCATTCGCGCACCCGCGCCGCGCTTTCTTCTTCTGAGAGGTCTTCGATACGGGTCATGACTGACCACCGCACGCCAAACGGGTCGCGAATGCTTGCGAAGCGGTCGCCAGACACGAAGTTTGCGAGCGGTTCGCGTAGCGTTGCCCCGGCCGCGAGCGCTCGGGCAACGACGGCCTCTGCATCGCTGACGTAGAGCCCGAGGGAGTAGCAGTCGTCGTCTCCCGCGGGCGGGGCGACGAGCTTGTACGCGGGTGAGGGCTCGCCGAGTTGCAGGTGACCGAACTCGAAGGCGAGTTCGGCGTGGACGACGGCTCCTCCGATATCTGTGACGTCGACGACGCGGGCCCCAAACACGTCACGGTAGAAGGCCATTGCCTCGCGCGCGCCCGGGATCGCGATGAATGGTGTCAGGCTGGTGGCGCCGTTTGGGCGCCCGTCGGTGGTGTGCTTGCCGTTCGCGGCGGGGAATTCGGTGGTGGTCATGCAGTGAGCCTAGGATCGCGTCGGCTTCGCCGGCTTGTACATTTGTGACAGGTGCGCTGCCTGAGGAGGCCGAATGGAGATCGAGAGCCGGAGGGGAGTGCTCTACCCAGACCGCCTCCCTGAGTTTCACCGCGTGCCGGCCCCCGCAGAAGTAGCCGCGTGGGTTACGTGGTTCTGGATTCCCGAGTGGCGACTGCCTGATGGGGTGACTGTCACGCAGGAAGTTCTGCCGTTTCCTGCCTGCAACCTCGTCGTCGAGCCTGGCAGTGTGAGCCTCGTCGGGCCGTCGACTCGACGATCGAGCCGGGAACTGACCGGGTCTGGGTGGGCTGTCGGGGCGCTACTCAAGCCGGCGGCGGTGCCCGCGCTCGCGCCGGATCCCGCCCGGCTACGTGATGGAGCTGTGACGCTCGCCGAACCCGGGCTACTTGCGACTGTTGTGCAGGCGATGGCTGAGTCAATCTGGACGGGAGACGAGCGCCGAGGCGCCGCGGTCGCCGCGTTGACTAGGTGGCTCCGCGACCGGCTGACGGAGCCCGATGCCGACGGGCTCCTCGCGAACCGGGCCGCAGAGCTCATTGCGGACCCCGAGATTACGCGCGTCGATCAGCTCGCGGCAGCGCTGCACGTCTCCACGCGCACCCTGCAGCGTGTCGCGGCGCGGTCGTTTGGGCTCTCGCTGCATTCAATGATTCAGCGGCGGCGGCTGCAGGAGGCTGCCGAGTGCTTACGCGGGGGCGGTTCGGGCAAGGACGCAGCCACAGGCGGTGCGGCAAGCATCGCCGAGATCGCCGCGGCGACTGGCTACGCCGATCACGCACACTTCACGCGCGACTTCAAGGCTGTTCTGGGGATGACCCCTCGGGAGTACCGGTCCCGTGCGCGGGGAGCCTGAACTTCTCCGGAGGGGGCGCGACACCGGTAGCGGAGTCCGCGAGGATCCGCCCGATCGCGGGGGCAAACTTGTAGCCGTGGCCGGAGAAGCCGGCGGCGACGGTGAGGCGCCCGACGCGGTCGAGCACGAAGCGCCCGGACGGCGTCGATGTATAGGTGCAGCTGATCTCGACGCCGGTGTCGGGGTCGATCCCAGGGAACCACTCGGCGACGTGCTCGCGCACCGCCGCCCGCACTTCGCGCGTTGCGGCGAAGGTGCGCTGATCCGGATCGACGACGTGGCCGACCGCGTGCAGACCTACCTTGACGCCCTCGCCAGGGCTCGGCATGCCGTAGACGTTGCCTCCCCGCACATCGAGCTCCGCGGGGGTGAACATGTGGTTGAACGATGGCCACAGCACGGCAGGGTCGCGCGGGGTGAAGTGCGCCGGGTGCTCCTCGGTGACGGTGAGCTCCGGGAGCTCGACGAGGCCCTCGAGCAGTGGCTTGGACCACGCGCCGGCGGCAACGATCGCGCCTTCGGCATCGACTGTTCGTACGGCGCCGTCAGCCCCCTCGACCTCGATGCGCACGCGTTCTGTCGATGGGTTGATGCCGCGCACCCGCGCATGTCGCTCGATCGTCACTCCGGCGCTTACCGCGGCGGCTTCGAGGGCGTCGAGGGCCCGGGCAGCGTAACCGATTCCGGCCTGTCGGCTGAGCAGGACCGGCCCAGCGAATCGCATGCCAGCCCAGCGCTCGCTAGCCTCGGCAGGCGTGAGGAGAGCGACGTCGGCGCCGCGAGCGACGAGTGCATCGTGCGCAGCAAGCACGACAGTCTCGTCGCCCTGCGTAACGAGGCCGTGGAGGCCAAGGAGGGGAGCTGACACACCAGCTTCGAGCTCGCGCCAGAGCGCGAACGCCTCGTCGAACAGGTCGAGGTAGAACTCCTCGTGATACGCATTGTTGATGTTGCGCGTCGAGCCGTGCGAGGCGCCGCGCGCGTGGTGGCGGTCGAGCTGCTCGATGAGGTGGACGCGCGCCCCGCGCTCGGCCAACTGCCAGGCGGCCGAAAGTCCCATGATGCCGCCGCCGACAATGATGTGGTCAGTCTGTGTGCCCATGCTCCGAGCGTATCTCGCCCGACTGTTGCGCGCTCGCCGGTGAGTGCACGTGGACCCGTTCGCCGGCGGCGTTGAAGATGCTGATGACCTCGACAGGGTGTGCGCCCGCCGCTCGCATCCGGTGCGGCACCGTGGTGTCGAACTCGGCGGCTTCACCAGGCTCGAGCGTGAGGTGCTGTTCTCCAAGCTCAAGACTGAGTTTGCCCGAGAGCACGTAGAGCCACTCGTGTCCGTCGTGAACCTGAGGCTCTCGCGCCGGCGCGTCTGGCCTGTATGTGATTTTGAATGCGCGAACGTCTGACTCAGCCCTGGTGAGTGGGGCTATCGTCATCCCGCCCCGTGTGACCGGGGTGCGGTGAACTCGCGGGTCGCGGGTGGGCGGCGCGAGTAGGTCGTCGACCCGGATGCCGAGCTGCCTTGTCAACGGAAGCAGCAGCTCGAGACTGGCCTGGCGTTTACCCGATTCGAGGCGTGACAGGGTCGACACCGACATGCCTGCACGACCAGCGAGGTTCTCCAGTGTCATGCCGCGGCGCTGGCGCGCAGCGCGCAGGCGCGGGCCGAGCTGTGTGAGTTCGTCCATGCGAGCCTCCCGGGTCCACCGTGCCAATTCTTGCCAATATCGCAATACTGATTGCCATTATCGCATGCGATCCTGAACCATGAACGTATGGAAACCACAGACTTCGACGCAATCGTTATTGGCGCAGGCGCCGCCGGGTTGAGCGCCGCGCAGGCCCTCGGACGCTCGCTTCGACGTACCCTCGTGATCGACGCCGGTCAGCCGCGCAACCGGTTCGCGTCTCACATGCACAACGTCCTTGGGCTCGACGGCACCCCACCGCTGGAACTCCTTGAGCGCGGGCGCCGTGAGGCACGCACGTACGGGGTCGAGTTTCGCGCGGCGCGCGTCGCGACAGTGCGGGACTCGGGGGACAGGCTTGCGGTTACGACATCAGCGGACGGGGGAAGCACCGATGGTGACCTCGCACCCCGAGCCGCTGCACTCACCGCCCGCGCTCTTGTGGTGGCGACGGGCGTGACCGACAGGCTCCCGGGCATTCCTGGCCTCGCCGAGCGCTGGGGGCGCACGGTCCTGCACTGCCCCTACTGCCACGGTTGGGAGGTTCGCGGCGCCCGTCTCGGGGTGCTCGCGACCTCTCCGGCCTCGATGCACCAGGCGAAGCTCATCAGGCAGTGGAGCGACGATGTCACCGTGTTCGGTGCAGAGCTGGGCGAGCTTGAGGCCACCGACGAGCGTGCGCTTCGTGCTCGGGGAATACGCGTCGAACCTGATCCTGTGGCAAGCGTGACCTCGGGCGCCGCAGCCGAGATGCTCGTGACGACCACGGGCGGCGCCTCGCACAGCATCGACGCAATCTTTACGGCGAGTCGCCTGCAGGCACACGATGACTTCCTCTCGGGGCTGGAACTCGACCGCGCGGAGTCGCCATTCGGCAGCTTTCTCACAGTCGACCCGATGGGCCGCACAAGCCACCCGCGCATCTGGGCGGCCGGAAACGTCGTCGCACCGATGGCGACTGTCCCGATGGCTATGGGGGCCGGGGCGGGGGCCGGTGGAGCCGTGAACTTTGCGCTTGTCGAAGAGGACTTTTCCGACGCAGTCGCCGCCTCGGAAGCGGGGCGCGCATGAGCGGGCACGAGCAGGATCCCGCGGCGTTCTGGGAGCAGCGCTACGGCGGAGTGGAGAGGGTCTGGTCGGGGAGCGTGAACGCCGCGCTCGCCGCAGTTGTCACGGAGCACGTTGACCCATCAGGATCGGCACTGGCTTGCGTCGACGACGGGCCTCGGAGGCGGGATGCAGTCGGGCAACCTCGCTCCCTTGACCTTGGCTGCGGGGAGGGGGGTGACGTACTTTGGCTTGCTGAGCGAGGATGGGACGCATCCGGTCTTGACCTTTCTCCGACGGCCGTCGCGCGCGCCAAGGACGAGGCACAGGCTCGCGGTCTGCGCGCACACTTTATCGTGACAGACCTCTCGGAATGGGCTGAGCAGACATTCGCGGCTGGCGCCAGTGACGCGTACGAGCTCGTCACCGCAAGCTTTCTGCAGTCGCCCGTGCGCTTGCCCCGCACTGATGTCTTGCGCGCCGCAACGCGTCATGTGGTGCCAGGCGGCTACCTCGTTGTGATCTCCCATGGGGCACCGCCGGCAGCCGCAGCGGGCGAAGACTCGGGCCACTGCCACCATGCCCCTGACTCGTTCCCAACGCCCGCCAGCGAGCTTGCGGGCCTCGCGCTCGACCCGACTGACTGGGACGTTGTCGTGAATGAATCTTGGGCTCGGGATGGAGTGACAAGCCGCGGTGAGCGCGTAGCTGCCACCGACATCGTGACTGTCGCGCGGCGTCTGACCGGAGAAGCATCAGACTGAACCTGTTGAAATCCGATGGATTGACGTAGCATGTGGCCAATCCATCATGGGGATGGCTGGGTGATTGATACAAAGGGGTATTGCTCATGGTTGCTACCAACAATGAAGTTTCTATCCGGTCGCGGCGCGGCTGGACCAAGGCCCGCGCGCTTCTTGCGGGTGGGCTCGTGCTTGGCGTCGGCGCGGCAGTTACGCTCGCCGCGTGGACCGACAACGAGTGGGTGCGTGGCGTCTTCGGGACGGGCACGTTTGGCATCGAGGGGTCGAAGGACGGGTCGGCGTTTAGCGACAATCCGACCTCTGGGGATCCCGCGCAGTTGAGCTTTGCCGTGGGGGCAGACAACCTCGCGCCAGGCTCGCAGGTCTACGCCGGCTACGCGGTGCGCCTCTCGCCTGGATCGACTTACGAAGCCGAAGTGACAGTCGCGCAGGACGTGAGTGACGCGATCCCGGGCACCACCGCGAGCTACGTGTACACGACGAGCACGACCTGTGACGCTGCAGCCTTCGGGGCAGGCACCAACGCCAACGGGTCCACGTTCGAGCTCATGTCGCTTGCCGCACCTGCGTTCCTCTGCTTCCGAGTAGTCGCGGACGACACCCTTGCACAGGGCGCGGACGGGTCGATCACCTGGACGTTCAGCGCTGAGTCTGGCGCGACACTCTAGCGATCATGGCTCTGCGAGACGGCCGGCGGTCGCATCGGAGAGGACGTCGACCAGACACGACCGGAACGTTCACCAAGGTGCGCGCGCTCCTCGCGGGCGCGCTCGTACTGGGGATAGGCGGGAGCATGACGCTCGCTGCCTGGACCGACACTGAGACCGCCCAAGGCACCTTTGCCGCAAGCAAGTTCGGGATCCAGGGGTCCACTGATGCGACGGCGTTCGCCGACCATCCGGCATCTGCGCCCGCGGCGCTCTCGTTCGCGATCTCGCCGACCGCGATGTCGCCTGGCACGACAACGTTCGCACGATTCGTCGTGCGAACGACCACCGACACCACGGTGCCAGGCAGCGTTGCCCTCGGCGGCGCGACGGTCGCCGGCACCGGGCTCGGGGCGTACCTGAGGTACGGGGTGCGAACCGTTCCCGCTGGGAGCCAGTGCACGTCGACCACATACGCAGCCGGGACGGTGGTCGTGGCCTCCGACAGCGCACTGTCGACAGCATCGGGCACCACGCAGCCGCTTGCAGCCGCCGGAGGCTCACCGGTGACCTACTGCTTCGCGGTTACTCTGCCGGACGGCACCCCCAACGCGGCCCAAGGACTGACCGCGACCGCGACTTGGACATTCACGGGAACCTCGTCGAGTTAGCCGACGATGCGGGGAGCGCTGGCAGGCGGAAAGGGGCAGGCACAGGATGATGAGAGACGGGCGGCGCGTCCGCGCCATCGCAGCGAATGCGCTGTTGAACGTCGCGGCGCTTGGCGGGGCGCTCTGTGTGCTGCTCGTCTTGCTCGGGGCGCTCATGAACGTCTCGATCATCATGTTCAAGACAGGGTCGATGTCGCCCACGATCCCGGCAGGCTCCGCCGCGCTCGTCCGCGAGATCCCGGCGACCGATATCAGGGTGGGAGATGTGATCACTGTTGATCGCCCGGGCCAGCTACCCGTGACACACAGGGTGACGAGTATCGTGGGGGACGGCCCAACGCGGACGATCACCATGCGAGGCGACGCGAACGAGGCGGATGATCCTGCGCCGTACACAGTTGACTCCGCACGCCTCGTCGTGTTCTCGGTCCCGCACCTCGCGCGGCTGATCGTCTGGTTCTCGAACCCCCTGGTCCTCGGGGCCCTGACTGTCGCAACCGCGATACTCGTCACGTGGGCCTTCTGGCCGAAAGGGCGGGATCAGCGGGGGAGTGGCGTCTCGGCCACCGAGCGTGACGACGAGCGTTCGGGCCCGCGGCACGCCGCTCCGGTGGCGAGCCTCGCCATACTCACCGCAGCGCTCGCTCTCGGAGGCGCGGCCGGGCCGCTCGGTGCTGCCCCCGCGCTCGGAGCAGGGCCGGACCATGAACCTGGCGAGACCATGGTGCGGGCCGTTTCGGCGGGGAAGAACATCACGCTGACCTCGATCGGCGATCCTGTCGCGATGCGAACGATGCGGCCGACAGTGCCGGTGCTGTGGCAAGTGGGGGTGCGGGTACACTCGCCCGAGCCCGGTGAAGTATCGGTCACCCTCGAAGCCGCCGGGGCGGCCTCGTTGGGGCTTCGGCTTGACGTCCGCGAGTGCGACACTGAGTGGCTGGCAGGCGAGTGCCCGGGCGCTGAGACGCAAGTCTCCGGCGACGGCACGATCGACATCGTTGCGGCACCGCGCCTCGTGACGGTGCTCCCGAATGACAGCGAGCGGTGGTACCTGATCTCAGCAACAGTGCCGCAGGTCGCCGCGGGGACAGTCACACTCACCCTACGCGCTGCCGGCGGCAGCGAGGTCGTGACAGCGGAGCCGGGGCCTATCGCGGCGCTGCCGGCAACCGGCGGGGTCCAGCCGGCGTGGCTCCTCGCAGGCGGGGCGGTCGCGATTGGTCTCGCCGCCGCCGCGACAGCGTCGGGCGTGACGGCATTCAGAGAACGAAGGGGAGAGCCGTGAGCCCGCTAGCTCGGAGGGGGCGCCGGCGGGCGCTTGCAGCGGCGCTGCCGCTCGTGCTGCTCGTCGGACTTGCCCCGGGTGCGCGCGACACCGAGGCCGCCTGGGCCGATGCAGAGGCTGCGCGAGGGGTGTTCACCGCACTCACGGTTCCCGCGCCAGTCAGTACGGCCGCCTGCGTCACTACGCCGGGCCTGCTCGGGCTGTCACCGACGGTCACCGTCAACTGGCGGGCTCCCGCCACAGCAACCGGATACACCCTCGCGCAGGCTGAGTTTGGCTACTCGACGGGTGGGCTCTTGCTTCCACTCACCGCAGCTCTTCTCGGCAACGTGTCGACCACGGGGACGCCGAGTGCATACTCTACAGTCGCGAGCGGCGGGCTCCTTGGCGGCCTGCTTGGTGGCAGCTCCACCGTTGCCGTACGGTTCATTGGTCCGGGCGGGTGGCGATCCTCGTGGCTCGTTGCCACCGCGACGATGGGACTCGCTGGAGCGAACCCGACCTGCACACTGAGTGAGGCCCCCAGCGCATAGCGCCTGGGGGCCTCACTCAGTGGTGTTACTGCTGCTGTATCTACTACGGAAGCAGGCGGTTCGGTCCGCGGAACAGGTACGTCGTCTCGCGGATCGAGGGCTGCTCGAGCATGAGCATCAGCACACGGTTCAGGCCCATGCCGAACCCGCCGTGCGACGGCATGCCGTAGCGGAAGAAGTCGAGGTAGAAGCCGAGCTCGGCTGGGTCCATCCCCTTGTCGCGCGCCTGCGCTTCGAGCACCTCGATGCGGTGCTCGCGCTGCGCGCCTGTCGAGATCTCGGTGCCGCGGTAGATGAGGTCGTAGCTCTTGGTGAGCTCGGGGTTCTCTTCGTTGCGCATGTGGTAGAACGGGCGGATCGAGACGTCGTAGTCGGTGACGAACACGAAGTCTGACCCGAAGGCTTCCTTCACGTGTGCGGCGATCTGTCGCTCGCCTTCGGGGTCCATGTCGGCGTCGGCGCGGGGGATCTCGTAGCCGCGGGCCTTCACGATCTCCTTCGCCTCAGCGAGGGGAATGCGGGGGAAGGGACGAGCCGGAACCTGCAGGTCAACATTGAAGAGCTTCTGGATCTCCTCGCCGTGCTTCTCCTTCACCGCGGTAAGACCAGCGACAATGAGCTCCTCGTGGATCTCCATGACATCCTCGTGGGAGTCGATCCAGCTGAGCTCGGTGTCGATTGAAGTGAACTCGGTCGCGTGGCGCGAGGTGAACGAGTGGTCGGCGCGGAACGCCGGGCCGACCTCGAAGATGCCCCCGAAGCCAGCGGCCTGCGCCATCTGCTTGAAGAACTGGGGGCTCTGCGCGAGGAACGCCTTGCCCTCGAAGTATTCGACCTCGAAGAGTTCTGCGCGTGACTCCGACGCCGATGCCATGAGCTTCGGGGTCTGAATCTCGATGAAACCGCGCTCAACCCAGACGTTTCGCAGCGCGTGCAAGAAGGTTGTCTGCACGCGGAACACGAGGTTCTGCTCGGGGCGGCGGAGGTCGAGGAAGCGCCAGTCGAGGCGCACGTCGATGTTCGAGTCGTCTGCGACAGGGTTGTCGGGGAGTGCCTTGGTGACGACCTCAATGGTCTCGATCTGAATCTCGACGCCGCCAAGCTTCACACGCTCGTTGTGCTGCAGCTCGCCCTCGACGGTCACGAAGGTGCCGTGTGTGAGCTCGGAGATCGTCGCCGTGCGGGGCACCAGGATGTCGGAGCGCGGGTTCTCGGGGTCGGGCTCACGAAGCACGCCGCCGTTGACGAGCTGCACTGCGCCCGACTCGTCGCGGAGCACGACAAACTGCACGTACCGCTGGTCGCGTACCTTCTCAACCCAGCCGGATACGCGTACGGGGCCGTCAACGCGTGCGGCCAGGTCCTTAATCAATACACGCTCAGTCACCCCGACAGTCTACTCGGTCGGCGGAGAGGTGAAACGTGCACTCCTCTGGCGGGCCACCGCACGCCTGCCGCGCGGTGCCTCTGCGCCCGTCCACGCCGGGTGGTCCGGGCCGACCTCGAGTCACCCGGCCAGCCTGACCCCGCGTCACCCAGCCAGCCCGGCCCCGAGCTACCTGTCCGTCGGCCGCGGAACAGCGCCAACCCTGCAAGAGCACCCCATTCCTACTGTCGGAATCGGGTCATTCTGCGAGGAAAGGTCTCTGTGGCGAGGGTAGGGGTGGAGGTGGAGGTGGAGGTGCGGGAGGAGGTGGAGGTGGAGGTGGAGGTGGAAGTGCGGGAGGAGGGGAGGAGCAGGAGCGAAGGGTGGGAGGAGGGGAGGAGCGAGGGGCAGGGGTAGAGGGAGAAAAGGAGGGCAGGGCGCCTGCCCTAGAGCAGGTGGCCGCCCCCCGAGACCTTCATCCGCTCGACAAGGCGTTTCACGTCTTGCGCGCGATCCTTCGTCGTGACGAGTAGCACGTCCGCGGTATCGACGACGACGACGTCCTCCATCCCGACGAGAGCGACCAGACGGTCGCTCTCCGAGACGACGATTCCGCTCGAAGCGTCAGAGAGCACCTGCGCGCCGTCGCCGAGCACGGCGAGATCGGAGGGCCTGCCGCGCGTGAGCAGGTTCGCGACCGAGGCGAAGTCGCCGACGTCGTCCCACTCAAAGTGGGCGGCGACGCAGACCATCTTGCCGGCAGCGGCGGCGGGTTCGGCGACCGAGTAGTCAATGGCGATCTTCGGCAGTGTCGGCCACAGGCGTTCGCGCACCTCCGCGCCGCGCTTCTTGCCCCACGACGCTGCGATCTCGCGCAGCGCGTCGACGAGCTCGGGCTCGGAGAGTGCCATCTGTTCGAGCAGCACAGACGCTTTCGCGATGAACATGCCCGCGTTCCACAGGTAGCCGCCGGCTTTGAGGTAGCCCTCGGCCGTTGCTGCGTCGGGCTTCTCGACGAACTCGGTGACGTCGTACAGGTCAAACGGCGAAAGGTCAGTGCGGGCCTCGCCGCACGAGATGTAGCCGAAGCCAGTCGCCGCGTGCGTCGGGTGGATGCCGATCGTGGCGATGTAACCCTGGTCGGCCGCGCGAACCGCGGTCGCGACCGCCCGACGGAACAGCACGTCACCGCGAATCACGTGGTCAGCTGCGAACGAACCCAGGATCGCGTCGGGATCGCGCAGCTCAAGGATCGCGGCCGCGAGACCGATTGCGGCCGACGAGTCCTTCGGCTCGCTTTCGGTGACGAGGTTCTCGGGGAGGATGTCTGGCAATTGCGCGAGTACAGATTTGCGATGCGCGTTTCCGGTGACAACCATGATGCGCTCGGAGGGCGCGAGGGGCGTCAGGCGAGACCACGTCGCGGACAGCAGCGAGTCGCCCGCGCCGGTGAGGTCGAGCAGAAACTTTGGCGCGTTCGCGCGGGAGAGGGGCCACAGGCGCGAACCAACTCCGCCTGCGGGGATGACGCAGGTGAGCCTGTCGAGCGCGGGGTTTGGAGAGGTCATGAAGCCAGCCTAATCACCGCACATAGGGGATCGTGTATCGCCGACGCGCGCCGAGGTGTTCGAGACACCCCGAGAGAGTGCCATAATGGAAGTCGCAGAGAATTCTCAGCAATGTGGCGTGCCCGCATATCGGGCGCTTCCTCAAAGAATCTGGACTTTGCAGCGTGACGACCAAGGAGGAAGCTCGTGTCAGCCCTACCCGCTGAAGCCGCTCCAGCGGCCAAGAAGAAAACCCAACGCGGCGGTACGCTCTACCGCGGCAACGAGGGCATGTGGTCCTGGGTCTTGCACCGCATCACCGGTGTTGCGATCTTCTTCTTCCTGCTTGTGCATGTGCTCGACACGGCGCTCATTCGTGTCAGCCCGGAGGCATACAACGCCGTCATGAGCGCGTACAAGACACCCATCATGGGGCTTGGAGAGTCGGTGCTCGTCGCAGCGATCGTGTTCCACGCGTTCAACGGCCTGCGCATCATCCTCGTTGACTACTGGAGCAAGGGCGCCAAGTACCACAAGGTGATGTTCTGGGTAGTCATTGCAATGTGGGCCGTAACGATGGCCGGCTTCCTGCCGCGCCACCTGATGAACGTGTTCAGCCACTAAGCGAGGGCGGAGAATAATCATGGCTATGACAATTGACGCGCCCCGCGCGAAGACCCCGGCGAAGAAGAACACCAACTGGGAAAAGTGGGGCTGGATCTACATGCGCGTGTCGGGCGTTCTGCTCGTCGTGCTCGTATTCGGACACCTGTTCTCGAACCTGATGATCGGCGACGGCATCAGCGCAATCGATTTCGGCTTCGTCGGCGGCAAGCTCGCGAACCCGTTCTGGAAGGTCTGGGACCTGCTGCTTCTGTGGCTGGCACTCATTCACGGCGCGAACGGCATGCGGACGATCGTCAACGACTACGTCGTCCGCCCGCGCCTGAACAAGGTGCTCCGTACGCTCGTGTGGCTGTCGGCTGCACTCCTCATCCTCCTCGGCACGCTTGTGATCTTCACCTTCGATCCGTGCCCGGCCGGGGCTGATCCCGCGCTCGTAGCCTCCTTCTGCTCGGCCCAGTAATCGGCCCGCAGCGAGACGTACAGAATTCGGAAAAGTTAGGAATCCAGTGACCACGAACACTCATGAGGGCGAAGACGTCACCGTGAAGGACGGCGTGACCTACCACCAGTTCGACGTAGTAATCGTCGGGGCTGGCGGCGCGGGCATGCGAGCGGCGATCGAGGCGGGGCCGAAGGCGAAGACCGCGGTCATCTCGAAGCTCTACCCGACGCGTTCGCACACCGGCGCAGCCCAGGGTGGCATGGCTGCAGCGCTCGCTAACGTTGAGGAAGACAACTGGGAGTGGCACACCTTTGACACCGTCAAGGGCGGCGACTACCTCGTTGACCAGGACGCGGCTGAGATCCTCGCGAAGGAAGCGATCGACGCGGTCATCGACCTCGAGAACATGGGTCTGCCCTTCAACCGTACGGCTGACGGCAAGATCGACCAGCGCCGCTTCGGCGGGCACACCCGCGATCACGGCAAGGCTGCTGTGCGCCGTGCGTGCTACGCGGCAGACCGCACCGGCCACATGATTCTCCAGACGCTGTTCCAGAACTGCGTGAAGCTCGGCATCAACTTCTACAACGAGTTCTACGTGCTCGACCTGGTCATGACGGGCGAGGGCAAGGATCGCAAGCCCGCAGGTGTCGTGGCCTACGAGCTCGCGACCGGCCAGCTGCACGTGTTCCAGGCGAAGTCGATCGTGTTTGCGACAGGCGGCTTCGGCAAGATCTTCAAGACCACGTCGAACGCGCACACTCTGACGGGTGACGGCGTTGGCATCATCTGGCGCAAGGGTCTGCCGCTCGAGGACATGGAGTTCTACCAGTTCCACCCGACCGGCCTCGCTGGCCTCGGCATTCTCCTCACCGAGGGTGCGCGCGGTGAGGGCGCGATCCTGCGTAACGCGAGCGGCGAGCGCTTCATGGAGCGTTACGCGCCGACGATTAAGGATCTCGCTCCGCGCGACATCGTCGCCCGCTCGATGGTGCAGGAGGTGCTTGACGGCCGCGGCGCCGGCCCGAACAAGGACTACGTCTACCTCGACTGCACCCACCTGGGCGCAGAGGTGCTCGAGACGAAGCTCCCGGACATCACGGAGTTCGCACGCACCTACCTCGGTGTGGACCCCGTCGTCGAGCCGGTTCCGGTCTTCCCGACGGCGCACTACGCAATGGGCGGCATTCCGACAAACGTCGATGCAGAGGTACTGATGGACAACGACACGGTTGTTCCGGGCCTCTACGCGGCCGGCGAGTGCGCCTGCGTTTCGGTGCACGGCTCGAACCGTCTCGGCACGAACTCGCTGCTCGACATCAACGTGTTCGGCAAGCGTTCGGGTAACGCGGCCGCCGACTACGCTCAGACCGCGTCGTTTGTCGACCTGCCTGCTGATCCCGCGAAGGAGATCCGCGAGCTCGTCGAGGGCTTCCGCAACGGAACCGGTACCGAGCGCGTCTCCGACATCCGGCGTGAACTGCAGGAAGCAATGGACCGTGGCGCCCAGGTGTTCCGCACCGAGGATTCGCTCACCGAGGTGCTCGGCGTGATTCACGATCTGCGCGAGCGCTACAAGAACGTCGGCGTGCAGGATCGCGGCATGCGGTACAACACCGACCTCCTTGAGGCGATCGAGCTCGGGTTCCTTCTCGACCTCGCAGAGGTGCTCACTTACACGGCACGTAACCGTAAGGAGAGCCGTGGCGGACACATGCGCGACGACTATCCGGACCGCGATGACGAGAACTACATGAAGCACACGATGGCCTACCTCACGGGTGACCCGCATTCGGCGAACCCCGAGGACCACATCCGCCTGGATTGGAAGCCGGTCACCGTGGTGAAGGACGAGCAGGGCGAGTTGCGTTACCCGCCGCTGGAGAGGAAGTACTAAACCATGAGTGCTGTCACGACTGAGGCACCCGGCCAGAACGCCGTGGAAGAAATCAAGCCGTTCAACGTTACGCTCCTGATCCGCCGCTTTGACCCTGAATCGGGCCGCGACGCCTACTGGGAAGACTTCGACGTCGAGATGTATCCGACGGACCGTATCCTCGATGCGCTCCATAAGATCAAGTGGGACATGGACGGAACCCTGTCGTTCCGTCGATCCTGCGCGCACGGCATCTGCGGCTCGGATGCGATGCGCATCAACGGCCGCAACCGCCTCGCCTGCAAGACGCTCGTGAAGGATCTCGACGTCACAAAGCCCATCTACGTCGAGGCGATCAAGGGCCTGCCCCTCGAGAAGGACCTCATCGTTGACATGGAGCCCTTCTTCGCGTCGTTCCGCGAGGTGCAGCCGTTCCTCGTTGCGAACACTGCCGCCGAGCCCGGCAAGGAGCGTATCCAGGACATCGCTTCGCGCGAGCGCTTCGACGACACCACGAAGTGCATTCTGTGCGCAGCGTGCACCACGTCGTGCCCTGTCTTCTGGACCGACGGCCAATACTTCGGCCCCGCGGCGATCGTGAATGCGCACCGTTTCATCTTCGACTCGCGCGACGACAACGCGCAGGTCCGTCTCGACATCCTCAACGACAAGGAAGGCGTGTGGCGCTGCCGCACCACCTTCAACTGCTCCGAGGCATGCCCCCGCGGCATTCAGGTCACCAAGGCAATCGCCGAGGTCAAGGCCGCGATCCGCACCGGCGTGACTGTCTAGCTCCCGGCTCCGGCCAACGCAAAACGTCCCTCCCTGCCTTTCGGTAGGAGGGACGTTTTGCGTTGGTGCCAGTGGCGACACCGTGGAGCGCCGGCGAAACGCAGGCGACTCAGCTGGCCGACGTCGAGTCGTGTGGCGCAGCTGGCAGCGTCGACACCTCGATTGCCGGCTTCGAATGCGGCGGCCATGAGATCGGCGGCCAGTTGCAGGGGTGCCACCAGCCCGCAGGGCACTCAGTGACGGGCGGGCCAGTCTCTGGTGGGTCGACTTCGGGTGGGTCCACCTCTGGAGGGTCCACCTCGGGTGGGTCGACTTCTGGTGGGTCGACTTCGGGTGGGTCGACTTCTGGTGGGTCGACTTCTGGTGGGTCGACTTCTGGTGGGTCGACCTCGGGCGGAACCGTCACTGGTGGCTTTGGAGTCGGTGGCAGCGTGACTGGCGGCTTGCTTGGGGTCGAGGGAGCCGCAGGGTCGGGCTGAGGCGCTGGCGGGAGGGCCGGCGCAGGATTCTCAGCAAGGCTAGTCTCAGCAGGTGACGCGTCGGCGAGTGGCTCCACTGCTTGCCCGTTCGAAAGCTCGTCGATTCGCGCGGCTCCGGGCTCGGACGCCGCTTGGGGGGTAGTTTTGGGCTTTGAACCGGAGCTCGCAGCGCCGCCCGTATGGCTTGAGCCTCCTGGGTCTGAGGCCGTGCCGACAGGGTTGACCTCGGACTGTGGCGTCGGCTCAGGTGAAGCACTCAGCACGTTCGGAAGCGCGAACGCGGCCACGCCAACGCCGACTGCGGCCAGGGTGAGCAGAGTCGCGCCGCCCACGGCCGCGGGAACTCCGATCGACCCGACGACGCTGCCGAGGCTCGAGGCGAATGCCGCAGGCCCGGTTCCGCCTGCTGCGCCGCCTGCTCCGCCACCCTGGCCAGAGGCAGCTCCTGACATGCCCGCGCCAACGGCACCCAGCTTGCCTGCAAGGCCAAGCTGGCTCGCGAGCGCCGCTGTACCGGCACCGCCGAGACTCACCCATGCGAGCACGAGGCCGAGCTGGCGGTTCAGCGTCGAATACTCACCCGCGGCCCGCGAGCAAGACTCGCAGTCGTCGAGGTGCGCCGCGACTTGCCTCGTGAGCCCCGCGGTGAGCTTGTCCCGCTGGAACCGCTGCAAGTGCTCGAGCGTGAACCTGCACGCGCCTTCGGTGATCTCCCGGTTCACGTGCGCTTCGACCCAGGCCGACTTCAGCGCGTCGCGTGCGCGGCCCGCGAGCACCGAGGTGCTGTTCGCTGAGAGGCCGAGCAGTTTTGCCGTCTCACGGGGAGGCATCCCCTCGACCTCCGTGTACCAGAGCACTGCCTGCCACCGTGGACCGAGCGTGGCGAACGCCTCGGAGACAGCGTTCAGGTCAAAGGCATTGTCTTCCCACGGGGCAGCCTCGTGCAGATCGGGAATGTCGGGTAGTTCGACGCCCGCCTGCTCGCCGGACCTGAAGCGATCAGCTGCTGCTGACCTGATGACTTGATACAGGTACGGCCTGAAGGCCCCGGTTGGCCCGCGGCCTGCGCGCACGAGCTCGAAGATGCGCAGGTATGAATCCGACACGAGATCCTCGGGATCAAGCGTAGGAGCGATGTTGCGCGCCGCCGTGAGGCCGGCTTTCCTGTGCCGTTCCCAGAGCGCGGCAAACGCCTCGGCATCCCCTGCTCGGCACACACCGAGTAATTCCTCATCCGACATCGCGTCGCGCTGCCGGAGTGCTTCCTTGCGCAAGTAGTCCCCCTTTTACGCACCCGTAACACGCTCACGCGCGTGAGTGCCGCGCATCCGATCTCCCAAAACCGAAGGCGCGTGTGAATCCCCGCAGACAGTATCCCTGACGCGGCTGGGAATGTGCGAGTTGAGACGCCGCAAATTTATTAATTTGCAACCGAGCGTCACGATTCAGCGGTTTCGCCGTGTTACTTATTGCCCGGCTCCTGTCAGGAATCCCCCCAAGGAGCATCCGAGTGCCAGGAGCCGGGTACTTCCGTGTGTGGGGACACACGGTGAACACAGGGGAGAAACGCATGAATTTGGGGAATCTCAGGGGGCGTCGCGTGAGGCAACAAGCGCGGCGCACCCTGGCGAAACTGCTCGCGGGTGGGCTGACCGCCATGCTCGTTGGCACTGCGGTTGTCGCAAGCAGCGGCGCAGCTCCGGCAGCGGCCAGCGAGGGCGCGTCGATCATGCTTGCGAAGAAGATTAAACAGGGCGATGGCGACTACGTCGACGCTGTGCGCGATCTCCGGCCGGGCGACTCGGTAACGTACTGGGTCGAGTTCCGAGTGAACGACGCTGACGCTGATGGCCCGGTGCGTGTCACCGACGTCCTTCCTGAGGAGTTCGCAGGCTGGCAGCTCAGCGGCCTGACGGCGCTCGTCGGCGGAAGCACCACAGGCGTCACGCTCTCACTTCCAGGGGTCACCGACGGCGCTGCACCGGAGGGGGCAGTCGGTGGAATCGTTGGACAGACCCAGGCGGAGCGGGTGATCAGCGTCGGCGTTGAGCGGCCAGTGCAGGCCGGGGCAACGAACCCGGAGGGGCTCGGCATGTCGACCCGGGACACCGGCGTCCTCGAATACACGCTGACAGTGCCAGAGGGACTCGCAGCCGATGACCCGCTGCTCAGGCGCGATCTGACAAACACGGCTACGTTCACGGCCAAGGCTGGGGCACAGGAGCTCCAGGCGGCCGACAGCGCAGTGATCGCCGTCGACAATCCGATCGCCATCGACGTTGCCCCGGCGAAGACCTGGGCGCCGGCCGCGCAGGGCTACCAGCCAGGCGCCCAATCGACACTCGATATCCGGGCGACACAGGCCTCCAACGTCGCCGCGACACGGTTGAGTCTGCAGGACCCGGCGAGGCCCGAGCTTGCCCCCGAGGGAGCCACCGAGCTCCCGGAAGGCAATCCGTTCAACTACATTGACTTCGCTGGGTTCGTCAGCCCGGCTGACCCCACCACGCAGCTTCCGACGGGTGCCACTTCGGCCACCGTCGACGTGTACAGATTCGCCAACGGCACGTGGAACTGGGTTTCATGGGACGCATCGATCCCGAACGCAGACATCGGGGGCGTGCGCCTGAACTACGAAGGAACGATCGCGCCAGGGGCTATCGCCTCGCAGCAGTTCGCTGCGACGCAGCGTGCCGCTCATCGCACAAGTGGCGCTGAACTCTCCGATGGCTATGCGATCGCGAACGACGTGCGGGCGACAGTGGCTGCCGATGGTCAGGATCCTGTCTCGAAAGACGCCGAGGCGCCGTTCGCCGTGTCTCCCCAGGTCATCGGAGTTGACGCGCAAAAGCGATTCTTCGCAGCTCCTGGTGGCGCCGAAACCGATGAACTGACTGGCGTGACTGCCGGCGATAGCGTTGGCGTGGTGCTGCGTGCAATCAACAGCGACATGCCCGCGAGCACTGTGCTCGACTCGCTCACGATCGCAGAACCTGCGGAAGGGTCACACGAGGACTTCTTCGGGGACCAGCTCCGTTTCGAAGGATTCGGTCAGACTGACGCCGCGGCCGCGTGGCCGGCCGGAGCGACCGGTGCGACGCTCACCTGGTCCTATTCAGACGGGACGAAAGATCCTGTCAACCTCGACGCCGGAGCCGCATTGCCAGGCCCCGCTGCCGGCAAGACAGTCGCTGGCTTCGAACTCACCTTCACAGGAGCGATCAAGCCAGGCGCCTCGAGCGAGCTGCGGTACGAACTCGGCTCGAGCTCGGCCGAGTCGTTTGTCGCCCCAGGGGGGCAGACTGCGAAGCTCAAGAACGTTATCGCCGTGACCGGAGGGCGCGAGGGGCTCGAACCGGACACCTCGATCGCAAGCGCAACTGTCGGGTATGTCGCGCCCCGCATCGACACGAGCATCACGAAGCGTGTCGGCCCCGGGGTCGTCTCTGCGGGCCAGGACGTCGTCGTCCAACTCGACACCGAAGTGAAAACTGAGGGAGGGCGGACGAAGCCGACCGAGATCGTTGTCGAGGACGCGCTCACTGGCGACGGCACCTTCTGGGACGCCTTCGACGCGAAGCAGATTCTCCCCCCGATCACACGCCCAGCGAACAGCGGCGACCCGATCACCCAGGCAGACCTCGAGATCCGCTACATGGACGCGGACGGCGCATGGAAGACGCTCGCGCACAACCCCGACGAGGCGACACCGATCGATGTGCCGTCGGGTGCGACGGGCATCAGATTCGTGTACACGAACGCCGAGGGCTTCTCACAGACGACGCTCGTGAAACCGAACATCTCCTTCACCGCGCGGCAGACGCTGCGGAGCGATGCGACGACTCCGACGGCGACAGACTTCGAGCAGGCAGTCAAATACGAGAACGTCGCGACCGTGACGGCTGAGGGTAAGCTCGACGACCGCGTCGTCACTGGCACGGAGACGAGCAAGGTACAGGTTGGCGTCCGCCCACGCCCCGGCACGGGGCCAGGCAATGACGGTGCGCTGTGGGCGCAGAAGACGTGGGGTCACGGCGCCCTCACCTCGCAGTCAGGCGCGACAACCTTTACGACCCAGTCGTGGGCGCTGACTGCGGGAACCTACCCGACAGTTCTGCTGCAGGATCCTGCGAGTCCAACAGCTTCCGGCGCTGGCACGGTGTTCGAGGCCTTCGACCTGACGCGCGTTCGCCCAATCCACTTCGCCGGAAATGCCGCCGGCGTCGCCCATGACGCGATGCTGCGCTGGGACGCCGTCACCGCGGTCGAGCTGTGGAACGGGAGCGAGTGGCTCGCAGTGCCCGCCCCTGGCAGCGGCTGGATGAACGAGAAGGGCTTCGTTGGTTACACGCTCACCGCCGACGAGCGGGCGACAACGCTCGGCGTCCGACTCGTGCTCGGCGAGAACCGCGAAGCACGCGAGGCCGCGCACGCGGGCGCTGATCCTGATCTCACCGCGCCCGCGCCGGGGACAGGCGTGAGTACGTCAGGTGAAATTCGCGAGTACGCCCTTGAGTGGCAACTGCGCGACCGCGCCCGCACGGCCAATGGGTCCGTGAAGTGGGTGAAGGAGGCGGGCACCTCGTTCAACTGTGAGGGCGGCGGCGACGGGTGCGTAGACAACGTCTTCAGCGTGACCGCGGTTCCCGAGACCGGCCAGCCGGTGTCGGAGCGGGCAAACGACACGATTCAGATCCTTGACGGCGCGACGAACGTGACACTCACCAAGCGGGTGGAACCGTTGCCCGGGGGAGATGCCAGCAAGAATGTGCGCCTCGTGACCCCGAACCCGGGCGAGATCGACCAGGCCGATTACCCTCGCGCCCGATTCACGCTCACTGCCCGGAACTCGTCGACGGCCCCCGCCGAATCCAACGGCGGTATGCGCCTCGGGAAGATTCGAGTGACCGACACGGCGAATCCAGCCTCAGGAGACGAGCTCACAATCGACGCGAGCCCCTTCACGGGACGAGACTTCGAGGCAGAGGTTGGCTCGCAATCCGGCAACCACTTCAACGAGTTCACGTTGACAGGGGTGAGCTTCGGGAAATTGCCCGCGGCGATCAACTCCGACGAGAGCACAGTCGAGCTCTGGCTCTACGACGGCACCCCAGCGGGCACAACCTCCGTGTGGACCCTGCAGCAGGTGCTCGATGGAGACGCCGAGTTCCTCGCCAAGCTCCCGGACGCTATCGGGATCGCGGCAACGTATTCGGGCACTGATCCAGCAGCGAACGGCAACCGCATCGAGGTCGGAGACGATCTGGTGATGCGTCTTGACGTGCAGCTCAGGGCGACCGAGCGGCTCTCCGGAGAACCCGTGCGTGGCGGGGAGCTCGGCAGCGTCGTCAACGTGCCGAACGAAGCCGTCGCGCGCGGCTGGGACGCGGTCGTGGCGCCAGTTGCGCAGCCAACGAAGCGTGACGACGCGAACGTCGCCCTCGTCCAGGCAGCCGTCAACGTTGGACTGAAAAAGACAGTGTCCGTCGTCCACGCGGACCGGACGAACGACACCGTCTACGAGAGCGACCCCGGCGCCACCGTGCGGGTGGAGCTCACCGCAGATCCACGCGGGTCGACGGCCCCCATCAACACGCTGAAGATTCAGGATGCGACGCCAGCCTTCTGGGAACGTTTCCAGCTCGTGTCGCTTGACACCCCTGCGCTTCCGACTGGCGCCGACAGGGTACGCCTGCAGGTGAGGGTTGCTGACGAGTGGCTGAACCTTGAGAACTTCACGGGTGATCTCAGCGAGGTGCGCGGCGTCGCGGCCGTGTTTGATCGCGCGGACGGGACGGTCTTCCCAGCAGGCGCGCAATCGTGGAATGCCTCGTGGGGCAGCACGAAGTTGATGTTTGGTGTGAAGCTGCGCCCCGGGGCCGAGGTGAACTGGCGCTCCGACAGCGTGGTGAATCGCGCGACGGTGACCGCGACGAACACGACGTTTGGTGAGGCGGACGCGAACGACGTGGACGACGTCAGGTTCTCGCCGGGGGAGAACGGCCTTCGAGTTGAAAAGCGGGCTCCGAACGATACGTCGACCCACCGGGTCGAAGCGCTCGCGAGCGCGCCGTGGAAACTCGTGTTCACGAACGTCGGAACCAGTATCTTGCCGATCACGAAGGTGACCGATGAGCTGCCCGAATCGCTCTCGTGGGATGGCGTTGCACCGACCGCGACGAGTACGCCGGGGCCAAACGGGGTCAGCGGTGTGAGCGGCGCGCCAGCCGTGACCCTCTCGGACGACGGACGCAGCCTTGTCTTCGACTGGGGCAAGCATGCCCGCATGCAACCCGGCGAGAAGGTCGAGATCTCCCTCGGTCTCATCATGGAGCCGCTCGCCGCGGGCGACCGCGCGATCAATCAGGTTGTCGTCGAGACAGGTGTGCCCCTCGCGGTCTGTGAACAACCCACAGCACACGGGCAGGCTCCGACCGCGAGCGACGCACCGAACCGGTGTTCGAACACGAACTACGTGCAGCCGCGAGCCGGTACCGTCGTTGGAGCGCGAAAGACAGTCAGCGGCGAGTCAGTGCCGACGCTTGGCGAACAGCTCGTATCCGGAGCGCTTGACACAGCCACTGGAGCTGAGTGTGCTCCGGGCAACTACGTGCCGGTCGGCTCCGACTACACGCGCAGCCCATGCGCGTCGTATACCGCGGTCGGCGCGACTGACTCCTGGAAACTCGAGAGCATCAACTCAGGCACGAACGCGCTGTCGCGCATGACAATCGTCGACATGCTCAGCGCGCCGGGTGACGCGATGCTCGCGGGCGGCGGGTCGCGCGGCAGTACATTCGCTCCCGTCCTCGCAGACCTCTCGGGTATTCGGGTGACGGGCCTGCCAGCTGGGGCGAGCTACACCACGGAAGTCACCACGAATGCAGCAGCATGTGTGGGAGGCACTCCGGGGACGTCTCAGTGGGGCAACGACCCAGAGTGTGCCGACACAACCGCGAACCCAGCGAACGAGTGGACGCCACTTGAGAACTTCACTGGCGACGCTGCCGAGGTTGCCGGCCTGCGGATCAGCGTTGACATGGAAGCATCACCGCTCATGCCTGGCAAGAGTGTGCTTGTCGAGTTTGAGACAGTCAACGTCGTCGGCGGCACCGACGACGCGCTGCGCCCCACACTCGAGCAGTTCACTGAGCGCCAGTTCGCCTGGAACCAGCACGGTGTCGTCGGGTGGGGAACGAACGGGGTGCGCGTGAACCTCCCCGCCGCGCCGCAGCGCGCGGGAGTCACCCTGAAGACCGGAACGCTCGAGATCTCGAAGGTAGTCACAGGGCTCGGCGCTGACCGTGCACCAGAACAGTTCGCGATTGACCTCGCCTGCACAGTACCGAGCGGTCTGGCCGCCGGGCCCGAGCGAGTCGCACTCGATCTGGGGGAGAAGTCGCGTGTCTGGGTGCCACGCGATGGCGCTGTGGCCGTCGACGGCATCCCGATTGGCGCCAACTGTTCGGTCGTGGAGGCCGGGTCGCTCGGCGCATTCGGCGAGAACGTGCGGGCGATTGACGTTGGCGAAGGGGTATTCCCTTCTGCTGACGGCTCGACGGCTGAGGTTCACATCCGTGAGGGCGCCAACGCTGCGACGACGCGAGTGCAGTTCGTGAATGGGTACACGCCCATCGACCCCGAGCCGCCCGTCGACCCCGAGCCGCCTGTAGATCCAGAACCGCCTGTTGATCCCGAGCCGCCTGTCACTCCGGAGCCGCCTGTGGCACCTGAGCCGCTCTCCGAGACTGGCAGCGCCGGAGTCTGGGCATTCGCAACTGCTGCGATGCTCGTGTTGCTTGCTGGAGCGGGCACGGCGTTCGCAGGCTTGGCGCGGGCCCGACGATCCGCGCGACACAGCCAGTAGCTGAAGTGACGCGCGGGCGGGGACATGAAACGTGCTCCCGCCCGCGCTACACTCGCTCACATGAATGCAAGCCCGCGGCCAGGTGTGATCGCCCGCGGGATGAGTATCTGGCAGCGCATTCAGCGCACCCGGCCGTACCGAACGTTCTCGCACTTTACCGACGTCGGGGGAAGCGTGCTCTCCGGGGGCATGAGCTATCAAGCGCTGTTCGCCGTGTTTGCCGGCCTCGTCGTCGGGTTCAGCGTCTTCAGCATCATGCTGCGCGGCCAGCCAGAACTGCTTGCCACGATCATTGAACAAATCAACGTCTTCGTGCCAGGGCTGCTTGGAGAGGGCAGTGCAGACGCGGCGGTGCCTGTGCAATCGCTCCTCGAGACTCGCGCGCTCGACTGGACATCGGTGATCGCCGGCCTGTCGCTCGTGTGGGTCGCGATCAACTGGTTCACCGGAACTCGCAGGTCGATCCGCATCATCTTCGGCCTTGAAGTCAAGGAGTACCGCAATGCGGTGCTGCTCAAGGTGCGCGACTTTGCGCTTGCCGTTGCATTCTTCATCGCGATCATCGTGTCGGCGGCGCTTGTGCTCGTGAGCTCGAACCTCACGGACCTCCTGCTGTCGTGGCTCGGCGTCAGCGCCGACAACTGGTTCTTCGGCGGTATCGGCACATTCGTTCGCTACGGGGCGATGTACGTCTTCGACGTGCTCGTGCTCGTCGCGATTCACCGCTACCTCGCCGAGGTGCGTATCGGCTGGTGGAACCTCATCACCGGGTGCATGGTCGGCGCTGCAGCCCTTTTCGGCCTGAAGCTTCTCGGCACCGCGCTGCTCGGAGGTGCGACGAGTAATCCGCTCCTTGCGCCGTTCGCGATCTTCGTTGGCCTGCTCTTGTGGTTCAACTTCATCTGTCGGGCGCTACTGCTCACCTCCGCTTGGATCGCGACAGGTCTCGATCCAAGGCTCGGGACTCCGGAGTCAGGCGAGCCAAGCGACGCCTTCAGGCTCTTCGAGTAGCTTGTGGCTCCGCGCCCGACGCGAATGCGGCAGAATGGTGTGGTGAGCGAGAACCAGGAACCTGCTGCGAAGACCTCAATCCGCGTCGGCGTCATCGGCGGTGGCCAGCTCGCCCGAATGATGGTGCCGCCGGCAATCCACCTGGGGCTCGAGATCTCAGTGCTCGCCGAAACCGAAGGCATGAGCGCCCAGCGGGCGGCCGACATGGTTGGCGACTATCGCGACCCAGAGACTGTGTACGCGTTCGCCGAAACCGTCGACGTCATCACCTTCGATCACGAGCACGTGCCTCACGAGATCCTCACCGAGCTTGAGCGCCGCGGCAAGCAGGTGCACCCGCGCCCGCACGCGCTGCAATATGCGCAAGACAAGATCCTGATGCGTGAGAAGCTTGCCGCACTTGGCGTTCCGATCCCCGCGTGGGCCGCTGTCGCCGACGAATCGTCGCTGCAGGCGTTCATCGATGCGAACGGAGGCCGCGCCGTCGTGAAGACCGCCCGCGGCGGCTACGACGGGAAGGGCGTACGCGTCGTGTCGCAGGCCGACGAAGTGCGCGACTGGTTCGCGGCGCTCGCCGAAGACGCGCGCGGCGGATTCCTGCTCGCTGAGGAGCTCGTTGACTTCACCCGAGAGCTCGCGCAGCTCATCGCCCGTAGGCCCACCGGGGAGACCCGCGCGTGGCCGCTCGTCGAGACGATCCAGCGCGATGGCGTGTGCGATGTTGTGCTCGCACCCGCCCCGGTGTCTGACCCGGCGACCGCTGTGGAGGCCGCGCGAATCGGGGCGATCGTCGCTGAGGGCGTCGACGCAACCGGAGTGCTCGCCGTCGAGATGTTCGAAACTCGCGACGGACGCGTGCTCGTCAACGAGCTCGCGATGCGCCCCCACAACTCCGGTCACTTCTCGATCGAGGGATCTGTCACGAGCCAGTTCGAGCAGCACCTTCGCGCCGTCACCGATCTGCCGCTCGGCGACCCTGCAATGGCCGCGCCGTTCGCGGTGATGGTGAATGTGCTCGGTGGGCCAGCCGAGGGTCCAATGCCAGTTCGGTACCCGGCGGTGCTTGCAGCGCACCCGGCCGCGAAGATTCACAGCTACGGGAAACTGCCTCGCCCCGGACGCAAGGTGGGGCACGTGACTGTTGTCGGTGACACGCTCGAAACCGCGCTCGCCGAGGCGCGCGCGGCGGCAGACGGGTTCGCGTAGCATCAGGGAGCCCGGGCCGCCCGGTACGATAGGGGCATGAGCGAATCTGCACCACTCGTCGGCGTCATTATGGGCTCCGACTCAGACTTCAACGTGATGGAAGACGCGGTGCTCATGCTCCGCGAGTTCGGAATCTCGCACGAGGTCGAGGTCGTGAGCGCGCACCGGACGCCCGACAAGATGGTGAGCTACGCTCGCGAGGCAGCCGGTCGTGGCGTGCGTGTCATCATCGCCGGTGCAGGCGGCGCCGCCCACCTTCCGGGCATGGTCGCTTCGATGACCTCGCTGCCAGTCATCGGGGTTCCTGTGCCGCTCGCGCGGCTCGACGGTATGGATTCGCTGCTCTCAATCGTGCAAATGCCAGGTGGCATTCCCGTCGCGACGGTCTCGATTGGTGGCGCGAAGAACGCTGGAATCCTTGCAGCCCGAATTCTTGCGACGAGCGACGACGCGCTCCGCGCCAAGCTCGATGAGTACGCCCAGGGCCTCACCGACATGGTCACTGAGAAGAACGCTGCCCTGCAGGCACGGGTCGCTGGCACGGCGTAACCCGCGCGACAAGGGCCAAAGCGACACGCGACCTAGATGAGGGCGTGCGTCTCCCAGAGCTGCCACGCGACCGAGTTCCAGGAGTAGCTCCGACCGCGGTCTGCGGCATGGACTGTCAACCGCTCCAGCTCGCTTGTGCCGTCACCCGCACTCGCGATAAACAGGCGCGAGAGTGCGGTGATGAAACCGGGAGCTTCTGGCTCGGCGATTCCGGCGTCGAGTACCTGCTCGTCGAACGCTGTTGAGCCCGCGTGAAGCACAGGAACGCCAGCCATGAGGGCTGCGGCGATCGTGTATCCCGTGCCTGCGAACGACTGGGGCTGGAGGAGCATCGCGGCGCCCGAGAGGATCGCCCCGACGTCGGAGAGGTCCTCGACAGGCACAACTGTGACTCTGTCACGAATGCTCGCTGGTAGCTGGCTGACGACGTCGCCGGGCTGCGGTGCGCCCTTCACGTGCTGTACAGGGTCGAGGCCAGAGACCACAACAAGGTGGGGGAGCGAGGGGTCTGACTCGTATGCGTCAAGGACCCACTGCAGGCGGCCGTGGTCGTCGAGATTCGCAGTCGTCACGAGGTAGCGCTCGGGCAGACCGAGACGCTCGCGGCGCGATTCCGAGTCGGCTGCCGCGAGAAATGCTGAGGGGGCAACTGGCGGAATGACCTGCACTGGCAGGTCGTGCCCGTAGTGTTCCTGGAGCAGTGACGCGGTCGAGTGCGAGGTCGTAATGAGCACGTCTGCGTAGCGCGCAGCGCGCTTCACGAACGACCGAGTCAGCCGTGCCTGCGCAGGGGTCAGGAGATCTGGGGCTTCCCATGCGAGCCCGTTCGGAACAGTCACCGTGGTCTGCGTGCCGTCGTCTTCTGCGCGGGAGCGCAGCGGGATCATCGGTGTCACCGAGTGGGTCATCTCGCCGTCGAGCGGGCGGGCGGTCGTGCTTGACTGCCACAGGATGGGCAGTGCGTTCGCGCCCATTGGCAGGTGCTCCGCGGAGATCCGTGGTGAGTTGAACTCGGGCGGAACCGTGCCGCGGGCTGAGAGGAAGCGCGCGCTGCAGCTGCGTGGAGCGGTCGCAGCGAGTGCGTTCGCGAGATCTTCGGCTGCGGCGAAGTGCACGCGGGCTTCCCAATCGGGAAAGGGCTCGGCGATGAGGCTGAGAGTCGCCATGCCCACCTCCGAAACGCACCTTAACTTACTGCTTGCCTTGAGCTATTCTACGGGGCTGCCATTGCAGTTTCTGTGCGGCGCGCCCTGAGAGTTCACGGAGTGCCTCATGGTTCTCCACAATCACGTGAAGTAGCCTCTTGCTATGCGTGTTCTGCTCACCGGAGGGGCCGGCTACATCGGCTCCCACACTGCCCTTGTGCTCCTTGAGCGCGGCCACGAGGTCGTCGTGCTCGACGATTTCTCGAACAGTAGCCGCGAGGCGGTTCGCAGGGTCGAGGAGCTCACCGGTCGCGAGATTCCGGTGATCGAAGCCGACCTCGCCGATCGCGCCGCCGCCGAGGCGGCGTTCGCAGGGCTCGAAGTCGACGCCGTCGTGCATTTTGCTGGGCTCAAAGCCGTTGGCGAGTCAGTTGCTCAGCCGACACGCTACTACCGTGTCAACATCGACTCGACGCTCAACCTGCTTGACCTCATGCGCGAGCGCGGAATCACGAGGCTCGTGTTTAGCTCGAGCGCCACTGTGTACGGAGACCCGCAGTACGTTCCTCAGGATGAGGAACACCCTGCCGGGGTTGGCCTCACGAACCCGTATGGCTGGTCGAAGGCGATGATCGAGCAGATCATTCGCGACGCGCAGGTGTCGTGGCCAGAACTTGAGGCGGTCCTGCTGCGCTACTTCAACCCCGTGGGGGCCCACCCTTCTGGGCGTATCGGAGAGGACCCGTCAGGGATTCCGAACAATCTCATGCCATTCATTGCGCAGGTCGCGGTCGGTAAACGCGAGAAGCTCAGCGTGTTCGGAGACACCTACCCGACCCCCGACGGAACAGGCGTCCGCGATTACATTCACGTCATGGACCTCGCCGAGGGGCACGTTGCGGCGCTTGAGCGGATGACCGCAGGCGTCACTGCTTTCAACCTCGGATCTGGCACCGGCTCGAGCGTGCTCGACGTCGTTCGCGCTTTCGGGGAGGCGGCGGGGCGGGAGATCCCATATGTCGTTGTTCCAGGGCGCGACGGCGACGTCGCCGAAACGGTTGCGAACCCGGCGAAGGCGAACCGCGAGTTGGAGTGGCAGACGAGCCGCTCGCTCGCCGATGCCTGCAGGGATTCGTGGGCCTGGCAGTCTGCGAACCCCGACGGGTACGGTGTATGAGCGTAAGTCTTGACTATGACCTAGAACGGCCGATCCGCACCCCGGATCTGTCGTCGCCGCCGCTCATGACCAAGCGCGCGCGGTGGCTCGTGGTACTCGGGTTCTTGCTGCCTGGCAGCGCGCAGCTGCTCGCCGGCAATCGCAAGCTCGGCAGGTTTGGCATCGGGGTGACTGTCGGGGCGCTGCTGTTCGCGGCGATCACGCTCCTCGGACTGCTGTTCGCGCGCGCCGCGACGCTCTCCGTGCTCACGAACGGCCTGTTCTTGCTCGTGCTCCAGTGGCTTGTCGTCGGTGTCGGCATCATGTGGCTCGTTCTCGGCATTGACACCCTCCGCCTCACGCGGCTCGTCAAAGTGAAGCCGAAATGGCGGGTGCCTGTCGCCATGCTCTCGGTGATCCTCACCCTGGTGCCCGTCGCCGGCGCGGCGTGGGCCGCGACGCTCATTAACTCTGGTCGCGGCGCGATCGGGAGTATCTTCATCGGCGCACCCGCTGTGGCCCCAATCGACGGGCGCTACAACATCCTGCTGCTCGGAACCGACGCTGGCTCTGACCGGGAGGGTATGCGCCCTGACTCGATCTCGCTCGTGAGTGTCGACGCGAAGACCGGCCAGTCGGTGATCATTGGGCTGCCGCGTGAGCTTATCGAGATGCCATTCCCTGAGGAGTCTCCGATGGCGGCGATCCACCCCTACGGTTTCGGCGTCGCGCCCAACTCGTTCGGTGACTGGGGAGGCTGTTACACAACGTGCTACCTCAACGCCGTCTATACCGAGGTTGAAGATTTCCCAGACATGTATGGGGGCCTCTACCCCGAAGCTGTGAAGCAGGGGTCCGAACCTGGTATCGAGGCGACGAAAGACGCTGTGCAGGGCGCCACAGGACTCGACCCGCAGTTCTTCGTGCTGCTGAACATGGACGCATTCTCGAGCATCATCGACGCACTCGGTGGTGTCACCGTGAACGTTCCCGAGCCGCTGCCCATCGGCGGCGGGATCGACGAGTACACTGGCGAGCTCGTGAACGTCGACGAGTGGATCGAGCCCGGCGAGCAGCACCTCAACGGCTACTACGCCCAGTGGTTCGCCAGGTCTCGCTACGGATCGACGAACGGCGACTACGACCGGATGCAGCGGCAGCGGGACCTGCAGGCTGCGATCCTCGCCCAGATGAACCCGGCGAACGTGCTGCTGCGCTTCCAAGAGATCGCCGCGGCAGGAACCCAGCTCGTGAAGACTGATATTCCCGATTCGATGCTTGGCAGATTTGTCGACCTCGCTGGAAAGGCGCGCGGTCACGAGATCGTGAACGTCGAGCTCGTGCCGCCAACGGTTGACCCCGAGGCGCCCGACTACGCGGTGATTCGTGACCTCGTTGCGCAAGGCGTCGCGGCAGCAAGCCCGCAGCCTGAGGGTGATGCTCAGTGATCGATCCCCTAGACTAGGTCGGGTTTCACGTGCAACGAAAGGGTGGTCATGCGGGTCACTGCAGTACTGGTCGCCTTTAACCGACGCGATTTGCTCGGCGAGGCGCTCGACGCGCTCGCGGCGCAGTCGCGACCCGTCGACAGGCTTGTCGTTGTCGACAACGCCTCGACAGACGGCTCGACCGAGTTCGCTGAGGAGCGGCTCGCCGAATGGGGCGAGTGCGCTCGGCTCATCAAGCTCGACAAGAACACGGGCGGGGCGGGCGGCTTCGCCGTCGGTATCGCCGCCGCCGTTGTCGACGAGGAGACCGACTGGGTCTGGGTCATGGACGACGACACCGTGCCCGGGCCAGACGCGCTCGCTGGCGCCCTCGAGACGCACGAGCGCTACCGAGCCTCTGGCCGCGATGACCTCGCCGTGATGGGCTCGCGCGTGGTGTGGACCGACGGCGAGGACCACCCGATGAACACGCCGAAGGCAAAGATCCGCGCAGGCCAGGCTGAGCGGGAGCGTGCCGCGGCCGCGGGGGGCATGGAGATTCGATCCATCTCGTTCGTGTCAGCGTTTCTGCGCGCCGCCAGGGTACGTGAGCTGGGGCTGCCGATCGCCGACTACTTCCTGTGGAACGACGACTTCGAATACTCGGCACGGTTGCTTCGTGGCGCCCGAGGTGTGTACACGCCAGCCTCCGTCGTCACGCACAAGACAGCGAAGCGAGGGTCGAGCGACGCCGATCCTGGCCCCCGCTTCTTCTTCGAGGTACGCAACAAGCTGTGGGTGTTCCGCCGCTCAGATGCGCTGTACGGCTGGGAAAAGTTCCTGTACTTCGGTGCGAGCCTGCGACGCTGGGTTCGCACGTTCAAAGCGTCGAGTGACCGCGCCCAGTTGCGTGACTGCTTGAAGCGCGGGTGGCGCGAGGGCATGCGCACGAACCCACGGTCGACGCGTGACGTGCTCCGAGACACAGGCGTGCCAGTCGACGTGATGATCGAGATTGAGCGGCTCGAGAAGGTCGAGCGTCGCTCCTAGTCGCCGTGCGGAGGCCTAAAGCGGCCGCGTCCGGGTGAGGACGCTCCACATCCAGCCTGCGGCAGTCTCGGGCGCCGGCAGCGGATCCTGCGCGAGCCAGGCCTCGATCACGCCGAGCAGCGCCCCCGAGGTGCCTGCGGCCTCGATGTCGACCGGAAGGTCGGTGAGGCGGCGATACTCCGGTGAGATGAGGATCCCGGCGCGCACGAGCTCAAGGATCCGTGCGCGTACCCGAGCAACGACAAGCGCGGAGCCGTTCGGGCCGAAGACGCCTCGGTAGAGTCCTGCGTTGTCTGCGAAGTGGTGCATGAAGCGCACAAGCTCCGCGGGCGGTCTCGAAACGTCGGTGATGATCACAGGCTCGTCGGCGCGCGCCATCTCGGTCTCGAGATGCTCCAGCGCGACGGCGAGGAGCTCCTCGCGGCTCTCAAAGTGCTGATAGAAGCTCGAGCGGTTCACGCCCGCGAGCTCGATGATGTCTTTGACGGTGATCTCGGTGATCGGGCGATCTGACGCGAGCGTCACGATTGCCGAGCGCAGAAGCGATTGGGTGTGTGCCGCGCGTGGATCCATGACTTCGATTCTCGCAGGAAATCTGGTGCCCGTACGCCGCGGACGAACGCATGGCATCTCCGACACGTGTTGGAGTAGTCTGAGGGTGTTCGTCCCTGCGCAGGGCAGGGACACCCAACGAGGGAGGCCCTATGTCCACGCTCACCGCCAACAGCACAATCGGGGAGTGGCTCGATCACCCGGAGGGCGGCGCGGCAATTCGCGCGATGCTCTCGCAGTCCGGAGGCGACGCCGAGTCGCTCACTCCAGTCCGCGCACTCCCCTTGCAGCAGCTCGTCGCCCTCAGCCAGGGACAGATGCCCCAGTCAGTCGTCGACGATCTTGTACGTTCAGTCAACGACGGCGAACTGCCTGACGACACCGAGGGCGGGGCGTGGCGCGAGCGCGTCACCGGTGGCCGCTTCGACGGCAAGACAGTCATCGTCACTGGAGCCGCGAGCGGGATCGGCCGCGCGACCGCCTCACGTATCGCGCGAGAGGGCGGCCGCGTCGTCGCCGTCGATATCTCGGCCGAGAAGCTCGCCGACCTCGCGAACGATGCGCCGGAGGGGAGCGTTGTCCCCGTCGCAGGCGACGTCACCAAGCAAGCTGACATCGACAAGATCCTTGAGGCGGCCGGCGAGCGCATCGACGGGCTCGCGAACATCGCCGGAGTGAACGACGATTTTTCTCCGATCCACGAAACGAGCGACGAGATCTGGGACCGCGTCATCGGTATCAACCTCACCGGAGTCTTCAAGCTCACCCGCGCCGTCGTTCCCGCGATGCGCGCGGCCGGAGCGGGCTCCATCGTGAACATCTCCTCGGAGGCAGGTATCCGCGGCAACGCATCAGGTAACGCCTACACGGCATCGAAGCACGGCGTCATCGGCCTGACGAAGAGCGCGGCCTTCATGTACGCAACCGAGGGCCTGCGCGTCAACGCAGTCGCACCCGGCGGCGTTGCAACGGGCATCCCCTTCCCTGCGAACGTCTCAGAGTTCGGCAGCGCCAGACTGAAGCCGTTCCAAGATGCGATCCCGTCGGTCGCAACGGCAGAACAGCTCGCTGCGTCAATCACGTTCCTTCTCAGCGACGACGGCGTGAACATCAACGGCGCGATCCTGACGTCCGACGGCGGCTGGTCGGTGCAGTAGGGAGCCTGCGGCGGGGCTGGGCGGGGCTTCGGCCTGGCCCCAGCCCCTGGCCCATCGTGGCGCGCCTCGCGACAGGTTTAGCCCGCGTCGTTCGCTTCGAAGTGAAGCCCCTCGTCGAGAGTGAACACTGCGCGCCCGTTCGTGAACTCCATCACGCGTGGCTCGAACTCATCGAGATTCCCAACGGGACCTGTCTGCATGAAACCCCACGGACCCGCTGGGCCGCCGCTGCGCATGTACGCTGCGAGGAAGTTCCCCTTGCTCAGCCCGATCGTCAGCGGCTCAACACGCCCCCGAGGGTAGTGGCTCGTGATGATCCCGCGCTCAAACTCCTGGAAGAACCCGCGAATACGATCGCCTGTTTCGCGCTGTGGTCCGATTGGGGCCCCAAACCTCTCGGGATCCGCGGAGTACAGATCGTAGATGGAGCCCGCAACTGGGAACACGGTCTCGACGAGGTCCGGGTTAGATTGCAGCCGCACCAGCGCCTCATCGATGGGTCCGTCGAAAACCTTGCGCCCGTGCTCGAGCACGATGCCACGTGAACAGAGTTTGCGAACCTGGTTTGCGCTGTGGCTTACGATGAACATCGTCTTGCCTTGCTCCTGCAGTTCGAGCATCCGGCGCTCGCACTTTTTGCGGAACTCGGCGTCGCCGACAGACAGCACCTCGTCGACGAGCAAGGTATCGAGCTCAGTGTGCACGGCAACCGAGAAACCGAGACGCGCGTACATGCCTGACGAATATCGTTTTACTTCGGTGTCAATGAAGTCACCGATCTCCGAAAAAGCAAGAATCTCGTCGAAGCGCTCGTCGGTCTCCTCCTTGCTCATGCCGAGAATCGCAGCGTTCAAGTACACGTTTTCTCTTCCCGTCAGGTCCGGATGAAATCCCGCACCCACTTCGAGGAGACCTGCTACGCGGCCGCGGATACGCACCCAGCCGGAGTCGGGGTCCATGACACCCGACAACAGCTTGAGCGTGGTTGACTTTCCTGAGCCGTTCCGCCCCATGAGCGCCACCGACTGCCCCTCGGGAACCTCGAAACTCAGGTCGTCGACTGCGTTGAAATGGCTCGAGAGCTCTTTGCGCTTGATCGCAGAGATGAATGCTTGCTTGAACGAGTGGGCATGCTTGATCTTGAAGCTCTTGCTCACGTTCTCGAAAGCAATGACCGGCCGGTTGTCTGGTTCAGAGGTTCTGGGCAAAGGACCCCTCCAACTTTCTAAAGGTGAGCTGGCCGATGATGAGCGTGCCCAGTGCAATGGCCGCAGCGATCAGCGTGTGGAGCAAAATACTCGTCGGGCGGGGATCATCTGGTGCGATGGGTACCCAGAACGCCGTGTGGAAGAGCTCAACGGCCGCCGTGACGGGGTTCACCATGTAAATGTTGTACAGCCACGTGGGCGCATGCGTATGCACAAGCTCCCAGGAGTACAGCACCGGCGACGCCCATGTCGCGAACATCAGGATCAGGTCGACAAAGTTCTTCGCGTCCCGGTACGCAACGTTGATTGCGCCGAAGAAGAATCCAAGCCCAAGCCCAAACGTGAGGATCAACAAGATGCCCACGAGGAACGACCCGACCGCGAGCCAACCGAAAGCCCACCCAAAGACGAGGGCGACTACCAGTAGCAGGATCGCCTGCGGCAAGAAGTGCACGAGCCCGACGCCGACGGCGGCAAGCGGGAAGAGCGCGCGCGGCAGGTAAATCTTTTTCACAAGTGACTTGTTGTCGGTGATGGCGCTCGTCGTATTACGGAGCACCTCGCTAAACAGGTTGACCGCGACAATGCCCGAGAACAGGTAGATCGGGAACAGAGTAATGTCTTTTCGTCCGCCCAGGAGCACGCCGAGGACGAGGTAGTACATCAAGAATTGCGCGGCGGGCCGGATGTACGACCACACCCAGCCGAGCGCTGAGCCGTGATATCTCGTCGAGATGCCCTTTTTGAGGAGGAGGGAGAGGAGGTGCCGGTGCCGGAGCACCCCGAGCAGCCCTCTGTCCGCCCCGGGCTTTCGGAAGTCGGGATCACTCAGAATCGCGTTTGCGCTCACACGGGAAGTCTACTGGCCGCATCCTGAACCCGAAGTTGTTTGTGCTCCGCTGCGGTTACGGCGAGCTGAACAGTGGGAGAAGCTATCTGGCGCATCGCAGCTAGTCTTAGAGACCATGGAAAACGTTCCTGAATTCTCGCTGTTGCTGCCTGTATACGCAGGCGATGATCCGTCGTTCCTTCGGCTCGCGTATTCAAGCAGCGTCGACGACCAGACCTTGCGGCCGAGCGAAGCGGTGATCGTGCAAGACGGCCCAGTTCCTACTGCGTTGGCGCAGGAGCTCGCCCGCATCGAATCGGAGAGTCCAGTGCCCGTCCGGGTCGTACGCCTTGCTCAGAACAGCGGACTGACTGCGGCGCTGAATGCAGGACTCGACGCGGTCTCGTACTCAGTTGTTGCTCGGATGGACGCCGACGACGTGTCTGTGCCGGAGCGGTTCGCAACGCAATGGTCGCTGTTGAGTCGGGGATACGATCTCGTCGGGGCAGGCATGGTGGAGTTTGAGTCTGATCCGGATTTGCCGACCGCGAAGCGAATACCCCCGGTCGGGTCGGAACGTATCAGGGAGCATGCGCGAACCCACAACCCGTTTAACCACCCCACCATGATGTATCGCGTTGACGCGCTCGACCGGATCGGGCGGTACGAGGCGTTCGGCAAGATGGAAGACTATTGGCTTGGGATCCGGCTAATTGCGGCTGGCGCTCGAGTCGAGAACATTGCGAAGCCCCTGGTGAAGTACCGCGTCGGGGCGGGTGCATTTGCTCGACGCGGCGGCTGGCAGGAAGCGAAGACGGAGTGGGCGTTGCAGCGCGAAATGCTCCGCATGGGATTCATTACGCGAGGCCAGTACCTCCGCAATGTCGTTATCAAGGGGGCGTACCGGCTCATGCCCGCTTGGGTCAAGCGGGTGCTGTTCAGGCGGTTCGTTGGGGGAGGACTCCCCGGGGACAATGGGTAGAGTTGCGCAAGCTCCGCTGATACAGGGTGACGTGAAAATGGCATTCCCGTAGACTTGCCGAAAAGCTTCAACTGTAGAGTGAAAGTTGAGTCGATGCGGCCCACCACCTCACCGCAGGCTGATCCGTCATCGGCCTCGCGTCTTCCCGCCCTCCGCACGCCTATGCGCGTGTTTGCGACCATCGTTGCAACGCTCGCTGTGGCCGTTGGATTTTTGACAGCACCGGAACCGGCGATGGCAGCTGGCCCATCTGACGGCTTCCAAGCGGGAAACATCGTGTCGGATGCCAACTTCTACGACGGCAACGCCATGACCGCTGCTCAGGTGCAGACGTTTCTGAATCAGCAGGTCCCTGAATGTTGGCTTGGGCGTAAAGGTTACGAGGTAGGCAAGCGGGTGACCTGGGGTGGCGTTTCAACAACGCTCGCTTCAAAATGTACGCGCGATTACGTTGCGAAGACCCAGAGTCGTGCTTCGAACGCGTACTGCAGCGCATACGTAGGCGGTGGGAACGAGACCGCGGCTCAGATTGTTGCAAAGGTGGGCAAAGCCTGCGGAATCAGCCAGCGCGTACTGCTGATTACGCTGCAAAAAGAGCAGAGCCTCATCACCGATCCGTGGCCAAATAACGAGCAGTACTTCAAAGCGATGGGGTACGCCTGCCCGGACAGTGGCCCGGGTGGAACCGCCAACTGCGACCCAACGCAGGGCGGGTTCTTCCAACAGGTCTACCGTGCAGCCTGGCAGCTTAAGGTCTACAGAGCCTTCCCCAATAGCTACAACTACAAGCCGTTCCAGAACAACACAATTCAATGGCATCCGAACACGTCATGTGGGACCTCGAGCGTTCGTATTGAGAACTGGGCGACGGCGGCCCTCTACATCTACACTCCATATCGTCCCAACCAGGCGGCGCTGAACGCCGGATGGGGTACGGGCGACAACTGCTCGTCGTATGGAAATCGCAACTTCTACAACTTCTATAAGGCTTGGTTCGGTAGTCCAGCTGGGCCTGAGGTTCATAGCCGCGTCCTGGCAGCCTATGAAGCCGTCGGAGGTAACGCAGGGAGGCTTGGCCAGCCCGCGGCCAAAGCGAGCATTTATGCCAACGGCGCGGTAGGGCAGGGCTTTGCCGGAGGCAGCATCTACTGGTCCTCCGGAACAGGAGCTCATGTTGTCTACACCACACCAATTCGTGACTTCTATTGGGCGAACGGCTCCTGGACCGGGCCCCTTGGGTTTCCCAGTGGCAAAGAGAACGCCTATCGTGATGGCGGGGTTGGACAGGGCTTTGAGGGCGGATCTGTCTACGTGGGACCGCGCACCAGAGGAGCAATAGTCGCTCCTCCGCTCCGGGACGAGTACTGGCGGCTGGGGTCAGTCTCGGGGTCTTTGGGGTACCCAACAGGCGGAGCATCCCATTACAAGGATGGCGGCAGAGGCCAAGGATTTGAGGGAGGCTCGATCTATTGGTCCGAGGCGACTGGGGGCCGAAAGGTGTCAGGCGCGGTGCGGGATGCCTTCTGGAAGAACGGATCAATATCCGGACTGCTGGGGTACCCCACCGGAAACCAGAATAACTACCTCAGTGGAGGGGTCGGCCAGGCATTCTCGGGCGGATCAATCTATGGCAGAAATGGCCAGGAAGCATTCGCGATCTCTGGAAGCATGTTGAGCCGGTATTGGGCCCAAAAGTCAACTACTGGAGTGCTGCGCTATCCAACGGGTCCGATGCTTTACTACAAGAACGGTGGGTTTGGTCAACCTTTTGAAGGAGGGTCGCTCTATCAGTCTTCGACAGGGGCAGCGTGGGAAGTGACCGGGCCAATACTTCGTCGTTACTGGACTATTAAGTCCGGTGCTGGGGTAGTGGGCTATCCCGTTGGAGCTCCAGTGACTCTAGCGGGGGATCGGGCTATCCAGCGGTTTGAACAAGGAGTCATCTACCAGGAAGACTTTGAAAGCGCATGGGAAGTCTTCGGTGTGATGCTCGAAGCATACGAAGCCCGTGGAGCTCAGGCAGGTCCATTGGGGTTCCCAATAGGGCCGCTGGTTGAAGACAGTGCAGGTGTGACCCAGCAGTTTAGGAACGGGTCGCTTCGGGTTGATGCTTCTGGCAAGGTCTCAGTGCAGCTCGCTCCGTCCCAGCGGCTGGAGCGCGCGGAGCAATCCCCATCTGACGAAACACCCGTGCCAGACGCTAATGCTGATGGGCCTGGCGCTGGCGTGAATGGGGAGACTTCTGAGAGTAGTTCCGAAGTCGAAGACGCGGCCAGCTCCAATGGATTGGCAGAGCCACAGCGTGGGTAACTGTTCCTGAGTTCCTCCCCCGGCTAGAGGCTTGTTCGCAGCCCCGCAGGCTGCAAGGGTGAAAGGATGGTGACAAGGACCTGAACTGTAGGGTACCGGTAGTCAAACATCAGTGACGGAAGGAATGAGCCGCTGGAACAGGTAATCGTGCAGGCTAGCGGCGTACATATTCCCAAGACGCTCCGAACCCTTACCTCTGTGGATGTGATCTTCAACGACCAGCGTATTTGGTCGATTTCATTGGTCGAGGAACGCGAAGAGTTCTTTCCTTGGCCGCCCGCGTTATCCCAGCGGCTGTTCGGAAGCGCCGAGGTTGCTGTAGTGAATTCCGCAGACGGCGACCTGCTAGCTCAACAATGGTTGGTTTTTGATGATTCCGGGAAAGCGTTTCGCTTTGAGGATGCCCGTGGTCGACCCTTAATGCTCAACAAGTGGTTGCGCCCCAAACCGATGCTCGCGGATGGTGCCGGGAGCGACCTCAGGAACGAGCTTCTTCGGGTACTCATGAGCGTACGTGACGCCCTCGAATCGCTCAATCACCGTGTCTTTGTCGTCGGGGGAACCGCGCTTGGGCCTTACCGAGACGGCGACTTGTTGGCCCACGACGACGACGCAGATGTTGCGGTCTTCCTTGAAGACGGGCACCCAAGTGCCGTCGCGAGATCGATAATGCGACTATCGAAGGACTTGCGAGCTCTTGGCTATCGAGTTCGTGTCCATTCGTTTGCACACTTGCAGGTGTATCCACCACCCCGGCAGAGCTTGGACGACTCGCTTTACGTTGATGTATTCGCCGCGTATTTCTCGCGGGGTAACTTGTGTCAGCCTTTCCACGTCAGAGGACCTTTCAAGCGTAACCAATTGTTGCCATTCAGGGATCTTCCGATCCGAGGGGAGAGCTTTAATGCCCCTGCCGATCTCGAGGCGTGGCTCGAGATGAATTACGATGAAAATTGGCGGACACCTCAACCTGGATTTCAGCTAGTCACGCCCCCGGCAACTGCGCGTAGATTCAACAGTCAATTCGGATCGTTCAACATGCACCGGCATTTTTGGGAACTGCTTGCGACCGAACACCCCGAAGAGGTGAATTATGCGCGCCTTGCCAACGTGGATTTGGATGTCCGTCTCACGAGTCGCACGGTAGTCAATCTGGGGTGCGGGACGAAGGTTGATCTTCCGTCTTCTGTGTCGACGCTTCCGGGATCTGTCGTCGTCGGAATCGACTATTCTGATGCAGCACGTGAGTGCGCACGTGGTGAACTGCAACCAGAGGTTTTTGATGTTAGCTTCGCAAACTACAATGCGGTTCTTCACTTCGTCGCGACGCTTCCAGCCGGTGCGTTCGACGTATTTGCCGGGTTTGTCGCTGAAGGCCAAGACCCAAGGCGCCGAAAAGCCGGCTTCTGGCCGATGATGCGGATGGCAGTGAAATCGGGCGGGCTCGGGACCATCGATTTCTTGGATTCCCTTGCAGAAAACTATTCGTTTGATGATCCAAGAACGTGGCACCTTCATCTGGATGAACTCGCTCGAGAAGCAAGTGGTTTTGGCCTGGCAGTCATACCTATCGGATCCGGACGGGTGATGGTTAGTGACCGTGAGAGAACGTATACGCGCGTGAAAATTGAATGCAGGAGTGCTGGGGCCCAATCCCCAGTAGCGATCAGCCCGGTGTCGGAGGGCAAATCCACAAGCTTGATGAAAGAGGTTAAACGTATGCTGCGACGTTTGAGAAGCGCATTTGCATCGTTCAGACGCTCGGTGGCACCGGCGGAGGTGGCTAGTGAAATTGCGCGTTTGAATGCCGAGATTGATGAGTTGCGTGAGGACCAACGCCGTGTGTCAGAACTCGCCGACATGGTCGAAGAACTAGTCCTAGCTTCAAGAGCGGGCAACGGTCATCCGAACGACGACGGTGCTCCCAGGGTTACGGGCAGTGTCGAGGGCCCCGCCTGATAGAATGGCGCGTTGACCGCAATGCAGTCTAGGCGCTCGGGGGCGGGCCAATCGCCCCGCATCCAAAGGTTGCCCGACAAGTGCGAAAGTTAGGAACTAGCTATTCTTCCCTTCAATGAGCAGCTCAACCGCAGCATCGAGAGTCTCCTTACAAACGAGAAGTTTGCGCGGTCACGTCGCCGCATGTTCGATGCATTGCCGGTACCTATGCGAGGTGTCGTGCGCCGGGCACTCCAACGCGAGCCTCTATTGGAGCGGCAGACATCCGTTGTTTCGGTTGTCGTTCCGATATACAACGTCGAGGAGTACCTCGCCGAGTGCTTGAGGTCGATTGTCAACCAGAGTTATAGCAACCTGCAGATCATTTTGGTCGACGACGGCTCCACAGACTCATCGCTGAGCATTGCTCGTGACTTCGCTCGAAAAGACAGCAGAGTTGTTCTCCTCCAACAAGCGAACTCCGGTCTTGGTGCTGCGCGAAACGCGGGGATGCGGCACGCGACGGGTGAGTTCTTGGTCTTTGCGGACTCTGATGACGTTATCCCCCCGAACGCGTACAGGGCTATGTTGCGGACGCTTGAGTTATCTGGATCGGACTTCGTGGTAGGTGCGTACTACCGGATGTCCGAGACGTCCGAGTACCTTCCACCTTGGCTGGGCGAACTGCACGAAGAGGAGCAGCTTGGTATAACCTCCGACCAGTTCACCGGCGGTCTGGCGAACGTCTTTGCATGGAACAAGCTGTTCAGAATGTCATTCGTTGACCGCATAGGTCTTGAATTCCCTGAGGGTATTCGCTATGAAGACCAGTTCCCACTCACTCGCGCTTACCTGTTGGCAAGGGCTTTCGACGTGATCCCGGAGATCGTCTACAAATGGCGGATACGATTCGATGGGACGTCAATTACCCAAAACAAACGGTCCTTAGAGGATGTTCGCGACCGTGTAGCCGTAGTGAAGAGCGTCTATGAGTACCTGCGTGAGAACGCAAGCCAAGACTTCTTCGACGCTTGGGTGGCCAAGGTTCTTGGAATGGACCTAATGCCGTACTTGTCTGAGTCCCTTCATGCCGACGCAGTCTACAGAGCTCGAGTTCAAGAACTTGTCCATATGTTGTCGGATCACGTCACGCCCGCCATCCAAGAACGGATTGACGTAAGAACCCGTGTGGCCCTCTTTGCCCTTGACCAAGGTACGCCCGAGGAACTCGGCCACGTTATGCTCACCCACAACGAGGTGGGGCATCACCTTCCGACTCGCGTTGACGCGGACGGTACTGTGCGATTTACGCCTACATACCCGGATGAGGTCCAGACAGCATTTCCGGATGCCTTGTTTGAGGTGGGCGAACCGGAATTGCGAACAGATCACGGAATCAACCGCGTGAGCTGGCGTGGCGGAGTTCTTGAACTGCATGGTTGGGGCTTTGTCCGTCACATCTCGCTTACAAGCGGCGACCGTCCGGTGTCTCGACTCTATCTCCGGTCAGCGTTGGACGGTGCAGAGCTCGACTTTGACATTCGGGCTCTACATCAGTTTGTCTCGCGGTGGTATCATTCCCGGTGGCCAGATTACGATGCAGCTGGATTCAGCGCGAGCCTGGCTGCCGACGATGTCGCGAGGTTCGCTCTCGAACATGGCAAGCTCGAGTTGCGTATGCAAATCACGCAGGGACGTCGTGTGAGGGATATTGCCGTAAGCCAGGTCGTTCAGAATGGATCTGCGGGCTCGTGGGACTCATACGTTTCCAGGTCAGGTACGAGAGTCCTTCTCGACTTGCCACGAGGTGAAGGCTTTACTGTAGTTGCAGAGAGCGCCAAGGCCTTCGTTGAGTCCATCGAGGTCACGGATAGAGCTTGCCGTCTACGTGTCGGTAGTTCAACAAGTGACGGACAACGTTCGTCGCAAACTATTGTGCTTGGGTCGAACACGAAGCGGCTTCCACTTCGACACGGGTTCTTGCTTCGTAGGTCGCTGGTAGTGCCCAATGATCTCCTGCCGGAAGGCGCAGTTGCGCGACAGGACTACTTAGTATCGCGCTCCAAGTCAGGGAGCTTTCTATGGCGGTCTGGTAGTTATGCGCCACTGATCTCAGATGTTCAACTTGATGGACACAGGTTAGTTGTTAAGGGGACTGGTAGCTCAAGAACTCCTTTGGAGATGGGGCTCGAGTCGAACCTGCACTGGATTCCGGCAATCGAAGTATCTTGGGCCGATAATCGGTTTACAGCCACGTTTCTACTGGAGGTTGATGAGTTCGGACACCGTAGGGCTGCCCCGCTAGGTGGGTACAGTTTTGTAGTAAAGAATGACCGGCGACGGTCACGATTTGGGCTCAGCGAGTCCCTGCACGACCAACTCCCAATTGATGCCGAGGGCGCGGCTTATAGGACGCGACTGACTCGGACCGCTTCTGGAGGGCTGTGGATCGACCTCTCATTCCCCTCGCCGGACGACGTCACAGGCTCCTTGGGACAGGCTAGGTTGCAGCGCTGGCACCGCGAGGCCGATCTGGAACCTATTCCGAACTCTGTCTTCTTCCAATCCTACCTAGGTGAACAAGCTACTGATTCGGCGCTGGCACTCCATAGAGAACTCCGTCTCAGATATCCTGATTTGAAGCTCTTTTGGGGTGTCGTAGACCCAACGGTTGCGCTGCCGGAAGGGGCAATTCCCGTCATTCGCTACTCTCGCGACTGGTACGACAAAATCTCTCGGTCCGAACACTTGGTCAACAACATTTACTTCTTTAGTTGGTTCAAGAAGAGGTCATTCCAGACCTATATTCAGACTTGGCACGGTACGCCTTTGAAGAAGATCGGACGTTCCTACTGGGAAGACCGGCGTCGCGAGCCAGTCTGGATCGAGCGTATGGACAGACAGGCGGCTTCTTGGGATTACCTTGTCTCCCCGAACTCATTTTGTAGTGACAAGTTTGCTGAGGAGTTCAGATATCAGGGGACTATTCTTGAGACAGGCTACCCCCGTAACGATGTACTCTCCCCCCGAGATAAGAGCTTGGCGTCCCAGATTCGGAAGCGGCTGGATATTCCAGACGACAAGAAAGTTGTGCTTTACGCTCCGACCTGGCGCGACAACAAATCAGCGCAAGCCTGGGTGGCAGACTTCGTCGAACTTTTGGACCTTCAAGCCCTAACTGAAGAGCTCGGTGAGGAGTATGTGCTCCTGGTACGTGGTCACGGCCATAACGCGAGAGCAGGGTCGAGCGTTGGTTCAAGCGGGAGCGTTGTTGATGTTACTTACTATCCAGAGATCAACGACTTGTACCTCGCGGCTGACCTCGTAATCACCGACTACTCGTCTGTGATGTTCGACTTCGCGGTTACCCGGAAGCCGATGATTTTCTTTGCGCCGGACCTGTCCTCATACGCAGATGGAGTCCGAGGATTTTATTTCGAATATGAAGAGATAGTTCCCGGACCAGTACTGATGGAACAAGCACAGGTAGCCGCTTCAGTTCGCTCCTTGCTTGCCCCAAGCTGGTCACCTGACGCAAAGTACCTGGCCTTCGTGGACCGATTTTGTTCGTTGGAAGATGGTAATGCGGCACGGCGAGTGGTCGATGAGGTGTGGGGAGTTCAATCGGCCAGCAGGAAGTAGCCTGTGAGGAAACCGCGCGGGAGATTCTTTTGAGAGTCGCGGACCTCCGGCAGTGGTGTGGCGGGGTTAATGGCCCCAAGAACCTGAGGCCTTGATTTTTCATGAAGGGGCACGGCGGCACCCCTTAGGCGCTGCGCGATCGCCCCGTGACATGAGCGCGGACGGACTCCCCGTTATCTATCGCGTCCGCGCCAGGAGATGCATAGAAGGGGCGCAAAGAGTGGGATACACCTGGGACGCGATCGGAGCGAAAGCAACGCAACCACGTTTCTAGTACGCGCGAGTAAGACTGTAACCCCGTCCAAGGCCGCGAAAAGTTCAGGTAAGAACCGTCACACGCCCGGACCGTGTTTTGAGTAGAGCCTCTTTCCCTAGGAGCAATCTGCGTGAATCGATCCAAACACCGACAATGTGATTTTCGCCCCTGATCAGAGCGCGAAGTGCTACCAACATAACCGGACGCGCGAGCTAGTAAGTATTGGCGCGGAAAGCGCGGCCAAAGCATTCACCCCAGATCTCACAGGCTAAACGTTGTCCAACGGGTTCCACAAACCAGCATCATATGGTCGGCGACGACGAACTCCTATTCCGTGTTTGGCATGTGTGACCTCTCGGCCGGAAGCGGGCCCCTCCCGTGGCAGGAGCGGGAGAACCTGCTCGAGCTTTCTCGGGCAAACGAGCGTGCTCGCTGAGGCTTTGGTCGTAGATTGACAACCTCTAGGTCGACATCTGACCGTCGCGCGCGTCTAGTATGGCGCACAATCATCGGCAAACTTGCATTGAAGCACATGTTTTTTGGCGTGGTGGTATCTCTAACACTTATGGCAGAGAAACCCCCAAAAGAGCGTGTCGTCGAGTTTCTATCGGTGATGAAAAGAGGTTAACCGCCCTTGTGTCGAGGCAAGCCATTGACAGTCGGGAATGAGATCGCGACAAGCTGGGGCGGCCATTGAGCACTAGCGCCCCACCGACCTGAAGGCCGGGTCAAATCATCAATGGCTATCGGCGCGGACAGCCCGAAGTGTTCTTAGGGCGCCCTCCAATAGCAGTGGCGTAGCGAAGCTGTTAACGTAAATTTAGCTGCCCAGACGGTGAACGCGCCGGCCAGGCTGACCATGCTTCATCCCACGAGACACGGACGTCCCAAGCGAGACTATTAATCGATAGGCGCAACCAAGCAGTCACGTCTCGCCGGCCAAGTTCGTGGAAGCTATGGGGCGGTACGACAAACTGAGCCTTGATAATCCCTTGTCTGATCCGCACTGACTTTGGCGCAATGCTCGCGTACTTGAGGCTGTGATGGTCGATAGCTTGCAAGTGGACTTTTGAGCTCTTAAGTGACGCGCGGCTCAGCGGCGCCTGGAGAACGCAGTTCAGCAGGACGTCCCGACCTCCCCTTAATGTGATGCTCGTCGCCCAGGCGTGTGCCGACCTAAGACGCTCTCGCAACGGAAGTACCTGTAGTGCGTCTGCGTACAATCCAGACCAAGCCCCGGCGACTGTGGCCTCACTGTACGTGTTCGACGCGGCGATACCGCGTTCTCGCATTTCATAGATGGCGGGGCCCTCCCGCGATACAAGGACCATGCGATCCGCAAGAGCTTGGATGTCATTGGGGGGTACCAGATAACCCGTATGCCCATCACGGACGATCTCGGACGGGCCGTAGTTCACGTCATAGGATAGGGGGATGGCACCCCGAGACATTGCTTCGACCAATGCCAGGGATTGACCCTCAAATTTGCTTGTGAGAGCGGTGAACCCGGCCCGCCAGAAATGGCGCGTTGCTTGTTCTTCATGCCCGTAGAATTTGACTGAGTCACCGAGGCCTCGCGCTTCTAGGTCGGCGTGAAGCCGGTCCCATACTGGGCCGGCATTGGGGCCGCCATAGATCTCAGCGTGTATGTTAGGGTTCGTCCGTCGTGCGATGTCGAGCGCTCCCAAAACGTGGGATAGCTGCTTGTTGCTTTCCTCTATCCTGGACACAACAACGCACAGGTTAGGATCACGAGGAATACCTTCTTGTGCATCGTTCGGGGCGGGGTTTACGTTGGGAATCGCGGTTGTCTTTGTGCAAGGATCAATGCGGGACAGGAGATGTGCGCGCTGCTTCTCCGTTAAGGTGACGAGTCCATCAAACGTGCGATTCTGGCGGAGCGGGTTGGCCACGCGAGCTTCAAGCGGGCCAGTAACAGGATCCGTTCCGGACACCTGATGAATGGTGTGCTGAATTAGGAATTTCACTACGTTCGGACGCATGTACCCTGCGAATGCTTCGCTCGGGGCCACTCCGTCAATTGTGATGGCCGAGAGGTCTGAACCCACGACCGCATCCAGCCAGAGGGTTTGGAGAGCGAAACTCCCTCCTTGGAAAAGCGGAATCCCCGTCTTGGAATCAAGAACCGTGAGCCGTCTCGGGTGCGGGGTATTTGCTTTGCGCTCGTCAACAAAGAAGAGCGTACCTTCGCGATTTCGAAGGTCGATCCTGCGTAGTACTCCGGCGTGATCGTGCCATTCAGTGACCGCAAAATCTTGCGAGTCAGAGGTGAAATCCCCGATCAATGGGGTGAGATCAGAAGTGGGGCGGAACGGGTCGCAGATACGCGTGAACCCGAGTCGTTCGGCAGCATCCGGGTCGAACATTGACGGAGACCGACAGAGCTCGGTGTGCATGTTGCGGACGGTGAGTGAGCCCAGCTCACCGGCTGAACGTACATGATCGATAACGGCTGTGAAATCCGGTTCGACATTGAATGTCAGTACCTCAACGTCTTCACCGAGCCGAGCAAGCGCTTTGGACCTGCGAAAGCTCGCCCGCGTCATACCGCCATGATCTCGCGAGATTTTTGCCAGGAGTGAGTAGTGTTTCACGATGCGCCCTTAAATAGAGGTATTGGCTAACCCGTATGCGGTGTAAACGTAAGACCGGTTTCGATGTGATAAGAAGCCACTCCGTGTTGGAAACTGAGCGTCCGTGCCTCGTAGTCCTCAATGATGCCATGCGGGCTTCCGGCGACGCATCCCCAAGGCCCCTCGGGGCCACCATTCCTCATGTATGCCGCGAGGAAGACGCCACGACCAAGCCCGTGGGTGCGTCGCTCGCCATCGTCGGCGATATAGGTAGTAATGACGCCTCGATCAAACTCCTGATATGAGCTCGAGCCCTCGGCATTGAGCGCTATTTCCGGGCCTGTAGGTCGACCATAAGCTGGGTACTGCAGATGCGCGTCTCGGATAGGACCCGAGACCGGGAATGGCAGAGGTTCGACTGTGCGTGCGTTCAAAGCCTCGACTGCTTCATTGATCTCGCCGTCAAAAACTACTGAGCCTCGCTCTAGGACAATGCCTCGTTCACATAGTCGCTTAACGTGACTGGAGTTGTGGCTGACAATGAACATAGTCTTTCCGAGCTCGCGAAGCTCCTGCATCTTCTCGTCGCATTTGCGCCGAAACGGAGCATCGCCCACAGAAAGTATTTCGTCCACCAGGAGGATGTCAAGCTCGGTGTGAACGGCAACCGAAAAACCGAGCCGAGCGTACATTCCCGAGGAGTAACGTTTGACCTCGGTGTCGATGAAATCACCGATCTCAGAAAACTCCAGTATCTGCTGAAATCTAGCCTCAGTTTCCTCTCTCGACATCCCGAGGATTGCTGCGTTCAAGTAGACATTCTCACGGCCAGACAAATCTGGGTGGAACCCCGCTCCAACTTCAAGCAGCCCAGCAACTCGCCCCCGGCTCCGGATCCATCCTGAATCTGGTCGAAGTACCCCGGACAAGAGTTTTAGCGTGGTTGATTTTCCTGAGCCATTGCGTCCCATGAGAGCGACCGACTGACCTTTGGGGACCTCGAAGGACACATTGTCGACGGCTTGGAAGGAAGTGGTGAGATCTTTGCGGCGTAGGGTTGCTACCAGCGCTTCTTTGAAAGAATGCGTGTGGTTGATCTTGAAGGACTTCTGGACATCATTGAAAATGATGGCCGGACGCTCATCTTGACTAGAGTCGCTGCGCAAAGCTGCCCTCCAACTTTCTAAATACGATCTGTCCAACGCAAAGCGTGACTGCAGCGATTAGAGTCCCAACGATTGCGAACTCGAGCAGTGAATCTGGTCTTATGGCGCCTGGAGCCAATGGCAACCAGAATGCGTCGTGGAACATCTCGACGGCGACGGTCATAGGATTGACCATGTAGATGTTGAAGAGCCACTCAGGAGCTCTGTCATGGACCATGCTCCAGGAGTACAGCACTGGAGAAGCCCAGGTCGAAAACATCAAAATGAGATCCACAAAGTTCTTTGCATCCCGGTAAGCGACGTTAATAGCGCCAAAGAATAGCCCGAGACCTAACCCAAAGATGACGATGAGGAACGCTCCGACAAGGAACGCCACGACTTGGAGCCAAGTGATTGACCATCCGAAGAGCAGTGCTACGGCAAGTAGGAGGAGAGCTTGCGGGAGAAAGTGAACCGCGGCGACGCCAACCGCTGCAACTGGAAAGAGCTCACGGGGGAGAAATATCTTGCTAATGAGTGACTTGTTGTCCGTGATCGCACTCGTCGTATTTCGAAGGACCTCCGCGAAGAGGTTTACCGCGACGATTCCCGAAAAAAGGTAAATCGGAAAGTAGGGGATCCCTCGATCGACGCCCATGATGACCCCGATCACGAGGTAGTACATGAGGAACTGGGCGCCAGGGCGAATGTACGACCATACCCAGCCGAGAGCGGAGCCGTAGTATCGTGTGGCGATTCCCTTTCGGAGAAGCAAACCCAGAAGGTAACGGTGCCTAAATACGTCGAGTAGACCGTTGCTCTTGCCAGGGGTGTCGTACTCAGGGTCGTTGAGCGCTGCTTTATACGTCACGAAGAGCTAGTGTACTTTTCTTCGAAGTGTCCCGCGAACTTCGGGGGATTCTTTCCATTGCGCGAGCGCCACCAGTCGATCTGGGACGCTAACGGCTCGATGCCAAGAAGCGGCAAACTTGTATCCACGAAGTACTCGCCTTGCACGTAGTATTCCTGGAGGCCTTTGGCAAGATCCGGGGGGTGACCAGCACGTTCTAGCCCGACGGCGTTAATGCCGGCGATGCGTGGCGGCGTGCCATACACCTTCGCGAACGGCGGTACGTCCCGTGTTACGGGAGTTCCCATTCCGATCATCGCGCCTGGGGCAATGACACGGCGTTGGTGAATCACTGCGTTCATCCCAATATTGACCCGGTCGCCGATCTCGCAGTGGCCGCCTACCGACACGCCAGCTGAGACGGTAGCGTCGGCTCCAAGGAGCACATCGTGGGCCAAGTATGCACGGTTCAGAACCCAGCTCCGCGCGCCGACGGTGGTCTCGCGGTAGGTCCCCTGATGGATGACGGCGCCTTCGCGCACGACAGCTCCGGCGCAAATCCGGACGCCAGCGTGGTCAAGCTCGCCGCTCCAGGCTGCGTTCTGCGTGAGGGAAGCCATCTCGGGTGGCGCGCCAATCTGAGCGCCCGGTCCGATCCAAACATTGTCCTCAACGATGCAAGGGCCGAGAATTACGGCGCCTGGTCCGATTGTGACATCAGCGCCGAGCTCGACGCCCTCACCAATGAACGCCAGGGGGCTCACACGCTCCGACATTTATGCGCTCTCCGACAAACGCAGTGTCTTGCCAGTTGACGCTGACTCGATGGCCGCTTCCGCAACTCTCAGCGTCTCGTAGCCTTCGCGGAGCGACACATGATCCTGACGCTCGCCAAGGATCGCATCGCGGAACGCCTCATGCTCATTGCGCAGCGGCTCACGCTTATCGAGGGCAAACCGTGTAACGGTGCCCTCGCTGACCCCCCTAAAGGTGGTAACTGCGTCCCAAGTTCCGTGTCCGGTGCCGTTCTCGTAGAAAGTGAGATCAGCGGTTAAAGTATCTGCTACGAAGGCGCCGCGTTCTCCGGTTACCAGGGTAAGTCGTTCTTTGAACGGCGTAAGCCAATTCACGATGTGATTGACCATGATGCCGTTTTCGAGCGATCCAGTAATCGAGACCATGTCTTCGTGTTCGCGCCCGCTTCTGTGTGTGGTCTGCGCGGCGAGCGTCTCGTATCTTGACTGGGCCAGCCATGAGGTGAGGTCGATGTCGTGGCTGCCGAGATCCTTAACCACCCCCACATCCGCGATGCGCGCGGGGAAGGGCCCTTGCCGCCGTGTCTGGATCTGGTAGACCTCTCCGAGGTCCCCATTTTCGATTCGTGCCCGCAAACTCATAAGAGCAGGGTTGAACCGTTCGACATGGCCGACCGCTGCGATGAGGTTCGCCTCCTCAAACGCGGCGACTACGCGTTTCGCTGCTTCGAGCGTGTGGGCGACAGGTTTCTCCACGAGCGTATGCACGCCAGCCGCCGCGAGTTCGAGCGCTACCTCCTCGTGGAACCTTGTTGGGACAGCGACGACAGCAGCGTCAATTTGTGCGTCGATGATGCCTTGGACAGAGTCAAAGAGCGGGGTGTCGCCTGAAACTCCATGTGGGTCACCCATGGGGTCTGCGAGCGCAATAAGCTCGACTCCGTCGATCTCACGAAGAACCCTTGCGTGATGGCGCCCCATCATCCCGAGCCCGATGAGGCCGTACCTAATGCTCATAAGTTGCTTCTTCCTTCAAAGGCTCTGCGTTCATGGCGTGACCTCTTTCAGTGTATTCCCCGTTGGCGCCATCAACGTTCAATCGCAACCGTCGACCCGGTAAAGCACAGCGTCTCCCTCGCGATCGACCTCCGTAAGGGCTGGCGCGTCTTGAATGTCACTAATTGGCTCATAAGGTTTGGCAAGGGGGGTGCCCTTGAAAACATATTCCGTTCCGAAATCGAGCACAAAACGTGCGTTGAATGCCGCGCTGAGCTCGCACGCGCGCTCTCCTCCTCGATCTATCCCAGCGATCAGCTCAAGGATCCGGGGGTCATAACGCCCGCCAGTGTGCGGCGTCAGCACTTGCCGGTCCCCTAGCGCGTAGGCTAAGGCCCCTCCGTTCCAAGGGTTATTGATGATGACCTCGTCGGGGGCCACGAAATCCGACACCCGCTCAAGTAGCGTGCGCTCATCAGGGGTCAGGAGTCGACTGTCAGAGCTCGACGAGTAGTGCTTACTCACGAACTGGACACCCGCGTATGCGCCCGCTCCTTGTGTAGCTGCGAGCAAGAAGACGAGGCTGAAACCAGCAACAAAGGTGTACCAGGACTCCTTGCGCCCAAGCATGCGCGTCGCACGCCGTACGCCGACTGAGGCTAGGCGCCAGAGTTTCGTCGCTCCGAGCACGGCCAAAGGAAACACACCGAGCCATACGAGAGCGGACAATCTCCATGGGTCGGAGTACCAAGGGGCGAGAATAGACGTTCGCCAAGCGCTCGGTGGAAAACCGTCGGCAATCACGTATATGCCAAGCAACACAAGCGCACTCGCTAGAGCCCATCGACTCTTTCGGGAACGCCACGCTGCAATACTGCCGAGGAGTACAAGCAGGGAGAGGGGCCAAACATGCCCCTCCAAATGGGGGGTTAGCCCAAGAGCGTCGATGAGCGCCGCCACGGGACTGTGCTTTCCGCCCCACGGGTTATCGAAGGTGCGGCCCGCGTACCAAGCAGCGGCGAACGCGAGGACCAACAGCGGCGGGGCAATGAGCCCTCGCAGCTTGCGTACTTTGCGACTCGCCTGCGGTAGCGCGATCCTGCCTGACCAATCGCCAACTGGGTCACCTCTCCACGCACGTATCGCCGCGAACAAGGCAGGGGCCGCGAGCCAGAGCAAGGAGATGTGGATCGCATTCGGGTGCGCGAGGACCGACGCGCCAAGTGAGCCCGCGAGCAGCAGCCAGGCAACCCCAAGCGAAGATCGTTCAGCGGTGCGCGCACGTGCAAGACCGAGAAGTTGCATTAGAGCGACCACGATGTACGGGACGAGCGCTATTGAGAGGAGATTCGGATACAGCACGCCGTATCCAACCAACGCTAGTGGAAAATTCGGAAACGCTGCTGCGAGCACACCGGAGATAAGCGTCGTACTGAGGCTAGGTCCCGCCACGGCTCGCCCCAGCGTCACCATTCCAAGCGGCCATATAACCGCACACACTACGAAGACAACTGCATTGGTTGCTAGGGGGATGCTCGCGCCACTAATCTGGGCGACGAGCGCAACGAAGCCATGCCACAAGGCCGGATAGAAGACGCTGGTACCAGGAGCGGCGAGGTCCAGGTCAAAGGGCGAAGCATTGCCTGTGTCAAGTATCTGGCGGACGGCGTTGAGATGGAAATTCGCGTCGAAAGTCTGAGAGATCGCATCAGGGGCTTTCAGGCTCATCACGAGGGTAGCCGCTATTGCCAGACCGCCCAGGGCGGCTGATACGAGGGGCACCGTTGCGCGGTGCGGGCGAGCTACCGGTTGACCCTGCGGACCTAGGCGTGTTCCGATGAAGAGAAGCACAAGGACGATGACTGCCGCCAAGGCGAGGGGAACGAAGAAACTCCATTCTTGCCCGAGGGAGGGGGCGAAAATTGCCGCCAGGGCGAGGACTCCCAGAGCCGCAGGAATTGCCGTGACAAACGCGAAGAAGCCCTTAAGCCTGAGTGCGAACGCGATTGGTAGGCCTAGTGCTCCCAGCACCGCGAGCGCAATTGCCGAAGGTAATAGGAGCGATATCCAAGCACTCATTCGTTGTTGCGCCCCGCTGGCGAACTGTCATCTTGCTCGGAGATTCGAGCATCCATTAAAGCGACTGCCCGAGCAAGGTCAGTCACGCGCGCGTCGCTGCGCGCTTTGGCCCGAATCGTCGCAACAGCAAATAGCAGCGTCATAACCACGAAGACGTACAGCAGAAGGTCCGTACCACGTCCCACACCGAAGAACGTAGCGACGGCAGTCAGCGCCTCTGGAAAGATAATCGCCAACACTGCGATAAAAACGAACCCCAACGCGAGTATGCGCTTCAAGGCCAGAGAGCGGTCGCCTGGCAAAAACCTCATTGCGAGTCCAGCGGCGACCAGAACAACGAGAATCAGAAGAAACTGGATGAGCTGCATGGGCACCTACCGGATTACGAGATCTATGAGGATATTGACCGAGTTCAAAAGAGACTGACCCTTAGCCTTCGAATACTCGCTGTAGATGACCTCTACAGGCTCTTCAGCATACGGAAGGCCAGTGCGTCCAAGCTGTACGACGATTTCTGTCCCGTGCGCCATTCGGTCCTGACGGAGCTTCACTCGTCGAAGTGCATCCTCGCGTATCACGCGAAGGCCATTATGCGCATCAGTCAGCCGAGTGCGAGTGGTCAGGTTTGTGACCCAGACGGCCGTTTTCAAAACAATCTTCTTAAGAAGTCCCGGTTTGGTTCGATCATCAAGGAAACGAGATCCAAACACTATCGATAGTCCCTCATCGCGAGCGCGCCTAAGCATTGACAAAGCATCCACGACACGATGCTGTCCGTCAGCATCAAACGTGATAACGAACGTTGCGCCCCGTTGTAGCGCATACTCGAAACCAGTCTGAAGAGCGGCCCCCTGGCCGAGGTTGATTGGGTGGCGGACAAGCTTGGCACCGGCGGCACGCGCGACCTCACCCGAGCCATCCGTCGAGCCATCGTCAATACAGACGACGTTGCAGAATGAAGGCACAAGCCCAGCCACAACCTCACCGATTACCGTGGCCTCATTGAAGAGTGGGATCACTACCCAGGTGTCTGGATTAGTGTGTGCCGGGGGTAGAGCCCCGGAACTGAGCGAAGTCATGCATGTATTGTCTCAGACACTGGCAAAAGTCAGCACCTCGTGTGTTGAGCGCAGCCCAGCTGAGCCAACACACGGTCAGCTAAGATTATGCCTGCAGGCCGATCTTCGAGGTGGCCTGCTGCTTGACCCTCAGGGCGTTAGGCATCTAGTTCTGGGAAAGGCAATCATGGCGACTGAGCCTCACTTTATTCCGCCAGCGCGACCGTTGATCGGCGACGAGGAGCGCGCCGCAGTGGATCGCGTGATGCGTTCTGGCATGGTGGCGCAGGGGCCAGAAGTAGCCGCGTTCGAAAGAGAGTTTGCAGCTCACTTCGTCAACGGACGTGAGACCGTCGCAGTTAATTCCGGGACTAGCGGGCAGCACCTAGGCTTGCTTGCGGCCGGAGTTGGGCCGGGCGACGAGGTGATTGTGCCTTCATTCACGTTTGCCGCCACTGGAAACTCTGTCGCGCTGACGGGTGCAACGCCGGTCTTTGTGGATATTGAGCCTGAGACTTTCACTCTTGACCCTGCGGCTGTCCGTAGCGCAATCACGCCCCGAACAAAAGGCGTTATGCCTGTGCACCTTTACGGCCACCCGTTCCTTGCAGATGAGATCGCCAAAGTGGCCTCCGAAACTGGCATCGCTATCTACGAAGATGCGGCTCAGGCACACGGAGCCAGTTGGCGGGGGCGGCCCGTGGGAACTCTGGGTGATTTTGCTATGTTCAGCTTGTACCCCACAAAGAATATGACCTCGGGGGAGGGCGGGATGGTGAGTTGCGCTACTGCTGAACTCGCTCGCGGGGTTCGTCTATTGCGGAATCAGGGGATGGAGACCCAGTACGAGAATGAGGTCATAGGCTTCAACGCGCGTATGACGGATATCCATGCAGCTATTGGCCGTGTGCAGCTGACTAAGGTCGACGCTTGGACCGCAAAGCGCCAGGAGAATGCAGCATTTCTCGATGCTCAACTTGGGAATGTGTCAGGAGTGACGGTGCCCGTTGTGCGTGAGGGTGCGGTGCATGTTTACCACCAGTACACGATCCGGGTTGATGCAGGCGAACGCGATCAGATCCGAACGGCGTTGAAAGACGAATACGGCGTCGGCTCAGGCGTGTACTACCCCATTCCCAATCACCGTTTGCCCTCCTTGGCACGTTTTGCGATGAACCTTGACCTTCCTGAAACAGAGAAAGCTGCTAGCGAAGTGCTTTCGTTGCCAGTGCATCCTTCGCTTTCCTCATCGGACCTCGAGCGGATCGCATCCGCGGTCCAGAAGGTGGTTGGCGCAGGAGCGTAATGCCTTCTCAAGCTGCACGCCGACCGATGAGGCGCACCAGAGTGGTCATAGCGAGTCGGATCTTCGCGCCTGAACCTTCGGCCGCTTCCTTTCGTCTGCGGGCGCTCGCGAACGCCTACTCAAAAATAGGGGTCGACGTTCGAGTTCTGACCTCTAGACCGCCGCGAGAGTACGCAGACGTTGATCCTGGAGTGGCACCCACTGTTGATCTGCGTCGAGCTCCCGTTCTTCGGGACGCCGACGGCTACGTGCGCGGCTATGCACAGTACATGAGCTTTGATGTTCCATTGCTTCTGAGGCTGCTGTCTATGCACAAACCCGCTCTCGTAGTCACGGAGCCGCCACCGACCACAGGGGCGGTCGTAAGGCTCGTCTGCATGCTGCGGCGCATTCCCTACGCGTATTATGCTGCAGATATTTGGGCTGACGCACTTGGAGCCGTTGAAACGCCGGGAATTGTTGCGAAGGTAGTTCGCAAACTTGAACAATTTGCGCTCCGAGGCGCCTCGCATGTCCTCTCGGTGAGTGAAGGGGTGACCTCGAGACTGCGCGAGCTCGGAATAGTGCGGAATGTGCACACCATTGGCAATGGGATTGACCTCGCGGCCTTCGCTGAAGAGGGCCCAAGGGAAAGTGTCGACGGACCGTACTTTCTCTATGCGGGCACTGCATCCGAAGTGCACGGAGCGGGTATCTTCCTAGAAGCCTTTCAGGAGCTTTGGAAGAAGAGACCCGATGTCCGCTTGGTCTACGTTGGACAGGGAAGTGAACGACCCCATATTGAGCGGGCGGCTGCGGGACTACCTAGCGGCACAGTCCGTTTTCTGCCCCGCCTCGAACCAGAAGCCGTGGCTTCGTGGCTTCGTGGCTCAGTAGCGTCCCTCGCGAGCTTGCGCCCGGGACAGGGGTACGATTTCGCGTTTCCCACGAAGCTTTACGCATCCGCAGCAACGGGTACGCCCGCAATCTTTGCTGGCTCGGGCCCAGGCGCCAATTTCATCGCTGCTGGGCGGGCCGGTTTCGTTAGCGACTACGCAGTCAAGGACGTTGCCGATGCGATGGAACGTGCTTTGGATTGCGCAGCAGCAGGGAGCTTCGAAGCGGAGCGGAGCCGCATTGCGAAATGGGCACATCAGGAGTGGGGACTGGACCGGGTTGCCCAGAGAGCTGTCAACAGTATCGGACTTGCTGTTCCTCCTGGCCATCCCCAACGTAAAGGACATGGAGAATGAAGATTCTGTGGCAAACTCTGAAGCGACTGATGCCGCTTCTGCCGCCAAAGGCGAAGAGCTTCCTCAACTGGTACGTCGTCCTCAGCGCCGGCCTTGCGCTTCTCGACGTGGCTGCGCTGGGAATTCTAGCGCTCTCCATGTCCGGCATGGTGCAAAACCAGCCAATTCAGTTGCCCCTTGTTGGTGAGGTCGGGCCCGACGGGTACATCTGGATCCTGGTCGCTTCCTGTGCCTTGATCATTAGCAAATCTGTCCTCTCCGTATTGCTTCAATGGTTCGCCACGCGGCGATTTGCCGCATTCGAATTAGAGATCGGTGACAGGCTCTTTGGAGCATATATTCGAGCCCCTTGGACAGAGCGTCTTCAAAGAAGCACTTCCCAGTTGGTTCGGATGGCGGATGTGGGCATAGCGGCGGTTATCGCTGGGTTCCTTCTTCCGCTTCTCACGTTGCCGACGCTCGTCACGACGGCTGTGGCTGTGCTCGCTGTGATCGTCGTTGCCCAGCCAATCACTGCGTTGGTTACGCTCCTGTACCTGGGGCTCATTGCTGCCGTCTTGTACTTCTGGGTGTCAAGGAAGTCAGTGCAAGCGGGGCGTGTCAACCGAGACTACTCATTCAAAGTTGCAGCGCTCATGACGGAGATGGTTGGTGCTCTCAAAGAGATCACTCTCCGTAACAAAGCCGAAGAAGTCGCTGGAGTGGTGCATACAAACAGGATCCACACGACACGGGCGCGAGCCAATATCAGCTTTCTTGGCGCGGTTCCGAAGTTCGTTCTCGAATCCGCACTTATTGGTGGCTTCGTTTTGGTCGGAGGCGTAGCATACGCGAGCGACGGGGGCATGGCCGCGGCTTTTGCGGCGGTAGCTCTCTTTGGTGTCGCGGGCTTCCGCCTCGTCCCATCCCTTACTGGCTTCCAAGCGATTGTTACTCAGACTCATTCGAACCTCCCTCAAGTTCAAGCTGTCATGGATGACATTGATCTTGCCCAGGGGTACCTCGAGCGTGCAGAGGTGATCGGCCACAAGCCACTCGCAGACGAACCGAGGATGCTTGAGTTTCGAGACGTAGAGTTCACCTATCCGCACAGTGATCGTCCTGCGGTGCAGGGGATCAATCTGAAAGTGCCGATTGGGACTACAGTTGGCCTGGTCGGGGCCTCGGGAGCTGGTAAGTCTACGATTGTAGATCTCATACTCGGCCTTCTCGTGCCTTCAAGCGGCACGATCGAGGTTGACGGACAGAGAATCGAAGAAGTTCTTGCAGATTGGCGTTCGAGGGTGGGGTATGTGCCCCAGGACGTCTCGCTCTTTGACGGGACGATTGCACAGAACATTGCTTTGACCTGGGGTGAGGAGATTGATCTCGGGCGAGTGCAGTCCGCTCTGCAGCGTGCGCAGTTGTGGGACTTCGTTCAGCAACGACCCGGAGGTATCCACGGAAAGATCGGCGAGCGAGGCATGTCGATGTCTGGCGGGCAACGGCAACGGATGGGTATTGCTAGGGCCCTATACAGCGATCCCTTGATCCTCGTTCTGGATGAAGCCACAAGCGCGCTAGACACAAAGACTGAGTCTGATGTTGCTTCCGCTATCCAGGAACTTCGCGGCGAAGTCACTGTTGTCGCCGTAGCGCACAGGCTCTCGACAATTCGTGATAGCGACCAGATCTTGTTTATGTCCGACGGGAGGATTGCGGCACAGGGAAGCTTTGCCGAGCTGGTGGGCTCGGTGCCTGAATTTGCAATCCAGGCGAGCCTAGCTGGGCTCCATAATCCCACTGAAGAAGGGTCAATATGAAACCTAAGGTCTTGATCCTGTCCTTTTCGCCGATAACGAACGACGCGCGTGTGCTAAAGCAGGTTGAACTTTTCAAGGAGCGTTACGAGGTTACGACTTGTGGCTATGGCGAGCCGCCGAGTGGAGTTGTCGAGCATTTCCGCATCCCCGATGATCGCTTGGCGTATGACTTGTACGGCCGCTACATCACGCTGCGACAGTATCGGGCTGTATACAGCCGACTAGGCGCAGTACGCTGGTGCCGGGAACAGCTAGTCCCCGGCTCGTGGGACGTAGTGCTTGCGAATGACGTTGAGACGGTGCCCCTTGCTTTGGAGCTCAAACCGCATGCCGGGGTGCACGCTGATCTACATGAGTACACGCCGAGAATGAAAGAGCACAATCTGGCGTGGGCTCAAAAGATCTCACCCTACTTCGTCTGGTTATGTCGCAAATATGTCACGAAAGCGGCGTCTTGGACCACCGTGAGTATGGGACTCGCCCGTGAATACGAGCGAGTGTTCGGGATCACACCCGAAATTGTGACAAATGCAGCCCCATACCAAAACAGGCCTGTCCGGTCGGTTTCGGAGCCGATCCGCCTTGTGCATAGTGGAGCGTGCCTTCGTGACAGAAACCTTCTAGACATGCTCGAGGGGGTGCGCCGAGCTACGCGACCTGTCACGTTGGATCTCTTTCTCACAAAGAACGATCCGAGCTACCATGCAGAGATTGTCGCTCGCGCCGCAGAAATTCCCGCCGTCACTGTCCACGAGCCAGTGCCATACGCAGCTCTACCTGATGCACTTGCTGAATACGACGTCGGTGTTTTCGTTCTGAAGCCGATAAATTTCAACTACGAGTGGGCGCTTCCGAACAAGCTGTTCGATTTTGTCCAGGCGAGGCTTGGCATCGTGGTCGGCCCGTCAGCAGAGATGAGCACAATTGTTCGCGAATATGGTCTCGGAACGGTAGCTGGGGACTTCACCCCAGAAGGGCTGGCTCAGGAAATCAATGAGCTGACGCCTGAGAAGGTGCTGGCTTGGAAGCGCGCTGCAGATCGGGCCGCAGATGAGCTGTCTGCAGAACATCAGGTGAAGGAGTGGGCTCTGGCCCTTGAACGCTTACTTGCAGGTGCCTGAGTGACACCGCTCGTCGATCTTGTAGTCGCAGTCCACGATGTGAGGAGGCCGGTGCTTCGCTGCTTGCAGTCGATCGCCGCCGCCGAACGGTCGGATGTTCGAGTGACCGTCGTTGCCCACGGAATTTCTCCGGATGACATACCTGGGTTGCGGGAACTGGAAAACGATCAACTGCGGCTTGAGCAGTTCGAAGACGGAATCTCGAGCCCGGCAGGGCCCTTCAACCACGGGCTGGAAAAGGCGACCGCGAAATACGTCGGAATCCTCGGCAGCGACGACTATTTGGACTCAGGCGCGCTTGACGCTTGGATAGCACAGGCTGAGCGGCATCGGTTGGACGTGCTGTTTGCTGGCCTTCAACACCAGGGTGGTATGAAGCTGCGTAACCCCGCAGTTCGCCCTTGGCGCCGGAACAGTTTGGACGTTAGCAAGGACCGTCTCTTTTCGCGTGCGGCACCGATTGGCCTGATTCTCCGCACCCAGCTAGAGCAGCCACGCCTGAGGTTCGCGGAGGGTTTACGGACCGGCGAAGACATCCCTTTTACGACGGCATTGCTGGCACGCGCTCGGCGGGTGGGCGTCGCCTTCGACTCACCGCGCTACGTGATTGGTGCCGATGCGGTTGACCGCGTCACTTCAATGCGGCCTGCAATCGAGACAATGTTAGAGCCGGTGACACAGATACTAGAGAGCGAGTGGTTCCCGGCTCTCCCTGAGCGGGTTCGTGCGGCAGTGCTGACTGCCCGCATTAGAGCAAACGTTCTCTCGGACGTGGTGTTCCGGGACTCGCACGAGGCTTGGACTGAGGACGAAATTAGCCAACTCAGGGAAGTGCTTCTCAGCGCTGACCTACATGCACCTCGTGCGCTTGAGCCTCTGCCTGCCCGAGATCACAGACTATTAGACGTGCTTCGAACAACGGTAATTACGGAGGAGGACGCCGTCGAGGCTGTTGCGTCATGGGGGCGCAGCAGTCGGCGTGACAGCGTGTTGCCAGTGAAGCTTCGATACAGCTTGCACCGAGAGAGCACTCTTGTTCGTTACGTTGGATACTATTTGGCAAGGCTTGGTGCGTAGGAGTAGGCCTTACGGGTGTAACCGTGGCACCACGTGGGCAAGATTCGGCCCCGAAACCGATGACTGATCGAGGAGACGAGTATGCTGCCTCAGGGCATCACCAACATCGCCGGGCGCGCAGTTCGATTGCTCCCTGACGCGTTCGTCCGGGCCCTGGTGCCACGCCGCTTCAAATATGACCCCGCGGCAATGACTGTAGCGGTACCTCCAGCCACAAGAGTTCGGCTGTTTATTGGGCCAGTGAATTTTGGCGGGCAGGGAGACGCTTGGGCCCGTGCCGCAGAGCGGAACTTCGCTGACGTGGGCGCCGTTTCGATGGCCTACACAGGAATCGGAGAGTTCGGGTTCCCCGTCGATCAGTCGGTCCCCGCAACCGGCTATGTTCTGTCTCGCTCGTGGCAGCGCTCCCAGGCTCACGCCGTAGCTGCAGGCTTCACCCACGTACTTGTTGAAGCCGAAAGACGACTTTTCGGAAGAGTGTTTGATGAAACCCTTGAGCAACAAGTCGATGCACTCCGGGACTCAGGCGTCAGAGTGGCTTTTGTCGCGCATGGAACAGACCTGCGCTTGCCATCTCGTCATGTGCTTGCGGAGCGATACTCCCCGTTCTCTGAGGGAGAATGGGCCCTCACTCCCCGACTCGAACGCGATGCTGCAGCAAACAGGGCACTTCTTGACCGACTTGGCGGCATGGTCTTTGTCTCCACGCTGGGGCTTCTGGCCGATGCGCCTCCAGGAGCTAACTGGCTGCCGGTAGTAGTTGACTCGAACTTGTGGCAGGCCGGCCCCCTGCCGATGTCCAGACTGCGTCCCGTCGTGGCCCACGCCCCGAGTAACGGAATAGTCAAGGGGTCCGAGCTGATCGACCCAATCATGCAACGTCTGCATGATCGTGGTCTCATAGAGTACCGACGAGTACGTGGAGTCGCAGCATCTGACATGCCCGCTGTCTACCGAGACGCTGATATCGTGTTAGACCAATTCAGGCTTGGCGACTACGGCGTAGCCGCCTGCGAAGCGATGTTGACGGGACGTATCACAGTCGGTCATGTGTCCGACTTTGTGCGCTCAGAAGTGCGCGAGCGGACTGGCCGGGAGCTTCCCATCGTAGAGGCCACGCCAGATACGCTTGAAGAGGTGATCCTTCAGCTCCTAGAGTCACCGGCTTCGGCGAGAACTATTTCCCAAGACAGTAGGGAGTTCGCGTCCGCGGTGCACGACGGGCGGTTCGCGGCCAGAGCGCTGGCGGACTTCCTAGGGGCAAGTGTGCAAGAACGATAACGGGGAGTAACCGACATATGAAGCCATCGGCGCAACATACGCTCTTGCGACGAGTCAAGTCAATTGCAGGGCGTGGAATCGACCTACTTCCCGAGCCGCTCTCGGTGCGCCTCAACCCGAAGAAGTATGGATACCACCCGCGCGACATTCCACCCCCGCCGTTTGCCCCCGACAGTGATGTACGGCTTTTCATTGCGCCCGTTAACTTCGCGGGCCAGGGCAATGCATGGGCCCGGTCGGTCGAGCGGCTCGCGGGGGTCGGTGCATCGAGCATGCACTACACCGTCCCTGGAGACTTTGGCTTCCCCGGAGACAATATTGTCCCTGTGGAGGTCTTTCACCATTCGCGAAAATGGCAACGCGCTCAGTTTGAACGTATTGCTACCTCCTTCACGCACGTTCTATTCGAAGCAGAGCGTCCGATTTTCGGTACGCTCTTCAATGGGGACCCTGTCGCCGAGGCGGAAGCGCTCCAGTCTCGCGGCGTCGGCGTCGGTATGGTGTCGCACGGTTCTGATTTACGTCTGCCTAGCCGACACCGAGAAATCGATAGATGGTCACACTTCAATGATCCCGGCTGGGAGCTGATACCTACGCTCGAACGTCAGGCTCTTGCCAATCGTGAGATTCTTCGGAAAGTCAATGCTCCCGTGTTCATCGCAACTTCCGACCTAGCGTTGGACTGGCCCGGGGCGAAGCTGCTTCCCATTGTTGTGAACCCTGAGAGATGGCAGGGTGGGCCAGCTCCGCTCATTCGGGAGGTTCCAGTTGTCGTCCATGCCCCGAGTAAGGCTAACGTGAAGGGATCAGCCATGGTGGATCCAATCATGGAAGAGTTGGCAGCAGAAGGACACATCGAGTACCGGCGAATTCAGGGCGTGCCGGCGGCTGAGATGCCGGAGATTATCCGGAGTGCAGATATTGTCTTAGAGCAGTTCCGAGTCGGGAACTACGCTACTGCAGCAATCGAAGCGATGGCTGCTGGTCGCATCGTTGTCGGGCACCTCCATGATCAAGTTCGAGCTCACATCAGAGATACCACGCACAGAGACGTTCCGGTCGTGGAAGCGACCCCGGCGACGCTCCGGAACGTGGTGGAGAGCATTCTCCTGCAACGAGACCGCTATCGCGCACTCGCCGCGGAGGGCACAGAGTTCGCGGCAGCTGTACACGACGGAAGGATGTCGGCGCAGGTGCTGGCTGAGAATCTCCTTGGCGTGGACCCTGAGATCGCTTTGCGGAGTAGCCAGTGAGCGTGCCCCAGGTAGACGTCATTATCGCGACGCACACGCCTGAGCGGGATCTTGAACGCTCTGTCGGATCGGTACTCAACCACACGGATGCGGACCTCAGGCTCACGATCGTGTGTCACAACACACCTAGTGCCGGCGTCCGGGGGCGATTGGGGAAGCTCGCCAGTGACCCGCGACTGAGGCTCGTCGAACTCAACGATGGTATTGCAAGCCCGGCGGGGCCCTTCAACCTGGGGCTGGAACTCGCGACCGGCGAGTTCACCTCGGTGATGGGATCCGATGATGAACTTGAGCCAGGAGCGGTCGACTCATGGCTCATTCGTGCCAATAGAACCTCGTCAGCTGTAGTACTCGCACGAGTTCGTCACGCTAACGGACCGGCGGTGCCTTCCCCACCCACCCGGCCCTGGCGCAGTGGTCGGTTGGACGGTGTGCGCGATAGACTGAGCTATCGGAGCGCGCCGCTTGGGCTTGTCTCTCGGCGGGCGTTTCCAGCACTTCGGTTTGAACCCGGGGTTCGTACCGGCGAAGATATCTCATATGTCACGCACCTGTGGTTCTCAGGGCAGCGCGTATCCTACGATCGGCGGGGTCCGGCCTATCTCATACACGGCGATGGAGCCGGGCGGGTGACGACGCAGGTTCCGGAGATCAGGAGAGACCTCGAGTTTCTTGCGCCCCTGCTGTCGGGGGACACATTCCGTTCTCTGCGGGACCTGCAACGCCACGCACTGCTCGTCAAGCTCATCCGAAGCAGCCTAGTTCCGTTGGTGCACAACCGGCCCCATATCGATCACTGGAATCTTTCAGAGCGGGAGGAGCTTGCCCGGGTGGCAACTCTTCTGAGGACGGAGCTTTCTCGTACCTCGGCAGGAGAGGGTGTTCTTTCGCGAGCCGATATCGCCTTTCTTAATATTGCAGTCGATCCGAGCGTTGACAGTGCTAGCCTGCTGCGAGCGGCTGAGAAGAGGAAGCACTATTTCTCTTTGCAGGCCCTCCTACCAGCCAGGCTGCGTTATCTTCTGCATCGTGAAGCACCGGTACGGTTTGCGGCGTCGAGTTTGCTTGCTCGCTATTGAGACTGTGGGCTGGCTGGCGTGCCTCTCGAGCGCAAGTTGCGGGAGAATTGACTTATGACACCACGGCCAAGCCTGCTCATCTTGTCGTTTTCAGAGCTCCGATCGGACGCCCGCCTGCTGAAACAGATCGCGGGTTTCGTGGACGACTACGCCGTGACGACCTGTGGCTACGGCTCGCAGCCTGACGGTGTTGACGCCCACATCGAGCTGTCGGCTGAGCATCCAGTCTGGGCGTACAGCCGCTCGTTGCTATTAAGCCGACAATACCGCGCAGCCTATTGGGGCAACCCCGCGATCCAGGAAGCGCGACAGAGGCTTGCGGGGCGCTCCTTCGACATCGTCCTTGCGAACGACGTTGACCCTGCAGGGATAGCACTCGAGCTGCGCCCCGTGCGGGGGGTTCATATAGATCTTCATGAATTCTCACCGCGGCAGAAGGAGGATCTGCTGAGATGGCGACTTTTCGTCGCGCCCTTTGTGGGGTGGATGGTGCGGACCTTCGTGGCTAAAGCAAACTCGTGGTCCACTGTCTCTTCCGGGCTATCGCGCGAGTATGAGAGAGTGTTCGGCTTCAACGCTGAGGTCGTAACAAACGCGTCACCCGCGCATGAACTCCCCGTGCAAGACGTAGCTCCGCCCATCAGGCTCGTGCATTCAGGAGCAGCTCTCCGAGACCGCAAGTTGGAGATCATGATCGACGCGCTCGAGCGTAGTTCCGCGGACGTTACGCTTGACCTCTTCCTGACTGCAAACGACCCAACGTATGTGGCAGAGCTCAGGGCGCGGAGTGATTCGCTCGAACAGTTGACGGTTCACGAGGCCGTCCCCTACGCCGAGTTAATCCGGACCCTGAACGAATTCGACGTTGGGGTCTTTGTGCTCGAGCCATTGAACTTTAGTTACAAGTGGGCACTTCCGAACAAACTCTTCGACTTTGTTCAGGCCCGTCTGGGGATGATCGTCGGGCCGTCGCCCGAGATGGCGGAACTGGTTTCGAGATACGCTCTCGGAGCTGTATCAGAGAGCTTCTCCGCCGACGATTTGGCCGACCAATTCAACAAGCTCACCCCCGCGACCGTCGCCCGCTGGAAGTCAGCCGCGAATGCTGCAGCGCATGAGCTTTCGAGTGATGCGCAGGTAGCGCTGTGGAAGGCAGCCATCGCTAGGCTCTGACAACCTAGTGTAGATAGCCGTCTCCGTCAGCGCGACGCAGGGGAGGGCTAACATCTAGTTAAGATTGCACGAGTAGACTGATAGCGTGAAAATCGCAGTCGTCGCTACCGGCAAAATCGGACTCCCACTTGCTACGCAGTATGCCTCGAGGGGCCATGACGTCATTGGCGTCGATGTCAATCAAGCTCTTGTGGACGCGATCAACCGCGGTGAAGAGCCCTTCCCTGGCGAGGCAGGGCTTGCTGCGCGACTGGCCGAGCTTGTGCCGGCTGGGAAGCTCACAGCGACGACGAACTACGCACAGGCGATTCCCGGTGCGGATGCGGTCGTGATCGTTGTTCCGTTGCTCGTTGACGAAGAAACGTGGCTGCCAGATTTTCGGTGGATGGATGCGGCGACCCGCTCCTTGGCGGAACAGCTGACTCCTGGCACTCTTGTCTCGTACGAAACCACTTTGCCGGTCGGAACTGTCCGGAACAGGTGGAAACCTCTGATCGAAGAAGTCTCAGGGTTGAAAGAAGGCGAGGACTTCCATGTAGTGTTCTCCCCGGAACGGGTGCTTACCGGTCGAGTGTTCGCAGACCTGAAGAAGTATCCCAAACTCGTTGGCGGCCTGACAGCAGCCGGCACGCAGAGAGCCATCGAATTCTACGAGGCGGTTCTGACGTTTGACGAGCGCCCCGATCTGAAACGCGCGAACGGCGTCTGGGACATGGGGACCGCTGAGGCCGCCGAGATGGCAAAGCTTGCCGAAACGACCTACCGAGACGTGAACATCGGCCTCGCGAACCAGTTTGCACGCTTCGCCGATACGGCTGGAATTGATGTCTATAAGGTTATTGAAGCGTGCAATTCGCAGCCCTTCAGCCATATCCACAAGCCGGGAATTGCTGTAGGTGGACACTGTATTCCGGTTTACCCAAGGCTCTACCTCTCGACAGACCCAGAAGCAGACATCGTACGCACTGCGCGCAACTTCAATGCGACGATGCCAAGATACGTTGTGGATCGCGTTGAAGCGGTGATTGGCGATCTGGCTGGCCTGCGAGTGGCTGTCCTCGGGGCGGCCTATCGGGGCGGAGTAAAAGAGACTGCGGTGTCGGGTGTCTTCCCGACAGTTGCAGAACTGGAAAGTCGCGGAGCATTGGTTACCGTGCATGACCCACTTTTTGCTGAGGATGAACTTGCCGCGTTGGGTTTTCGAGCGCACACCATTGGTGACCCGGTGGACGTGGCAATCTTGCAAGCCGACCATGCAGACTATCTCGAGTTTGGGCCGGCCGAGTTCCCAGAAATCAAGCTCTTTGCGGATGGACGCAACACCACAGACCCGGCAAAGTGGCGTGGCGTCCCGCGCATTGTCATCGGAGGCCCAGCCTAATCACAGGCCCAAGGGACACAAGAACGCGGGCGGCGCACGTACATTGGCCCGACGATGAAACAGTTCCCTTTCAAGACCACAGCCTCAACTGCGTGCGGGTGAGTTCTCGCGACCGTTGGCTTGCTTCTCGTCCCACCACCTTCGCATGCGGCTTTCAACCGGGCGTTCAAGTGTTGTGTGCATCAGCCATGAGCCGAGCGCTGCCACCAAAAACACCAAAGCGTGCCAGCCCAAATTGCGCCAAGCCGCAGCCTGTATTCCAAAGACATCGAGGAATACATACATGACGGTTGCGTGGATGAGATAGAAGCAGAAGGACCATTCACCAAGTTTTACCAGCATGGGATGCTGGAGGATAGAGCGCCGTCCTTCGAGGTCCCGGGCCGCCACTGCCGAGATCGTCAATGCAAACAGTACTATGACAATTTCGTTTGCGATACGCAGAGCAGACACAGAAACAATGTCGCTCAGATCGAGTCTAATCGCCAGAACGAACCAAACAAGAAAGCCTGCGCCAAGAACATAGCAGCCCCAGACTGGCGTCTTAGGGCGCCAGCCAAGCAGCATCGCACGCGCTATACCGATTCCGATCACGAACTCGGTCAACCTGACAACTGGCAAGGGCAGCATCGCGAACCAGGCGGTCGGAAACGCGAGAGTCGCGAGCCTGTAAACAAGAGCGAGGAGAATGACGGCAAGGGTCGCCCACAGTGCTCCACGTCTGGTCAGCTTGAGGAATCCGCGATGAAGAGCCGGATGAAGCGCATAGAAGAATGCTTCACACGTGAGGGTCCATGCGGCAGGGTTTCCTGAGAAGAGGATCTCCGGTGAGGTGGACCAGCCCTGTAACAAGAAGACCGACAGCAACAGAACTGCGACAGAGACCGGCTTTACCCACCAATCCGCGGGTGCCGGGGAAAAGTTATAGAAAACCGGAACGGCAAGCAGTAGCGCAACAATGTGGGCCGGGTAGATTCTTGCGAACCGTCGCCACCAGAAAGTTGTGGGTTTGGTTTGGGGCCGTGCTGACCACGTGAGGACGAATCCCGACAAGACAAAGAAGAAGGTGACGCCGAAGTTGCCAAACGTAACTAGATCGCTCGTGTGCGGGAGGGGCGCAAATACCCGCATATGGAATAGGAAGACCGCAAACGCAGCCCACCAACGCAGGCCTGTGAGTGAATCAAGGCGGACCGAAGTGGTGGCGGCAGCGTCTCTCACTTTGTGCCGGTGTCGGATCTTGGGCTAGAAGCAGGAGGAGTTAGCCGCTGCTCAGCGAGGTCCATGAGTTCCGCGATCCTGAGGCTATCGCGTCGATACTCATCGAGTTCGTGCTCAAGCTCTGAGACGCGCTCAGTGAGCGTCTCAATTGCTTCGCGTGCACTCTGCGGGCGGGCGCGCAAGAATAGGCGCTTCAGGCGCTGTCGCAAAGACTCCTCCTTCGGTGGGAACGGCTGGTCGCTCAGTGTGAATCGGGCTCCGTACGGGGCGCGGGTGCTTTGTGCCTGGTCAGAGGCAGCAACGTCTTCGTTTGAGATTGGTTCGAAGTCGACCGCGAGACCAAGATCTTTTGCCTCGCGAACCAGATCGTGACGCGCGAGATGCCAAGTTGTGGGGTCGTCAAACGACACATTCTCAGCAGGCATACCGAAGAGCGTCGCGAAGCCTGCGCCTCCCGACCGAAGGGCCATGCGGATCAACCGAAGTGCATTTCCGCGCGCGAGGTGACCTGATTGATCAAGTAGATGCACTGCGACGACGTCGAAGGGTCCGGCCACTCCGAGGCTTTGGGGTGCTGCGAGTGACAGCGTGCGATAAAGGTTGACGTGCGCTGACTCGACTGCTGTCCGTTCCACGCGGGTTCTCGTGAGCGCTGTCGCAGCGTGAGCAAAGTCTGCGGCAATGACTCTGCGCCCCGGCGACAGGGCCGCAAGCTCGGCGCTGAACGCGCCGGAGCCAGCACCCAAATCGATCAGCGTTGGCGCCGTCAGCGACGAGTTCTGTGCTGCGACCCAGTTCCGACCAGGATCCCATTCGGCGTCGCCCTCCGCGCCGCGTTCCGTGTACCAGTCGTTCCAGAAGTCCCTTTGGAAGTGGAAGGCCCCAAACCATGCGTCGAAGCGCCGCTTCGTGCCGACTGGGGTATCCAAGTGGTACCCCGGGATTGGAGTGCGCCAGTTCTTGTCGTAATTGATTTCGAGCCACGCTTCAGGCCTCGCCGGGGCCGGGAACTCCTTGCCGTCGATCTCAACAGTCGAGAAGGGAAGCATGTCGTCGCGCGCGAGGTCGCCGCGTACGTGGAAGGGCTGGTTTATGAGTCCGTCAGCAGAATAGAACGCGGTAAATACGTCGACATAGTGGTCGAGCGCGCCTGCTGAGTCCCTGAAGTACAACTGCATGTGGGTCGCGCTGTGTCTGACAAGCTCGTAGCCGACAGCTTGCAAGCGATGGCCGACTGAGAACCCTTCGCGTGCGACGTCCGCAGGGTGGGTGTGTTCAGAAAGGTAGGCGACATCGGCGTCGTCGTCGTGTGGGAGCAATGCGCCATCCCGCACGGCGCCGAGCAGGGTGCCACCAACAATGAATGGGCGTAGCCCGAAACCACGTAACACCTCGATGATTTCGCTCGTGCGTTGCAGGATCCGTTCTTGCACCCCGGGATTTCCGGCTCCCAGCGTCTTGCCCAGTCTGCCCCATTTGTTAATTGCCAGCGGGATTCCTGCACCGTCGACCACTGTAGTTCGAGTCGGTGCCGCGTCGAAGACCGCAGGGAACCGGGCGTACTCGACGCCGTCTCCAGAGTCCACGACAGTAATCTCGGTGGATCCTACAAGGTGCGGTATCAGCGGCTCCGGCCAGGGGAGGGTACGATCCTCAGGCAGCGCGCTGGCGCTGAGATCTATCGACCACACTCTCACCCCGTCGAAGCAGATATCTATTGAGGCGACGCTGCCGGGCAACGCGGGAAGCGCGATCGTCGCATCGTCTGCTGAGGGGTTCATGGGTGGTGGCTGCTCGATTCGGAATACCTGGGTATCCGATCCAGCATACTCCCCAGGCGGAATGTGCTCACAGCCAAGGCCGAGCACAGCATCTCGACGGATAGACTAGACCCCATGGATCTTCTCGTAGTTGGCTCTGGTTTCTTTGGCCTCACCATCGCCGAGCGCGCCGCAAGCGCCGGCAAGAAGGTGGTCGTGATCGACCGCCGCAATCACATCGGAGGGAATGCCTACTCCGAGGCCGAGCCCGAGACCGGTATCGAGGTGCACCGCTACGGTGCCCACCTCTTCCACACCTCGAACGAGACCGTGTGGGAGTACGTGAACCGTTTCACCGAATTCACGAGCTACGTGCACAAGGTGTATTCGAACTTCAAGGGCGAGGTCTACCCGCTGCCGATCAACCTCGGTACCATCAATCAGTTCTTCCGCGCCGCCTACAGCCCGGACGAGGCTCGTGCGTTGATCGCGGAGCAGGCTGGGGAGTTCGACACGAAGAGCGCTCAGAACCTCGAGGAGAAGGGCATCTCGCTCATCGGGCGCCCGCTCTACGAAGCGTTCATCCGCGACTACACGTCGAAGCAGTGGCAGACGCCCACCACGGAGCTTCCCGCCGAGATCATCAGCCGCCTTCCGGTTCGCTACAACTACGACAACCGCTACTTCAATGACACTCACGAGGGCCTGCCTGTCAACGGTTACACGGCATGGCTCGAGAAGATGGCTGACCACCCGAACATCGAGGTGCGTCTCAACACCGATTTCTTCGACGAGTCACAGCCGCTGAACAAGGCTGCCGTTCTCGGCAAGGTACCCGTCGTGTACACCGGTCCCGTTGACCGTTACTTCGACTATGCGGAGGGTGAGCTCGGCTGGCGCACGCTCGATTTCGAGCAGCAGGTGCTCCCTGTCGGTGACTTCCAGGGCACGAGCGTGATGAACTACGCGGGCTCCGATGTTCCGTACACTCGCATTCACGAGTTCCGTCACTTCCACCCCGAGCGTGACTACCCGACTGACAAGACCGTCATCATGCACGAATACTCGCGCTTCGCTGAGCGTGACGACGAGCCGTACTACCCGGTGAACACGCCTGAGGATCGCGAGCGGCTGCTGAAGTACCGTGAGCTCACCGACAGAGAGCCGCAGGTGTTCTTCGGGGGGCGTCTCGGCACGTACCAGTACCTCGACATGCACATGGCGATCGGTTCGGCACTTTCAATGTGGAACAACAAGCTTGACGGCGTCATCTGACCCTAATCGCGTGTCGCCTCGCATCGAGCGACCATAGAACGGCCCGCCCCAGTACTCGCTGGGGCCGGCCGTTTCTTCTCCCGGTTACTCCTCCTGCCGCACCGGCACGCTCCGTGTCGCGGGCGTCTGCGGCTCTCTGCCACTCTCGCGATCAAGCTCGGCCTCCCTGGTGCGCCACGCCTGGTAGCCGGGTTCATTTGCCAGGGCCTGCTGGATCTCCTCAGGCGTGGCGGTGAGCTTCGGGTCGAACTTCAGGTAGGCACGCGTCTCGCGGGCGACGAGGCCCGAGAGGATGAGTAGGCCGATGAGGTTCGGGATCGCCATGAGCCCGTTCATCATGTCCGAGAACGACCACGCGATGTCGAGCTGGGTTGTCGCGCCGACGAACACGATCAGCGAGAACACGACGCGGAACGGGACCGCGATCTTGCGACCAAAGATACGTACGATGTTGCGCTCGCCGTAATAGGCCCACCCGAGGATGGTCGAGAATGCGAACATCACGAGCCCGATGGTCACGACCCAGTGGCCCCACTCGCCTGGAAGGCCGTGAGAGAACGCCTGGCCGGTCATGAGCGCGGGGGAGAGTTGCTCGTTGGTCGCGGGATCGATCTGGGAGTACGTGCCTGTCGTGACGATCACGAGGCCTGTCATCGTGACGACGATGATCGTGTCGATGAAGGTCTGTGTCATCGATACGAGCCCCTGGCGCACCGGGTGGCTCGTCTGTGCGGCCGCGGCCGCGATCGCTGCCGAACCCATGCCTGACTCGTTCGAGAAGATGCCGCGTGCGAAACCGTACTGGACGGCGATGATGAACACTGAACCGGCGAACCCGCCCGCAGCAGCTGTGCCTGTGAATGCGTCGTGGAAGATCGTCGCGAGGGCAGCGGGCACCTCGCCGATGTTCGCGCCGAGAATGTAGAGTGCGGCGACGACGTAGAACACGATCATGATCGGCACGAACCCGGCGGTGACCTTGCCGATCGACTTGATGCCGCCGACGAGCACGACGAGAGCGAAGGCGGTCAGGATCAGGCCCGTCACCCAGACGGGGACGTTGAAGCTGTGCTCGACGTTGGCCGCGATCGAGTTCGACTGGGTGAGGTTACCGATGCCGAAGCAGGCGAACACCGCGAAGATGGTGAATGACCAGCCGAGGATCTTGCCGAGTGGCCCGCGGATGCCCTTCTCGAGGTAGTACTGTGGTCCGCCGTTGCGCTCGCCCTTCGCGTCTGCCTGCCGGTAGCGCACGCCCAGGAATGCCTCGGTGTACTTCGAGGCCATTCCGAGCAGGCCGGTGATCCACATCCAGAACAACGCGCCAGGGCCACCGATCCCAATGGCTGTCGCAACGCCGACGATGTTGCCGGTGCCCACCGTGGCCGCGAGCGCCGTAGTGAGCGCCTGGAACTGTGAGATGTCGCCCTGTGCTCCAGGGTCCTTACGCCGAAGCAAGCCGAGGTTCAGCGCTGCCCCGAGCCGCAGAAACTGGATACCTCCGAGCCTGAATGTCAAATACAAGCCGGTGAGGAACAGGAGTGGGATAAGGACGAACGGCCCCCAAATCACCCCGCCGATGGTGTCAAGTATCTCCTGCAGCTTTTCGGTCAAGGTGCATCACCGTCTTTCGCGTCGTTGCGTGGTTGAGCCGGACGCCAAGGGCGTCACAACCAAGATAGCAACGCAGCGTCAGTCGCGCGCAAGCAGCCGCGCGAAGAGGCTAGCGGCCGTCGAACGTCTTCCGCCACTCCTCGACCGAGGTCATCTGGGGGAGGGCAGCGCGGTACTCGGCCGCCAGTCTGTCCCAGTTCTTTGCGATCTGCTTGCTCAGGCTGCGGGATTCGCGCAGCAGCCTGCGGAACTTTGCCCGGTCGTGGCGGTACCACATCTTGCCGCTACCGTCGGCGGCGCCGACGATCACGTTCGCGTGGTGCGGGATCTGCCACCAGTGTGCGCCCTGCTTCGCGTACTCGAGGTCAGGCTGCTCGCCCTCGGGAACCGTCGCGCGCCGCCAGTGCTGGGGCACCATACGAAGAGTGAACAGTGCGAGTCCGAGACCGCCGGGCCCCTTCGGCTTCTCGGCCAGCTCGGGGAGCGCGCGGCCGCCGCGAGACACCGGGGTCTCTGGGTCGCCCGGCCGGTATACGCGGGTCTCGGGGAAGTCTTTCGCGCGTCCGCGGGCCGCGGGCATGTCGCGCGAGATGTCGTCGTGCAGCGATGCCGGGCCCTTCAGCACGGCGCGCATGCCGTCGACCGCGAGCTGGGTCGCGTAGTACTGCATGTTCAGCAGCTTTTTGATGTCTTGGCGGCCGCTGTTTTGCAGCAGCTTCCCGCTCTTCGGGCGGTCGGAGTGCAGGAGGCCAGCGATGAGCCTGTTGCGGGTGTGAAAGAACGCCTGCCAGTCTTGCGAGTCGTCTTTGTCGAGCCACGACACGTGCCACAGGGCGACGCCGGGGAGCGAGACTGTCCGGTATCCGGCCGCCTTCGCGCGCAGGCCGTACTCGGCGTCGTCCCACTTGATGAAGACCGGAAGGGAGAGCCCGATCTCGGCGATGACCTGCTTCGGGATCATGCACATCCACCAGCCGTTGTAGTCGGAGTCGAGCCGCGCGTGCATCCACTTCGTCTGGCGCAGGTTGCGGTTGCGGAAGTCGTGGCGGTGCTGCTCTTCAAACGATGGCCCCCACATGAACGGGTCGGGACGTACGACCTCGGCCCATGCGTGCATGACTGGCTTGTCGAGCAGATCGAACATGTGGCCGCCGACGATGACCGGCTCTCGGCTGAACCTGCCGAACTGCAGCGCACGCAGGGCGCTTTCGGTCTCGAACTCGATATCGTCATCGAGCAGCAGCAGGAAGTCTGTGTCTTCGCGCTCGAGCGTCTCGGACATCGAGCGGGAGAACCCGCCCGAGCCGCCAAGGTTGCCCTGCTCGATGACCTGCAGGTGTTCGCCGAGCGACGCCTGGACCTCATCGAAGCCTGCCTCGTCGCGTACTTTCTGCGTGCCCTGGTCGACGAGGAAGATGCGATCGATCCCCGCAAGAAGCGCAGGGTTTTCGGCGATATTCGCGAGTGTCGCAACGCAGTAGTCGGGCTTGTTGTACGTTGTCATGCCGAGGCTCAGCTTGCCCGTCTGCACGGGCTCAGCCGAGGTTGACCAGTCGCCGCCGTCGAGCACGAGGTCCTCGGTGCTGGCGATGAGGTCGAACCAGTACCAACCGCCGTCGCTGAACGAGGTGAGGGGGAGCTCGAAGGTCGTCGACGCCGAGTCTGAGACCTGGTGGGAAGCGACGCGCTGCGGCACGCCGTTCGCGTTCGACCGGTAGACGATGATGGTGCCGCGGCCAACTGTGCGAAGCGACAGTGTGACGCTCGTGACGACGGTCCACCGCTGCCAGTATGCGGCGGGGAACGCGTTGAAGTAGCTCGCGAACGAAACGCGCTGGCCCGCGCGCACTCTGGCGCTCGAGCGCGAGAGGACGTTGTCAATGCTCGCGTTGTTGCTCAGCCTGATGGGCCGGGTGCCGACCTTCGTCCAGGTCTCGGAATCGGCGTAGAGCGGCAGGACGTCGGGGTCCTGTGACACCGGGAACACGATTGACTGCAGCGTAGTCGGCATCTAGGGGCGTCTCTCTTCCGGATCAGGGTACTGACCGGCTTATTCTATCCTCGCGGAATTCGAGCGGCTGAGAGCCTGCGGAACTCGGGGCGCGAGGTGTGAAATGTTCACGCCGGCGCCACACCCTGCCCCACGCAGGCTACTCCACGTTCAGTTTGCCGGCGGCGCGCCAGACGGCGATGGCGAGCTCTGGCACTGAGTCGGCGATTTCGCGGAGCAGCTCGAACTCAACCCGATCCGCGTTTGCTCGGTGTGTGCCGGCGTCTGGGCTCGATGACTGCGCGGCGAGGCGGGCGAGTCCGTACTCGGCGAGCTGCCCGCGGTCTTCGAGGAGCTCGTCTCGCAGGGCGGCGACCACAAAGTCGTCGAGCTCAGGTGTCTCTTCGTATGCGACAGCCGGGTCCTGTCCTCCGCGCACGCGATACTCGAGGATAGTCTCGCGTTCGATGCGCGCGTCGTCCCGCAGTTTCTGCAGGCGCTCGGAGGGGAGGTTCACGTGCCCGATTCTACCAAGCGTGGCACGCGGGTGGCCGCGGAGCGGTAACGCTAGCGAGCCGTTGTCGCGGGCGCGATCTCGCGCGGGATGGGTACTTGGCGCCAGGGCACCCGCTGCGGTTCGGCGTCGAGCGATGGCAGCTCGAAATCGAAGCGGCTCTTCGCCGCAAGCATGATGAGCAGGAGCCAGCCGCTTTCTATCAGGATCCGGCTCTCCGCGAACGACTGGACGACGAGCGCGACCATGAGCAGGAACGGCCATAGAGCGCTCGTCGCGTATGGAAGCGGGGGGCCGTAGCCTCGACGCGGCTGGTCGACCGCACGGAACCACACGCGCCAGAGCGTGAGGGCGACGAGCGGAACGAACAGCAGGAGGCCGGCGATGCCGAGTTGTAGCCAGACGTCAAGCCACGCGTTGTGGGCGCTCATGACCTGGATGCCGCCCTGGACGTCGAGTGACTTGAAAGGCTCTACCCAGGGTGCCCAGTAGCTGATCCAGCCCCACCCGAACCACGGGCGCTGCTGCGCGAGTGAGATGACGCCCTCCCAGGTGTCGACGCGGCCGGTGAGGTCGCTGCTCTTACCGAGCAGCGAGAATACCCACGACCGCGCGAACAGTGCGACGCCGGCGATCGCGGCGAGCACGACCGCTCCGGTGATGTAGACCGGGAGCCTGCCGACGGGCCCGGAGCGGCGCGCCCACAGCGCGAACGCGAGCGCGATGACGACGGCGACGAGCGCGACTGTCACGGTCGCAGAGCGCGTAAGCGCGAGCGTGGCAAGCGACATGGCGACCCAGAACCATCCGGCGAACCGGGTGATGAGTCGCGCGCGCAGCTGGATTGCGAAGATGATGAGGCCGATGAGGCCGATGAAGCCGAACAGTGTCGAGCTGCCGACGAGCCCCTGGATGGGGCCGCCCTCGAAGAGCAGGTCGCGGCTCCAGTAGAGCAGCTTCGGTGTCTTTTCCTCCTGCTCCGCGGTCAGTTCGAGCCACCAGGGCAGCACCGGGTGCTTCACGAATACGGCGACGAACAGTTCGAACAGGAACGAGAGGCCGATCACGTAGCGAAGCGCGGTGCCGAGGGTGCGCAGGGTCTCGTGCCAGGTGAGGATGAACGCGAGGGCCACGGCGATGAGTGTCGTGAGGAGCTGCGCGACGACACCGAGCAGGCTTTCGAGACGGTACTGCGACCACAGGATCGAGAGCGCGGCGAGCGCGAGAAACAGGTAGATCGGCGAGGGCAGCCTGTACCAGCGGAAGCGCTCTGGTCGCATCTTCAGAAACATGATGCCGCCGATGGCTGCGAGCACGATAGCTGCCGCGATGAAGCCGGGCCAACCAAGAAGGTTTCGTGCGCCGTTGCTGGCGAGTGTGAAGACAAACACGACGATCGCGTACGCGCTCACCCCGAGTCTTGTCTTGCTGTTGGCCATACCCGGTATGGTAGAGCATCGGGATACCGCTGGGAGCATTGTGCTGATCTTCATCGAGAACACTCCGCGCGCATATGCGTGGGGCTCAACCGATGCACTTCCGGCGATGCTGGGCCACGCGCCGACAGGTGAACCGCAGGCCGAGCTGTGGCTTGGGGATCATCCGGGGAGCCCGGCGAGCGTCGCGAAGGCGACCCCCGTGCCGCACACGCTGATCGAGCTGATCTCGCAGGATCCGGAACGGTACGGGGTGAACGGTGGGCCGCTGCCGTTCCTCCTGAAGGTGCTCGCGATCGGGGCGCCGCTGTCGCTGCAGGCGCACCCTGACGCGCGCCAGGCGCGCGCTGGCTTCGCAGCGGAGAACGCGGCGGGTGTGCCAGTCGATTCGCCGGTTCGCAACTACCGCGATCCGAACCACAAGCCCGAGCTGCTTGTCGCGCTCAGCGAGGTCACCGCGCTGAGCGGGTTCAGGCCGCTCGGCGACACGATCATGGATCTCCGGGCGCTCGCCGCAGCTGCGCCCCACGGCGCGGCGGCGCTGTGGGCGGTGGCCGACAGGTTTGTGGGCGCTGATCCGGATCGTGGGCGGGAGGAGTTTCTTCTGTGGGCGTTCTCCGACACCGATGAGGTGCGTGACGCGATGCGAGCAGTTGTGGACGCAATCGGCGCTGGGTCACGGCCTGCGATCCATCCGGATCGGCTCGAGTGTCTGCGGAGTCTCGCACGTCACTACCCTGGCGACCCCGGCGCGCTCGTATCGCTGCTGCTGCATCACGTGAGGCTCGCCCCCGGGGAAGCCGTCTACCTTGGTGCCAGGCAGCTCCATGCATACCTCGGTGGGATCGCGGTCGAGGTGATGGCGGCTTCTGACAACGTGTTGCGCGCAGGCCTGACCGAGAAACACGTCGACATTCCTGAGATGCTTCGCGTCCTTGACTTTGGTGAGTTGAGCGAGCCACGAATGTTTGGCAGGCGTGCCGCGGCCGGTCTCTGCGAGTGGGACCCGGGGGTGCCAGACTTCCGCCTGTTCAGGGCCCGCGTTACCCACGACAGTGACGGCAGTTCTGTCGGTGCGTTTGGCGATGCTGCGTCGCTCGGCGGCGCCCGCCTTGAGGGGGCTGCGACAGAGGTTGTCGTTGAGGCCCACGCCCCGCTCGTGCTCATCGTGACTGCAGGCCGGGTACTCGTTTCGAGGCCGGAGGCGGAGCTGGCCGAGATGGCCAACGCCGCTCGCGGGCAGTCCCTGTACGTCTCTGCTGGCGAGCCCATCCACCTGACAGGAAGCGGCGAGGTGTTTCTCGCAACTGTCGGATCAGCAGTTACGCCGTAATCTCGGGGCTGCGGTAGACGAGGTGGTGCATACACAGGCTCACGAACAGTACGGCCCGAGCGTACGGCTGCGACAGCGAGTAACCGAACGCCTGCTCGGCTTTGCGGACCCAGTGCGCCACCGTGTTTCTGTGCATGTAGAGCTCTGAACCCGCGCCTCGTACTGAGGTAGTGGTGGCGAACGCCTCGAGCACGTGCAGTACGCGATCGCCGTGGGCCTTCCTGAGCCGCTCGAGGATTTGCACGTCCTCAAGAGTTCTAAGCTTCGCTCGCGGGAGGCTCGTGAGCGCCGCGATGCTGTGAAGCTCCCCGCCGTTGCGCCAGCCCTCGTCTCGTGAAAGGTGGAGCGGGCTTCGTTGCCGCGACAGCGATGTGAAGCGCAACGCGTCCTGCGCGTTGCGGAGCGCCCAATCCGCCCGGTCAGCGGGAAAGACGCCGCTGAAGGCTGCAAGAACTCCTTGCGGGGGCGGGCCAACTCGTTCGGGCGTGAACGAGGCTGAGACGAGCAGAGCTTCGTACTTTGGGTACCGCATTCGGGCATAGAGTTCGCTCGATCGAGCCCCCTGCTCGGCGAAGTGCTCGGCGAGCTTCTCGTTTCCCCCGATCGCGAGGACCCGAATCGGCTGCTCCGCAAGCAGGGAGAGCTCCGCCAAGGCAGCGGTCTTCGCGCCCGCGGCGGTCTCTGGGCGAAACAGCGTCTGGATTGCGTGGTTGGCGTCGCCGGGTGCCCGGTCCCAGTGGGCTGCGATCCGCAGCGCGACCGCGAGCCTCGGCAGAAAGTCGTCTGGCACACCGTCTGCAGCGTCCTGATGCCAGACGTGGATCCCGTCTGGGCCGTGGTAGTTCACCCTGTTTGGCTGCCTCGTGAACTGCGGCTCGGCTGCCGGGCTGACCCTCACGATACGGTCGCCGCCCGGGAACCGCACTGCGACAGTTCCGCGGATTGCAACTGCCGCCTGAGACAGGATTGCCTCGCGTGAGCGCGCCTCGGTGAGGAGTCCGTCGAAGAATTGAACTGCGTCGGTTATGCCCGCCATGCGGCACACGGTAACACGGCGACACCTGTTGCTGTCAGGAGTGCACAGGCATCGTGGACGATTTGCTGAGGCCGCAGTGCCATCCGGCCCCGCTCGCCGGGTGCCGGTGCGAATCCGCGCTCGCGGTCTCCGAGATCGCTCCACAGACGACGAGGGGTCCGGGACGATTGTCCCGGACCCCTCGTTCGCGCGTCAGGTGCGCTGCAGCGTGGCCTGCTACTCGGAGAGCAGCGCCTGGATGCGGCGAACGCCCTCGAGAATTGCATCGTCGCCGAGTGCGTAGCTGAAGCGCAGGTAGCCCGACGGGCCGAAGGCCTCACCGGGTACTGCCGCGACCTCTGCCTCTGAGAGAATCAGGTCGGCAAGTTCGAGCGATGTCGTTGGAGTGACCCCGCGGATCTCGCGGCCAAGCGCCGCGGTCACATCGACATAGGCGTAGAACGCGCCCTCCGGGGTGGGGCAGTGGAAGCCTGGGACCTTGTTGAGCTCTTCAACAATCAGACCGCGACGCCGATCGAACGCCTGCCGCATCTCCTCAATCGGCTCCTGCGGGCCATCGAGAGCAGCTGCTGCGGCGATCTGCGCGATGTTGTTGATGTTCGATGTCATGTGCGACTGCAGGTTCGCCGCACCCTTGACAAGATCTGCCGGGCCGATGAACCAGCCGATGCGCCAGCCAGTCATCGCGTAGGTCTTTGCAACGCCGTTCACGAGGATGGTGTTGGCTGCGAGCGCAGGGACTGCCTCGACGATCGAGATCGCGCGGACGCCGTCGTAGGTGAGGTTCTGATAGATCTCGTCGGTGACGACGAGCAGGTTGTTTGCGAGCGCCCACTCGCCGATAGCGGTTGTTTCCTCAGCCGTGTACACGGCGCCCGTCGGGTTCGACGGCGAGCAGAATAGCAGTGCCTTGGTGCGATCGGTGCGAGCGGCCTCAAGCTGGTCGACAGTGACCTTGTAGCCCTGGTCGGCGCCAGCGAAGACCTCAACCGCTGTACCGTCGGCGAGCTTGATCTCCTCGGAGTAGCTCGTCCAGTACGGGGCGGGAAGGATAACTTCGTCGCCCGGGTCGAGGATTGTCTGGAAGGCCGAGTAGACGGCGTGCTTGCCGCCGTTTGTCACGATGACCTGAGCCGACGTGATGTCGAGGCCCGAGTCACGCTTGGTCTTCCGCACGATTGCTTCGCGCAGCACGGGAAGGCCGACTGCGGGGGTGTAACGGAAGTTCTTGGGGTCGTCGAGGGCCTTGCGTGCCGCGTCAACAATGTGTTCCGGGGTCGCAAAGTCAGGCTCGCCTGCGGCAAAGCTAATGACTGGGCGGCCTTCGGCCTGGAGGGCTTTTGCCTTTGAATCAACCTTGAGCGTGGCTGACTCTGCGATGGCGGCGATCTTCTTTGACAAACGGTTGGTTTCGGTCACGGGATTAAGACTACTCCTCAGCGCATGCCCGTGGGATCCTGCGTGGTGGCGTGTAGGGCGCGGCGCACCCGGCGTGCGGCCGAAAACAATCCCAGTTCGACAAGCAGCACAGGATCGCGTAGTCTTGTACCTAGGCATTGACTTCTGCCATTATCGGTTGTGCCCAAAACGCAATCGTAAAGCGGGAGTCTCCCTTTTAGGGTGGTGGCGCAATTGGTAGCGCAACGGTCTCCAAAACCGTAGGTTGCAGGTTCGAGTCCTGTCCGCCCTGCCACGCCTGATCGTTAGATCAGGGCACTGAAAGGACAAACCCGATGAGCAGCATTGAACTCGCTGAGAACGGCGGCAACGTCGAGCCGGCGAAGAAGGATGACCGTAAACGCGGCTTCTTCGGGCGAATCATCCTGTTTATCCAGCAAGTGTTTTCGGAGCTGAAGAAGGTCGTTACCCCGACCCGCAAGGAGCTCGTTAGGTACACCCTCGTCGTGCTCGCCTTTGTGGTCGTGATGATGGCGCTCGTGTGGGTGCTCGACCAGGCCTTCGGCTGGGTCACCCTCTTCGTCTTCGGCACGCCGCTTCGCTAGAGCCCAGACGACCACCACACACGTAACGAACGAGAAGGCACCACTGAGATGACGCCCGAGAACAGCTCCACACCTGAGTCAGAGCTCGACGCGGCGCTTGACGCGCTGGCGAACGTGGCCGACCCAGAGGTCGACGCGGCAGTCGAAGACGCACTCGATATCGACTCGGTCGACGAGGCAGAGGCCGCCGCAACCGCAATCGTCGACGAGGAGTCGACAGAAGAGGGCGAAGCGGAAGCGTCCGCTGAGGACCCGTACAAGGCTTTTAAGAAGGACCTGCGTCGCAGGCCGGGCAAGTGGTTCGTGATTCACACCTACGCCGGCTACGAGCGCAAGGTGAAGTCCAACCTCTGGAACCGTCGCGAGGTCATGGGTGCAGTAGATGACATCTACGAAATCCAGGTCCCGATGGAAGAGGTCATGGAGGTCAAGAACGGCCAGCGCAAGATGGTCACCCGCGTGCGCATCCCCGGCTACGTGCTCGTTCGCATGAACCTCACTGAGAGCACCTGGTCCGTCGTGCGCCACACTCCCGGCGTGACAGGCTTCGTCGGAAACGCGCACAATCCTGTGCCGCTTCGCATCAACGAGGCGTTCGAGATGCTCAAGAGCACCGTCGAGCTCGAGCCTGCAGCAGCTGCAAAGGGCAAGGCTCCCGCAAACGCTGTGGCTCAGGGCCAGGTCGAGATCGATTTCGAGATCGGCGAGACAATCACCATCAAGTCGGGCTCCTTCGAGGGGCTCCCAGGCACGATCAGCGAGATCAACCCGGCTGCTGGGAAGCTCACGGTTCTGGTGTCGCTCTTCGAACGCGAAACCCCTGTCGAGCTCGGCTTCGACCAGGTCACGAAGATGGTCTAGCCCTGGCTACTCAAGCTTCACCCGCTAAAACGCGCGTCGCCCTTTGGGACAACGCGCGTTTTGCGCTTATTGTGCTCGTCGTGATCGGGCACTTGATCTCGACAGTTCGCACTGACACCGAGCTCGGATTCGCGCTGTACGCGTACATCTACCTGTTCCACATGCCTGCGATGATCGTGCTGTCGGGGCTGTTTTCGAAGCCTGAGGTCACGCCGAAGGCGATCGTGTCGACAGTGCAGCTCGTCGTTGTTTGGCTCGCCTGGGAGGGAATCTGGGCGGTACTGCGCGGGCTCGTCGAAGGCAAGCAGCTCAGTCAGAGCTTCTTGGTGAGTCCGGCTTGGACACTGTGGTTCCTTGTGACCCTCGCCACGATGCGCATTCTGCTGCCGTACATCGCAAGATTCAAGCATCCGCTTCTGCTCGCGACCGCGCTCGCACTCGTTGCCCCGCTGCTGCCCGCAATTGGGGTGAACTTTTCTGCAGCGCGCACGCTCGCGTTCTTGCCATTCTTCGTCGGCGCTTGGCTTGCTCGTGAGCGCGGCTGGCTCTCGGGCAGTTGGTTCATGACACCAAGTAGGTCTCTTCGCGCTGGCGCATGGGCGCTTCTGTGCGCAGTGGCAGCGGTGCTTGCCGTGTTTGCACTGCTTCCCGGTGGGGTCAGGGGTTTCTGGCGTATCGACAGGTGGTTGACCCACCGAGACAGTTACTCGTGGATGTTCGAGCACGCACCGGTCGGTGGTTGGAACGCCAACGGCTCCGGCCTGGCGGGCTGGTTCGGACTCGCAGCGGGTGGAATGCTCGTCGTCGGCCTGCTCATGCTCCTTGCGGCCGCGATGACGCTCGCACTGCTCATTGTTGTGTCGCGTTCACACTCAATCGCCACCGTGTGGGGCGCGCGCACGCTCTACGTCTACTTACTGCACGGAGTCGTCGTGTGGGCACTGCGCGAGTCTGGCTTCGTAGGTGCGGTCGGCGAACTCGGCTGGCTGGGCATCGTGGCGCTCTCGGGCATAGCCGTAGCGATCGCGGCCCTGCTGTCGACGAAGCCCGTCTCGGCGCTCTTCAGACCAATCGTTGAGCCGAACCTCGCCTGGATGTTCGGCCGCGGCGAAGCCCCAACTCGTTAGCGGGCCGGAAAGCCGTCGAGTCCGACACGCATACCCAGCTGAAACCTCCGGCTCACACCCAAGCGCCGCTGCAGGGCCCCCGCGCGTCGTTGCACGGTTCGAACGCTGAGGCCAAGCTCGCGGGCGATGCTTGAATCCGTGAGTCCCAGGAGCAGCTGGTCTAGTAGCTCAAGCTCGTCCTGTGAGAAGCCGTCGCCGAGCCGTCCGGGGAGGGAGTGCGCCTGCGGGAGGGCGTGCGCCCATGCGCTCTCGAACACCACCATGAGATAGTCGACGAGGGCCGGGTGCGTTGCGTGGATTGCGAGGACAACGTCGCCGTGTGCGGTCCCCTCCACGGGCACGGCTAGCAGCGCTTCGGCACCGTCGCGCACGACCAGGTGCATCGAAGCGAGTTCCGAGAAGCGCACCGAGTCTTCTCCGGCAGAGCCGGGTTCGGTCGGTGAAAGTACTCTCCGGACACGCACAGTGCTCGCGGGACGCTGCGGTGGCAACGCCTCCCAGTGCGCGAACGCGGTCATTGGCGCTGCCCTCAACACATCGAGCGTCTGTGTCGCCTGTGCTCCGAGCGCGAGAAACCGGGTGCGGAGCTCGCCCGCTGTGCGAACCTCGCTGCCGAGCAGCAGAGGATCCTCGTCCCTCTGCTCCGGCGCTTCACTTGCCTCTCGAAGCAACGCCTCAAGGCGACTTGTGAGTTGTGCAACATTCACAGTGTGCTGTCCTTCCAGCCGAGGGCGATGAGCGCTGCGTCCCGCAACTTCGGGGTGGCCTTCATAGTTCATTCTAGGTAGCGCTGACCCAACCTGCTCGTGGCGCACCTCCGACACCAGGTGACGTGTTCCCGACCTTGGCGGGTCTTCCGGCCGTGTGTCACACTGACCGCAGGGCAAGTCATCTCTGCTTCTGCGTACTGCGGGGGCGGTGTTTTGGTGCGCCCGAATCGAGGCAGGAGTGCGGCGGCCTGGTCGCGCGCAATCGTGCGCAGAACGATAGGAAGAAGGACATAATGACAGCACGAACGATGCGGCGGGGAGCGACGATGCTCCTCGGCATCGCGGTCTGCGCGGGGCTCGCCTTTACGGCACCGGCAGCCGCGCTCGGCACCACGGGGGAGGCGGAAGTGCCCGCGGACGAAACTGCGCCGGCGTATATTTCAGGCCTGCTGAATCCAAACAGTGATGGAGAAGACTCGGCACTCCCGCCCCTTTCAGCGAATACAGAAGCGCTGCGAGTTGAAGCGACCGACGAACTCGAGGCGCCCAAGCGCCCCTCCATGCAGGCGGGCTCCGAGAAGCAGCGGGCGCAGGGCGCGCGTGCGGCGAAGGCAGAGTGCACGAAGGCTGACTTCGCCGCTGCGTCGGGCAGGGCGCTCACGGACCTCATCGCGGCAAGCAGCACCGACTGTATCAACACCCTGTTCTCGGTAACGGGCAGCCAGGCAGCTCAGGTCTTCTCCGAGGCCAAGATGGTGAGCGCCGCGAACGCGCTGCGCACGATCTCGGAGACCTACCCGGGCAACAACTCGACCTCAGCGGCGCAGTTCGTGCTGTTCCTACGCGCGGGCTACTACGTGCAGTACTACAACTCGGCAAGCGTGCCAGCGTACGGGAACGCGCTTCGCACCGCAATGACGGGTGCGCTCGACACGTTCTTTGCGAATCCGCACTCGAAGGATGTCTCTGACGCGAACGGCGAGACGCTCTCCGAGGCCGTGACGCTGATCGACAGCGCAGAGCTCAACGACCGGTACCTGTTTGTGGTCAAGCACCTGCTCACCGATTACAACGCGAGCTACGACTCGTCGTGGTGGATGCTGAACGCCGTGAATGCGAGCTACACCGTGCTGTTCCGCGGGCACCAGGTTCCTGCGTTCGTGAGCGCGGTCGCGGCTGACCCGTCGATCCTGCAGACGCTTCGTAACTTCACCGTCACGAACGCAGGCCTCCTGCAGACGCCGCGTGCGTACCTCGTGACGAACGCGGGCCGCGAACTCGGCCGGTTCCTCGGCGATCCGCAGGTGAAAGCCGCCGCGAAGCCGCACGTCAAGGCGATTCTCGATGAGAACACCCTCGAAGGGTCCGGTTCGGCGCTGTGGGTTGCCGTCGCCACGATGGCCGACTGGTACGACCGCGACAACTGCAGCTACTACGGCATCTGCGACCTGCAAGAGCAGATCGAGGCCTTCGTGCTTCCCGTTACGCACGTCTGCAGCTCAAGCATCACCATCCGTGCGCAGGAGATGACGCAGGGCCAGCTCACCGAGAGCTGCAACAGTCTGCTCGCGCAGGACGCGTACTTCCACGCCGTCGCGAAGGACCCGGGCCCGGTACCCGGCGACATCAACACGAACATCGAAGTCGTTGTCTTCGACTCGAGCGACGACTACCAGTCGTACGCAGGCACCCTGTTCGACATCGACACCAACAATGGTGGCATGTACCTCGAGGGCGACCCGTCACAGGCGAACAACCAGGCGCGATTCATCGCGTACGAAGCCGAGTGGCTGCGCCCTGCGTTCGCGATCTGGAACCTCAACCACGAGTACACCCACTACCTCGACGGTCGCTTCAACATGCACGGTGACTTCGGCGAGAACATGCTTACCCCGACGATCTGGTGGGTTGAGGGCTTCGCCGAGTACATCTCGTACCACTACCGTGGCCTTGCTTACACTGAGGCGCAGAATCTTGCGGCCGCAGGCACGTACAAGCTCAGCGAGCTGTTCGACACGACGTACGACCACGGCACCGACCGCATCTACCGGTGGGGCTACCTCGCGGTGAGTTTCATGCTGAACACGCACCCGGCAGAGATGCAGACCGTGCTCGGACACTACCGCTCGGGCGACTGGAACGCGGCCCGCGCGTACCTGAAGAACAGCATCGGCACGTCGTACGACGCCGAGTTCGCCGGGTACCTCGCCGAGTGTGCCGCTGGCAACTGCGGGGTCGAGCTCGGCGGCGAGCAACCGACGACCAACACGCCCCCGACCGCGGCGTTCACCGCGGCTATTGAAGGTCTGCAGGTGACGCTGACTGACGGGTCGACGGACGCCGACGGCTCGATCGCAAGCTGGGCGTGGGAGTTCGGCAACGGCGAGACCTCGACCGAGCAGAGCCCGGTCGTGACCTACGCCGCGGCTGGTGAGTTCACGGTGAAGCTCACCGTGACCGACAACAAGGGTGCGACGGCATCGGCGACCCGCAAGGTGACCGTCGTCGGCGATGAGGAGACCGGCCCGGGAACCGGCGGCGAGAACACGTGGGAGATCCCCGTCTGCGACGACCCCGATACCCGGTCGCTCGGCCAGGTGTGCGGCCGGATGAAGCGCTCGGGCGGCGCGGGCGACTCTGACTACCTCATGGTTTGGGTTCCCGAGGGTACGCCGCGTCTCACGATCACTGCTGGTGGCGGCACAGGCAACGCCGATCTCTACGTCGGCAGTGGAGGCTGGGCGAGCCAGAACAATCACCAGGGACGCTCGACCAATGCGGGCAACAACGAGCAAGTTGTGCTCGATTGGCCAGCCTCGGGGTGGAACTACGTCACTCTCTACGGCGCTGAATCGTTTGACAACGTTAGCGTTGTCGCGCACTTCTAAGAACCGCTGACTGGGCGCGGTGCTCGTGACCCTACTGGATCACGGGCACCGCGCCCAGCTGCACCGGGACGTTCTCGTGGCCGGCGAGATACTCTCCGATACAGACACCAAGGTGAAAACGACCCTTCGCACCGAGCGCATGTTGGATCGCCTGGACTTGTCGTTGCACAGTGCGCTCGCTGACGCCGAGGGAGCGCGCGATGCTCGCATCCGTGCGTCCGAGCACGAGATACTGGAGCAACTGGACTTGCTCGGGTGACAGGGCTGCCTGAGCGTCAAGCTGCGGTGGCGAGACCGGAAGAGCGCGGGTCCACACCGCGTCGAACAGGTCGCACAGGTATTCGACTGTCGCCGGGTGCGTCGTGTGAAAACCGAGGGGACTGACGTTGGGGTAGCCTTTCGCGATGACGAGGGCCTCACAGCGGTCGCGGATGACTAGCCGGGAGGGCACGAGGTCGGAGACGCGGGCTTCCTCCCCCTGCGCGATGGCGTCGAGCGTCGCCTCGAGGTGTGCGTCGTGCTCGAAGATGCTTGTCGAATACACCACGCGGTACCGAATGCCGGCAGAGAGCGCGATTGCTTGTGAGGGGCTCTGCCCGTTCGTGTCGCCGCAGTAGTCTCCGTTGTCGAGGGCGCTCACTGATTCGCGCGCGTTGAGCTGCAGCGAAGAGAAGAGCGCGGTTCCCTCGTCGCGTGAGCTCACCGGGCGCCCGATATCCCCGCCCTCGTGTGTGCCGCCGTCGCCGCGGGCGAGCGTGATGAGATCTTTGATCCGTGCGGTGAGCTCTGCAGCGTCCATCTGTACGTCCTCGTCTGGGCAATCTCAGACGATTATCCCCAGTTTTGGCGCGTGGTACGTGACATGACACACGGCTGCCGGGGAAAAGGACCTGCCAGCTACTTCATTGGACCTTCTGGGCCCCTCGGTACCAGCAGCTGATGCTGGGCGAGCTCGCGGTACAGCGGCACTGACGCGACAAGTTCGGCGTGTGTGCCTTCACCAATGACGACGCCATCGTTTACGACGATGATCTTGTCTGAGTCGACAACTGTCGAGAGTCTATGCGCGATAACGACGAGTGTTCTGCCGGAAGCAACGGAGTCGAGCGCCTCGCGCATCAGACGCTCGTTGACTCCGTCGAGCGACGCTGTTGATTCATCGAGCAGCAGGATCGGCGGGGCAGTGAGCAGTGCGCGTGCAATCGCGAGTCGCTGCTTCTCGCCGCCCGAGAGCATGAGGCCGTTTTCGCCGACCTGCGCGTCGAGGCCGCTCTCGAGGCCACCGGTCGCTGCCGACCGGTCGAGAAGACCACCAAGATTGACAGCCCTGAGCACGCGTTCACAGGCGGCGTCGCTCGCTGTGGGGGAGGCGAGGAGGAGGTTGTCCCTGAGCGTGCCGGCGAGCACGGGCGCATCTTGTTCGACGTAGCCGAGCTGTGAACGAAGCTCTCCGCGGTCGAGCGAACGCAGGTCGACGCCAAACAGCTCGATGGCGCCCGAATCAGGATCGTAGAAGCGCTCGATCAGCCCGAGCACTGTCGACTTACCTGCGCCCGATGGCCCGACGAGTGCGACACGTGTGCCACGTGGAACATCGAATGACACCCCGTGGAGCACCGGCGTCTCAACAATCTCGGCGGGAACCGCGGCGGCGTCGCGGCCAGAGCGTCCACGCACGAGCTCGCGTGCGTCGACCCTGTCGGGCGCAGCCGATCGATACGTGAACCGTACGTTCTCAAACCGGATCGCCGGCGCCGCGTCACTCCGCGATTCTGCGAGCGGAAGGAGGTCACCTGAGGGGGAGAGGTCGGCGTCGCCTGCGGTCTCAGTGGTGAGCGAGTCGATCTCTTGGATGCGGCCGAGCGCGCCGAGCGCCTGGTTCACAGCGGAGAAGGCGCCGAACGCCTGCCCCAGCGGGGTCACCATCATGAAGAGGAAGATGATGAACGTCACGAGCTGGCTGATCTCGATTGCGCCAGATGCGACGCGGTACCCGCCGAAGCCGAGCACTGAGAGGAGCGACACCTGCAGCGCGATGAACGAGATCGGAACAATGAGAGCTGAGATCCGGGCGATCTTGAGGCCGAAGCCGTACGCCTCCTCCGCCTGCTGCACGATTGCGACCTGCTCGCGGTCTGCGGCGCCCGCCGCACGAATTGTGCGCATCGACCCGATCGCGCGGTCGACCGACGCGGCGAGGTCGCCCACCTTCTCCTGCGCCTGCGCGACCGCGGGCCGGATGCGGCTCGAAAGCGCGACGACGACAACGAGCGATACCCCGATGATGCCGAAGGTGATGAGGAACAGCACTGGATCGATGACGAGCATGCCGATGAGCGCGCCCACGAAGAGCAATGAGCCGCCGACGGCTTCGACAAGGCCCTGCGTGAGCACGGCTCGAAGAAGTGTCGTGTCTGACCCGACACGTGACACGAGGTCGCCCGTGCGTCGGCGATCAAACTCGGAGATCGGTAGGTGCAGGATCTTCGCGATGAGCCTGCGCCGCGAGCGGAGCACGACTCCCTCGCCCATGCGCTGCAGTAAGTAGTGTTGGTAGCCGTCGAGCAGCGCGCCAACGATGACGACGGCGACAAGCACGCCGACGAGCACGCCAAGCGGCCGAGAGTCTTGGACACGCTCGATAACCTGGCCGACGAGGAGTGGCTGAGAGAGCGATACGAGCGCGCTCACGAGGCTCAGTGCGATGATGAAGGCGAGGAGGCCTCGCTGCTCGAAGAGGTACGGCAGAAGCTGCTTGAAAGATGCGCGAGGCCCCTTTGCCTGTGCGCTGCGCCCGCGACGTTTCCCGCTTGTGCGAGCCTCTCCGGGAGCCTCCGACGAGACGGTGTCGGTTGGCTGAGCAGACTGTCGCGCGTTAGATTCTGGCACCCGTTCACTCTATCCAGCGGTGGTGCATGGGCGCTGTGAGAACGTCGCGGAGTTGTCCCCGCCAGAACGCGCCCACGACACAAAAACCCCGGCTGCCCTGCAGCAGGGAAGCCGGGGTCTCACGGAGCGGCGCGCACCTGGCTCGGTGCAAGCGGCTAGGCGGCCGCGCCGGCCTCACGGATCGTCCGCATCGCGTCAGCGAGGTGCAGGGCAGCCTCGGCTGCCTCAACACCCTTCGACTCGATGGAGCCTGGCAGGCCCGAACGATCGAGCGCCTGCTGCTCGTTGTCCGTCGTGAGCACGCCGAAGCCAACGGGGCGGCTCGTGTCGAGCTGCACGCGAGTGAGTCCGTCGGTCACGGCGCTCGAGACGTACTCGAAGTGCGGTGTGCCGCCGCGAATGATGACGCCGAGGCAGACTGCCGCGTCGAACCCGCCGCCCCCCTGCGCCACCGGAGTGAGCGCTGCCTGAGCGGCTGCGGGCAATTCAAACGCGCCCGCGACCCTGAAGAGCGAGTGCGTGGCGCCCGAAGCGGCAACTGACGCCTCTGCGCCAGCGATGAGACCCGTCATGATCTCCGTGTGCCAGCTTCCTGCGATGATTGCGACGCGCATCCCTGTCGCGTCGACGGCGAGCGTTGGGGCTCCTGCTCCACTCATTTCTGGTGTCCTCTGTTCTTAACTCGTGTGGATAGTGCGTATCGAATGCGCCGGTTTAGAGTTCGCCCTCAGGCAGCGCGTGTCCCATTCGGTCACGCTTGGCCTGCAGGTAGCCTCGGTTCTCGTCGGTCACTCCGACGAACAGCGGCACCCTGTCGGCCACTGCAAGCCCGTGTGCCTCAAGCTGGGCAACCTTATCGGGATTGTTCGTGAGCAGCCGCACGTCGCTGATGCCGAGGTCGGAAAGGATCTCGGCAGCTGCCGTGTAGTCGCGCGCGTCAGCTGGGAGCCCGAGCTGCAGGTTCGCGTCGAGAGTGTCGACGCCGCTCTCCTGCAGCTGGTAGGCGCGAAGCTTGTTTGCGAGCCCGATCCCGCGTCCCTCCTGGCCACGGAGGTACACGACTACGCCCCCGCGCTCGTGAATGAGATCGAGCGCAGCGTCGAGCTGCGGCCCGCACTCGCACTTGAGCGATCCGAATGCCTCACCAGTGATGCACTCGGAGTGGACGCGGACAAGTGCGCCCTTGCCTGGCATCGCACCGTCTGGTCCAGCAGCGACGAGCGCGACGTGGTCGACCCCGGCACGGCGGTCACGGTACGCGAGGGCGCGGAAGTCTCCGTGCTCGGTGGGAAGCAGGGTGTCTGCCCGGAGGCTCACGCGGCGCGAGTGTCCCTGCACCGCGGGCGTGCCTGCAGGGTCGTGCTCGTTGAGGTACGCGATGAGCTGCTCGATCGTGATGACTGGAACGCCTTCAGCGCCGCCAAGCTCGATGAGGCCCGGCAGACGCATCATCTCACCGTCGTCGGCGACGATCTCGGCGATGATCGCTACCTCGCGCAGCCCAGCGAGCCGCATGAGCTCCACGGCGGCCTCAGTGTGGCCATCGCGGGCGCGCACGCCGCCGTCGACGGCGCGAAGTGGCAGGATGTGGCCGGGGCGATTCACGTCCGTCGGAACAGCGTCGGGGTTTGCAAGTACGCGCGCTGTCGTCGCGCGGTCGCTCGCGCTGATACCGGTGGTGACGCCATGCGCTGCGTCGACGGTGACTGTGTACGCGGTGCCGCGCACGTCTTCGTTGCGCTCAACCATCATGGGGAGGTCGAGCTTGTCGGCGATCTCGTTTGTCATTGGGGCGCAGAGCAGCCCCGACGAGCGGTGCACGGTCCACGCGATCCACTCGGCTGAGGCGAGCTCGGCCGAGATGATCACGTCGCCCTCGTTCTCGCGGTTCTCGTTGTCTGCGACGATGACCGGGCGGCCGGCCTTGATCGCGGCGATGGCCTCGTCGATCGAGGCGATACCCGCGGTACGTTCAGTAGTCATTCGATGTCCTTTAGCGTGTGTGTGAATCGTGGGAGCAGCTTGCTACGCCTGAGGCGTGAAACTGAGCATGCGCTCGACGTGGCGGGCAATGAGATCGGTTTCGACGTTGACGCGATCGCCTGGGCTGAGCGCGCCGAGTGTTGTCGCTTCGAGGGTCTCGGGAATGAGTGAGACCTCGAACCACTGCTCAGTCTCTGCTACCGGCGAGATCGCCGACACTGTGAGTGAGGTACCTGAAAGCGTCACTGATCCCTTGTCGACGAGCAGCGGGGCGAGGTCGCGAGAGAGCGCGAAACGGAGCGTACGCCAGGCGTCGCCGTCTGCGACGGTGAGCAGCGTCGCGGTGCCGTCAACATGCCCCTGAACGATGTGGCCGCCGAGCCGGGTATCGAGGCGTGCCGCGCGCTCAAGGTTGACCTTGCTGCCGACGCTGAGGTCTCCGAGCGTCGACATCTTGATGGACTGCGCCATGACGTCGGCACTGAAAGTGCCGCGGCCCGTCTCGTCCGCGCCCTGCTCGATGACCGTCAGGCAGACACCAGAGACGGCGATAGAGGCCCCGTGGGTTGCGTCGCTCGTGACGAGCGGGCCAGCGACTGTGAGCCTGAGGGAGTCGCCGAGTGGCTCGATGGCGACGATCTCGCCGATCTCTTCGATAAGTCCGGTGAACACTAGCGGGTCTCCTTCGGTTCGGGCGTTGCAACAATCAAGAGGTCTGGACCCAGGCGCTCGACGCTCGAAAACGAGAGCCTGGCAATGTCTGCCATCGTGTCGATGCCGAGGTCGCTCACCGCGAGCCGTGGCCCACCAAGCAGCGCGGGGGCGACGTAGATGAGCAGTTCGTCGACGAGGCCGAGCCTGAGCAGGGAGCTCACGATATGCGGTCCGCCCTCAACGAAGAGGGAGCGGATCCCGCGCTCGTGAAGCGTCGCGAGGTCGGCGGCAAGGTCTGCACCCGCGAGCCGAATCGGTAGCGACCCGCTCGCAGCGAGTGCCGGGTGGCGCAGCACCTTCGCGCCAGGGGGAATCTCGCGCGCGCCGACAACGACCGGAAACGGTTGGTCGGCGGCTTCGACGAGCAAGTCACCGGTCGGTGTTCGGGCCGTGAGTGACGGGTCGTCGGCGAGGAGTGTGCCTGTGCCGATGAGGATCGCGTCCGCCGCCGCACGGCGCGCGTGGACGTCGGCGCGGGCGGCTGGGCCAGTGATCCACTGGCTTGTGCCGTCGGCGGCGGCTGCGCGGCCGTCGATTGTTTGCGCCCACTTCACGGTCACTGTGGGTCTAGCGGTCATCGTTCACTCCCGCCTGCCGTGCGAGCCAGGGAGCGAGGAATGCGCCGACCTCTGCCGCGAGCACACCACCGGTGACAGCGACGCCGGCAGCGCGGAGCGTCTCGCCGCCCCCGCTCGAGGCCGCCCCGGGGTCAGACAGCCCGAATGCGACGGCTCCAATGCCGCGCGCAAGGAGCGCCTCAGCGCACGGGCCCGTACGACCCGTGTGATTGCACGGTTCGAGCGTGACGACCGCTGTCAGCCGAGTAGCGTCGATGTCATGGGGAAGCGAGGCGAGCGCCATAACCTCCGCGTGTGGGGTGCCAGCTCCCTCATGCCAGCCCTCAGCAACGGTTGCGCCAGCGTCGTCGAGGATGACGCAGCCAACCTGTGGGTTCTCGTCCCGCTCGGGGCCGCGCTCGGCAAGCGCAAGCCCACGACGCATTGCTGCCTCGATCACCTGTGGTGAGAGTGCGTGCGCTGCAGGCATGTCATCCCTTTCGGGTGCCCGGGTATGGGGTGCTCAAGGCGTCGCCTCAGTCACCCGCGTTCCTCCTATCCGGACTTGTGCGTGAGCCAAAGCCCCACACATCACCGTCGGTATCGGAATTTCACCGATTCAGCCCCGCGGATGCGGAGGTCGCGGACTTTCACCGCCGGTTCGGAATCCCACCGACCCCGGAACACCCCATCAGCATAGCGCTCTCCCGCTCACCATGTGTGCAGGATTGCTACGGGCGAACACTGCGGGACGCCCGGCAGGCACATGACTCTGACGACGGCTCGCTCGACCACAGAGGCTCGCGGCGCGACTGAGCTGGCTCAGCCGCGCTGTACCACCGGGATCGCTTGTGTTGGGGGAGCGAGCGGCAGCCGCATCTCGAATGTCGTTCCGGCGCCCTCGTCGCTCACCACTGTGATGCCGCCGCCGTGCGCGACCGCGATCGCGTGCGTGATGTTGAGGCCGAGGCCAACTCCGGGAATCGCGTTCTGCGTCGCGGTGGACGCCCGAAAGAACCTGTTGAAGAGGTCTGCCTGTTCGGCCTTCGGAATACCGATGCCCGTGTCGCTCACGGAGATCGCAACTGCGCCATCGCGCTGCATCCCCGACACCGTCACCCGGCCGCCGCGTGGCGTGAATTTGATCGCGTTCGAGATGAGGTTGTCGATCGCCTGCCCGAGCCGACCGCCGTCCGCCATGACGAAGAGCGGCTCCGCCGGAGTGTCGATCTTTAGCTCAACGCCTTCGCCCTCAGCGTGCGGCCGGGCCGATTCGGTTGCAAGCCGGAGGGCGTCGTAGATATCGACGTGGTGCGGTGTGATTGGGAATCTCCCCGACTCAACCTGCGCGGTGAAGAGCAGGTCGCCAACGAGCGCGAGCAGGCGCTTTGCGTTTCGCTCGATGATGTCGACGAACTCGATCTGCTGGTCTGCGAGTGGCTGCTCGGGGTCGTTGCGCAGCAGGTCGAGGAACCCAATGATGGCGCTGAGCGGGGTGCGAAGTTCGTGCGAGATCATCCCGACGAACTCATCCTTCATCCGGGCGACCTCAGCCTGGCGAGTTTCGTCAGTGACGACGAGTAGATACCCCTGTTGGTTGCCTGCGCCGTCGTTTCTGCGCGTGACCGTGACCCTGGCCGGGATCCTGCTCCCGGCGGCCGTCTGAATTTCGAGTTCTTCGTCGAGCGTTGAGCCGGTGTTTGCGAGCTCGAAAAGCGCGCGAACACTCGGCTCGGCTGGGGTGCTTGGCGGATCGCCTGGGCGCGTGCCCGCGAGCGCCGCGAGCACTGCGGGGGAGAAGAACCTGTCGATACTGACGTCATCGAGGGCCTCGGCTTCGCTGAGGCCCAACATGCGTTCAGCCCCTGGATTCCAGGCGCTGACGAGGCCGTTGCAGTCCGTCGCGATGACGGCCTGGGCGGTGATTGCTGCCCAGAGGCTCTCGTGAGATTCGAGCAGGGTTCGGTAGCGGGTTTCGCTCTCGCGGAGCTGTGCGAGCGCCTGCTCGTTCGCGCGGAGGGCGCGGGTGCGCTCGGAGGCGAGTCGCTCGGCCTGCTCCACGCGCGCGCGTTGCTGGCGGGCGAGCTCGTTGATCACCGCCGCCACTGTGGCGTAGATGAGCGGGACGATGATGCCGCGGAGCAGGTCGGTGCTGTTCTCGGGCGGGTGCGTGATGTAGGGGATGAAAACCATCGCGGCACTCAGCACAAAAACGACTGCAACCTGGCGAATACCGGGTGCGGTCGCGAGCCATGCGATCGGGATGAGCACGAGCGTCGCGAACAGCGACTGACCCGCGCCGGTCGCCGCGCGGAAAAAGGCGAATCCGAGGAAGTCGACGAGTGGTATGAGGAGCACGATTGGGCCCTGAAAATGCCCGCGCGCTGTCAGGAGCACTGCGAAAACCGTGGCCCCGGCGATGAGCGCGCCGGAGAGCAGCATGAGCGTGGCATCGACGGGCGCAAGCCCTGGCACGAGGAACACGGTGGTGAGGGCGAGCAAGAACGCGACAGCCGTCGGAGCCTGCTTGAGCAGCGGACTCGGCTGATCGAAGTTGCGGTACCACCTGACTTCTCGACTGTCGATCACTGGGTGAGCTCCGCAAGTAGGTCGTGCAACATTGCGCCTGTAAACGGTTTGGGAAGCGACGCGTCTGCGCGCGGGTACTCGTCTTCGTCGAGCACTGAGCTCACGATGATGCGGCAGCTCGGAAACCGGGAGCGCAAGATGTCGATGCATTCGCTCCCGGTGACGCCGGGGAGCCTGAGGTCAACGATCGCGAGCGACGGCTGGATCTCAGGGAAGGCGGCGATCGCGGTCTCAGCGTCGGGTGCTGAAAAGACCTCGTATCCCTCGCGCTCAAGCATGCGCCGCAGCAGCTCTGTCTGCTCGGCGTTGTCCTCGACGGTGAGGGCAAGCAAGCTCGGGCTCACCGGAGCAACAGCTCTCGCGCGATGGCTACCGCGGCAACGATGATGAGTGCAATCAGCGCCTGCGGTACGAGCCGCAGCTCGCGCCTCGCGTCGCGCCGAATCTCGTCATCTGATTCGCGTGTACTCATGAAACGACCCTTCCAACCTTCTCGGTCTTCACCCAAGAAGCGTCTGCTCGGCGCCATTCCTTGATGTAGGAATCAACAGTAATGGCACACAGGAGTGAACCATAGCCGCACACGTAAATCAGTAGACCAGCGACAAACTTTCCGCCCGTGAACCGCTCGACCCAGCGCGCGAGCCACGCCCCGAGAAGCGACAGCGGCCCCCACAGGTACAGGATGCTCGAAGTCACGAACCGGTCGCCAGGGGTGAGCCTGCCGAACCACTCGGTGAGTGCCGCGTCTGTCACCCCGGGGAACAACGCAACTGCCATGATGACCATGGCCCCGAGGCCTGGAAACAGGAGCGCCTCGCGCCAGGAGTGGCGAGCGGTGCGCGGGTCGAGTTGCACAGCGAAGAGGATCGAGTACATGTAGGTGCAGGCGGCCACGATCCACATGAAGCTGAAGACTGATTCGGCGATGTCGCTGTGCAGGAGCAGCAGCGCGAACAGTGCGGCGGCCGAGAGCACGAGAAACGCCGGCAGCAGCAGAATGCTGAACCAGGCGACGCCGAACGGAATGCTCCCGAGCTTGTGGGTTCGGCTCGGGCGGAACCAGAGCCGCTTGTAGATCGACGTGAGCTGCACGTTTCCGCGGGCCCAGCGAAGACGCTGCTTCCACAACGCGTCGACGGTGCGGGGCTCTTCCGCGAGCACGACTGCGTGCGGCTCGAACACCATCTTCCGGCCAGTGAGTTGGCTTTCGAACGTTGTCATTGTGTCCTCAGCGAGCGTGCCAGTTGGAATCCGGCCGCCGATCGCTTCGAGATTCGCGCGTGAGTGCAACTGGGCGCCTCCCGCGAGGCAAGCGACGGCGCCGAGCACGTTCTGTGCGCGGCGCGCAGCGAGCTGGGCGATGACGTACTCGATGCCGATGAACCGCGTGAGGTAGTTGCGGTCAGCAGATCCCTCGGCGATGTACGCGGTGACAGCTCCGACGCGTTCGTCGGCGAGGTGCCGCGTGAGCTTGCCAAGCGAGTCGTGGGCGAAGATGACGTCGGCATCCATGATCAGTACAGCCTCGGCCCACGGCTCCGCAAGTACCTTCGAGATCCCGTGGTTCAGGGTGTGCGCCTTGCCCTCTCCGCCAACCTCGCGCCGGAGGTGCACGACGCGACCGGGATGCTGTGCTGCGCGGGCGAGCACAACGTCGGGAGTGTCGTCGGTTGAGGCGTCGTCGACAACGAAGATGCGCAGCTTGTCCTCTGGGTAGTCGAGGGTGAGGAGCCTGTCGATCGACGCTCCGATGACGAGCCCCTCGTTCCAAGCGGGAACGATGACCGCAACGTTTGGTGTGAACGGAGCCGCGCGCCGGTAGTGATTCTTAACAGCGTGAAACGGGAGCACGAGAAACTGGAACGCGGTGTTGAACACTGGCAGCGTACCAACGAGCACGCACACGAGCAGAAGGACCGCGAGGGCGATCTGAAACCCGTTCACGGCGTGGCCTCGGCGTTCAGCAGGAGCTCCCGCACACGGGAATAGCTGCCAACAGTCGCCGCGTCGTGGCTGTCTGTCGAGGCGACGTGCGTCGCGCCGGCCGCCCGGAGAGCTGCGATCGCGCGCGGGCCAGGGCAGCCCCACTTCTCGTTGACTTCAACGTACGTGTCGGTGCGTGCGGCGGTCAGCGCCCACGCTTCGAGGTGCTCTCGCGAGAGGTCATCCTCGCTGAGTCCAACTTTCGGCAGGATCGAGAAGCAGTGGGCGAGCTGGTTGCCTGGGTAGCGCTCCATCGCGGCGATGAGTGCGGCGATGCAGTCGTCGAGGGCGTCAGTGGGGGACAACCCTGCAGAGATGCGCTCGATGATCTCGGTGGGGCCGACAGGGCCCGCAGCTGTCGGGAACTGGTGGTCGGCGATGAGGATCCTGTCGATCCCGGCGGGCAACGCAGGAATGTCGAGCTCGCCTTCGGTGTTCAGAATCTTCGCCTCGACACCGGTGAGCACAGTGAGGCCGTCGGGAGCTTCGAGAGCCGCGACGGCAGCGAGGTATTCGGGGACCCAGGCGGTAGATTGCCGCACGTGGTCGACGAGGCGCACCGTGTGGAGGCCCGCGGCTGCGGCTGCCGTGACGTTCTCGGCGAGAGACGAGCGAGCGTCATCCGAGAACGTTGAGTGCACGTGGAAATCGCCGCCGAGAATCCCTGAGTCTGCGGTGGGTTCGCTCATGCGTCGTCCTGGTGGCCAGCGTGCGCCGACTCAAGTACGTCTGACACCTCGACGACGATGTCCTCGAGGAATCTGACTGCCGCGACCTCACGGAATTCGACGCTCGCCGGAACATCCCTGCCGAGGAACAAGTCAACAACGAGCGATGGAATGTCGACCCCCGCCGAGATCGTGAGTGGGAGCGCACCCGGGAAGCGGGGGTTCACTTCAAGCAGCATCGCGCGCCCGGCGCGGTCTCGGCGCAACTGGACGTTCGCCACACCGGTCAGGCCGATCGCGCGAGCGATCGCTGCGGCGGTTTCCTCAAGCTCAGAGTCGTGCACGGTTTGCCCGGCGATAGCGACGCCCGAGTCTACGCGGGCGCGGGTGCGCGGCACGGCGGCGACCACGTTCCCCGCTGCGTCTGCAATGACGTCCACCGAGTACTCGTCTCCGGGGAGGAGATCCTGCACAATGAGGTTCTCGTCGAACGGGAGCGCCTCAAGCGCCTCTCTGTCGGCCACCACGCGAATTCCGCGGCTGCCAGCACCCTGGCGCGGTTTTGCAAAGGCGGGGAACTCCCAGTCGATCGCGAGCGCTTCCGGGCCGGCAGCGACGGTTCGCGGCGATCTGCCCGTCGACGCGCACCGCTCTGCGAGGGCCAGCTTGTCGAGGCACACGCGCAGCGTGTCTGAGGTCGGCGCCGCGAGGACTGCGGGCGCGAGTTCATCCCTGCGGTCAGCGACAGCAACGAGCTCAACATCGACTGTCGAGATCACGAGGTCGAGCGCATCGCTGGACACGAGCTGCGCGAGCGCTGGGACGAACGAGTCGTCACGCCCAGGCGGCACTAGCCGTCGCCGTTCAGCTGGCACGAGATAGAGCCCGCTCGCCCAGCCATCCATATCGGCTGCGAAGACTTCGAGGTCAGGCCTACGAAGCAGCGAGCGAATCACCGCGACTCCGGCGGGCCCGCCCGCGCCGGTGACAAGTACGCGAGTGGGCATTAGTTCTCCAACCTGAGGCGTTCGTAGCTGTGCGCAAGTTCAGTGCTTTCACGCACAATTTCGAGGGGTTCTACCGCCCTGCCGCCGCCGAACCTGGTCCAGTATCGCGCTGTAGCTGTGACGAAGTCGCGTGTGAGGTAGTCGCGGCTCGCCACCTGCGAGTCAAAACAGGCGAGTAAGTCAAACTTGCGCTCAAGGAAGTCGTCAATGCGCACGAACCGTGTCGGTCTGAAATCAATCGTCGCCGACGGGCTCTGATAGCACGCAACGGTAGCGACGCTTCGTGTCGCGACGATCGTTGCCTCGCTCACGGCGCGATGGTCTTGATGCCTGTCGTTCCCCGAGTGCGTGTACACGACAGTCGGTTGGACCTCGCGCACGACATCCTCGATCAGGCGCACTGTCTGCCCGCTGTTCGGAATCTCGGTGTCGACGAGGTCTTTCAGAAACAGGCGCGCGCCGAGCAATTCGGCAGCCGCGAGCGACTCGAACTGCCGGCTGTCGGCGTCTCCGCCGCGGGCGCCACGCGACAGGGTCAGGATCGTGATGCTGTCGCCGGCGGCGGCGTGAGCTGCGAGGATTCCGCCAACTCCGATCTCGACGTCGTCAGGGTGCGCGCCAACTGCGAGCACGGTATTGGGGCGACGCCCAGGCCCGCGCCTGCGCGTCTCCTCGACGAGGCGGGTGACTGCGTCAACGAGTTGGGTGTTGTCGAGCGGCTTCGTCAGAAACTCGTCCGCCTGTGCCCGGAGCGCCGAGACGGCGTAGTCAACGGAGACGTGCGCGGTCATAACGAGTACCGGAACTCCGGGAAACTCGCGGCGAATGTCAGTGAGGAGGTCAATGCCGCTCGCGCCGGGCATCTCAATGTCAGTCACGACGATGTCGGGGCGCGACGCACGCGCTTGCTCGAGCGCCCGAGCCGCGTCGTGCGCGACAGCGACAGTTGCTCCTGCCCGGCGCTCGAGCACAGTTTTTACGAGGAGCGCGACGTCTGGATCGTCGTCGACAACGAGTATGTGTAGCCCGGCCATCTCGCGTCCCCCTCTAGCGAATTAGCTCGACTTTAGCGCATCAGACCGACCCGGTCATAGACCAGATTGAGGGTTGAGTTTGCGATCTCGTTCGCGCGTTCAGCGCCGCGTGCGAGCAGCCTATCGAGCTCAGCCGGATCGGCCATGAGCTCGGTTGTGCGCTCGCGTACTGGCGCGAGGGAGTCTTCCACGACCTCGGCCACGGCCTTCTTCAGGTGACCGTACCCGAGCCCCGCAAACTCCTCCTCGATCGACTCGATTGAGCGCTCGGCGAGCACCGAGAAGATTGTGAGCAGGTTTGAGACGCCCGGCTTAGTCGCGCGGTCGAACCGAATCTCGTCGCCGTCGTCGGTGACCGCGCGCATGATCTTCTTCTTGGTGACGTTCGCAGGGTCAAGCACCTTGATGAGGCCTGCCTCGGTCTCGGCCGACTTCGACATCTTTGCTGCTGGGTTTTGCAGGTCGTAGATTTTTGCGACCGTCTTCGGAATCTGCGCCTCTGGCAGCACAAAGGTCTCGCCGAAGCGCGAATTGAAGCGGTTTGCGAGATCGCGGGTGAGTTCGACGTGCTGGCGCTGGTCTTCGCCGACTGGCACCGACTCCGCCTGATAAAGCAGGATGTCTGCCGCCATCAGAATCGGGTAGGTGAACAGTCCGACAGAGGCTGCATCAGCGCCGTGGCGCTGCGACTTGTCCTTGAACTGCGTCATGCGCCCGGCCTCACCGAACCCTGTCAGTGTGTTCAGCACCCACGCGAGCTCGGCGTGCGCTGGAACGTGCGACTGGATGAACAGCGTCGACTTCGCGGGGTCGATGCCTGCCGCGATGTACTGTGCCGCGGTGCGGCGGGTGCGCATGGCAAGCTCTGCTGGGTCCTGCGGCACGGTGATCGCGTGCAGGTTCACGACGCAGAAGATCGCGTCGAAGTCCTCCTGCATTTTCGTCCACTGGCTCAGGGCGCCAATGTAGTTGCCGAGCTGGAGGGAATCGCTCGAGGGCTGCATGCCCGAAAAGATGACTGGCTTTGAATCGCTCATGTGAGATCTAACGTGTTTCTGTGTGAAGTATGGATCGCGTGGCCGCGGCGACGCGGTCAGATGCGGTAATCAACGACGACTGGAGCGTGATCCGACCATCGCTCGTCGTAGGCCGCGGCGCGGTCGATCTTGTAATCGAGTACCCGCTCGCCGAGCTGCGGGGTCACGACGTGGTAGTCGATGCGCCAGCCGGTGTCGTTGTCGAATGCCTGGCCGCGGTTTGACCACCACGAGTACGGTCCATCGACCTCGCCAGCAAACGTGCGCCCAACGTCGACCCAGCCGTATCCCTCACCCTCAGAGCCGTCGACGCCGGTGACGAGCTCGCCGCGCGGGCCGAAGAAACGGTCGAAATATGCTCGCTCCCTGGGCAGGAAGCCGCTCTTCTTCACGTTGCCCTTCCAATTCTTGATGTCGAGCTCGCGGTGCCCAACATTGAAATCCCCAACGATCGCAGCGAAGTCGCGCTCGCTTGCAAGCTCGATCATTCGCGCCCCCATGGCGTCAAGAAACGCCCACTTTGCCTCCTGGCGCGGCGTGTCTACTTCGCCCGAGTGCGTGTAGTTGCTGACGACGGTGAGCTGGGAGTCGCCGAACGCGAAGTCGGCCTCGAGCCAGCGGCCTGACGACTGCACGCGATCCTGATCGTCCGCTCCACCCAGGCCGACGCGGTGCGCAAGCGCGGGAACTCGGCTCGCGATCGCAACGCCCGCGCGGCCCTTGATCTCGCACGGGTCGTGCAGCCAGTGCCAGCCCGCGGCACCGAGGAACTCCTCGAGGTGCTCGTCCTGCGCGCGCACCTCCTGCAGCGCCAACACGTCGACGTCCCGTTCAGCGAGCCAGTCGCCCATGCCTTTGCGGTAGGCGGCCCGGATGCCGTTGACGTTAACCGACGCGACGCGAAGAGATTCAGACATGGCATCAAGTGTAGAGGTGCGACACGCGACACTCCACTGACCCTCAACGAGTACTTGAGGGTTTAGACTCTCCGGCTTGACATTCAACGAATGACAAGGGTGTAATTATTTAGGTAATGCGGCGTGTCAGCGTCGCAAACGCAGAGATTTCGAGAAAGGAGCGCACCCATGGAACAAGCTTCAGGGCCAGGCGTTCCCGGCGACTGGTTTGTCGATCCGGTATTTCTCGGCACCCCAGGAATTCGCCGTCAGGCAGAAGATGAGGCTCTTGCATGGCAGTCTGACGCGCTCTGCGCGCAGACCGACCCAGAATCGTTCTTCCCAGAAAAGGGAGGGTCGACCCGCGAAGCGAAGCGAATCTGTGAGACATGCGAGGTGCGCTCGGAGTGCCTCGACTACGCGCTCGAGAACGACGAGCGGTTCGGCATTTGGGGCGGGCTTTCAGAGCGCGAACGCCGCAAGCTGCGCCGCGAGGCCGGCTGAGCTTTGCGCTCCTCGGCATGCCCCCAGTTTGAAACCATGCCACCCCTTCTAGACTGACGGCGTTATGCGCAGCACAGTTACCGCAGTCATTGTCGCTTCTCAAGGTGGGGAGTGGCTCGATGAGACGATCGCAGGGATCGCCTCTCAAACGCGGCGCCCAAACGCCATCGTCGCCATCAACAACGGCGGCGCCGAGCGGGTCGGCACCCAGCTCGTACACGCCAACTTCGGTGGTGCCGAGGCGTCGCGGGTCATCGGCATCCCGTCGCGCGTGTCATTCGGGCGCGCCGTTGCCGCGGCGCTTTCCGCCGTGCTTCCCGGATCAAACCCGGCTGAAGAGTGGATCTGGCTGCTGAGTGAAGACTCCTGCCCAGAGCCCGAGGCGCTCGAGCGGATCCTGTCGAGCGTGCAGCGCGCGCAGTCAGTTGCCGTCGCCGGCCCGAAACTCGTGGACTGGGATCACCCCGAGCGCATCATTGAGCTCGGACAGAGTCTCACGACGACTGGCTCTCGCTGGCTGCTCAGGAGGCAAGAGCTCGACCAACAACAGTACGACCACCTTGAGGACGTGCTCGGCGTCGGCCCTGTCGGCATGCTCGTTCGCCGCGACGTGTGGGACGAGCTCGGCGGATTCGACCCAGCCTTCACAAGTTATGACGACGCGCTCGACTTCTGTGTGCGCACCCGTCTCGCCGGCTACAGGGTCGAAGTGTCGCCAGAGTCGCGGGTGCGCTTCGCCAGAAGCGGCGTCGCCGGGCCGCACATCGACAGGTCCCGCGGAGTGCTCCGCACCGCCCACAGGCAAGCTCGAACCGCACACCTGCACCGGCGCATTGCCTACGCGTCAGCACTCCCTGCGTTTCTCATGTGGCTCGGATTGCCACTTCTCGCAATCGTTCGCGTCTTCTGGGCGCTGATTCGCGAGCAACCAGGAAACATGATCGGCGAGTTCGTCGCCGCGCTGACAGTCTTCTTCCGCCCGAAAGCGCTTCTCGCGTCGCGCAAACGAGTGAAGCGGGCGTCACGCGTCGGCTGGGCAGCGGTGCGCCCACTGCGCACCGACAGAAAGACAGTGCGCACCGCGCGAATGATCGACCGCGAGGCGATACTTGCCGCCCAGGGGCGTGTTCCGCGCGAGCTCGGGTTTGTCTCGACGGGCGGCCTCGCGGTGCTCGTGGTTACTGCGGTGGCTGCGATCGCGCTTACCTGGTGGGCAATCGCCCAAACGAGCCTGTTCGGGGGTGGCCTTGCGCCGCTCAGCCCTATCGGCGAGCTCTGGCATCACACCCGCACACTCGACGGCGTTCCCGCCGACCCGTTCGCCTGGGTGCTCGCAGTGCTCGGGTCTGTCACGTTCTGGAACCCCTCGCACGCGCTCGTCATCCTGCTCATCATCGCAATTCCGCTCTCGGCGCTCGGCGCCTGGATCTGGGCGGCGCAGATTGCAGAGTCGGGGGCGGCGCGGGCAGTTGTCGCCATCGGGTTCGCTCTGAGCCCCGTGCTGCTCGGTTCGATCGCCTCGGGCCGAATCACCACGCTGATCCTGGCCGTCGTAATGCCGTGGTTGCTTCTCGCCGCCACCCGCTGTCGCGAGTCCTGGAGCTGGGCTGGCACTGCGTCGCTGCTCGCTGCGGTTGCCCTCGCGAGCGCCCCCGTGCTCATCCCGGTCGCGCTCGTTTTCCTCGTCGTCGGCGTATTCTCCAGTCTGCGCGGCGCGCTGCGCGTGCTGTCGATCGCCATCGCTCCACTCGTGCTCTTCGGCCCGAAGATCATCGCGACAGTGTTCGGCGGGCGACCGCTCGACCTTCTCGCTGACCCAGGGATCCCACTGCCGTACACACCGGGTACGACCTGGCACCTGCTGCTCGGGTTCCCAGAGTTCGGCCTCGACGGCTGGGGACGCATCTTCGAGACAGTCGGGCTCGGTAACCTACCCGCGACACTCCTCGTCGGCGTGCTGATGCTTCCGATCGCACTCCTGGCCCTGCTCGGTCTCTACACCGGGAAGGTCGCTGCAACGCTGCTGCATGCCCTGTTCGGTGGGCTCGGAATAGTCGCGGCGGTCGGATCAACCCAGCTCATGCTCACCACGTCGGGTGACACCCCGATTGCGGTCTGGACGGGTTCTGGCCTCGTGCTCTACTGGCTCGCCGTACTCGGGCTCGCAGCTCTCGGCGCCGAAACGGCGCGACGTGCTGCGCCTGCGGTCGTCGCAGTCGCGCTCGTCGCAGCGGTCGTTGCTGCAGGGCCGATCGCGGTGCGCCTTGTCACAGGCAACGTGCCGATGGGCCCAGGGGAGTCTCGGATGCCCGCGCTCGTCCAGGTCGCTGGAGAACAAAACCCAAACACCCGCACACTCGTACTCAGTGCGTCAGGTGAGGGAGCCATGCGCGCCGAAATTGTGACAGGCGAGGGTATCGAGCTTGACGATTTCCGCACGTCCGCGCGCCTCTCTGACCCGACCCACGACGACAAGCAGCTCGCCGAACTCGTTGGCTCGCTCGCGAGCATCGGTGGCGGCAGCGTCGCCGACGCGCTGAACGCCGAGCGCATCACCTACGTGCTACTGCGGTCAGGGAATGAGCCGAGCGCGGAGACCGAGCTTCAGCGCACGCTCGACCAGCACCCCGAACTCGCGAGCGTCGGTACGACCGAGCAGGGACTCCTCTGGCGCGTCTCAGATGCCGCAACAGGCCATGAAGCTGAGGGGGACGAGTCTGCCGCGCTCGTCGGGACTTCGTTCGGCGGGCAGACTGTCTGGACCGTGCAGCTTGTCCTGCTGTTCGCAATGCTGCTGCTCGCGCTGCCCACGGGCGAGGTTGTTGAGCGCCCTGAGCGACGCAAGCGTCCGAAGCGGGTGCGCAAGCGCGCGAGTAAGCGAGCAGAGCGCCGCGCCGCTGCCGCTGTGACCGCCGGTGCAGGCGCACCCCTACCTTCCGCTGTCGCGGAAGGGGCTGTTCCCGCGGTTGCCGGGGCCGAGGTCACTGAGACGGCTGCCCCCGCCGTGGATATGGGCGACGAGCCGCAGGCATCTGCCGCGCCTGCCGCGCCTGAGGTGTCCGAGGTACCTGAGGTGTCCGAGGTGTCCGAGGCGGCTGAGGGTTTCTCCGATGCTGGTGAAGGTGCAGAATCCGACGACGAGTCACCGGCCGAGGTCCTAGCTGAAGCTGACGAAGACATCGACCCGGCTGATCCAGCGACGGACATCGACCCGGCTGATCCTGCGGGGGACACCGAACCGGCTGGATCAGCGGAAGATGCGCGCTCGACCGATCCTGACGGGGATTCCCACCTCGCCGTGACGTCGCAGGCCGCAGCGGTCGACGCGCCGAATGCGGGCGTCGAGGAAGCGACAGACGCAGAATCGCGAGACGCAGACGAGCAGCTCGGGGAGGGCAAGTAGATGAGCACAAGCGAGAGGTTTGTTCGCGGCGGCGCCCGTGCGCTCACAGGGCTCATCATCACCGGAGCTGCCGCAGCCGGGGTGTTACTCCTCGGAACGGTTCAGCTTCCGAGCGTCGAGCGCGCCCCGCACGCAGTCACGGTGAGCACGACACAGACAGGCGAGCGCAGTATTGTGTGTGCTGGCGCATTCGCAGAGCTCGGCGCTGATCCTTCTCGCCCCGACGTCGCCGTGCCGGTAGGCGAGGCAACTGTGGTCGTGAGCGGAGACGGTGAACTCGGCACGCTCGGGGGAGGGGAGGGCGCAGCCGCGAGTGGAGCTCGAGTGCTCACCGGCGCCGCGCAGGCCTCGCTTGCTGCCGCCCAAAGCCAGAAACTCGCCTCAGCATCACTCCGCGGCGCAACCGCGAGTGCGTGCGTCGAACCCGTCAACGAGCAGTGGCTCGTCGGCGGAGCAAGCACGCTCGGACTCTCGACGACGCTCAGCCTAGGCAACGCGAGCGAGGTTCCCGCAACCGTGCAGATCACCGTGTTTGACGAGAACGGCGAGATCGACGCAGTGCAAACCTCGGGAGTGATCGTCGCCCCGAACTCCGAACAGATCGTTTCGCTCAACGGGTATGCGCCCAACCGAGAGCGCCTCGCAGTGCGAGTGACAAGCACGGGGGCACCTGTCTCGGCAAGCCTCGGGGTCGCACGAGTGGACGGCATCGTCCCTGTCGGAACCTCCGTAGTCACTCGGCAGCTTCGCCCCGAGCAGCTACTCGTCATTCCAGGAGTCGCGAACGAAGACTCGCACGACCACGAAGAGGTACCAACTGACACTGGGCCAGCTGACCGCTTCCCGGTACTCGTGCACGCGATCACCCCAGGAGATGTCGCAGGCAGCGGCACGGTCTCAGCAATCGACGCCAAGGGTGTTCGCACGCAGCTCGGCGTCATCGAGCTTGAACCCCGCGTCGTGGGGGCGCTTGCGATTGAGTCGTGGCCGCACGACGCAACCGCAATTGTTGTAGACGCCGATGTGCCTGTCTTCGCGGGAGCCGAGGGTGCCGCGAACTCGGGTGAGACTCACGACTTCCAGTGGTTCGCGCCGGCCCCGACGATTCCGGCGAATACGCCAACTGCAGCCCCGGTGACGCCAGGAGGCGAACTCATCGTCGCAAACCCCGGTGATGTACCCGCCGAGGTCACCGTCGCAGGCGGCAAAGAGCAGCAGGTCACTGTCGCGCCGGGAGCCGCCGTTGTCGTGCCAGGGGCAGGCAGCCGCACACTCACGAGCACCGAGCCCGTACACGCGGGAGTTCGCATGGTCGGGAGCGGCTCGATCGCCGGATACCCAATCATGCCGCGCGCAGAGCACACGGGCCAGCTCACGGTCTACACGCGCTAGCGGTGGCCGTAGACTGGACGGTATGACTTCCAGGACCCCGCGTACGCACGGGCGCCAGACACGGCATGGGCGTCGCCCGATCCGCTCGTCAATCACTGGACCAGCGCTCGCGAATCCGCAGAGCAGGGTGAAGAAGTTCGAGTCTGACGCTCGCGGCGCGGTCGAGTTCTTGCAGCGAGCGTTCCCCGAGGAACTCCACGGCGTGCAGATCGGCTTCCAAACCGTGCCTGCTGCCGCAGGCGAGAGCTCAATGCCGATGCTTTACTCGATCGACCGAGACGCAGCAAGCATCATGCTCTATCGAATGCCGATTCAACGCAGCAAGGGGCTGCACGTTGATGACGACGAGCACCGTCGCTACTTCATTGAGCACTGTGTGTACCGTGCTGTGTGTGAGTACCTGGGACGTGAACCTTGGGAACTGCTACCCGGCAGGTTTGACCACTTCTAGGCTTTCCACCCCTTCCGAGGGGGCTGGTTGCACGATTACCAGGCCGACCGGTCATAATAGGCTCATGAGCGCACGAATCCTCGTAGTGGATGATGACAGAGCACTCGCTGAGATGCTGAGCATGGTGCTGCAAGGAGAAGGATTCCTTGTCGAGCATGCCTACGACGGGTTCGAAGCCGTTGAGCAGTTCCGTGCGACCCGCCCTGATCTTGTACTCCTCGATGTGATGCTGCCAGGACTCGATGGGATCGGTGTCTGCGAACAGATTCGTGCAGAATCCGGGGTGCCCATCATCATGCTTACGGCCCGCACCGACACCCGCGACGTCGTGCGCGGGCTCGAGGTCGGTGCAGATGACTATGTCGTCAAGCCGTTCAACCCTGCAGAGCTCATCGCTCGGATCCGCGCTCGCCTCCGCGAACCGCAGGAAGATACGAACGAAACCCTCATGATTGGCGACCTGCACATCGACGTCGCCGGCCACGAGGTGAAGCGCGGCGACGAGGTTATCGCCCTCACACCGCTCGAGTTCGATCTCCTCGCGATTCTCGCGCGGAAGCCTCAGCAGGTGTTCACTCGTGAGGTACTGCTCGAGAAGGTGTGGGGCTACCAGTACAAGGCCGATACTCGTCTCGTGAATGTTCACGTCCAGCGGCTGCGCGCGAAAATCGAGATCGATCCTGATCGCCCGGTGATCGTGACGACCGTGCGCGGGGTTGGGTACCGTGCTGGTGCCCGCGCAGAATAGTCACTCGCATGACTGAGCCAAGGTCGCGCGGTCGAATGCAGCGGACTTGGCGTCGCCTGAGGCTGCGATGGATCAAGGCGACTCAACCCGTGCTCGGACCCTTCCGCGCACGATGGGGCCGGTCGCTCATGCTCCGCACGATGACGATCACGGGTCTCGTGACTGGCGCGATGATCGCGATCGCCGGTGTGTTCCTGCTCACGAGCGTGAGCAACGACCTGTTCTCGTCGCGCCTCGAACAATCGTTGCAGGACTCAGCGCGCGCAACGGTGCAGGCGCAGCGCATGATCGACTCGTTCGATCCCGCCGACAGGGGCGGCCTGCAGTCACTGCAAACCTCTGTGCTTCGAACGGTGCAGGACACGTCGTCGAGCCAGATGATCTACATCAGGCGCCAAGAAAACCAGGCGCCATTTCCCGAGCTATCCCCGGTGGCGAGTACCCCATCGGCGCTCGGTCAGGCAGTGAGCGAGGAACTCGCGGAGGCTGTGCTTGTTGCTGAGGAACCCCAGTATTGGCAGGCAGTGACGTTTCGCGACGGCGAGGCGAAAGACGCACCTGGCATAGTCGTTGGCTCGTCCCTGAAGTTCCCGGCGGGCGCCGGGGTGTTCGACCTGTTTATCGGGTACGAGCTCTCGGCGACAGCGGAAACGCTCTCGTTCGTTCAGCGCACGCTGTTTGTCACGGCGGTAGGGATGATGCTGTTCATCGGACTGCTCGTTTGGGTGATTTCTCGGATTGTCTTCCGCCCGATTCGCGTGGCAGCAGACACGAGCCGGCGGCTCGCAGCAGGTGAAGCGGATGCGCGCATGCCACTGCAGCACGACGAGCATTTTGATGTGTTGTCTGAGGGATTCAACGACATGGCCGACACGCTCCAAGCCCGCATTCAAGAGCTCGACGACCTCTCAGAGATGCAGCAGCGTTTCGTGTCTGACGTGTCGCACGAGTTGCGCACGCCGCTCACTACTATCCGGCTCGCGAGCGAGGTACTCAGCGGGCAGCAGAACTCCCTAGCGCCGGGCCAACAGCGTGCCGTCGAAGTGCTGAGCACGCAGGTTGGACGGTTCGAGTCGCTCCTCACCGACCTGCTCGAGATCTCGCGCTACGACGCCGGGCGGGTGACGCTTGAGACTGAGCCCACGAACCTCGTCCACCTTGTCGACGAGGTCGTGACGTCGCTCAGGCCGCTCTCATCGAGCCTGATCGAGGTACGGCCGCTCGGCGGCTACACGCCCGTTGACGTCGACGCGAGGCGCATCAGACGTATCGTGTCGAACCTCGTCGGCAACGCGATCGAGCACGGTGAGGATCGGCCAATCGTGGTTACAGTCGACTCGAACGCCCACGCAATTGCCGTTGCGGTGCGCGACTGGGGAGTGGGCATGGACGCTGACGACGTCGACCACGTCTTTGACAGGTTTTGGCGCGCTGATCCCTCACGCAAGCGCACGCTCGGCGGGACCGGACTCGGCCTTGCGATTGCTCGAGAGGACGCCGCGGTCCACGGCGGATTCCTAGAAGTGTGGTCGGCGAAGGGCGTTGGAACGAGCTTCCGGCTCACCCTGCCGCGCGGTGACGACGTGACAGACTTTGTGTCGCCGATACCGCTCATCCCCGAGGACGTCGCGGGCGGAGCAGACGTGCGTGAGACAACAGGTGGTTGGTTGAAACGCCCATTCCGTCGGAGCATCAAGACGCCAAAGGAGGGCCGCTCATGACCAAGCGCAGGATCAGACGCATGTCGCGTGCCGGCCTCGGATTCGCCCTCGTCGCAACCCTGACGCTCAGCGCGTGCGCTGCGATCCCAGGCTCCGGTGCGGTGCAGCCGGGACTCACTGACATCAATCAAGCTGAGCAGGCCCTCCAGTTCAGCGCGTTTGGGCCGTCGGCCGGCGCGACACCCGAGGAGCTGGTTCGCGGGTTCATCACAGCGGCACGCTCACCGATTGACGACTACTCTGTCGCACGCGAGTACCTCACACCCGAGTACGCCGATCAGTGGGATCCATACTTCGGTGTGCTCGTCTGGGAGGGGTCGCGTCCGTTCAGACAAGACGGCGACGCGGCAGGCATGCTGATGCTCTCTGTCGTCGCCGAAGTCGACCCTGAAGGCCGGCTGCTGCTGACTGAAGCCGGCGAGAGCACCGAGCTCCGATTCGAGTTCACACGTGTCGGCGATGAATGGAGGATTTCGTCTGCCCCCGCTGGCGTCATCCTTGACCGCGCGACCTTCGACGCGATCTGGTCGCAACACCAAGTGAACTTCCTTGGTGCCGGCGACCGGCTGGTGCCCGACACCAGATGGTTCCTGTCGCGGGCTGCGCTCTCGACGGAGATCGTGAACGCGTTGCTCGCTGGCCCGAGTGAACGGTTTGAGCTTGTCGCTCGCTCAGGCTTCCCCGAAGGGACCTCACTCACCAAGAATGCGGTCACCGTCGAAGACGGGCTTGCGCGGGTCGATATTAAGGGCGAGGGATTGAATAACCCCAAGGCGCAAGAAGAGATGCTGCTCCAACTCCAGACCAGCTTGCAGAGCGTCTCGGGCGTGAACCGGGTCGAGCTGCTCATCGACGGGACACCGGTCAAGGGAAAGCCGCAGGCAGTCGCGCCCATGACTCCGTCGCAGGTGGGAGCCAAGCTCGCGGGCGTGCAGAACGGAAAATTTGGCGTCTTTACGGCGTCAGGGATCGAGCCAGTGATCGGGATTAGCCCGGTCGTTGAAGAGCTCGCTGGCGACGCGATTGCGCTCTCGCGTTCCAAGACCGTCGCTGCCGTGCGCACGAAGGCGGGAGTACACATCGTCTCGCAAGGGTTCACAGCTGTCGTCGACAACCGGAAGGACGCGCTGGCGCCAAACGTTGACGACGACCTGTGGACCTGGTCGCTCTCAGCATCAGCGCCAACAAAGATGCACGTCGCGAGCGCCTCGGGGGAGCAACACGACATCGTCATTCCCTGGCTCGACGGGCTCGACGTGCGGGCTGTGGGTATTGCGCCGGGTGGCAGCATGATCGGCGCGCTCGTTGACGACGGTGGCAAGAGCTACGTGCTTGTCGGCGGGATCCTCAGGGAAACCGATGGCGGAATGCCGACGGCGGTCACTCCGAAGGCAGACATCGAGCTGTGGGCAAGTGGCGAGGCGCTCGACTTCGACTGGATCGATCAGAACCGGTTCGTCGCAGTCACCTTGCAGGGGAGCGCAGGGAAGGTCACAGTCGGTGGGCCGGGAACTTTTCCAAGCGAACAGGGATCAGTGCCCGAGGCGGAGGAAATCTTCGGTGGCGGCAACAGGGCCCAGATTAGAGTGCTCACCCAGAATGGGGAACTGTTTGCGCCCCAGGGAGCGAGCGGCTGGCAACGCGTCGCAGCCGACGTTGAAGTGATCGCAAAGCGCGGCTAGTTCGCTCCACAGGAGGAGTCGGGGCAGGCGGCGGCCGAGGTTGTCCACAATCTGACGGGGATCCCGCCTCGCAACCACTTGCCAGACGAAACTTGGCTCATGCCGAAACGAGAAGTTGCCGCCCGTGGGGCTCCGGCCGGAACTGAGGCCCAGAACATTGCTCCTGCCAGGGGCTCGCGCTTGACGGGAGCCCTCGGGTGGCTGCGAGAGCTTGGGCTCGACCTCCTCGCGCTTGTCTGGCCGAGTTTGTGCGTCGGATGCGGCAGGCAGGATCGAGAGCTCTGTTCTACATGTGCCGTGGAGGTAGCAGACGCCCCACCTGACGAAGTTCATGCGATCCCAGCACTCGGGGTGCCAGGCTTCGCCGCTGGAGCGTATGACGGGATTCTCCGGGCGGTTCTGCTCGCCTATAAGCATCGCGGCGCATACAGTTTCGGGCGCATGCTGGGACCCCGATTGGCTGTGCCGCTTCGCGCCGCGCTCGCCGCAGAACACCACAGGCAGCGTGCGCTGGATCGCGGCGCTGGCGACGCACTCCCGCGGGCACCAGTCTGGGTTCCCCTCCCGTCTCGAAAGCGACGCGAGCGTGAACGAGGGTACAGGCACGTCGACGTGATGCTGCGTGCCGGGCTGCTGTCGGGGCGGCTGCCAGGTGAACGCCTTCGCTTGTTAGTGCCGAGACGTGGCCGCGTCGGGCAGGTTGGGCTCGACTCTGCTGCGCGAGAGCGAAATGCAAGGCTCATCAGGGTTCGCCGCGATGCGGAGCGAAGACTCAACGGGCGGGGAGTGATTCTTGTTGACGACATTGCCACGACCGGCGCGACGCTTTGGGCGGCGATCGCCGTGTTCGAAGCCGAAGGCATCCCCGTCGTCGGCGCTGTGACACTCTGCTCGGCGGAGCGTCGCGACGCGCCACAAAAAACAGAGTGGAACCTCACAGGCGAAAGGGGGTAATGTTCGAGAAAGGCGTAGTGGTGCGCCACACCGGCCCACCCGCCTGAGTCACCTGGGAGGTCGTCATGGACGTCAGCATCCACGGACGAAATGTCGAGATTACTGATCGCTTTGAACAGTACGTTGAGTCAAAAACCGAGAAGGTAGCAGGGTTGCTCCCGAAGGCACAGGCCTTCGAGGTACGTGTATCGCGCCTCAGTGACAAGAGCCCAAAGCATGGTGACCGGGTTGAGATTACGCTGATCGGCCCGGGCCCGGTGATTCGAGCCGAGTCAGTGGGGCCAGACAAGTACGCCGCTTATGACATCGCCTACGGTCGCGTGCTCGAGCGCATCCGCCGCTCGAAGGATCGTGCGCAGGACCGCCGCGGCCGGGGTCGGACTTCGCTCGGCGACGCGGCAGCGAATGACTTTGCTGTGGTCGACCTGCAGCCCGCTTCAGCCGAGGTCATTGACGCTGTCGCGACAGGTTCGGTACCCGTCGTGGCTGAGGCCGAAGAGGCGTACTCGCCTGTCGTTATCCGCTCGAAGGAATTCCCGGCGGAGCGACTTCCGGTTGAAGATGCAGTCGATCAGATGGAGCTTGTCGGCCACGACTTCTTCCTCTTCATCGATGCCGAGACTGACAAGCCGAGCGTTGTCTACCGCCGCAAGGGTTGGAACTACGGCGTGCTGTCGCTCGCAGACAGCTAGGCGCCCCGACAGCTAGTCACGCAGACAGCTATTCAGCAGGACAGCTGGTCACGCAGACAGCTAGTCAGCAGGAGCTACTAGGCGGCCGTCCCCATTCGGGGGCGGCCGCCGCGTTTGCGCCGGTCGCCACATCCACACAGCCTGGGATCTACAGTCTCAATGTCGATTTCCGAGGATTTCTGCAGTTCTAGTGTCGATTGCATGCGGAGGGCGTGCCTCTGCGGGCGCTTGACCTAGTGCTGGAAGGCAGGCTTGCCCGAGCGCGCTCGGCGGGTCTCGATACCCCAGCGAGTGACGTTTGAGAACGCCTCCCACATGATTCGCGTCGACATCTTCGACCGGCCTGTGGTGCGTTCCACGAAGGTGATGGGAACCTCAGCGACGGGAATGCCGAGCTGCTCGATGCGCCACGCGGTCTCGACCTGGAAGGCGTAGCCCTCGGAGTCGATGGTCTCAAGTCCGAGCCGCTCAATGCACTCGTGTGAGAGCACGCGGTAACCGCTCGTGAGGTCCCGCAGCCGCGACCGCAGCGCAAGGCGGGCGAACGCGGTCCCTCCGCGCGACAGCAGTCGGCGGTGGCGCGGCCAGTTCACGATCTTGCCGCCGGGCATCCACCTGGTGCCGATTGCGAGGCCGGCCCCCGCGGCTGCGGCGTCGAGAAGCGCCGGGAGCTCGCCAGGTTGGTGTGAGCCGTCGGAATCCATCTCGACGACATAGTCGTAGCCGAGGTCGATTGCGAGGCGAAACCCGGCAATATACGCGGTACCAAGGCCACGCTTGCCATCGCGGTGCATCACGGTCACACGAGGCTCTACGTGTGCGATGTCGTCTGCGATCTCGCCGGTACCGTCAGGGCTGTTGTCGTCAATAATGAGCACGTTGGCGCCGGGCACGGCGTCGAGTACTGTCGCAACGACTCCGCGAAGCGAGTCCCGCTCATTGAACGTTGGCAGCACGACGAGGACGCTCGTGTGAGTCACGCTCTCTGGGACGATTGGATGCTGCACGTGCCAATCATTTCAGACCGAGTTTAGAAAACGCGAGGGGCCGGGGCCAGCCACTGCGGCTGGCCCCGGCCCCTCAGACGTGGTTAGGCTGCGTAGTTCGCGCGCAGGATCGCGCCGAGCTCTGCGTCGACGTTTGTCCAGTACTGGAAGAACGCCTCGCGGATGCGATCAACGGTAATTGCCTGTGCCTGGCCGCCGAGCACCTCGTGGAAGCGTGCCTTCTCTTCTGCCGAGTAGACGTCGCGGTAGAGCGTGCCTGCCTGGCCGAAATCGTCGTCGTCAGCGCGCAGCGTGTGAGCCGAGCGAACGAGGCTGCCGTCGGCCTCCCAGCTCGCCTCGACACCTGCAACCGGATCGGCAACCGGGCCGCCAGCCTGGCCGTACGAGTTCGGCGAGTAGGTGCGGTGCTCTGCGCTGTTGAAGTGGTAGCGCATGCTGCCCTCGTGCTGGTAGTTGTTCACCTCTCCGGCATGCGGCTGGTTGACAGGCAGCTGGTTGAAGTTTGCACCGATGCGGTGGCGGTGGGCGTCTGCGTACGAGAAGACACGAGCCATCAGCATCTTGTCGGGCGAGATGCCCGTGCCGGGAACCTGGTTACCGGGCGTGAACGCGGCCTGCTCGATCTGAGCGAAGAAGTTCTCAGGGTTGCGGTTCAGTGTGAACGTTCCGACCTTGATGCGCGGGTAGTCAGCCTTTGGCCACACCTTCGTGAGGTCGAACGGGTTGAAACGGTAGGTCTTTGCCTCTTCATAGGGCATGACCTGCACGTAGACGTCCCACGACGGGAACTCGCCTCGTTCGATGGACTCAAACAGGTCGCGGCGGTAGTAGTCGGCATCCGACCCTGCGAGCTTCTCTGCCTCTTCGGGCGAGAGGCGCTCGACGCCCTGCTGGGAGATGAAGTGATACTTCACCCAGAAGCGCTCGCCCTCGGCGTTGATCCACTGGTAGGTGTGTGAGCCGTAGCCGTTGAGGTGGCGCCAGCTCTTCGAGAGGCCGCGGTCACCCATGAGGTAGGTGACCTGGTGAGCCGACTCGGGCGACAGCGTCCAGAAGTCCCACTGCATGTCTGCGTCGCGCAGGCCAGACGCGCCGAGGCGCTTCTGCGAGTGGATGAAGTCGGGGAACTTGATGCCGTCGCGGATGAAGAACGTCGGCGTGTTGTTGCCGACGATGTCGAGGTTGCCCTCGGGCGTGTAGAAACGCAGCGAGAAGCCACGTACGTCGCGCCAGGTGTCAGGGGAGCCCTGCTCACCAGCGACGGAGGAGAAACGGATGAGCGTCTCTGCCTTGGCGCCGGGCTGGAACACTGCAGCGCGAGTGTACTTCGAGACGTCCTCGGTCACGACGAACTCGCCGAACGCGCCGCCGCCCTTTGCGTGCGGGTTGCGCTCAGGCACACGCTCACGGTTGAACGATGCGAGCTTCTCGAGGAGGTAGTGATCGTGCAGTACCGTGGGGCCGTCGGGCCCAACGGTGAGCGAGTGCTCGTTGTCTGCGACGGGGGTACCCGTCTGGGTCGTCAGGGTTTTGTTCTCAGCCATGATGCCTCATTTCGTGGGGGTTGAGTCGGATGGAAGTCTGGATGTGGTGAACAGCTAGGTGCTAGTCCACGGGCACACAGTCGGAACACAGGCCGTGAAAGGTGACCTCGGCCGCTTCGATCTGGAAGCCATGGTCTTCTGAGGGGGTCAGGCACGGAGCCGCGCCAACTGCGCATGGGACGTCTTCAAGGCGTCCGCACGACCGGCAAAGAAGGTGGTGATGGTTATCGCCAACTCGTGCTTCGTACCTAGCGGAACCGCCTGCTGGCGTGACGCGCCGCACAAGGTTTGCCTCAACGAGGGCCGTGAGAACGCCGTAAATGGCCTGCAAGGATGTCCCTGGCAGATCGTCCTTCAGGCGGTCGTAGAGTTCGCTCGCGTCAAGATGACCGCCCGGCTGCAGCGCCTCAAGAACGGCTCGACGCGGCGCGGTTGAGCGCAGGCCAACGGCGTTCAGTCGTGCCGCCGATTCGGTGGCGGGGGCGGTTGCGGGCATGTTTCCAGTGTAGCCCTTATTTTGAATGATTCAAATGAAGGAACGAATTCCCAGCGCAATGCACACAGCCGTTGCTAAGCTGAGGAGTTGTCACAATTGGGCAACGACGATGCCCTGCCCAGCAGCTCATCGCGCACTACCGTACAGGAGACACAACGTGGCGACAGTCCTCGAGAAGATCCTTCGCGTCGGCGAAGGACGCACGCTCAAGAAGCTCGAGCGGTTGGCCAAGACGGTCAATGATCTCGAACCCTCGTTTGAGGCCCTCACCGACGAGGAGCTGCGCGAGGAGACAACTGAGTTCAGGAAGCGACTCGAGGCTGGCGAGACGCTCGACGACCTCCTGCCAGAGGCCTTCGCAGCCGTCCGCGAGGCCGCGAAGCGCACAATTGGACTTCGCCCATTCGACGTCCAGGTCATGGGTGGCGCGAACCTGCACCTCGGCAACATCTCCGAGATGAAGACTGGTGAGGGCAAGACTCTCGTCGCAACAATGCCGTCATACCTCAACGCGCTTGCAGGCAAGGGCGTGCACGTCGTTACAGTCAATGACTACCTCGCGAGCTACCAGTCTGAGCTTATGGGCCGCGTCTTCCGCGCGCTCGGTATGACAACCGGTTGCATCGTTTCGGGCCAGGACCCTGTCGAGCGCCGCAAGCAGTACGACGCGGACATCACCTATGGCACGAACAACGAGTTCGGCTTTGACTACCTCCGCGACAACATGGCGAGCACCTCGGCCGAGCGGGTCCAGCGTGGTCACTTCTTCGCCATCATCGATGAGGTCGACTCGATCCTGATCGACGAGGCGCGTACCCCGCTCATCATCTCGGGCCCGTCTTCCGGAGAAGGCAACCGCTGGTTCGGCGAGTTCGCCCGGATCGCGAAGACCCTCGAGGCCGGCGTCGACTACGAGGTTGACGAGAAGAAGCGCACCGTCGGTGTGCTCGAGCCTGGCATTGAAAAGGTTGAGGATCACCTTGGTATCACCAACCTCTACGAGTCGGTGAACACCCCACTCATCTCGTTCCTCAACAACTCGATCAAGGCGAAGGCCCTGTTCACGCGCGACAAGGATTACGTCGTACTGAACGGTGAGGTGCTGATCGTTGACGAGCACACCGGTCGTATCCTTGCAGGGCGTCGCTACAACGAAGGAATGCACCAGGCTATCGAGGCGAAGGAAGGGGTGCAGGTCAAGGCAGAGAACCAGATGCTCGCGACAGTCACCCTGCAGAACTTCTTCCGCCTCTACGACAAGCTCTCGGGCATGACGGGTACCGCTGAGACTGAGGCCGGCGAATTCATGTCGACCTACAAGCTCGGCGTCGTTCCGATTCCCACGAACAAGAAGATGCAGCGCATCGACCAGCCCGACCTCGTCTACAAGAACGAGGAAGCAAAGTTCGCTGCGGTCGTCGACGACATCGCGGAGCGGCACGCTAAGGGCCAGCCGGTGCTCGTCGGTACCACGAGCGTCGAGAAGAGCGAATACCTCTCGCGCCAGCTCGCGAAGCAGGGCGTCCGCCACGAGGTGCTGAACGCGAAGAACCACGCACGCGAGGCCGCGATCATCGCCCAGGCGGGTCGATACGGTGCCGTCACTGTCGCCACAAACATGGCAGGCCGCGGTACCGACATTATGCTCGGCGGCAACGCCGAGTTCCTCGCTGTGCAGGAGATGACTGCGCGCGGGTTCTCGACTGAGGAGGATCCGGAGGCCTACGAGGGAGCTTGGGACGAAGTCTTCGAGGCAGTGAAGGAAGCCGTCTCGACCGAGGCTGAGAAGGTTCTTGAGGCTGGCGGCCTCTATGTGCTCGGCACTGAGCGCCACGAGTCACGCCGCATCGACAACCAGCTTCGCGGCCGCTCTGGCCGTCAAGGTGATCCCGGTGAAAGCCGCTTCTACCTCTCGCTCGCCGACGACCTCATGCGCCTGTTCAACTCGGGCGCGGCAGCTGCCCTCATGAACCGTGACGGCTTCCCCGACGATCTCGCGATTGAATCGAAGATGGTGACCCGTTCGATCCAGAGCGCGCAGAGCCAGGTCGAGGCGCGCAACGCTGAGATTCGTAAGAACGTTCTGAAATATGACGACGTCTTGAACCGTCAGCGCCAGGCAATCTACGGCGACCGTGCCCAGATCCTCGACGGTGAGGCGATCGAGGAGCGCGTGGTCGCGTTCCGCGAGCAGACGATCGACGCGATCCTTGACTCACACGGTGCCGACGAGAACTGGGACTTTGACGCGCTTTGGTCAGATCTCAAGCAGCTGTACCCGATTGCTCTCACCGTTGACGAGGTCGTCGCCGAGGCGCCGAACGGGCGCGTCGACAAGGCGTTCCTCCGTCGCGAGATCCTGTCCGACGCAGAGGTCGCCTACGCCGCCCGCGAGGAGTCGCTCGGCTCTGAGGCGATGCGCGAGCTTGAGCGACGGGTTGTGCTGACGACAATTGATCGCCGCTGGCGCGACCACCTCTACGAGATGGACTACCTCAAGGAGGGAATCGGCCTCCGCGCGATGGCGCAGCGAGACCCGCTCGTTGAATACCAGCGTGAGGGCTTCACGATGTTCGAGGGCATGATGGGCCAGATCAAGGAAGAGTCGACCGGCCTCCTCTACAACCTCGAAGTCCAGGTGCGTCCGAACGAGCCTGGCCACGAGGGGCATGTGCACCTCGAGGGTGGCGGGCTCGACGAGCAGACAAAGCCCGACGAGACCCAGCTGAGCTACACGTCACCCGATGTTGACGGCACCCCCGAGGTGAGTGGCGCTGGAGTCAATGATTCGCAGGCCAAGAAGCGCGGCTCCAAGCAGCCGGCGCAGCCCACCGCGCGAGGCGCGTTTGGCCAGCAAGTTCCCGCCGATGAGGCTGGCCCCGCGAACCGCGCCCAGCGTCGCGCCAAGAAGAAGTAACGGCCGCGTACCCGCGCTCACTGTGACCACGCATCGATTTCCGATGCTTCTCTGGAGGAAATACACCCATGTCGAATGACACAACGTCGCGACTGTCGAAGAACGAGCGTCGCACGCAGGCCCGCGAGCAGGCTCGGATCGCTCGCGAGGCCGAGAAGAAGCGCGAGAAGCGCCGTCGCCTGTACGTTCAGGGAGGCGTCGTGCTTGGCGTTATCGCGATCCTCGCGATTGTCGGTCTCGTACTCACGCAGTCGCTCAAGCCCGCAGGACCCGGCCCGAAGAACATGGCTTCTGGCGCGGCCGTGTTCACTAAGGATCTGAAGGTTGTACCGTCTGCGGCGCTCTCGGACCCGAAGGCAGAACGCGTCGCACCAGAGACCAACCGTGACGAGCTGCCGCTCGACGTGACCGTTTATGTCGACTACATGTGCCCCGCGTGTGGCAACTTCGAGGCGCAGAACGGCGTCATGCTCGAGAACTACGTCGGCTCTGGCGACGCGAATCTCGCGGTGTACCCGATCAACTTCCTCGACGGACAGTCGCTTGGAACGAAGTACTCGACACGCGCGGCGAACGCATTTGGCTGCGTTGTTGAGCAGCAGCCAGATGTTGCATTTGAGCTGCACAAGCGTCTCCTTAGCCCCGAGGTTCAGCCCTCCGAGGGCACCCCTGGTCTCGACGACAAGGAACTGCTGAAGCAGGCTGAAGCGGCCGGTGCGGAGCCGACCCAGGAGCTGCAGCGCTGCATCCAGGAGCGCCCATTCGGAGGGTTCTTCAGTGAGAATTACACCGCCGCAAGCGAGGGAATCTGGGGCCTCGCCGAGGGGCAGCGCCTGCTGCAGCCGCAGAGTGCAACCGAGCTCCAGCCTGAGGGTAAGCCGCAGCGCCTCGTGTCGACCCCGCTCGTGCTCGTGAACGGGCAGCAGTGGAGCGAGGGCCGCGACGGTTCGCTCGAGACCTTCATGTTGAAGATCAAGGGTGAGATTGAGCAGGCCGGTGCCGCCGAGGTGGCAACGGACTAACAAAATTCCGACTATGATCGGTAGGGGCGGCAGTAGCCGCCCCAGACGCCTCCTTAGCTCATCTGGTAGAGCAGCAGCCTTGTAAACTGCAGGTGATCGGTTCGAGTCCGATAGGGGGCTCAGATGAATGGCTCCTCTTCGGCGGGGCCATTCTGCGTTTGGCGGCCTATGTGTGGGCCGGGCGTCGCATGCGTACGGCGGGAGTAGACTTGGGAAAATGGCTCGTTCCAAGTATCAGCTCGCAGCAGCCCTTCTTGGCTCCGGCCTTGCAGGCATGCTCGTCGCCCTGCAGTCGAGGATCAACGGCGGATTCGCCCAGGAGATCGGCAGCGGCTACCTTGCGGCCGCGATCTCCTTCGGAGGCGGCCTCGTGCTCATCGGGGTCGTGCTGATCTTCTCGCGGCGAGGCCGCGAGGGACTCGGAAAGATGCGTGACGAGGTATCTGCAGGCAGGCTTCCGGTGTGGGCGCTTCTTGGCGGCATTGGTGGCGCAGCGTTTGTGCTGATGCAGGGCCTCATAGCGCCGCTCACAGGCGTTGCGCTCTTCACCGTGGGCATCGTGGCCGGGCAGGTCTCTGGCGGGCTGCTCATGGACAGGTTGGGGCTCGGGCCTGGCGGTCGGATCAACGCGACGCCCACGCGCCTCATCGGTACCACGCTCGCGATCGTCGCCGTCATTGTGACGGTCGCCGCGAGCCTCGACGGAGGGCTCGTGCTGCTCGTGCTCGTCCCTGTGATTGTCGGTGCAGGCATGGCTGCCCAGTCAATGGTGAATGGGCTCGTCAGGGCTGCGGCAGAGAGCGCAGTGACTGCGACGTTCATGAACTTCGTTGTCGGTACGGCAGTGCTCGGAACCGTGGCGCTCGTGTCCGTGCTCGTTAACGGCTGGCCCACGAGGTGGCCGTCGGAGTTCTGGATGTATTGCGGCGGCGTCGTCGGCGTGATCTTCATCGCAGTCGCGGCGATGCTCGTTCGCAGGGCAGGAGTGCTGCTTTTGAGCATGTCAAACGTGGCGGGTCAGCTCATCGCTGCGATGCTGTTTGAGATCGGTTTCCCGCTTGCGGGAGGCCTCACCCCAGCCCTAGTGCTCGGAACCGCGATCGCATTCGTCGCGGTGATCGTCGCGGCGTTGCCGAGCAAGCCGCTCGGCCGAAACTAGGCTGCTGGGCCGTCGAATCCGAGGGCAAGCGAGTTCATGCAGAACCGATTCCCTGTTGGGGTGCCGAACCCGTCGGGGAACACGTGGCCGAGGTGCGACCCGCAGTTGGCGCAGCGCACCTCTGTGCGAACCTGCCCGAGCGAGGTGTCTTCGAGGAGCTCGACGGCGTCGGGGTTGATGCTTTCGTAAAAGCTCGGCCACCCACAGTGCGACTCAAACTTGGTGCCGCTCTGGAAGAGTTCGGCGCCGCACCCGCGGCACGAGTAGAGTCCGTCGCCCCACTGTCCGAGGAGTTCGCCGGTGCCGGCCCGCTCGGTAGCTGCTTCGCGCAGGATCGCGTACTCGTCGGGAGTGAGGCGCTCGCGCCACTCGCTCTCGCTGAGCTGGAACGGGTAGTTGCCTTCGCCAATGGCAGTCATGGTGACCTCCGAGGATCTTCGTGTGTTTCAAGCATACGCGTCGCGAACTGTGCGCAATTTGCACGAAAACTCGCTCAGGTCTGATCTGCAGCTTGCATCATCAGACGATATTCGTCAGACTATTCACCGGGTCTGACTGTAGGTGAGCCTAACCTCAGTCAGACGTACTCGGAACTCGCGCGTAGCTCGCGAGGACGGGGTCCCAGACAGCCAACACAGAGAATGGAGTGCGTCCTTTATGACTGCACAGTTGAGCGTTCGAACGCGGGTGAGATCTGCCCTCGCTACCGCGACGGCTGGCCTGCTTGTCCTTGGCGGTGCCGTAGCAGCGCCGACGGTAGCATTCGCCGCCGAAGAGCCCACGTCGGGAGCCACCCTGAATTGGGGCGTTGCCCCAGCCTGGGGAAACTACGTCACAGGTCCGATTGCCAGCGGTTCCATCACCGCTGGAGCACCTGCAACGCTTGGCACAGGCAACACCGTCAACTGGGTTGACGGGCAGGGATCCGTTGATCTTGCCACAGGCACAGGCACGGTGACCTACTCTGGCACGATGGTCTCGCAGGGCCACGCGGGGCAGTACCCGGGCGGATTCGGGCTCAACCAGCAGCTCGCAAACCCGCAGCTCGTGTTCTCGTCGGCGACGTCGGCGACGCTCTCAGCGGAGGTCACGCAGGGCGCATACGGCGGGTTCAAGGAGCACAACGGCGAACGCGTAGTGATTGCTGACCTCAGCATCGCCGAGGGTGACCTTGAAGACGGAACCGCGACGGCTCGCGGTGTCTTCGCGGCCACAAGCGCCCCGGTGTTCGGAAATACAGGTAGCTTCCTCGTAGGCAACCCCGTCGGCGACGTAACCTTCACTCTTCCGGCGAAGCCTGAGGCGACAGCGACCACGACGTCGTTGACTGCCTCGGCAACCTCGGTGATCGTCGGCGACGCGATTGATCTCTCTGCGACAGTTGCGCCCTCGGACGCTGTCGGCTCTGTCGTATTCAAGAACAACGGGGCAGCGCTCGCAAACGGAACCGTACCAGTGGCGACAGGAGCAGCCTCGCTTTCGGGTGTGAAGCTCCCGAAGGGTGCAAACTCGCTGACCGCAGAGTTCGTTCCCTCGGACTCGGCGGTATTCGCTGCGTCCAGCTCTGCCGCAGTGGCTGTGCAAGTGAACGCGACGCCAGCAGTGAAAACGACTGTGGCATTCACCGGCCCACTCGTTGGCCCAGTCACCCTGGGCAAGAGCGTCGACGTCGAGGTTTCCGTCGCTGCGGTTTCCGGCGACGCAAAGCCCTCAGGCAAGGTCGAGGTCTTTTCTGTTGCGGCTGGCTCCACGGACCGCGTGTCGCGCGGCTCGGCAGACGTAAACAGCGAGGGCGTTGCAACTGTCAAGGTCTCTGACCTTGCGCAGGGCGGCTATTCTTTCGTTGCGGCGTTCACGCCGGCAGACGCTGGGAAGTTTGAGGCTACTGAGCAGGCGGCGCCTGAGAAGACAAACCTCAATGTTGTCGATCCTGCTCCACTCGCAAGCTGCGAGATCTCCGCTGATGCGTCGGTTGCGAGCGAGACCGCAACAGCTGAGTGGGGCTGGTCCGAGTACGCGAACTCGCGTGTCATGTCAGCTGTGCGAGTTGCCGAGGGCAACGTCCGTGTCGACGCAGACGCAAAGACGCACCTCTTTGAAAACGGTGTCGTCCGAGCGACTCCAACCTGTGCTGAGATCTCCTTCACAGGTGTGGCAGGTATCGACATGCACGGTGGCACGAACTGGCAGCAGATCATCGATCCCAAGCTCTACGTTTCGGCTGACGGCAGCGGCGTCTGGACTGCAAAGGTCAAGTCTGGCTCGAACGGTAATGAGTTCGCGAGTGACGGGTACGTGACTGTAGCGAGCTTTGATGGCGCAGACATCGCGCCGGGAGCACAGGCAAACACAAACATCGTCTTCAACTTTGACGGCGTCGTTCCCCAGGGCACCTGGAGCCAGAAGTACACCGCCGCTTGGCCGAACTCCTTCCTCCTTGGCCTCGATCCCGCGCAGCGTGCGTACTACTACCAGACGAATGAGAACCAGGCCGGTAAGGCTCCGTCGGCCCTCGCCGTTGACTTCGACTGGTCGGCACTCACAGCAACCGAGCTGAAGGTTGCCCCGGTTGGGTCGGTCACCAATGGCGAGGAAGTTGCGCTGACGGCGACTGTCGCACCGGTCGCGGCCGAGGGTACTGTGACATTCTTTGCGACGTCAGAAGCCACGGGCAAGGAACAGAAGGTTGGTGAGGCGCAGGTCGCGAGCGGCGTTGCGACTCTGAAGACCTCGAAGCTTGCTGCCGGCGGAAATGCGTTGCGAGCGGTCTTCGCCTCGAGCAACAACTACCTCGGTAGCGAGGCGGTGTCGAAGCTTCGCGTCATCGACTACGCGCAGGCTGCGGTCTGCTCTCCGAAGGGTGGCGTTGAATTCACCAACGTGGAGGCAAACTGGGGTTGGAGCGAGTACTCAGTAGGCTGGGACAAGATTGCGGGCGGAAACATTGCCCTCGCCGATGACGGCAATACTTTTGAGTTGTCGAAGGGTACTGCGATCGTCGCCGACGACTGCGTGAAGCTCGCCTTCACAGGGACGATGCGCACCGAGGCATACAAGGGAATGGCTGGCGGCGCCAACGGACTGTGGGTCGAGATCACTGACCCCGAGCTCGTGATCGACACAGCAGGCAACGGCGCATGGACGGGCATTGTTCGTTCGGGCCAGGCAGATCTCGACAAGAACGCAGCAGATCGCATCGTGATCGCCGAGATTGCAAACGCAGGCTTCCCTGACTTCACCAGAGACTCTGTTGACGGCGCTGCAGACTTCGCGTGGGCCGGGGTCACCGCGAAGGGAACATGGAGCGCAGGGCAGGACGCGACGTGGTCGAATGCCTTCGTGAAGGCTGCAACAGCTGCAGCACCGGCGCAGAGCTTCTACTATGCGACTGGCGCGGCTGGTGACGTACGTAAGCCCGCGGCACCGGTTGCCTACTCTTGGAGCTGGGCTCCGGGCGAACCACAGGTGAGCTCAAACGGCAAGACCGACGGCATCGAGGTGAAGCGCGGCGATACCGTTGTGTTCACCGCAGGGCCGTTCGCCGACCGCGGGGCAGACGTCGCCGTTGAGGTTCACTCCGAGGTTGTGGACCTCGGAACCGTTAAGGCGGACGCGCTGACAGGTGCTGCCGAGGTCACATGGACCGTTCCGGCTGACTTCGAACTCGGCGAGCACGAGATCGTGTTCACTCAGGGCGAGTCAACAGCGAAGGTTTCCTTCACTGTGAAGGCTGCTGCGTCCACGGGCGGCCCCGAGACTCCGGGCACTGACAACGGTGGTGGAACGGGCACGCCTGACACCACGGATGGCAGCGGCACTCAGACCGGTGGGAAGGGTACGGCTGTCGCAGTGACGGGTGGCGAGACCTACACCGGGATTATCGCTCTCGGCGCGCTTGTTCTCATCGCAGGCGCAGCTACTATGCTCATCGCCCGACGTCGAACGGCTGCTCAGAACTAACTGGGTTGCTGAAGGCCCTGCCGTTCCGGGAACACCGGAGCCGGTAGGGCCTTCACGGCGTATCGTCTCCTCCGCAACGATTGAAGGTATTCTTCGTGATTCGCAAGTTCCGTACAGCGTTCACCGCGGCCGTAGCGCTGACCCTCGCAATGGGTGGCGCGTTCGCCACGCCCCTCGTTGCGCAGGCGATGCCACTCCCCGTGGAAGGCGGGACGCTGAACTGGGGGGTCGCCCCGGCATGGGGAAGTTACGTGACCGGCCCTATTGCGCAGGGGGAGATCACTGCAGGCGCGCCAGCGTCTGCACTCGGCGACGGGACTGTGCAGTGGGCCGAAGGCTCCGGTGACGTGGACCTCAAGGCCGGTACTGGTACCGTTACCTTCGCAGGCAGCATGTTGAGCCAGGGGCATTCGGGACACGGCGTTGACGGTGGGTTTGGGCTTGACCAGATGCTCGCGAATCCGCAGATCACTCTTTCGTCGCCGACCGCAGCGACGCTCTCAGCGGAGGTCACCCAGGGAGCCTATGCGGCGTTCAAGGCGCATGCTGGGGAGCGTGTCGTTCTCGCCGACCTTTCGATCTCCGAAGGGGATCTCGCTGACGGTCATGTTGTCGCTGCCGGTGTCTTTGCCGCAACGAGCGCCCCAGTGTTCGGCAACACTGGCAACTTCGCCGTCGGCAAGCCAACAGGCGAGGTGTCCTTCACCCTGCCAACTCCGACTGAGGCGGTGACTACGACCACGTCTCTTGCAGTGTCGGAGTCAACCGTTGCGGCGGGAGAGACAATCGATCTTGCTGTCACGGTTGTCCCCGCGTCGGCAGTCGGGGCCGTAGTCTTTTCGAATCACGGAGTCGAGCTCTCGGATGGCATTGTCGACGTGGTGAATGGTGCTGCCTCGCTCACAGGCGTCTCGCTGCCCACGGGCACGAACTCGATCTCCGCGCGGTTCGTACCTGAAGATGATGCCGCCTTCTCGGGATCACAGAGCCAGGCTGTTGCGGTCGAAGTGACAAGTAAGGCCTTGGCAACCTCTGTGTCGATGTCGGTTACTCCGGCATCCACGGTCGTCGAGGGGAACTCCGTGACGATGACCGCGAAAGTCACCCCAACCGAAGCCGCGGGGACTCTCCAGTTCACCAACGGGGATGCCGCGCTCGGAAGCAGCATCTCCGTGAACGCTGGCACGGCGACCTTGAAGCTCGATTCCCTCGAGGTCGGAACCTACGACCTTGGAGCGCGCTTCACACCGGATGATGCTGAGCGCTGGTTGCCGTCTGCGATCGAAGGATCGCATCGCCTCGTAGTGACTCCCAAGGACACTGGTGAGTCCGTGCGTGTCGATTCCGGGGAGCTGACCTGGAACGTGAAAGACACCTGGTGGAACTACATCTATGGACCTATCGCGGACGGTGAGGTGCGCGCGACGCTGCCCGCAACCCTTGTCACTGACCTCAAGAACCCTGCCGGCGGAAAGCCCCTGGCAGTCACATGGAGCGATGCGAGTTCCCGAAAGCCCGTCAACCTGCGGACTGGCGTGGGCACCATCGAGTACAAGGGCGAAATGCGATCGCTCGGACACGCCGGATCGAACTACCCGGGCGGGTACGGCCTACACCAGCGCCTTATCGACCCGCACATCGTACTCACATCACCGACCACTGCCAAACTTTCGGCATCCGTAGTTCAGACCGGATATGCGAGCTTCCCGGCAATGAGCGGCCAGCGCGTCGACATTGCCGAGCTGAAGTTCACAGCACAATCGCTGAGGTCTGGCAAGGTGACGACAACCGCGGCCGTCTTCACTGAGGCCGGAGCACGTCTCTACGGGAACTACGGAAACCACACGACTGGCAGTTATATGGCCCCCGTGAGTTTCTCGGTGAATGCCGCAGCGGTTCGGCCCACCACAACCACGCTCACGGCGTCGGCAAGGTCGGTCACAGTCGGGGACGGGGTGCAGCTCTTCGCAAAGATAGCTCCAACAGGCGTCTCAGGGACGGTGAGCTTTTACGATGGGAAGACGAAGCTCGGTCAGCGGGCCGTGACCGCAGGAGCAGCATCGCTGGCTGTGCCGCGGCTTACCGGGGCCGGCGATAAGCTGTTTCGTGCCGAATTTACGCCGACAAACCGAGACTTCGCAGCCTCAGTTGGGAGCGCGACAGTCACGGTTGTGGCGATGCCCCCGGCACCACCAACGAGTCCTGGAGCCTCCCAGCAGGCTGGTTCGCTCGTGTGGGGCGTCTCATCGGCGTTTGCTTCATACACGACGGGGCAGATCGCTAAGGGAAGTATCCACACGAGTGGGGTAGGGAGCTCAGGTGGGGCCTACGTGTTCCCGCAGGCAACTGGCGGATCCTGGAACGCCAAGGCGCAGACAGGCACAGTGCAATACTCGGGCCAGATCACTTTCACAGGTCATGGTGGCCTCTTGAAGGAAACCTTTAGTAACCCCACAATCACAGTGTCGAGTGCGACGAGTGGGAGTATCTCGGCCGGTGGTCGCACCTTTGGGCTTGACCTTGCGGGGGCTCAGAAGTCTGTCGGTGAAGGTGGCGCAGCTACATGGACTGGGGTGCCAGTGTCTGGTGAGATCTGCGGTGGCGGCAGCGGTGGTTCCGGCAGCGGTGGAGGCTGCTTCAACGCTGATCGTTTGAGCTTCACCGTCGGTGCGGCGAGCAAGGTGAGTTACGGCTCGACAGTCGCAGGTAAGGACGCCAAGGAAAAGCGTGTCGCGGCAGCGACGCCTCCCACGACCGAGGGTCTGACGATTGTCACCGACAAGGACAAGCTCGTTCCTGGCGCACGCATCGAGATCCAGGCCGCAGGGTTTGACCCTGAAGACGAGGGAGTGCTCGTGGTGCTCTACTCGGATCCGATCGTGCTTGACGAGGAAGCGACTGCAGACAAGTTTGGCGTCGTGCACTGGACTGGCAAGCTTCCCGACGACATTCAGCCGGGCGCACACGTGCTCACGCTGCAGGGAAGCACTGATGTGGGAGCGAAGATCACGATCCTCCCGAAGGGCGCGAAAGCGAAGAAGTCGGCTGAAGAACTTGTGGAGGTCACCACCCAGCCGCTCGCCGCGGCAACGGGCGCGGGACCTGTGCTCGGCGCCGGCGGATCCGGAATGGCTCTCTGGGAGTGGTGGGTCGTCGCGCTCTCGCTCGTCGCAATCGCCGGCTGCACCACGACCCTCGCCGTCCGACAGCGGGCAGCCAACCGATAGCCCCTAGGGCTTCAAACGATGTGGCGCGGCTTGCGGGATCGCGGTCGCCGACGAAGGAGAATCACAGTGAAATCACGCGCAGCCTCTCGACTCAGCGCGGCCGTTTCGGGCGCGGCAGTCGTCGCAGCCATGCTCGTCGCACCTGCGGCCGCACAGGCGCTGGCACCCTCGAGCATTGCGCAGTCAACTGCCGCCCCAGCGGGCACCAGCAGCTGCGAGATCACCGGTGGCACGCTGAAGTGGGGAGTCAAAGAGAGCTTTCGCTCATACATCAGCGGCTCGATCGCGAACGGCTCCTGGGAGCCAGGCGACGGCGTGACCTACGAGACGCCCGAGTTCACCTGGACGGGTGGGACCGGCGAGCTCGACCCTGCGACAGGCGTCGGTGAGGTGTCGTTCGCAGGATCGGTGCACTTCACCGGGCACGACGGAGTTCTCGACCTCACCCTCGCGAACCCGACGATCGAGTTCGAGGGTGATGGGAAGGCTGCGCTCATGCTCGACGCGAAGAGCACAGATATGGAGGGCAAGGTCACCGTCGACACGGCTCAAGAGTGGGTTGGCGAGCTCGTCGCACCGGCAGCAGTCGCACTGCAGGGCGAGAAGTTCGAGATCAGCGCAATGCAGGCATCCCTCACAAACTCTGGCGCCGCCGCCTTCGCCGGCTTCTACGAGGCCGGAGCCGAACTCGACCCCGTGACGCTCAGCCTTGAGACCACCGGGTGCGAGGCGACCGCCACAACCGCCACAGAGCCGACCGCGGAGCCTACGCCCGAGCAGCCTGCCGAGGAAGCGACTCCAGTTACGGCTGAGGCCCGCATCCCATGGCTTCCGATCATCGTCGGCGGCGCAGCGCTTGTTGTGATTGCGCTCACGACGGGAATGCTCATCGGCGGGCGAAAGAAGAAGCCTCAGGAAGGCGGCGAAGGATCGGCCGAGGCGCAGCCAGGCGGCGAGCCCGAGTAGCGGTCTCCGGAGGCAAGGGGCGGGGTGTAGTCGTGGGGGCTACGCCCCGCCCCTGAATGTATGCAGGAGGCTGCTGCTACTCTCGTTTCAGGCTGCGCTCGCGGCCCGCAACACTAGGAGCACCTCTTGACCCGACGCACTGCATGTCGCGCGCTCACCGCCGGACTGACTGCCGCGCTTCTCGGAGGCGCCCTCGCCTCCGCCTCGGCCATGCCAGCCCTCGCGCGGCCCACTGAGGGCGGCGCTCTGCATACGACTGCAGCTACCGCGGGGGAGTGTGCTGTGGGCGAGGCGGAGCTGCGCTGGGGCGTCAAAGAGCGCTTCCGTAACTACATCAGCGGCTCGATTGCGGGCGGTGAGTGGGTCACAGAGGGCGGCGTGACCTACGAAACCCCACAGTTCACCTGGCCGAGCGGCACCGGAGGTGTGCGCGAGGACCTTTCGGGCGGAGCAGTAACGTTCCCCGGGAGCATTCACTTCACGGGCCACGGCGGACTCATGCAGTTGGACCTCAGAAACCCGCAGATCGTATTCACAAGCCCCAAAACCGCAGAGCTCGTGCTCGAGATGGCCGCCTCTGACGTTGAGGGCGGCGAGCTTGTATTCGAACCCGTGACCGCGGCAAATATTGACATCGCTGGCGCGCACACAGGAGACGGCTCGAGCTATTTGATTGAGGCGGCTCCCGTCCATCTCACCGAGGCTGGTGCGGCGGCCTTCAACAACAAGTACGGCGATTACTCTCCGGGGGAAACATTCGACGCGCTCGCGGTCTCGCTGACGCTCCCCGGATGCGCCATCACCGTGTCGACAGGAACTGCCGCACCGCCCGAGGAAGAAGTGCTGCCGGGCGATCCCGCTGGTCAGGCCGGACCCGAGATCCCATGGGCGATCGTTGCTCTCGGCGGCGTTGCTCTCGTCGGCATCGGGGTAACAACAGTGCTGTTGCTGCGCGGGCGCAAGCCCGAGAAGTAGTCCGCCGGCTCACCCACGGCGCCAGGCGTGTTGCCGTTGCCGGGCCCAAGGGGGAGAACGACGAAGGGCCGGCCACACCAGAAGGTGTGACCGGCCCTGTGCCTAGCGGGACTTAGAAGTCCATGCCTGCACCCGGGTCAGCTGCCATGGGAGCAGCGGGCTCGGGCTTGTCTGCAACGACTGCCTCAGTGGTGAGGAACAGGCCTGCGATCGACGCTGCGTTCTGCAGAGCCGAACGAGTGACCTTTACCGGGTCGTTGATGCCGGCTGCGAGCATGTCGACGTACTCGCCGGTAGCTGCGTTCAGGCCCTGGCCAACGGGCAGCTCAGAGACCTTGTGCGCGACAACGCCGGGCTCGAGGCCAGCGTTGAGGGCGATCTGCTTGAGCGGTGCCTCGATGGCTACCTGCACGATAGCCGCGCCGGTAGCCTCTTCGCCGGTGAGCTCGAGGTTTGCGAACGCCTTTGCGCCGGCCTGAATGAGTGCGACGCCGCCGCCGGGGACGATGCCCTCCTCGACAGCTGCCTTTGCGTTACGGACTGCATCCTCGATACGGTGCTTGCGCTCCTTGAGCTCAACCTCGGTCGCAGCGCCAGCCTTGATGACTGCAACGCCACCAGCGAGCTTCGCAAGGCGCTCCTGGAGCTTCTCGCGGTCGTAGTCGCTGTCGGTGTTGTCGATCTCGCGGCGGATCTGCTGCACGCGGCCCTCGACTGCTTCCTTCTCGCCGCCACCCTGAACGATGGTGGTCTCATCCTTAGTGATGATGACCTTGCGAGCGGTGCCGAGCATGTCGAGCGTTGCGTTCTCGAGCTTCAGGCCGACCTCTTCCGAGATGACCTGGCCGCCGGTGAGGATCGCGATGTCCTGCAGCATTGCCTTGCGGCGATCGCCGAAGCCCGGAGCCTTCACGGCTGCCGACTTGAAGATGCCACGGATCTTGTTCAGCACGAGGGTCGCGAGTGCTTCGCCCTCGACGTCCTCAGCAATGATGAGGAGCTGCTTGCCCGACTGGATGACCGGATCGACGACGGGGAGCAGGTCCTTGATGTTCGAGACCTTGCTGTTGACGACGAGGATGTACGGATCCTCGAAGACGACCTCCTGGCGGTCAGCGTCAGTGACGAAGTACGCCGACAGGTAGCCCTTGTCGAAGCGCATGCCCTCGGTGAGCTCGAGCTCGGTGCCGAACGTGTTCGACTCCTCGACGGTGACGACGCCTTCCTTGCCGACCTTGTCGATAGCTTCGGCGATCAGCGCGCCGATCTGCTCGTCAGCTGCGGAGATCGAAGCGGTTGCAGCGATCTCGGCGGTGGTCTCGATCTCCTTCGAGTGCGCGTGCAGCTCGGTGATGACAGCCGCGACAGCCTTCTCGATGCCCTTCTTCAGAGCGATGGGGTCGCTGCCCGCAGCAACGTTGCGGAGGCCCTCACGGACGAGCGCCTGTGCGAGCACGGTAGCGGTGGTGGTGCCGTCGCCTGCGACGTCGTCGGTCTTCTTTGCGACCTCCTTGACGAGTTCAGCGCCGATCTTCTCGTATGGATCGTCGAGCTCGATCTCCTTCGCGATCGAAACGCCGTCGTTAGTGATCGTCGGGGCGCCCCACTTCTTCTCAAGAACGACGTTGCGGCCACGCGGGCCCAGCGTCACCTTGACAGTGTCAGCGAGGATGTTGAGACCCCGCTCAAGGCCGCGACGTGCCTCTTCGTCAAACGCAATCATCTTTGCCATGTAATTCGCCCCTCCCGGACGTCTAGGGAAAGCTGCAGAAACCGTAAGGGTTCTGCGCCAGGTTTAGCACTCAGTCGATCCGACTGCTAACACCAATTTTGGCACTCAGGTGCTGAGAGTGCAAGGAGGGGCGCTCGCCTGCAGCGAACGGAGATACGAACTACTTCGCGGACTTGCCGGGGCCGGCGTAGTCGGCGCCAATCAGCACGACGAGGTCAGAGTTGCCCTCGGCGTACTCGGTGTTCAGGTAGGTGGAAACGCCGCCGAGCTTCTCGGCGAGCCCGAGCGCCGCGGGCTCGTTCGCAGGATCTGTGTAGAAGACCGCTGAAATCTCGATATCGGTGTCTGCTGCGGGGGTGTTGAGTACAATCTTGCCCCACTTCTCGTCAGTGATGATCGTCGCGACGGCCTGCGCCATGTCACCTTCAGCTGTCGTGCCGTCGAGCACCGCGACTGTTGCCTCCGGCGTGAGCTTGGGCTTCACTTTCGTATCCGCGGCAGCCGGACCCTGTGAAGAGGGCAGCGGTAGCGAGCCACTCGAACCCGCGATCGTGACACCAACAATGCCGATAGTCGTCAGCAAGGCAGCGCCAATCAGTCCGCCGAGCACGAAGTGCCAGGTCACGCGTGGTTGAGCCGTCACGCGGTGGGCGCCAATGCGGCCGCCGGCCGGGATCTCATCAAACCTGTCGGCCGGGTAGTCGGAAGCCGCGGTGCGTCGCGAACGTGCGCCGTGCGCCGCCTCGTGTTCCTTTGTCACCCGTGTCTCCAAGGTCCCCTACCCAAACTCGATCGCCAACAGGCGTCCGAGAGTTTCAACGCTCAAGAATACAGTGCCTTGACACCGTGCATCCTGAACGTCTTCGGAGCGGCCCACACCCCGCCCAATCCCGCACGACGTCGGCTGCCGCCCGGGGCGTCGGCAGCGCCGGACCGCTGAGCGCGGTGCGCTCGTTAGAGCGAGTCTTCCTCCGTGCTTCGCACGTCGGCTGCCGCCGGGGGCGTCGGCAGCGCCGGACCGCCGAGCGCGGTGCGCCCGTTAGAGCGAGTCCGGCGCATATATCGCACGGGCGAGGGCGTCGATAACGTCGGGGGTGCGCCCAGCGCTCGCAAACAGCATCGAGTCGTTGATGTCGATGATCCTGCGCTTCTTGCCTGCTGTCGTGAGCGCGATGCTTGGCTGAGCCTCGATCAGGCCGTCTACGCCCTCAGTGCTCGTGAGTCCCTTCGACATCACGAGGATGATGTCAGGGTCCATCTTCACGAGCGCCTCGTCTGTCATCGGGCGCTCACCCTTCCAGCCTGCCTCTTCGGCAACGTCGATGACGCCGAGCGATTGCAGGAGTGTATCGACCCCGCTCCCTTCACCGAACAGGTAGTAGATCCCGGCGCCACCGCGAACGTACAGGAATGCGACCCGAGGCCGGTTGGCCTCGTCAGCGGGAATCAGACGGGCGACCTCTTCCTCCTTCGCGGCGATCGCGTCGGCGACCTTGGCGTTCAACTCGGTCGCTGCCGCTGAGACGCCGAGGCCGTCCGCAAGTTGCTGGGTTGCCTCGGCCGCCGAAGCGGGATCGATCGAGCGCTTGACGACGACGACGGGCACGCCTGCGTTGCGCATGACATTCACGAAGTCGATGCCGCCGACGCTGAGGTCCGTGAAGATAACTGTGGGCTCGAGGCCAAGCACGGACTCTGCCTCGATATCGTGGCCGCCAGTCACGACGAGTGGGAGATCTTCAGAGCCGGGGAACGTTGTCGTCGCGTCGCGTCCGATGAGCTGATCACCGAGGCCAAGGTTGTAGACGATGTCGGCGAGGGTCCCCGTGAGCGAGATGGCGAGCACCCGAGACGTGTCGGTCACCTCGACTGGCACGTCGCCGGTGCGGTCGTGCGACTGCACGGTCACCGGAAGTGTCGCCTTCGGCTTGTCGGCAAGGGGCGTGACTGACGGTGCCCCCACAATCGCTGTCGTCGGGCCCTCGTAATCGAGGGGGTTCTCAAGCGGGGTGAGCGACGCGAGTGGCGGCAGCTCGACTGTCTCAGTTTCGTCAGTTGACGAGTTCGGCCCGGCCGTTTGGCAGCCCGTCAGGGCAAGGGCGAGACCCAGTGCGAGCGCGACTGCCGCCCGGGTGCGAGAAGTGCGAGCCTTGAGCATCGATCCCCTTTTCGTATGTATGACGTGAGCAAGCTTAACCTCACGAAGATATGATGAAGTGTGAGTTCTCTCGAAGACTCGCATGTACACGGTGCTTCAACGCGCCCGGATCTCCTAGAAAGCGTCACGCGCGAGCATGAATAGCACAGGCCGCACTTCGCCTACACGACGGAGTAGTCGCGCACCCATTCTCTTCGCCGTCCTTGCAGTGCTGCTCGTGTTGAGCGTGCTCGTCTCGGCCGGGACGGGCCAGCTCGCGATCCCGCCGCAGGAGGTGCTCGGCTCGATCCTGCACAGGATTGGCATCGACTGGCTGCCGCTTCCCTCGGTTCCCGCGGGTGACGAAGCACTGTGGGCGATCCGATTCCCGCGCGTCGCAATGGCAGTACTCATCGGAGTCGGCCTCTCGGTTTCAGGCCTCATCATGCAGGCGATCTTCGGGAACCCGCTCGCTGAACCCGGTGTCATCGGCATCTCGTCTGGCGCCGCGGTCGGCGCCGGCATCTCGATCGTGTTCGGTCTCACTGTCTTTGGACAGTGGACCACGGCAATCCTCGCCTTCCTCACTGGCCTCATCGCCACGCTCATTGTCTATTCGATGAGCCGGGCCGAAGGGCGCACCGAGGTCGTCACACTCGTGCTCACAGGTATCGCGGTCAACGCAATCGGCGGTGCCGCGATTGCAGCGCTCACATTCATGGGCGATACCCAGTCGCGTGAGGCGATCGTTTTCTGGCAGCTCGGAAGCCTGAAAGGAATGAGCTGGTCGCAGGTGCTCGTCGTCGCACCGATCATCGCGATCGGCCTGTTCGCCGCCTACATTTCGTCGCGAAAGCTTGACCTTCTCGCGCTCGGCGAGCGAAACGCTCGCCACCTCGGCGTCAACGTTGAGCTGCTGCGGATCGGCATGATCCTCGTCGTCTCGCTCCTCGTCGGCGCAGCCGTCGCGTTCGCCGGCATCATCTCGTTCGTCGGTCTCGTCATCCCGCACCTCATGCGCATGATCCTCGGCCCCGCACATTTACCGCTCGTGACAGCGACCGCGCTCGCCGGCGCACTTCTCATGACGCTCGCCGACCTTGCCGCGCGCACGCTCGTGCCGATGGCCGAGCTCCCCATCGGCATTCTCACGGCGCTCGTCGGTGGCCCGTTCTTCTTCTGGCTGCTTAGACGAACACGGAAGCGCTCGGGAGGGTGGGGATAGTGAACGCTCGCCACATCGCACTTCCGACGGTCGCCGACCGCGGGACCGTCGTCTGCGCTGCCGCCTCGGTCACAATCGAGCGCGGACGCAAGAAGCTGCTCGACAGCGTCTCTCTCGACCTCCGCGCTGGCGAGGTCCTCTCTCTTCTTGGCCCGAACGGTGCGGGCAAGTCGACCCTGCTGAGCCTGCTCTCTGGTGACGTCGAGCCAGACGACGGCCGCGTCGAGTTCGGCGGCAAGTCCCTCGACGAGTGGTCGCTCGTTGACCTGTCCCGCCGCCGCTCAGTGCTGCTGCAGGAGAACCAGCTGCTGTTCCCGTTCACGGTGCACCAGGTCGTCGAGATGGGGCGAGCGCCGTGGCGCCGCACCCCGCTCGAAGATGACGACAATGAGGCGATCGGTGAGGCGATCTCGGCGACAGACATCGGTCACCTCGGGCACCGTAGGGTCCCGTCGCTGTCGGGAGGCGAGCGTGCACGCACGGCGTTCGCACGCGTCATCGCCGGACGCACCGGCGTGCTCATGCTCGACGAGCCGACTGCGGCGCTCGACCTGGGCCACCAGGAGGCAGTGCTGACGCTCGCGCGCGAACGCGCCGCAGCCGGGGATGCGGTGCTCATCGTGTTGCACGACCTCAACCTTGCGAGCGCCTACTCCGACAGGATCGCGCTGCTCAGAAACGGCAAGATCGTCGCGAACGGTGCGCCTGACGAGGTGCTTGAGGCTGAGGTGCTGACCGACGTCTACCGCACCCCTGTCGAGGTGATTCGCCACCCGGTGACGGGCCAGCGGATCGTGCTCCCCAACCGCGCCGGGTAGCCACGGCCCGCCGCGCGTCGAATTTTACGCACCCAGTCGCGCGCTGATAAAGTTGTTCGCTGTACGGGCACGATGCCCGCACGGGTCCTTAGCTCAGTTGGTAGAGCGCGTCGTTCGCAATGACGAGGTCAGGGGTTCAATTCCCCTAGGATCCACAATTCACTGTCCATATTTCGCGGGTGTTCCTTGCCTCTCTGGGGCCGGTGCCGCCCGGGCCGAGCCCGGCCGACTATTCAGCCGCCGCGAGTTCAAGCCGCAGCTGCGTCACTCTGGTTGCCGCCTCGCGGAGCCGTTCCTCGGGGAGGGCACCTGTGTCTGCCGCAGCAGTGACACCGTCGACGAGAGCAGCAACGCCCGGGGCATCCATTCCGATAACGGTGAGTGCGAGGTCGGCGCCGGCGGCAATGGCGGCGACGGTGGTGGCTGCGGGATCCTGGTACTCGGGGATCCCACTGGCGCGCAGCATGCCGAGATCGTCGGTGACGGCGACGCCTGTGAACCCGAGCTCGGTGCGCGCGAGCGCGTACCATTCGGGTGCGAGCGACGCCGGTTTCGGCGAGACGTCGGTGTAGGCGAGGTGCCCGAACATGAGAAGTTCTGCGCCTGCGTTGATGCCGGAGGCGAACGGAACTGTAGTGTCGGCGCGCCACTCAGTGAGCGTGAGCGTGGTCTCAGGGATCGCCTGGTGCGAGTCCGCCGGAGTCGCCCCGTGCCCGGGGAAGTGCTTGAGCGTTGAGGCGACAAGCCCTCGTTCGCCGGCGACGGCCGCGGTGACGCGTGTGGCGGCGTCCTTCCCGGTGTCGCCGAGGGAGCGGGGGTAGATGAAGCTTGCAACGTCAGCCGTGGCGTCGGCGACGACGCCAAAGTTGACGTTGACGCCCGCCGACCGAAGGAGGTCCGCGCGGCCGCGGAACGCGTCGGTCGTCGCCTGCGGCTGTGCGGATCGCAGCTCGTCTGCACCTGGCAGCGTGTCCCACGGCAGCCTGGTGACGAGCCCACCTTCTTCGTCGATTGCGACGAGCGGAGGGATCGTGGCGTCAACGGTGAGCCCCGCAGTGAGCGCGGCAAGCTCTTCGGGGGAGCCGGGAACGTTCACTCCCATGATGATGAAGCCGCCGATACCGGAGCTCGTCATGAGCTCCCGGAGCTGGGCCGGGTCTGTCGTCGGGATCGAGGCCATGATCACGGTGCCCGCGAGCTCGCGCGTCGAAGCCGCCGCGACCCACTGTGCGGCTTCGGCCTCACGGAGCTCCTCGGGAGTGGGCGGAGGCGGGGGAGCTGGCGTCGTCGGGGTCGCGGGCGCTGGCGCCGCGGGTTCGGGGGCGCACCCGATGAGTCCCGCCGATAGCGCGACGCTGAGGGTGCCGACGGCTGCCCAGCGGAGGGCTCTGCGGGCGGGGGTCGGCGGCGACACGGGTCTGGGCCGGGGTGGGACGCCAACCTCGCGCGCTCGGGCGTCAGCCCTGGCGCGGAGGTCGTGAGGGGAGAGGCGCATACCCAGATTCTAGGGGGCGTCGTAGCGTCGTCGGGGCGAGTGGATAGCTGGTCAGGATCGCTGCTCACCTCGAGCAAGTGGTTCATTCCAACACGCTGAAAGTGGGCCTTGAGATAAACCAAAAAGCTCGAGATGGTGGACACCATGAACGAACAGACACTCCCAAGGCCAACTTTCACACCGCACAACGCCGAGCATGCAACACTCACCAACAGTTTCCGCGGCGGCGTCATCATGGACGTCGTGACCGCGGAGCAGGCGAAGATCGCAGAGGCCTCCGGAGCGGTCGCGGTGATGGCTCTCGAGCGGGTGCCCGCGGACATCCGTGCGCAGGGCGGGGTCGCCCGCATGAGTGATCCTGACCTCATCGACGGGATTCGCGCAGCCGTATCAATTCCGGTGATGGCAAAGGCCCGTATCGGCCACTTCGTCGAGGCCGAGGTGCTCGCCGCCCTTGGAGTTGACTACGTCGACGAGAGCGAGGTGCTGTCGCCCGCCGACTACACCCATCACATCAACAAGCGTGAGTTCGACGTGCCGTTTGTGTGTGGAGCGACGAACCTCGGTGAGGCGCTGCGGCGCATCACCGAGGGGGCGGCGATGATCCGCTCAAAGGGTGAGGCTGGCACCGGTGACGTGTCAGAAGCGGCGCGCCATATTCGCACCATCCGGGCAGAAATAGGCGGGCTCGTGTCACTCGGAGCCGACGAGCTGTTTGTCGCGGCGAAGGAGCTGCAGGCGCCCTACGAACTCGTCGCCAACGTCGCCGCAACAGGAAAGCTCCCGGTGCCGCTCTTCACCGCTGGTGGTATCGCGACACCGGCTGATGCGGCAATGATGATGCAGCTCGGGGCGGACGGGGTGTTTGTGGGCTCTGGGATCTTTAAGTCGAACGCCCCTGAGAAACGTGCAGTCGCCATCGTGCGGGCAACACAGAACTTCCGCGACCCTGACATCATCGCCGAGGTCTCCCGCGGGCTGGGGGAGGCGATGGTCGGCATTAACGTGAGCGACCTTCCAGCGCCTCACCGCCTCGCTGAACGCGGCTGGTAGCGGCGGGGGAGCGGCCCCCGACGAGAATACACTTGTCGGGTGTCGTTTTCCCTCTGGCTCTCACTGCTGACCGCGTGCCTCGTTATTAGCCTCACCCCGGGGGCCGGTGCGATCAACACAATGTCGAACGCGCTTGCGAGCGGCTGGAGGCGGTCGATCTGGGGAATCGTCGGGCAGGTGATCGCGCTCATCGTGCACATCGTCATCGTGGCCGCAGGCGTTGGGGTGTTTGTCGCGAAGTCACCGGCGCTGTTCGCTGGCATCAGGTATGCGGGAGCCGCATACCTTGTCTATCTCGGTGTACGGATGGCGCTCACTCGGCCGAGGCAGGCGGACGCTGGCGATGTCACTGTCGTGCCACACGTAACCAACCGCGCAATGCTGCTGCGGGGACTGTGGGTGAACCTGTTGAACCCGAAAGCGATCGTGTTTTTTCTCGCGTTCATCCCGCAGTTCGTGCGGCTCGACCAGCCTCAGCTGCCGCAGTACGTCATTTTGGGTGCCACGGCGGTAGCGGTAGATGTGCTTGTCATGTGGTTCTTCTTCGCAGCGGCAGCGAAGCCGTTTGGGCGATTCGCGTCGACTGTGAGAGGACAGCGGGTGCTGAACATCGTGTTTGGCGCGCTGTTTGTTGTCGTCGCCGGGGTGCTGCTGCTCATGCACTAGGGGTATCTACCCCCGAATCTTCACCCGTCACAGAACTACAGATTCGGGTCAATCATTCTATTTGGCTTGTAATCTGACAAGATGCACCAAGTGAATCCACAGGGAGGTGGTTCACAGGCACCGGCTACACTGCCTCCCCTGCCGTCTCGAATCGATGCCGAGACGGGAGCGTTCGCTGCGCTTCGCGCCGGCTCAGCGATCGCGGTGCTCAGCGACGAGGGATTCGGTCGCTCGACGTTGCTCTGGCGCTTCGCCGCAGACTCAAGGAAGTTCGGCGTCGAATCACTCACCGTCCTCGGGAGTGAAGCCCTTACACCAATCCCATTTTCGCACCTCGCGCCTCTCGCGACCCGAGTGCCCGAGATCGCGGGGTATGCGGCCGACCCGCTCCGGACGTCGCAGGCGCTCGCCAACCGATTCCCCGGTCGGCCACTCAGAGTCTTTGTCGATGATTCCGAGTACGTCGACCCGACGTCCGCCGCGATCCTCACCCAGCTCGCTGGCGTCGGCACCGTGCAGCTCGTGATCGCGGTTCGCGATGAGGCGAGTCTGCCGAGTACATTTCGCGCCTTCCTCGCGCACGCGGGAACTGCGAAGTTCACGCTTCACGGAATTAACGAGGGTGACGCGAAGGTGATGCTCGAGGCACAGCTCGGTCAGCTCGTGAACGCGAGCTCCCTCACCCACCTGCTCGTTGCCGTCGCCGGGGTGCCACGGGAGCTCTCTCGACTCGCGGACGCCGCGATGCGTGCAGGAAGTTTCGTGAGCGCACGCGGCTACCTTGTCTACGTGAGGGAACACGTCGCCGAAGACTCGTCAGAGGCACAGCAGCGGGTCATCGATTGGTGGGAGCGCGCGGCGACAGGAGTGCCCGAAGGCGATCAGACGCAGCTCCTCGCGCTGCTTGCCCCGCTCATCGCTTCTGGCGACCCTGAGGCGAGACTGTTCGCCGGCCGTCTCGAAGCGATAACCGGCGATTACGGTCATGGGATGCGGCTCCTGACACCGCAGGCGGGGGACACCGAGTATTTTCGGGCGTCCGCGGCGCTGTGGCGGGCCCACGCCGGCGAACAGATCGACCCTGGCCAGTTCGAGGAGTGGGCGGCGAACGAAGACTTCTCGCCGTCGCTCCGGTTCGGGCTCCTCGCCGCCGTTATAGCGCACGAGTGCTACGCAGGGACGCCCGTCGCCGCACTCGAGCGCGGATTCGCGGCGCTGGAAAGCGACCTCTGGAAGCAGGTGAGCGGCCCCGACAGCGGCGCGCTGCTGTACTCGCTCCACCTCGCCCTGGTCTGCGAGGGCGCGCACGAGCTCGTCCATGCCTTTCGAGTGGTGGGAATCGACTGGGACAGGCTCGGCCTCGACCACGGGCTTTTCATCGCGTCGCGCGCCCACGCCCTCATCGAGTGCGGGCGTGCAGTCGAAGCACTCGACCTCGCGCACCAGGTCCTCGCGCTCACAGAGATCGGGGACCCGTTCGGGATCGCAGGGTTCGTCGCCGCGATCGGCGCCGCATCTGCGACGATGCTCGAGGACGTAGCGGGGGCGGGCGAGATGCTCGCCATGTACCGGGCAGGCTCCGCTCGCAGCGGGCAGATGCTGCGCCCAGAGGCCGAACGGCTGGCGCTCGGCGCGATCCTGCTTGTCGACGGCGTGGCCGCAGCCCGCGTCGAGCTCGACACGCTGCTTGGCCGGGCGAGCAAAGAATGCCAGCCGTTCGTGACGATGCGGCTCACGCACGAAGCGTGGCGCCTTGGCCTGCTCGACGGCTTCGAGGCCCTCGCAGTCGCTGCCGAAGACATCGAAGGGCAGCTCGCGGACGCACTCCGGCGGCTTCCCGACGGGGCGCTCATCGAGGACATTGCGAGCTCGCAGTACGCAGACGGGCGCACGCTATACGCGGCAGAGTTCCTGTCGGAAGCGTCTCGGGTAGAACGAGCGAACGGAAACAAGATGCGCGCGCAGGCGCTCCTCACCCAGGCGGCGGAGCTCGCGGATCAGTTGCCCGGCGTCAACACTCCCCGGCTTGCCCGCGTGCGAGTCGACCCGACGCTTTTGACTGCGCGCGAGATCGACGTGTGCGTGCGCGCGGCCGCCGGGCTCACGAACGTGTTGATCGCCGAAGAACTCTTTCTCTCCCAGCGCACGGTCGAGGGACACCTGCAGCGGGCATACGCGAAGCTCGGAGTAAGCGACAGGCGGCAATTGCTTCCGCTCGTCGACGAGATGCCCCTACGCGATTAGGGCGCGTGGCCTACGCAGTTCGGTGTGTCAGGTCGACTTCTCGACCATAGTGGTGAAGCGCGCACACAATCGTGCGCAAAAACACCCGAGAAAGACATCCCGTGACCGACCACGCAACGCTCCCCGACACGCCACTGCCAACAGACCACACTTCGCAGGTTCCCACCCGCGGGTGCCCCGTTGCGCACGGACCTGGGTCAGCACACGACATTGTGGACCGGTCAGACAATGGATACTTCGGGCCCGACAGCGTGAGCTGGAAGGTCTTCGCAGACCCTGCCTCAAAGCTCGGGGGCGTCGCCGCGATCCTGCTGCAATCGCTCAACCCCATGATGATGCGCCTCTTCGCCGAAACCAGTGACTACCTAGCGGACGTTGAGGGGCGCGGGGAGCGGACTGGCAGGTACCTCGACACGATCGTCTACGGCGACCGAGCTCACGCGGAAGCGGCGGCAGAGTCAGTGAACAGGCTGCACGCTGCGAGCACATGGACCGACCCGCGAACCGGTCAGATCCTTCGTGCCGACAACGAGGAATGGCTCGCATGGACCCACAACACCCTTGTATACGGGCTGCTGCGTGCCGCAGACGCATTCGGCCCAGAGCTCTCGGGCGCAGACCAGGATCGCTTCGTCGTTGAACAGCACGTCGCAGCGTGCCTCGTGGAGATTGAAGACGAGAGCTACCTGCCGAGCACTCGCGCTGAGCTCGACGCCTACATCGAGACAAACAAGGATTGGATGGCGCTGACACTGCCTGCAGCCGAGCTCTCGCGCTCCCTGCGCAAGCCGTCGCTCAGCGGCAACCCCGTCGCGACCTGGGTCACTGTGAACGTCCAAGACGGGATTCTTTCGCTGCTTCCCGACTGGGCGCTGCTGCTGTTTGGAATCGAGGGGCGCCCGATGAACCTGAGCGCCGCAGCGAAGACGACGCGCAAAATCGTCGATTCGGCGAGGCAGAACGCCTCCGCGGCAGACATGATCGCAGAAGTTACGTCGAGGGTCGAGACTCACCCGTATCGAAAAGTGCGCGGGGCCGATGGGGTGAAGTGATTTTCTGCCGCGCGAATCCGCTAAGCTACTTGAGTTGGCCCCTATAGCTCAGCGGTAGAGCTACGGACTTTTAATCCGCAGGTCGTAGGTTCGATCCCTACTGGGGGCACAACGCATCAAGATAAACACCCGGTCAAGACTAGTTTCTTGGCCGGGTGTTTTGCGTTTGTGGCCTTTTGGAGGCCCGTGGCCAACATTTGGCCAACATGGGAAACTACGCCGCTTCAGCCATCGCCTTGGCGCGGCGAACCTCAACAAGCGAAATAACCTCACCAACCTTCGACGGCCACAGATGCGCGTACGTGTTCAGGGTCTCGTTCGCATCCTTGTGCCCGAGCATCTGCTGAACGAGCTTCACGTCAGCGCCAGCAGCGATCGACAGCGTCGCCGAGACATGCCTCATGTCGTGAGCGCTCATCCCGGCAGCGGGCGTATCCTTCCGCACTACCATCCACACTCGGTTGTACCAGTTGCGGTCTTGGATGTGCGCAGCTTCCTTCGAAGTGAAAACGAAGGACTCAGGATCTCTCCCGGCGCAGAGCTTCTTGAGCTCATCAATGAGGAACTCAGGGAGTGGGATCCAGCGCCGCTCCCACGTCTTCGGTGGGCCGAGTTTCCTCTTTCCTGCACGGTCGAATGTCCACGTGCGGTTGATTCGCGCCCGGCGCCCAGCGAAGTCGATGTCCCGCACCTGCAGTGCTGTGGCTTCCCCGATTCGAGGACCGGCATAACAGAGCAGATGGATGAGGACTTTGTCGTCTATACGGCCCGTAAGCTCGAAAGCCTTCGCCGCGAGTTGCTCTACCTGCGCGTACGTGAGAGTGGGGAGGTCGCCGTCTGTCTTCTCTTGTAGAGGGAGCTCGACCCCATGTGCTGGGTTTCTACCTATCCAGCCGTGTTGCACCGCGTATCTCATTGGTGAGCTGAAAGTGACGCCCACGATCGATTTGATGGACGACGCGGAGAGCGGCCGAGCCTTGCGCTTGTCCTTGTTCACGTGCTTACTGTCAGAGAACTTGAACGGCGCTGTCCCCTCCCGGAGAGCCTGTACCCACGCGTCGACTTCATCGCGCCTGATCGACCCGACAGGGACTGTGCCCCAACGGGGAAGCACATAGTTGTCGAGGTCGTTTCTGTATCGCCGGTATGTGGCGTCCTTGATCCGGTTCTTTGACTGCAGCCATGCCTCTGCGAGCTCCGAGAACGGGCGGTCACGTTGCGATGGGTCGATGTACCTTCCAGTACGAATGTCGTCTTCGAGTTCTGCTTTGAGGGCTTCTGCTTCGCTGCGGCGTTTAAAGTCCTTCGAACGCTGCGCCGTCTTGCCGTCAAGCTGTGGCTCGAGCCACGTAGTTGCCCAACGCGACCCGACGCCGAAGCGTGAACGGCGGAAGTGTTCAGGCAGCGTTTTGAGTGACTTAAGCTGCGCTGGCGTTGGGCTGATCTTCTGAGTCGTGCCGTCAGGCATCGTCACAGTGGCATCTTTAACCCACCGGTCGGTGACCCATGCTTTGGCCATTAGGCTGCCTTCCTCAAGTTGTGTTGGTAGTAGGCCACGAACTGCTCTCGTGTGATTCCGAGCTCAAGGCAGATGTGGTCGTAGTCGGTATAGATCGGGGTGAGTGCTGCCCACTGAGCTGGGTCGATGAGAATCATCGCCGAGATCAGATTGGCCCTTGCCTCGTTGCGAGGATGATGGCCTTCTGGGTCGTTGTAGACGACGTGGATGTATTCGTGTGTTAGCACTGCCCGCAACCGTGCGGGGCTCAGGTCAAGGTCCACGACCACGACGCGGTGGCTTGGAAACCATAGAGCATCGTGGTTCTTGAGCGGCCGGCGCACAACTCTCACGTTGAGTTCTGCGAGTCGTTCAAGGGGGTCGAAAGCGGGGTTAAACAAGGTGTCTCCAATCGGGAATTGGGTGCACTGAGTCACCCCCAGGCGTAGAGGGCGCCTGGGGCCGCGGGTGGCTCTTCAGTTAGGGGGTGTGGTCCTCGGGCTCGTTGCCCTTCGGGTGAGCAGCAAACTTGCCTGCCCATGCTTCCTCGACATTCTCTGGAATGTCGTCGTCGTTCTCACTGGCAGCATTCTGTCCGAAGCGTCCGACAATGATCGCTGCTTCGGTCTGCGCAAGCTTGGAAGATGTGTTCTCTTCCGTGAACCGCTCCTCAGCTCGCTTGATGAGCAGGTGGGTATCCATACCAAGCGCGTCGGCGACGCGGAAGAGGTTAGCAACGTTGAACTGGCGCTCTCCCTTGACCCAGCGGTCAAGCGTTTCCCGGTTGATGCCGGTCGCACGTGAGATTGCGGCGACGGAGGAGTCGCGTGCACCGATCTCAGCGCGCACCTGCGCTGCGACAGTCTGAGCGAAAGCCTCTGCTTCATTCTTGGTAGCCATGTGGCTAAGCCTATACCCACAATGGCTACAAAAGAAAGCCAAATCAGGCCGATTTCTCGCTTGCGGATCGAATTACAGCGCTGTAATCTAGCCGTATGGCTACAGAACTTAACCAAGAGGTTGCACGCCTCGTCCTAGCAGAAATGGGGAAAGCCGAGATGTCGCGGGCATCATTGTCGGTAGCATCAGGCATTCCTCTCACCACCCTTCGCCGAAAGCTTGACGCCCTGGTTGGCTTCAACTTCGAGGAGCTCTACCGCGTCGCTGGCGCACTATCAACGAAGCCTTCGGCGTTTACTCCAAGGTCGTTTGTGCCATCGATGGAGATGGCGGCATGAGCGCCCAAGTCATTGCCCTTGCTGATGTGCGCGCCCAAGATCCAGACCGTGACGTTGCGGCTCGTCACCTGCCGGCAGTCATGTCACCCGCGCAGCTCGGCAAGGAGCTCGATGTGACAGTGAGGACTTTGGAGAGGTGGCGCGTCGCAGGAGAAGGCCCTGATTACCAGAACCCCAAAGGCACGCGCTTCTACCGCTACTACGGCAGCGACGTCGAGGCGTGGCTGGAAAACAGAAAGCCCGGTGCAGCAACACCGGGCCAGGACACAAACCTCTAGGGAGAGAATCATGTCTGAGGTACAGGCTAACACGGCGGAGCTCGTTCCGATCCGTGAACATGGCGGCAAACAGGCCGTCAGTGGGCGCGAGCTCCACGAATTCCTAGAACTCGGTCGCGACTACACGACTTGGTTCAAGAAGATGGTCGAGTACGGCTTCGCCGAGGGCGTGGACTACCTCCCCATTTCGGGGGAGGTTGCCCGAGAAGGGCGTGGGACCGTCGCTCGCACTGACCACGCGCTCACTCTCGATATGGCCAAGCACATCGGTATGGTGCAGCGCACCGAGCGAGGCCGGCAGATCCGCGACTACTTCATCGAAGTCGAGAAACGGGCACGGCAGACACCCGTGGAGCTAGACCGCCGCGCCCTCGCACTGATGGTCATTGAGGCGGAAGACGCACGAGTGGCAGCCGAGCAGCGTGCTGTTGAGGCTGAACAGTTCCAAGAACACATCGAGCTCAACGACGGGCTCACCGTGCGCGACTTCCACAAGAAGTACTTCTCCGAGCATGGGGAGCGTGAGGTGAACGAGTTCTTTTACGATCGCGGGCTGCTTCTTGATGAGCGTGGCAAGCGGTGGGACGAGCGCACCCAGCGACCCAAGGACGGCAAGAACCATCGTCGCCCTACGTACACGGGTAAGCCGTTCTTCTACCTGCATTCGAAGCTCGACCGCGACAAGGTGCGCCGGGAAGAAACCCGAGTCAGGCCGGGAGCCCCAGAGCTCGCTCTTGTCGAGTACATGACCAAGCGCGGCTTCACCGCGAACCGTTCCGAGAGCAAGGAGCTCGCAGCATGACCACCTACCTGTACCGTGCCGTATCGACTGAGCCGTTCACTGTGACGGAGTACGAGTGGGACGACTTTGGGGAAGAGTCGCCTCATGTGTACGAGGAGCCGGCAGGCATGATCCTTGGCCGTCAGACGGGTTATCTGTCGCGTTCGTCGGCGGTGGATGCTGGGCGTCGTTCTGGGCTCGCGTTCGAGGTTGTCAGGTCTGAGCCGGTCGAGTTTCTCACGGACACTGAGCGGTTGCGTCGGCGAATTGAGCGGCTTAGTGCGGAGCTTGCCAAGCGTGAGGCGGTGTCGGCATGAGTTGGCTCAGTCGGCTGGTGGGAGCAGCAATCTTTCGGCCCTGTTGTGGGGTTCGACCCACCGCCCTGCGCGCTTCCGAGGCCACCACCACCATCGGTAGATCTCCCATCGTTGATAGCGAGGGTCCTTCAGCGCCATCCGGGCGCCACGTGACCGAGCTCCAGATATTCGAGGCTCGACCCATGCGATTCCTACCCATGCAGACTCAAGTTCATCGAAGGGAATGGACAGAGTGATTGTCGCTGAGTCTAGTGGGGTCATTATTGGCCGGAGCTCGTCTTCAGGAAGAGAGTGTTCCACGCCGAATACCTGCCACTCGGGCTCATACCAGATGCTCGTTCCCATAGGGCGTACGGTGACTGTGCATTCTATGAGGGTGTCTGGAGCATGTTTGAACTGCAGGCTTGGTTTGTTCTCGTACGAAAAGCTCACTGCGTTCATTCGCCTTGTTCGAATTCGAATGGTGAGGTCGGCCGCGGCAATTCCTACAGCGGTGAGCGCGATGATCGCGAGAATCCCTTGGACTCCCGCCCACTTCGGGTCCAAAAGAAACCGTTCAACCCAGTACCAAACGTCCATTCCCAAACTCTAGCTAATTCCTAGTTCGTGCCTCGGTTTCGACCCTGGCTGAGCTGCTGCATACCCAAAATCAGCTCGTGATGCGCTCGCAGATCGGTCACGGGCACGGCCTAACGGCTCACATCTACATAGCTCGCTCGAATTCCGATGGCCACCCGGCCCCGGTCCCAGAGAGACGAGTGCTTCATAAGACCTAGACCCTTCTGATCAGTGCGTGGTGGCGCTGTAGGGGTGCGGGGATGGAAAGTCTGGCCGGTATGTCCCGGCAGCGAAATAGGCGGTGCTTGGTGCCGTGTGATGTCTGGGTTACCCGGTCACACGCGAGGTTCGATCCCTCGCCCGCCACGACAGAACGTCACAACAAGGAAGAAGGTATGTCATGACAGAGTTTCTGCAGCGTTGCCGCAGGGAAGCGAAGAGTGCTCGGAGGATGATGTGGTTCAACATCGTGATGGTCGGGTTGAACCTCATCGCAGGAATTGGCCTGTATGCGACGGGGCGCGTCGGCATCGTCAATCTTCTTCTGGCCGCGCTTATGGCCTGGATGGCATTCGTCACGCGGCTGGCCGCTCAGCGGTGGGAGCGCGCTGCAGCTGCTGCTCGCTAGCTCGCAGCCGCCGAGCCTATCCATCGGTTGTCCAGGCGTAGTACCTGGCGGCGGCACGAAAGACCCCATTGGGGCGAGCGGTCGGGTGGCTGCTGACGGGAATGCCTGCGTATGCGGGATCGCCTAGACAAGCCGGTCAGGGACGGAACGACTCTGACCGGCACCGCCCGCACAACACCCTCTTGCGCCAGCGTGGTCGCAGCCAACACTCCACCGATCTAGAAGTGGGGCGCACGTGGACGCCAGCAACCATTCGGCTGCGATGCGGGATCGACACCCGCCAAGAGGACCAACACGTATTGAAAGGAAGTGCACACATGGACATCATGATGACGAATGTTGCCCGGCTGGTCGGGAAGGTCGCAGAGCTCGACAACGATCGGGTAGCTGAGCAGGTACTCGCGACGGTGGAGCGGCGCCTGCAGTACGACACGGTCGAGGCGTTCGCTGGAGCGGTGCTGCTGAGCGTCGCTGACGGGATGGAGATCGACCTTGCCTGACTATGCGCCACCGGAAACGTTGTGGCTTATCCCGATTATTGCCGCCTACCTGCTGCTCGAAAACAAGCAAGCACGTGGGCGGCTTCTCATTTCGAGGACAAAGACAGTCCTCCATTCACTTTTAGGAGGCGGGCATGACCGCTGAAGACGCAATCTCAACCGAAGGTAAACACGGTGCCGGCCTGTACGGTGCGCCGCCGCCGTCACACAAGACGAAATGCCCACAGTCGAACAACCCGTTCGGGCATCACCCCGACTGCAAATGCGGGTGGGCTGCACGAGAGCGACCATCGCAGGTGATCCCGTACGCGGAGCCAGACCTCGAGGCCGACCTGCCTGTCTCTGAGCATGAGCATTGGTGGCCTGCCGAGAACGACTACGAGGGCGACCAGATGAGAGAGGAGCGCGCATTCAATGACTGAACCGATGAAACGTGACGGGCTCGTGCTTGGCATGAGCGAAGACGAATACCACGGGCAAGGGGAGTACGAACGGTTCCGCACTGCTGAGTTCTCTTCATCAGCAGCGAAGACTATTCGCGAATCCGCCGCGCACTACGACTGGGAGTACAACAAGGGTCACGCTAAGCGCAGCAAGGCGATGGACATCGGCACGGCAACGCATGCTTTGGTGCTTGAGGGTCGCGACATCACGGCACTGTGGCCCGAAGACCTGCTCACTCCGAGCGGTCGCCGGTCTACCGGCAAGGAAGCCCAGGAATGGGAAGCCGCGCAGGAGGCTGCCGGCCTGATTGTTGTCAGCGACGCCGAGAAGGAAGCGATCACAGTCATGGCAGACAATGTGCGGCTGCACCCAGATTGTGGGCCAGCTCTTGCTCAGCCAGGAAACGCTGAAGCTTCAATGTTCGGGACATGCCCTGAGACCGGTCTCCGGTTGCGGGGACGTTTTGATTTCCTGCCACATGCGCACCCGATCGCCCTCGACTTGAAGACCGCGCAGAACTCCTCACTGAAGGGCTTCACACGAGCGATTGACGATCGCAGCTACGACGTGCAATGGGGGCACTATCTCGACCTCGCAAGCATCATTGGCCTCGACTACGTCAAGGACATGATGTTCATCGTCGTTGCGAACGTGCCACCGTTCAACGTGAACGTGATCCAACTCGATGAGTACTGGAAAGAGATGGGCATGGAACGGGCGCGAGGGGCGCGGCGTCGTTTCCTTGAGTGCTCCGAGTCCGGGGTGTGGCCTGGCTACCCGCCTGGCGTGAAAACGGCATCGCCGCCGCCGTGGGTAGTCAACAGCTACGAAGACGAATTGAACGAAGAAATGGATGCAGCACGATGAGTGACATTTTGAACAACCAGGCCCAGGAGAACCCTGTGCAGACAGTCAAGAAGGCTGCGAAGCCTGGCCCTCCGCCGGCGCTAGCGACAAGGAAGCCGTCTGGTCTGCCGTCGTGGCCGGTTATCCTGCTCGCTGGCCGGGAGAAGACGGGGAAGAGCTACCATGCGGCGCTCGCGTCAAGCTCGGCCCTCATTGGGCGCACACTGTGGCTCGGATTCGGGGAGAAAGACCCCGACGAGTACGGAGCGATCCCCGGCGCACGGTTCGAGATCGTGGAGTACGACGGCACCCTGTCCGGGCTGCAAGCATTCGCACGCGCTGCGGTCGCGCAGCCTCAGGAGGACGGGAAACCGAACCTCATCATTGTGGACTCTGGCACCGTCATTTGGGACACGTTGCGGGACAAAGCCACGTGGATGGCCCGTCAGCGGGGATCCATCAACAAGAACACGCAGGAACCCATCGTTGGTATGGACCTGTGGAACCACGTGACGGGGGAGTGGAACGCGTTACTGCGCACGCTGCGGTCCCACAATGGGCCGGTGATTATCACGGCCCGGATGGACACGACCACTGTCATGAACGATCGAGGTCAGCCCACTCCTGTGAAGGAAGACAAAGTGAAAGGGCAACGCAACCTCGCCTACGACGTGGACGCGATCATCGAGATGCCTTCCCGCGGTCGGGCGACACTGACCGGAGCACGGTCGGTGCTGCACAAGCTGCCTGAGCGGATGGATATCGAGGATTTCGACACAAAGGGCATCGACTGGCTGTGGCGTTCCCTTGGGCTCGACAAACACGCGACCGCCCAGGCCGTCTACACCGAAGCGGCACCTGTTGATGGGTGAAGCCAAATACGAGCCGCTCATTAGTTGCGGCGCCTGTCATGGCTCGGGCTGGATTACTCCAGCGCCGGGCCTTTCGTCTACCTGCGCGTGCAGGCACAAACCAATGGAGGAATCATGACCGAACGAATCGACCACGCGGCAGAAGCGCGAGAGGCGTTGCGTGGTTCGGGGGACGGACGGAACTTCGCAACGGATGCGTCGAATGCGGCGATTGCTCATGCCGTACTCGCCCTGGTGGAGCAGCAGCGCATCGCCAACCTGATCACACTTTCGCAGGCTCTGGATGGCAACGGGTGGCAGGCTGCGGAACCGCTAGATGCGATCTACGGCTACAACAATGCGGAGCCGTTTGACGAGTTCGCGGGCTTGCACGTTCGTCCTGAGATCCGTGAGGCGTTGGGGCTCCGTGAGTAGGCCGCCGACACAGAAGCGTCCGAAGCTCAGCGTCAAGCAAGAGCGGGAAGCGTACGCCGCAGCGACAGATCGCGACTATGGCACTGGGTCTGGGTTTGGTCAATGCCAGAGGTGCGGCTTCTGGGGATTGTGTGACCGAGACCATCGGCAGAACCGGGACGCATGGAATACGACGCCCGCGAACTTGCAGCTCCTTGGTTCAGCGTTCGGGTGCGGCTGCCACCCCTGGAAGACAGGGAACCCCGCCAAAGCGATTCAGGCGGGGTTTTCTGTACCCAGGTGGGCTGCCCCTGCCGAGTGGCCCGCGAAGCGGCACGGCGTCGGCTAGGTGCTCTACTACGACACACCCGTCAACGGCGCCTGGTGGAAACCAATCACCGAGGAACAAGCACGAGCACTCATGGCAGGAGAGGAGGAACACAGTGATTGAGAAAGCAATGGACACCCACGAGGTGCAACTGTGGCGGGGAGACTGCCGTGAAGTAATGTCCAGCCTCCCAGACAGCTCGGTCGATTCGATTGTGACGGACCCGCCTTACGAGCTCGGTTTCATGGGCAAGGGATGGGATTCATCGGGAATCGCGTTCGATGCAGAGGTGTGGGCGCAGGCGCTTCGCGTGTTGAAACCGGGCGGGCATCTGCTCGCGTTCGGTGGGACACGCACTTGGCACCGTGTTGCTGTCGCGATCGAGGACGCTGGGTTTGAGATTCGTGACTCGTTAGCATGGTTATACGGGTCTGGGTTCCCGAAGTCATTGAACGTGGGGAAAGCAATTGACGCAATAGCGCCACGTGTAGGAATGTTTGATGGCTTTGCTGAGCATTATGCAAGCCGACGACGCGCCCTTGGCATGACTCACGCTGACGTTTGCGCCATTGGAGGTTTCTTTAAGACAGTGAACCATGGCGGAGCATCCGTCAATTGGGAGAAGGGAAACAACGTCCCGACTGCCGAGCAGTGGAGTGTTTTGGCGCCGGTGCTTGGGCTTTCCGACGAATGGCTGCCCCTTATCGAACGAGAAGAGACTGAGCGCGTAGTCAAAGGGAAATATAGGCGCGGCATTCGTCAGGGAGTTGCTGGCCTTACAACTGCTGGCGAAGGCGGCGACATCACAGCCCCGGCCTCTGAAGAGGCCCGACAATGGGACGGCTGGGGAACCGCACTCAAGCCAGCGTTTGAGCCGATCGTATTCGCCCGTAAGCCACTTGAAGGCACGGTCGCGGCGAACGTGCTCAGGCATGGCACTGGTGCGATCAACATCGACGCCAGCCGCATCGGGGATGAGAAACGCGTTAATAGCGCTGGCGGCGTATCGTCTCTGCAGCGGGTATCGCGTGTCTCCGCAGGGTACCGAGAGAACGTTACAAAGTCGGTCGGAGTGGCCTCAGCCGTGACAGGCAGGTTCCCGTCGAACGTGTTGCTCGATGAGTCGCAGGCGGCCGCGCTCGATGAACAGTCAGGTGTGCTCACCTCGGGTCTCATGAAGGCTCGCACTGAGCGAAAACCGCGCAAGGGCGGAACGATCTATGGTGCCGACCAGCGCAACATCACTGCGGGCGACACGTACGCGGACAGTGGGGGCGCTTCACGGTTCTTCTACGTGGCCAAGGCCGGCCGTGACGAACGCCCTGTGGTGGATGGCGACCAGCATTCTACGGTGAAGCCGCTCACGCTGATGCGGTACCTCGTGAAGCTCGTCACCCCGCCCGGCGGCACCGTGCTTGAGCCGTTCGCGGGATCCGGCACAACCCTCGAAGCAGCAGTGCTCGAGGGTTTCTCTGTTATTGGGGCCGAGCTCGACGAGGACGGCAAACATATACCGCTGATCCTGAAGCGTCTGTCGAAGCCGTTGACGCCGGCGATGTTTTGAGAGGAGGTCGCGATGGCTTGTGATCATTCGTTCATGCCGTGGCGGCTTGTCCTCACCGCTGCGAGGGCGTTCACAACTGCCGAGCTGTGCCGGTTCGCTGACGAAGCCCAAGAGTCTGGTGGCCGTCATCTTGAGGCGGGCTGGCTTGACGCTATCGGGGTGCATGCCCGTGAGCAGGGGTGGGGCGAGCTTGTGGAGGCGGGGATGCTCGCATCAATCGAAAGGAAGGAGGAACCGTGAAGCCTGTGCTCGATCCCGCGTCCGGTTCGAGGATGTTCTACTTCGACCGTGAAGACGAGCGCGTGCTGTTCGGCGACATTCGGTCAGAAGAGCACGTCTTGTGCGACGGCCGTGCCCTGTCGATCACGCCGGATGTCGTTATGGACTTCAGACATCTGCCGTTCGATGACGGCGCCTTCAAGGTTGTCGTGTTCGATCCGCCGCACCTCTCAAACGTGGGGGAGAAAGCGTGGATGGGGAAGAAGTACGGTCGGCTCGGCCCGCAATGGCGTGACGATCTCCGTGCTGGGTTCGCTGAGTGTTTCCGTGTGCTCGAGCCGTATGGGGTGTTGATCTTCAAATGGAATGAAACACAGATCCCGGTATCGCAAGTACTCGCTTTGACTGACGAAAAACCGTTGATCGGGCACAAGTCAGGCAAACAGATGAACACGCACTGGGTGACGTTCATGAAGTCCGGAAAGGAGGATGACGTTGGCGCGTGAGCATGCAAACATCAGGCTCGACATGTGGGGCGATGGCGACTGGCGAGCTCTGTCGATGCAGGCCCAATGGTTGTACAAGCTGCTGTTGACTCACCCGAAAACGAACCGTGCCGGTGTTTGTGACTGGCGCCCGAAACGCCTTGCTGCGATGGCGACAGGGATTAGCGCCGCAGATGTAGAAGCGATGGCGACCGAACTCATTGCCGGGTATTTCATCGTCGTGGACGAAGACACCGAGGAAGTTGCGGTGCGTTCGTATGTGAAGCACGACGGTGTGATGAAGCAGCCGAACATGGCTGTGACGATGGCGAACGATTGGACGGGTGTCGCATCTGAGCGGATCCGGGCGGTGATCGCGTTTGAGGTGCAGAAGCTGAAGATCGAGCAGCCTGGTTTGCCAGGGTGGAAGTCTGAGCGGCACCTCGAAACGATCCTTAGTTTTTCCGGGGTTGATGTGAAGAATGACCCATCGGTTGACCCATCGGTTGAGGGTGGGTCGATGGGTCGCACTACTACTACAGCTACTTCTACTACTACAGCTACCCACCTTCAAGAAGGTGGGGCGCTTGCAGCCCCCTCGCTTTATTGCAGTCGTCATCCAGCAGGAACAGATCAGCCGTGCCGCGGCTGCAAGGTTGCTGGCGAGGCATTTGAGAAGTGGGCTGCAGGCCAAGACGCAGCTCCCGAACCCCGTGAGCACGTCCATGACTGGTTTGACGATGGCACCTGTCTCGGGTGCGACGAACGAAGAGAGGACACGACATGAGTCAAGAGATCTCGGTGAAGCTCCCGGGCCCGCTCGTGTGGGAAATCTGGAAGCGAGCCGAAACGGAGGGCATCAGCCCTGGCGAGGTGATTAAGCAGGCGTTCACGAAACCTGTCGTGAAGACACCGACCGCGACGGAGGCGACTCGGGCGCGCATCGTGGAGCTCGTGCGGGCCGGTGTTGATGATGGTGCGATCGCTGTGGAGTTGGATCGGACGCGCGGCTACGTCGCTGATGTGCGGCGCAAGGCCGGGTTGAAAGCGAACCCGCGGATGAGTCGATACGACGTTGCTCGAGTGTTGGAGGTCGCATGACGTCGATCACGTTTTGTGTGGACGGTGTGCCCGTCCCGCAAGGATCCAAGAAGGGGTTCGTTGTAGGGAAACGGGCGGTCCTCGTAGATGACAACAAAGATGTGTTGAAGCCGTGGCGCCTGAAGGTTGCCGCGGCTTCTGACATTGGGCACACGTTCACTGGGCCGGTGTTTGTTGCGGCGGTGTTCTACATGCCGCGACCGCTGCGGCCAAAGTTCAGCCTGCCTGGCGTGAAGCCCGACCTCGACAAGCTCATGCGAGCTCTCGGGGACGGCATGACGGACGGCGGACTACTCGCGGATGATTCCCGGATCGTTTCGCAGTTCATTCACAAGCGGTATGCGAGCGACTCTAACCCGGTCGGGGTGCGGGTGCTCGTGATGGAGGCAGGAGAAGAAACATGACCCTTCACATAACCCCGCGCGAGCGTGAGGCCACGAAAGCAGCAGCTGTCGTGGCCTTCACTGTTTCCGGGGCTGGGTTTGTCGCCATTGTTGCGTTGGTCATCGCGCATTCCGCCGGCGCACCCATCCCACTCCCGCTACCCCTCACCATCGCGGTGGTAGCGCTCGTAAACCTTGTCGCCTGCTTTGGGTGGGCGCGACACACAACACGAAAGAAAGGCCACTGAATGACAACCGTTCGCGTCTACTCGAAACCGAACTGTGTGCAATGCACCATGACGAAGACCCTGCTCGACGCCTTCGAAGTGCCGTACGTGCTTGAGGACATCACCGAGCCCGGCAACCTCGCCGCAGTTAAGGAGCTTGGGTTCCTTGCCGCGCCAGTCGTCACTGTCGGCGACAGCGCAGACGACATGTGGTCAGGATTCCATCCCGACCGCATCAAAGAAATCGCAGCACGACTCGAGAAGGAGAACGCATGACAACCATCAGCACGATCATCGGGAACGTAGTCTCAGAAATCGAACCGAGGATCTCGCAGGCCGGGAAACCCTGGTGCCAAGTCCGCGTCGCGTCGACACCTCGCGAACGCGACCGGCAGACGGGCGACTTCAAAGACGGCGAGACGATGTTCGTCACCGTGAAGCTCTTCGGCGACTACGCCGACAACGCTGCACAGTCAATCAGCAAGGGCACCCGAATTACCGCGACAGGGAAGCTCAAGTACCGTTCCTACAAGGACAACCAGGGCGCTGACCGGCAAGTGATCGAACTCGATGAAATTGAGGCGTTCGGCCCTGACCTCCGATGGGCTACCGCTCAAGTCTCCCGAAAGAGCGGCGGGGGAGGCGCACAGCAGGCCCAGGGCGGCGCAGGACAGTCAGGGTGGGCAACAACACCACCCGGGAGTTCTGGGGGCGCTACAAGCGATCCTGGCGGCTTCGGCAACTTCGGGCCCGAGGAGAGTCAGCCATTCTGATGAGCGACACCATCAAACGGCTCACCGAAGCCCGCGCACTCGCGTGGGACACCCTCGTGCCGGCGTTCGATCACGCGATCGTGCTCGCCGAAGAAGCGGAAGCTCTCGCGGCACACGCACAGAACGCGGCCCAGATTGGTTGCGAGCCCGCCTACCCGGCCCTTGTCGTGAAGCTCGCCAACGCTTCGCCGGGGCCGCGAGTCGTTCCTGACGGGCCGTTCTGACCTGCTACCCATCATCCGCGCTCCACCCACCGGTGGGGCGCTTTCTGTTTCGAGGGGCCGGCCGAGAGGTTGGCCCCTCACGACGTTAGGAGGCGAGCGTGAAGCTCAAAGCCGGTTCACTTTTCTCTGGCTACGGTGGCCTCTCGCTCGCAGTCGAGCAGGTCTTTGAAGCGGAAATCGCGTGGCATTGCGAGTTCGAAGGCGCACCCAGCAAGGTGCTCGAACACCACTGGCCTGGCGTGCCCAACCTTGGCGACATCACCAAGGTCGACTGGTCACAAGTGCCGCCCGTGGACATCATCGACGGCGGCTCACCATGCCAAGACCTATCCGCCGCCGGCCGGCGTGCAGGCATGACCGACGGCACCCGCTCAAACCTGTGGGTCAACATGCGCGAAGCAATCGCGCAACTCAAACCGAAATACGTGGTCTGGGAAAACGTGCGAGGCGCGTACTCAGCCACCGCAACAAGCGAGGAGGACAAACATGCGCCGGATTGCTGGATGGAACAGTGCCAGGGATGTGTGGGAGGCGGACCAAGTAGACGTAATCTCACAGCGCTCGGACGTGTACTCGGAGACCTTACCGATCTCGGGTATGACTGTCGATGGAGTGGCGTACGAGCTTCCGATGTTGGCGCACCCCATGGACGCTTCCGGGTCTTTGTTCTCGCAACTCGGCGGGAAACTCCTACCGCCACCGGTGGCGCAGCCGTCGGGCAACTCGCCTGACGATCACCTGCGCAAGAAACCCGGCCGTGAGGTTGTCACGGATCTCGCGATCATCGTGGAGAACGGGCTACTCGAAACTGGCGGAAAGCTTCTTCCGACACCGCGCTCGAATGAAGCCAACGGCATAGGCCTGCACGGTGACGGTGGTGGCGATCTGCGAACGACTATCTCGCTGCTTCCAACTCCAAAGGCTGGCGACGCTGACTTCGGGATGCCACGCACGTCAGGTAGGCCGCCAGAGAAGAGCACGCACCTGATGACTCGGATGGTTCACACCATGCCGAAGCTGCTGCCGACTCCGAACACGATGGAGCATCTCCCAGCGCGAACTGGCGAAGCACGTGAACGACAACTGCGGCGCGGTGAAGGCCCAGACGCGTCACGGCGGCAGTCGATGGGAAACCTTCGCGAGGACATCCTCGAACCAGAACCCGGGACGTGGGGGCCATACACGGCAGCTATCGAACGCTGGAAACCGTGCTTGGTCGCCCTGCGCCTGACCCCACCGAGGAGGGGCCGAAGGGTGGCCGGAGACTGTCAGCAGCTTTCGTGGCCTGGATGATGGGCCTCCCCGAAGGCTGGGTGACTGACCCCGTGCTCGGGCTGTCGCGTACTCAGCAGCTCAAGATGCTCGGCAATGGTGTGGTGACTCAGCAGGCGGTCGCGGCACTCAAATCTATGGGCGTTCACGCGTCTGGAAAGGATCTCTGATGGAGACCAACGAAAAACATGCGACACACGCAATCGACCACACCTCGCGTGGGTTCGGGATCTACGGGGGCTTCACCGACTTATAGGGAGAGAAGTTCTCTATCCAGGAATCGTCACTCGCAACCGAACCGTGTGTGTGGATCGGCGCTGGTGACAATCGAGGTCACTTGACCGTCGAGATGGCTACGCACGTGCGCGACCAGCTCACGGGCTGGCTGCAAGACGTGGGCGCTGAGCTCCCGGTAGAGGGAGAGGCCGCATGAGCGTCGCAAAGGGGCGTTCCCCAAAGACGGCGTTCGCCCTGGTCGTCAGCTACACCAGGGCCGGTGAAGGATTACAGGCCGCGAGGGTCTATGCGGAGTCGAGATTGAGTTTTAAGCGTTACATGGAGGCGGTGGCGCTCGGCAAGAAGCAACGTGAGGAGAGAGACGATGGCTAACCCAACACCTGAACGGATCGAAGCTGCCGTTCGCGCAGCGTACCCGAACACAGACTTTGAGATCTTCGACGAGCTGCAACCGCTGCGTGACGAGTACCGGGCTCGAATAGCGCGTGCTCTCGCGGCTGCTGCTGGTGTCGCACCTCGCAGGGATGATCTGGTGGAGCGCATAGCTGACACTCTCGCCTACTATCAGTGCCGAGAGACCAACCCGAAGGCGGATGATCCGCGCATGGGGTATCACGCGTTTTCGGAAGAACAGCGCGCCCATCTGCGGGAGCGGAAGGCCGAAGCTGCCGCCGAGATCGTGCGGATGTTTGCTGCTGCCGGTGCCGCACCACAGGAACCGCCGATGACGATAGAAGACCTAAACCGTGCTTTTGGTTCGAGGACAGGAGGGCCGCCCTCATTTACTGCCGAGGGCGAGGGGGATGAATTCCTGTTTGGCAGGCCGCCTGTTCCGATGCAGGTGGACGAAGCGAAGCTTGCAGAGGTATTACACGGCGCGCTCGCCGGGTTCGCGAGGGTGTACGTCAGTGGCGAAGAGCTGGCTAAGTTCGCAGTCGAGCGCCGTGGCGAATGGCTGCGGGGTGGTCAGCAGTGAGCGCGCATCTTGAAGCCCGAGTAGTTGCAGCGCGGGCGAAGCTCGAAGCCTGGGACGAACGCCACAGCGTGAACGACTTCGACCACGGCATGCTGAACCTTCCGTTGCGGGCACGGAACGGCAAGACCGGCATCGATGGTCTCGCACGCCAGCGGGCAGAGCTCCAACGAAACCTGGACTCTGCCGAAGCGAAACTGCGGCGAGCCCAAGCAGCACCGCGCCTCGCAGCCGAGAAAGCCGCACGCGAAAACACGCACGCCACCATCGACCTGAAAGCCATCCACGGCGACAAAACCGAAGTCCAATGGACACTCAACGGCGCATGGTTCGAAGTCGTCCGCTGGAACAAGAAGAGCGTGACCGTACTCATGTCCGGCGAACGCGACACCATCCCGCACACACAGATAGGAGGAGTGCGATGAGCCGGTTCGTGCGCTGCGACAACTGTGGCAAAGACTTTCGTGAGCCGTTCGCACGCCGATGGTTCAGTGTGACCGCAGCACCACCAGAAGCCGAAGACGCAGTCGTGATCAGCCTGGAACACAACGAGGACGTCCAAAATGCCGATGCCTGCTCGTGGGCGTGCGTTGCTGAACTCGCGTTGAAACAGTCAACGACGAACAGCATCAAAACACTCGAGGAAGAGGTGGAGTCGTGAGCCCGCTACCGAATACTGCTCGCCGGAGGTGCGAGCTTTGTGGGAACCGCATGAAGCCCCGCAAGAGCGAATCGAAACACGGATATGAGCGGCGCCGGTTCTGCAGCAACCGGTGTGCAAACGAATGGACTAAACGCAACCGTGTCGGTGCGGCATCAACGCTCGCACGCGGCATTTGGGAAGGGGTGAAAGGATGACCGAGTACACGACCGAAGAAGTGTTGCATGAAGTCCTGTGGTCAAAAATTGACGAGTTCAAGCCGGAATTCCGCGCGAGATTCTATCGTTGGCTTGCCGAGGTTCAACGTGCAGCCGCGGAGGAAGCGCTGACCTGCGCCGCGAATCAGTGGCGGGTGCACTGGGGTAGTAACGGCCACGAAACGGAGGAATGGCTACGCCGTCGTGCTGAGGCGTACCGACGAAACGAAGGAGAGAACGATGGACGCGAATGAAGTGGTAGCCGCCGTTCACCGCCGCGACCAACTCTTGAGAGAAGCCAGCGCGTTGGCTCAACTTGCTAGGGAAATCGGTGCGGGACAGAAGGAATTTGGGCACCGAGAGGTCTACGGAACGAGCAGCGAGAAAGCGTTCCGCCCAATCGCGCATAGCCAGCAGAAACGCCTTGTGGAACTCGCGAACGAGCACGCCGGAGAGCTCCGTTCAGAGGCTGACGGGATCATGACAACGCTCGAAAGCCGCGCCCGGTGACCGCCCCTGATGTGCGTACCGCCGCTCAAGGAGAAGCTAAACGTTGGTGACGTAGATAAAGCTCTCTGCCCCAGTTATGAACGCGTCAAAATTCTCGCATCTTGGATTCGGGCAGTTAACGGGGGCCACTTCTCCCGTTTCGGGGTTTGCGAAGGTGTTTGCCTTTGCGCCGCAGCCGATGCACTTGAAGTAGCTCATGCCGCTCACCTTACCGAGATGGGTAGTGTGGCGGGAAGGGGATAGTCTCAGAGGCATGCTGCGTGCCACGATCCGTCTTGTTGAAACCGTCGAGCTTGAAGCGTCGGGGGAGTCGCTCGAGGACGTCCATGCGCAGCTCGAAGCGAACCGACCCACAGGGTTTGATCTCGTGAAAGCGCCCGTGAAGATGGGTAAAACTGGCGGCGTCATCACTGCGGCCGGCACGTATCAGCGGCGCGACCAGACACAGGTCATCGAGGCCGCAACCATGCCCGAGCTCAACGCTCTCGTGCCCGATGGCTGGCAGATGCTGCACGTCCAAACCATCGCCTGACCGGGAACGTATCCTCGCGCTACGGAGCGCAGGCCTCACTCACGCCCAAATAGGCGAACAAGTCGGCCTATCCCGGACACGCATCGCACAAATACTGAGCCAAGCACGCACACCAGAGCAGATCGCCGAGCTCCGTGCGCGCGTCCACGCGAAAGCAGAAGAGCTCCGCAACCAGGCGTGAATGTCAGCGTGCAGACGTACACTGTTCGAACAAAGTTTCGAACGGAGGAAGCCATGACGCGCACCGACAAAACCAACGACATCGAACGCGAACGCATGCCATACGTGCAAATCGATTCGAACCTATGGGCCGTCATGCGCTACCCCAAAGACCGACCCGTCGCAATGATCGTCGGCCTCGCAAACCGCGACAACGTACCCCTGTTCTTCGTCCAGCAATGGCACCCCGAACCATCCAAGCGGCGAGTCATTAGCCAGCACGACACACTCGAGGCTGCGAATGCCTCGGTGTTGTGGGATCTTGAGCGGGTGAATGCCGCAGGCCGCACCAGGGTCGGGCCACCAAACGGTGTCAACGCCGCATAAACGACAAATAGCCCCCGTGCTCAACTCCCATAACGGGAGTGAGCACGGGGGCTATTTGTGTTTCTAGGCCGCGTAGCGACCCTTGTACGTCGGCGCAGACGCGACCTTGAGGCCAAGAATGTACCCCCACTTCGGGGACACATACACCTCAAGGAACCGCACGACCGCGTAACCGACGTAACCGGCAGCAGCAGCGACAAGCGTCTGATACCCGCCAAGATCCACGCCAGTAGTGCGGAGCACAACATCAACAATGAGCGTCACAACAAGCGGCAGCAGCGTCGTACGCACCACCGCATCCGTGACCTGAACAGACTTCGAATCTTCAGCCAAAACGGCCTCCTAACTAAGCGCCGCCGCGATCTTCGACCCCATAACCAGGAGCGCGCCGATCGTGACGAGAGAACTGAGAATTGCGGCGACCGCGGTAACGATCGACGGCCACGGCGTGGAAGGTTTCTGTTGCGCCTGCAACACCGCCTGAACGATCTCGAGCTTGTCGATGCGCTGGTCATGCTCAGCGATCGTCGTCGAGTGTGAATCGAGGCGCCGGTTCACCGCGACGAGCTCGCCAATCTTGTTCGTCAACAGGTCGACCTTGTCGTCTGTCTCTTGAACTTGCGCATAGATCGCCGGCAGCCCGATTACGACGCCTTGAGGGGCGGTTCGGGGGTCGCTCACGCGCTAGATCCCGAAGTGCTTCGTCTCGGCAGCGGTCGTGTTTATGAGGGGCAGCTTCAGCCCCGCAGCGCCATACGCCCGCCGGATCGCGTTCCATTCGGTCGTTCCGACGGGACGTTTCGTGCCACGGAGTGGTGACCATGCGTAGACCTTGGCCTGGTCGTTCCTGCGAATGAAAATCATGTCTTCGTCTTCTTCCTGCCCGGATGCGGGCTTTGAGGTGTTTGGTTTGGCCGGTGTCTTGATGTGCGGCACCGGGTCGACGTAGGTGCCGTTCTTCTCCAGCATGAAATGCAGGTGAGGCCCGGTGGATGCGCCGGAGGATCCGACGTAGCCGATGCCGGCACCGGCGCTGACCTGCTGGCCGACCCTCACGAGGGGCGACTGCTCGCGCATATGGAGGTAGAGCGTGTGGTATCCGCCGCCATGGTTGATTCGGATCATCCAGCCGCCGCCGGTCGGGTCCCAGCCGTTGTAGACGACTGTTCCGCCTTGCGCTGCACGGATGAGGTCACCCGTGTCAGCCTTGTAGTCCTGCCCGTTGTGCAGGCCGGCACCGATGACGCCCGGGATAGTGTCACGCCAGCCGAAGGCGTCGGAGAGCGGCGCACCAGGGATGGGGTGCGATAGCACGATTGCCATGCGTGCTCCTTCCTTAAATGAGGAGAGCACCGACGGTGTCGGTGCTCGAATATGATGTGAAATATGCGCTTCTTTGATGGGCAGCTTGTGCCAGAGGCAGATGTTTCGCAGCCGTTTCTAGATACTCCTACTCCGCTGTGGGTGACTCTGGCCTCGATCTTGATATCGGTGGCCTCAGTCTTTATCGCGTGGTTGGCTACCAGGAACTCAGGCATTCTGAGTGCGCCAGATATTCACATCGAGGTAACCCGCGACTATGACAATTCGGGAACGTCCGTGCCGATGAGAGTGACAAACAAGGGGAAGTCCACCGCGCGTGATCTATCCATCACCTGGAACTTTGACCCAACTTGGGCGCTCAATTCCGAGTCGGCATGGAGCACGGAACAGCTCCGGCCCGGCGAGTTCATCGACACTTGGCTAGTGCCCCCAAGGGTTCCGCCGGAGACAGATATGTTGTGGGAGCACTACATACCGCTTCTCGACAACGCCGAACACCCTGAGCAAGCCTTTGGAGTTCTGCGTTACAAAAAGCAGCTCGCCTTCTTCCGCTATTCACGTGAACGCCTGCGGCTGCCGCGTCAGTTCCCAGCAGAATAGACAGCTTTCACACCGTCAAGGATCATGGCGTCTGTCACCGCTGACTCGTCAGCGCCGGGAAGCTCGGCAGTCGACTCGCGGTAGGCCTCTGCCCAGCCTGGCTGCGCCGACAACTCCCACCGGCGTTCGAACGCCCACGCTGCAGGGTTCTCGACCCCTTCGAATGCGGCGCACGCTGTCACGCGATTCCTCAGCGCCTCGTCCTCGGAGATCTGGTGCTGAATCAAATACGTCATCGATTACTCCTTGTCGTTATGGCGTGTAGAACATCGGGTTGAGTGACACCCACGCTCCGGACGTTCCGTTGCGCCAGATCTGGATGAGGCGATCCGCGGTGACACGCATCTTGGTTTCGAACGTCGAGTTCGTGGTGATGGTTGCCGTCGCATATCCCACAGGCGCGGGGATCCCAGTTGGGAGCGTGCCAACTGTGGTGAACCCGCCGTCAAATGTGGCGTGCGACACGACTCCACGGAAATAGATGACACCGTTCTTCACGCGAACACTTGGGGGAGCACCCATCTGGGTTGTCCACCCAGACATTGTGAAAGTGCGCCAGTCGGTGTCGCCGAGGAACTTGACCGGCGCGTAAAACTCGACTCCCTCTACCTCGTCTGCCCACACGTCGATCCGGCCTGGAGACCAAATCCTTGTACTCTTGTCGACTCGTTGCGCGATCTCAAAATTCGTCCAGCTTGAGCCCTCCGGAAAGTGACCGAGAGTGAGACGCGGGTTGCCGCCGAAAGCATGCAGCCCGACAGTTCGGTTGAAATTGTCTACGTTTGCGCTGATCGACCCTGGGCCGATGACTGTGGACTGCCGGTCTGTTCCAACTCCGTCTTGAGACATCTGGATTTGCTCGGGGCGAAGAACAGTCGACACGCCGGTACCTTGAGAGATCAGTGGCCCAGAGACCAGCATCCCTCCTGAAGCACTCGAAATGCTTGCAGTGACAGCACCATTCGAGGCAATTGCTCGCAACCCGTGAACATTGAACTCCATGCGCTGCCCAGTAGCGGCAGTTCGGATCAGCGCACCGGTGATCGTCATACCGTCGATAGCAGTCGCTGCGAGCTTTGCCGTCGTGATCGCGCCGGCAGCGATCTTGTCAGCGATGATCGCACCGGTAGCGATCTTCTCAGCAGTGACAGCGAGCGCGATGAGCTTGTCCGTCGTGACCGCGCCAGCGAGAATCTTGTCAGCAGTGACCGCGTTCGCTGCGATCTTCACCGCCGTCACCGAGTTCGTGGCGAGCTCTGCTGCGGTGATCGCGAGCGCCTTGATCTGCGCTGCCGTGATCGACTTCGCCACGAGACGATCACCCGCGAGAGACCCGTACGTGCCGGCCCCGATCGCGACTTGCGGGATGACTGTCTCATCGAACGGGCGCGCGATCCAGCCGAGAGCGGTGAGCTCCCACATGCGGATCACGTTGCCGGCAGTGTTGCGCACGTACCAGATCGCGCCGACAGGCTTTCCTGCCGCGTCAGCCGCTACCGGGTCGGCCGTGTTCCATGAAGGCGCGGCGCCTTCAGCGAGCTGGGATGCCGCGAGAGCGTCCTGCACGGCCTGTGCTGCAGCGTCGGCAGCGGCCGCAGCGTCAGCGACAGCTTGCGCCGCCTCAGAGCGCGCCAGGCCTGCCTTTTCGAGCGCATCGTGTGCTTCTGTGAGAGCCTGCTCGAGTTCCACCTTCGCGGCCTCAAGCTCAACCTCTAGCTCAGCGGCAAACTCTGCCGCCCAGTCCGCCCCATCAGCGGCGATCTGCCCAACGTCCTCCGCTTCCCAAGCGTCCTCGGTCATGTCCGGGAGGACATCAACCACATCATCGGTGAGCTCGCGCGACCCCTCGAGTTCGCCCTCATGCTCGCCGACCGTTTCGGACGTGTCCGCTGCTGATGAGAGGGCCTCGTCAAGGAACACATCAGTATCACCAAGTTCGAGTGTGGTGCGCGCGACCTGCCCAGTCCGGGCGAGCGCCTTCGACGCGTTCAACGCGGACGCTGCGACCTGAGACGACGCACGCAACGCCATCTTGCGCGTGAGACTCTGCATCTACACTCCTCCCAGCATCAGATCGCACACGTCAGTGCCGACCCACTCCAACTCTTCGATGCGCCGCCAAATACGTTGACGGCCAGCACCCGTGCCGTCTGTGTCGATCAGGATCGTGTCGCCCACATCGAACGTGCCGAACTCAGCATTCGGGTGGTTGATGACACGAACTGCAGCGATCGATAAGAGTTGCGAGCGTGCTGCAAGCTCCGAACGGGCGAGCCCTTCAAGCACGGACCGTTTCGTGACTTCCTTCGCGTCCAGCACGTATACGCGGCGCCGCCTAGTCGAGGCGACAGACAACGTGACACGGAGTGCTTTCTTGCCTTCGCCAGCACCGGTCGCGACGACCGTGTTCGCGTAGTCCGCAGCGTCGGCCTCGATGGTGACCTGCTCAATAATGTTGTCGCCCTCAACAAACGCGAGCCCATCCTGCTTACGCCCGACACGGGGGAACGCGCGGATCTCCTTCAAGACCTTCGACCGGTCAGCATTCCAGCCAGACCATTCGACCCACTCGTAGCCGGCCTCGTCGATCGCTTCCTGCATCGACTGCAGACAGTCCGGAGTGTCCCACCAGAGAATCTTCCACGCGCCACCATCAGCATCGACCGCTTCTTTCGCGGTCTTCACTCTCTCTTGCGCTTGGTCGACCGATTTCGTGTCCGCTTTCAACGCGTCCCGAATGACGGCGAGCTCGTCATTGACAGGCTTGAGGGCGGCCTTCTTCGCGGCCTGCGCAGTCTTCACGGCCTGTACCGCGTTGTTGCGGGCCGTCTGCGCTGCAGCGATCTGTGCGGCCGGTGCCTTCGCCTTCCGGAGCGCCTGCAACGCCTCGAGACGAGCCTTCGATGTCGCCTGCAATGCTTTGATAGTCGCATCGTGAGACTTCGTGAGACTTCGTGAGCGCCTGCTTCGTCTTCGTTTTCGACGTTCGGGCCTTTGTGTTCTCGGTGCGGGCTCGCTTTGCTTCCTTCAGAACCGCCTCGGCAGCGGCAAGCTGCGTGTCAGAGTCAGTTCCGACACGCAGCGACGACGACCCCACGACCTTCACGCCGATATCCGCGCTAGTCATGTTCTGCGCATGCTCGGCGACGTGCCGGGCGACTGCGATCGGGTCGACCTTCACGCCCCGGTATTCGCCCTCGTACGGGCGGCCGGAGAAGAAACTCGAAAAGCCCTGCCCCTCGATCCGCCAGATCGCGCCCTCAAACTCCGTCCGCGTCACAATCCACGAACCGCGGATCACGCCGTCAGCATCTTCGTGAATATAGGTCGCGAGCGGGTCAATCAGGGCGTCACTACCGGCGTACTTGTACACGTCAAAGATTGGGGCGATCTCGCCCGAGAACGAGCCCGCCCCGCCCAGCTTCCTGCCCGCCCCGGAAACAGTGATGGGAAGCTCCAACTCGAGGAACTTCCCATCACTAATGCGCTCAACAATGTAGCGGAGCATGCTGCCTCCTCTAGATGGCGTCTTCCCACGTGAGCGCTGTCTCAACGAACGTGAGCTTGCAGCCGAGCCCTGACAGGGCATCCATGTTCACGCCGTCACCCGGGAAACTCGGCGTCGGCTTCTCATTCCCGAGCCCGGCCTTGAACACGAAGGTCACATTCTTGCCGCGGAGCTTTGCCGGGACTGCGACATTGTCCATGAGCGGCCAGTTCGTGCGGTGCGTGTTCCCGTTCTCGGCAGCATCGAACTGGAACTGTTGCGTCGCAAACTCGTACTGCTGCTTGCCAGGCCACGTCCCCGAACGGTATTCAGTGCCGAACTCCATCCAATACCGACCCCACACGTTCTTCCCGCCGACGTACCTGACACTCATCCAATGAGGTTCGAGAATCATGCGTGTAGCCCACGGCGGAATGAACGCCTCAAACTGGTTCGCATACCCGCCGCCGCCGGGGAAGTACTCCCCACCATTCGAGGTTCGCTTCGTCAAGAAGTTCTGCGGACCGTCGTCGGCTGCGACACGAGGCCGCGCAAACGTGAGCTCAGACCTGCGAGGCGACTGCACCTCACGCAGATCCTCAATCATCGCGTTCGTGATCGTCCCCGTAGACGCCGGCCAATTAATCGCAGCCAACGTCACCCCAGTCACGTTCGCCCAATCACCCGTAGTGATCTGATCGAGGGACTTCACCGGACGCTGCGCAGCAGGCACCAACGAGTCCACATTCGGGATCACCGTCACACGACAGAAATTGTTGCCGTCCTGCCACCCCGCGTCATTCGCCGGTCGCGGATACGTCTTCGACTCCATTTCAGGATCCGTGATCTCAAGAATCACAAGATCCCGCCGCGCACCAGAAGACCCAGTACCCGGCACGTCAGACACGACGATCTGGGCATCATTCACGACGGCATACGATTCGCGAGACGCCGCCACCGAATCACGCGACTGAGCCGTCGCGCCACCAGCAGCCACCCGAAACCCGGTCCCAGGAACATTGAGCGCCTGCACCTTCAAATCCGCGGGCCTCGCAATCCCAGACCCGTCGCCCACATTCAGCTGATGCTCGCGCCGAAACAGGCGCGCAGAATGCTTCGCCCCATTAATCACCCACGGCACATAAAAGCCCATGATGTACTCCTTCTAGAAGCTCGTAAAGGCAGGCCATGTAGAGACCCGCAGTTCAGCGGTGCCAGTCGGGTCATACCCGCGCAGCAACACCTGATAAGTGCCAGGAGCGAGAGACACGTCAGATAGACGCGCACCAGAAGCGGACAGCGCGCCAGGGAACGCAGCCCCGTCACGCTTCACCCACCTAGCCCACGGCCTCGTATCTACTCGCAACGTCTGGTCGTACGCCAGGCTGACGGAGAAGATCAACTTCCCGACGCCAACAATGTCGACCTCAGGGTTCGTGACTGGCCCCTTGATCTCAAACACGGGCCACGTTGACACGTCACCGGTCACCTGCACTGATGCGTTCCGCACTGCAGGCCCAGAATCGAACGTGAACGGCGCCTCAGCAGGGAACGTGAGCCCGCCAGACACGGGAGGAACAAACCGGATAGTGGTCTGCTCCTCCGGGCCGTACCAAAGGTCATCCACGCACTCGAACGACAGCACGGCACGGTTCGTGTCGAACAGCCGGTATTCCTCGTTCGGGTCGAGCTCGACAGGCATCCCCAACACGTGCCGCCCAGACGGGGCCATAAGAGACGCGTGAACGCCAGGACGGTCACGGATCTCATCAGCCCGCCACACACCCAACAGGTCACGCCACACGTCACCCATCGGACGCAAGTCAGGCCGCGCCTCCACACTGAAAGACACGACCTGACCACGCCGATACACGCGCCCCAAACGACGCCCATCACCGCGAGCATTCGCGTACGCATCAAACTCAACCAACGGTCGAACCTGCGGCGTACCCATCAACCCGACACCAGACAGATCACCACGGAACTCGAGCGACCGAGACCCGACAGACAGAATCCACGACATCAATACCCCGCCATCCGGCCCGCACGAGCCTGCTCAGTCGCATAACCATCGATCTTCGCGTCAGCAACGTCCGCCATCTTCGACAGCAAGTACGCTCCCGTGACTGGGTTCTGGACGTACACGTCACCGACCTCACGGACGATGACAACTTGTTTCGCCTGAGGCGTCCCGGACACGAAATCGCCCCGGTTGATCGCCTTCAACAGAGGTCGGTGCAGTGACGCGTACGGCTCCTGGATGACTTCCTCACCACGAGACAGGTTCACGGTGATCGAGTCAGACTTTGCCGTACCGACACCCCAGACAGTGCCCTGGCGGACACCACCACCGAGGCCGACAGTGTCGCCGCTCGCATACCCGGGAATGGTGCCGCCCTGAGCAAAGCCGACAGTGCCGCCGTACGCGCGACCGCCCGACGAGCCGCCGTTACCTCCACCGCCAGCAGACCCGCCACCGGTCGAGCCGCCAGAAGTTGTCACTGTCGCGTGAGCGCCCGCCGAGATACGGTCGAGCCACTGCCCGATCGCCTGCAACGGGCCGAGCGCCTGGGAAGTATCCGCGCTGACGTGCGCCGTCACACTCGGCTTGATAGCGTCCTGCGCACCCTTCGTTGCGTTCAGCTTGCCAGTGGCGTTCTCCGCGTCCGTCGAGACATTCGCGCCCTTCTGAGGTGGAATAGCCTCTGCCGCTGCGGTTACTTCCTCGAGCGCCTTGGTAACAACGCTGGAAGACGCGAGCCGGGCATCCGCCCAAGCCGAGGCCTCGGCAGCATTGTCGCCAAGTGCAGTTCTGTGGTCAATCAGAACCTGGCGAGCTCGGTCGAGCACTGCCGTAGCTTCTTCCTGAGACCCCGAGGACTTCAGGATTGCATCAGCACTCTTGCCTGCCGCCTCGACGAGGTCCAGCATGGCGCTCTCGGTCTTCTGGCCGGACTCGCCCATGATGTCGAGATTCCCGCTGCCCTCCGCGACGATCCTATTCAGAGCCGAGATCTTCTGCTCGAGCGAGATCGCCGCTCTGTCTGCATCGATTTGTGCGGACCCGAAGCCGAGGATCTCGTCAGAGAGGCGAGAGATCGCGTCTGTAGTTTCGGACGCAACTCCCGCGAGAGCTTCAAGGGAGTTCTGAGGACCAGTCGCGTCGATCTCACCAAGGGCAAGCTTTAGAAGCGACGAATCGTCAGTTGCAACGCCCGCCGCCTCCGCATAATCAAGGAGAGTGGACTTAAACGCGGGCATCTCGTCGAGAGCCAGCGCGAGCTGATCCTTTGTGAGGTTGGCGCTCTCGCCAAACTTAGCGAACCTTGTCTGCGCGAGCGGTAGATCCTCTGTTGCGATCTCCGCGAGGACTCCGCCGAGCTCGCGAACGTTGTCGATCGCTGCCTTGGCATCGAAGTTCTGATTGAGGAACTTCGTAAATCCGTTGGCGTAGTTTGCGTTCTCTTCAAGCACAGTGCCGAGATTGTCCAAGCTGGCTGTCAGATCGTAGATCCAGCCAATGTTCATACCCTTCTCGGACTCCGCGCGCATCACTGTGAAGCCGTCAGCACCCTGCTGCATGCCCATTTTGAGTTCCTGGGCAGTGGCTTTGGACTCCTGCATCTGAGCGTTGAATGCCTGCATGGCTGTTGCGGCCGCGAGAAGCGCAATGCCCCACGGGCCTCCTAGGAAATTGACGACGCCTCCTAGCCCGCCCTTCACCACGCTTCCGGTTACCCCGATGTCTCTAAGAGCGTCCTTGAACGCGAGGAACTTTGGCAGCGCAAGCATGAACGCGCCACCCACGAGAGCCGATACGCCAACGATGCCGGTGAGTGCAGAGATCGTCGTCTTGACTGGTTCAGGAAGATCCTCGAACGCTCGCATAGCGTCCGCGGTCCAGTTGAGGAGGTCGACAAGGGCACCGCCGCCGTTCGGGTCTACAAGGGGACGGGCAAGCTCAGACGCAAAGTCGCGCCAGGCAGCCTTCACCCGGTCCATTGCTCCCTCGAACGTGTTCTTCACATTCGCTGCAGCACCAGCAAACTTTGCGTCCATGCCAGCCGCCAGCGCATCAAGCGCCTTATCAGCATCGAGCGTCCCAGCCGTGATGTCGGCCCGGATCTGAGCGCCAGTCTTCCCCATCTGAGAACCGATCAACTCGGCAGCGTTAATACCACGCTGCCCGAACTGCATCAGATCCTGGCCAGTAATCTTCGACGCCGCAGAAATCTGCGACATGATGAACGAAATCTCAGAGATCTGCTGGTTCGATCCACCCATCGCAGCGACAGCGTTCTGCACCGAATCGAGATACGGAATCACCTTCTGCGTCTCAATACCAAACGCCAGCATCTGCTGCTGAGCAGAAATGAACGTCTGCTTCGAGAACGGTGAGTTCCTGGCGAACGCATCAAGCTTGTCCATCTGCGCATTCGCAGCCTGAGCCGACCCCAACAGAGTTGAAAGCGCCGCACGAGTCGTCTGCTGCAAGGTGTTGTACTGGATGCCAGTCTTCAGTGCCGCAACACCGACTCCGGTGACCGCGACACCTACCGCAGTCAGTCCCGTACCGACTGTTGACCACTCCTCGCGTTGAGACCTGGCGGACTCATGCATTTTCGCTTTAGCTTCGGCTGCCGCATCACGAACGGCACCAAATCCGCGCACCGCTCCCGATGCATCAGCATCAAGCTTGATCTTGACTATGCGATCCGCCATCGAGGCCCCCAAACATGAGAAAACCCCCTAGAGTGAGGGGGATAGTTCCGTCTTCGAAGGGGTCTGTATATGCTTGGCAACCTCGCGCCAATCCACCTTCTGATCTTCGGCTTAGTAATTGGACTGATCATTGTTGGCGTAGTCGTCTACGCTGTGAGCCGCGCATCCAAGAGGCCCTCTGCTGATGAAGAGCTCCAGCGCGCATACAACGAAGGACTCCGCCAAGCGGAACTCCAGCGCGCCTATGAGGCAGGTCTCAACGCTGGCCAGCAACAGGGCGATCAGCGGTCCACTTTGTAGACACGCCATTTGCGCGCTGAGGAGTAGTTCTCGCCCGAATAGCGGGGATCCTTCTCTGCCTGTTCTAGAGCGTCATCAGCCCAGTTGCGGACAGGCCGCGCCTCATACCGGTGAGTACCTTCAGGGTTCAACGGGTCCGCGAGGATCGACATGGACTCCTCGAGCGGGAAACCATGCGTGTCGACTGACGCTTCGTATTCGTAGAGGGCAGCGAGGAGCTCGTAGTCTTCCTTGCTGATCTCTGGCTCCTGCTCGACTACCCACTCTTCGCCGCGCTGCACGATCCGGCGAGCAGGCTCGCTGCCCCATAGACGGCTCGGCGCGATCCCCATATCCCTAGCAATACGGAGATCACGCAGCAGCCGCCTATCGGTGCGGAGCCTTACGCTAAAGGGGCAATGTTCACCGTCGCCGTGTTACGGTTCACCGCAACTACCGCGCCGGCGAGACGGTCGTACTCGCCGTCCGTGAGCCCTGACATGAACTCATCCCAATCCTCTTCAGGGATCGGGACCGTGCTCTTCGCCGTGACTTCCTCAGCGGTGGCTTTCGCGGCTGCAGCGTAGAACGTGGACGCGTCGAACTGTTCATCGTGCCCCTCGCGGGCAGGGTGTTCCAGCATGAGCGCGTTGTACGCCTCCCAAGGCAGCGATGCGACGCGAATCGTGACGGACGCTTCCGCGACCGCCTTCTCGAGGTCCTTCACCGTTGTGTTCTTCGGCGCAGCCAACCGGCCAGCCGCATCGGTCTCGTGATCGCGGCGAGCCTTCTCGAGCTCCTTCATCAGGGGCCGGTCGAGGCAAAACACCAGATCCAGGTACTCCGCCTTGCGCGCCTTCAGCTTCGTCTTCAAGGACATATCAAAATCTCCATCCACGATTCCACGACTTCACAAAGAGAAGAGCCCGGGGGAGAGGCTCGTGGGCAACCCCGCCCCCGGGAGTTTTGTTAGGCGGCGAGCTGCGCGAACGGCTCCCACTCGGACTGGATGAACATCTTCTGCTTAATGCGATCCAGCGCGTTCTCTTCACCCTCGACGACGATCTGTTCACCGCACTCGACGTCGACCGCGTCGTACCAGTCGTCAGCCTCGAAGGTGTCGTCATCTTCGTCCTTCTGCAGGAACCGGATGATCGTGCCCCGAGTGCCCTCCTTGAGAGCGATCCGCGCCTCGTCCTCGGTTGGTTCACCAAGGTTGAAGGTGTACATCGTCTCGAGGCTCTTCGTCTTCTCGCCCGGGATCTCAAACACCTGGGACGAGCAGTACCGGCGGTCCTGGATCGCGGCCTGGTCGGCGGTCTGGTTGAACTGTGTCAGATAGCAGGACACGTTCTTCGCCGAGTCAACCTCGGTCTTCTTGATGGCCTTCTTGTCAGCAACACCACCGGGCACAAACAGTACCCGGCGGGTGCCGGCGGTCTTAATCGCCTTCGGAATCACTCGCGACATCGGTCGCTCCTTCCTCCCCAGCCGGGGAAACAGAAAGGGCCGGCACTCTGCCAGCCCTGAACTTCGTGCGCCGCACCCGCTTCGACGGCGGATACCGCTTCGACTTGACCCGCTTATGCACGGCCTCGTCGAACTGCTCTTCGTGGATGTCGAACTGATGACCAGTCACCAGCGACTCCACGCGAATGAACTCCGCCATTCAGCCCCTCCTTGAGGTGAACTTCAGCCACGCATCTTGAAAATGCAGTGGCGGGGACACGGAATTGTCGACCTTCGCTTTCTCAAACGAGATCGTCACAGGGTCAGTACGCCGGCCCGCAACGACAGGCTTTCGCCCAACTGCGAGCAGTACCCGCTCCATCAGAAGGCGAACACCGTGAGCATCGCCAGAGATGCCTCTGACGCAGAACTCGTAGTCGGCATCTGACTCGGGACGTGGGACCGTCCCGTAACGGCCGTCACCGAGACCATCAGGCCCCGCGCCGTACAGCACCACATAGTCAGCCCGCACCACTTCTCCCTTGTCGTCGGTAGGTGCGTCTCTCACTCGCCCTTGCAGCCCGACGGACTCAAGTAGAGCCTTGGCTGCTTCCCATTCAGTGATCACAGTCCGGCCCTCCGCAACGCATCTTCACGAGCTTTCTCCATGCCGCGAACGAAGTCTGTTTCGTTTGCTCGAACGACATCCGCCCGCAGATTTTGCGGCGCAGCCATCACCCCGCCGTTTGCTTCCTCGAGGATGCCCAGAGAAGGGGTCAATCCTCCCTTACCAGTCTTCCCGCCGTAGCGGCTCAGGTTAGGTCCGACCTCGGCCTCAAACCTCGGAAACTCCGACTTCGTGATGTCGTAGTCAATCGACGGCGGATACTGTCTCGCGTGCCCACCAGAAGGCCCCTTAGCGAGGTCCTGCCAGTCCTCTTTCATACCCTGAGCAGTTCCCTTGAGCGCGGACTCAACAAATCGTCCGGCGTGCTTTGGGAACTCGCCCAAATCATGAATCAAGCCGTCAAGGTCATCGCTCATGATTCCTCCGTCACTGGGTACCTGTGCGCGGTGGTCTGACCTGCCTGTGCGGGACCATCCACACGGAACATCCGCCCAGTCAACGAAGCGTCGACATCCGACGCATCAACACGAACAAATGCGCCCGTCGGGGCCAGCGTTGCGCCAGCCGGCAGCGACACGACGATACGAGTCTCAGCCAACTGCTGCCCGGCCGGTGCCTTGTCGTCTGCGGAGACGGACGGGAACTTCACCCGAGCTCGTCCCGCATAGTAGGTCTCGACAAGCGTCAGTACTGGATCGAAGCTGCCTGGTGGGCGGACCCTCTCGTACCTGCCCACTGTGACGGTCTCTGTCATGCGGGCCTCAGCCATGCGGCGCCCCATCCCGAGCACGCCCCCGATCATGAGTTCACTTCCACTTGCGTGACCGTGCCTCGTCCGTAGGCCTGTTTCAGGCCATCGAGCGTGACCTTGGGCAGCGTCAGCCCTGTCCCTTCGCCGCCGTCCGCGAACGCGATCTTGAAGTCATCGAGCGCGACGGACGACAGCCCACCGATCGACAACCCCAGTTCCGCTTCCACAAGCAGCAGCTGCTGGGAAACGAGCGCGCAGCACAGCGCTACGAGGTCGCGTGGCGGCTCCGAATAGCCGAACGTGAACGTTACATCCACTTTCGAGTCAGAGCCGACACGGATCCGCCCTGGGCGTTCCTCGAACGCCACCGGAACGCCGCCACGCTCCACCGCGTCGACCGACACGACAGGCCATTGCGGGAGATCCACCCAGCCGGCAGACGGCCAGTCCGAAAACGTGACCGTCTGCCGTGGGGCGACCTGCTGCCCGATCTCTCGCTGCAGGTAGGCGGTGGCGTCCGCGAGGAGCTCATCGAGCCATTCAGACTCTGCCGGTGAGAACTCACGCTTGAGGCGTTTGCTCAGATCTTTGGCTTCAGCGAACACCAGTCACCTCCGTGCTACGGGGTCGGGGACCCGGCCATGACGACCATCTGCGACCCGGTGCCGGGCTCGTACGCCTCGACGGTTGCGGTTGCGATGCCCTCGGGGATCGTGACCTTCGCGCCGTACACGTTGAGGCCCTTGACGAAGTCGTCGAAGCCCTTCTCGCGACGGCCGGCCTCGGTCTTGAGGATCTGGTTCGCGAAGGTGAAGGCACCGGGGACGCCGGCGATGAGGACCTTGTCGTCCTTGCCAGCGCCGCTGCCCCCGAGCTTCGGCACAGCCGTGGTGCGCATGATGTCGAACCCTGCAGCACGGTAGACGACGCCGTTGCGGCGCACGTCCGAGTTGCCTGACGCGTCGACGCGCATGAACCGGTCGTCCTTTGCCACCGCGGCGATGAAGCCGGGGTCGACCACAACGTAGCGGCCTTCCTCGGGTGCATCCTGGTCGTCGAGCTTGAGCCCGAGCTCCACGAGCACGTCGTACGCGGTGATCTGGCCGGCGCCGGCCATCTGGGTGCCGCCCGACACGATCTTCTGGCGGCCCAGCTTGTTGTCGGCGTGTGCGCCCGCCTTCAGGAGGCCACCGGCGAAGGTGTCCGACTTGCGTCGGAGCTGCAGCGACGCGCGGGTCAGGGCAGGACCGCCAAGCTCGCCCTTGGCCTGCACCTTGTCGACGTCGTTCACGTAGAACGCGAAGTAGTCGCCCTGGTCGATCTTGAGTTCCTGATCGGTCGTGCCGAGGTCATCGAAGGTGATGTCCTGGCTGCGGTCGTACGTGCGCACGTCCGGGTCGCCGATCTGGTTGATGTGGACAGTGTCGCCCTGGTTCGCGATCTCGCCCTCGTAGTCGCGGTTCGCGACTGACGGCTGCGTGTAGACGAGGTTCTCGTCGTACTTCTCGAGCAGCTTCGCGGCCCAGAGTTCGGGGATGAACGATGCAACAGACATAGTTGCTCCTTACTTGGTCTTGCCCTTGAGGCGGTCCAGACGGCCTTCCTTCTCGGCCTTGAGGATCGCCTGCGGGGTCATGTTCTTGAGGTCGTCACGAGTGAGCTGGGAGGGTGCCGCCGCCTTGCCGCGGGCGCCCTGGTCAGCAGTACCTTCGAACCTGGACGGGGCCAGGTCGGGGTACTCTTCCAGGACCGCATCGAGCGCGGCCGCGATTCCGTCCGCGTCTACCTCGCCGTCGTCGTCAACCTCGATGCCCTCGAGATCGACAAGCTTTGCGGCGATGCGCGGATCCTTCACTCGCTTCGCTGCAGCAGATCGGAACTCGGCCGCGATGAGGCGCTTGTTCGCCTTCGCGGTTGCCTCGGCTGCGGCATCACGCCGCGCGTCATCGAGCGCTTTCTCGTCCGCGGACTTGTCGCGGTCGGCTCGCTCCTGCTCGAGTTCCCTGGAACGTTTCTCGGCAGCCTTGCGGGCCGCGCGTTCCTTCTGCAGTGCAGTCTTGAGGCCGGCAGTCGGATCTTCGACTACGTCCTCGGTGTTGACTTCCTCCGGCGCCTCAACGGCATCGGTTTCGGTCTCTTCGGTCTCGACCGTCTCAGTCGTTTCCGTTTCCATTCGGGTTCACCCCTCCATCTAGCGAAAACCACACCCGGCGGGTATGGCGTTTGCCCCCGGAGGGGCGACCACACATCTCGTGTGGAAGTTCAAAGCCCAAGCAGGCGGGCGAGCTCACGCACCTGGTCGGGTGAGACCGCTTGGTCGTAGGCGATAGCTACCTGCCGTTGCAGCGTCTCTCGCGCCCGCGCAGCCTCAGCAGGCGTGATGGGCCTGAGGCCGAGCCCACGGTCTGCGCTGTTCGCGCCGACACTGTTTGGCCGGTACCCGGCCTCCGCCCACTGGGCGCGATAGTGCGCGTCATAGAGGCGGCGTTCTGCGGCTGTCATAGTTGATCGATTCAGCGGGTCGCGCTGTCCTGAAGTGACCGCGTCAAACGTCGATGCACGTTTCGTCGTGACCACTTGTCCACCAACGGTGTACGCGCCACGGCCGCGCCCGGCCGCGAGAACGCGCCCTGCGGGGTCGTTCCCAAGGATGTTGCCGCCAGGGGTTTGGGGGCCGGTGATGTAGCCGTGGTAGCGGAGGTTCTCGATCACGAACTTCCGGGCGCGGTCGTGCGTGTAGATGTCTTCGACGGTGCGCCGGTATGGGGTGCCGTAGCGGCGGTTCCCTGAGGCGGTGCCGAGACCGCGTGTGCGGATGTTTCCGACACGGTAGATGTCCGCGCCGTCACGTATTGCCTGCGCGCCATGCTTCCCGAAGAGCCTGTTCTGGCCGGCCTGGTCCAGGCTATTGAAGTAGGCGTAGGGGTCTGTGGTGAGGTCGCCGGCGACTTGCTCCGACGCTGGAATGTGGATGCAGTCACAGTTCGGGTGGCGCTGGAAGCCCTGATTCCACAGGAATCGTTTCCCGGCGAGGATCACGCAGCGGTCGCACGACGGCGGGTTCAGCATGCGCACGTATCCGGTGAGCTGTGGGCGCTGCACCATGTCGGTGTGGAAGACGTCCCTGCGGGTATCTGCGAGCATCGTTAGCGTCACGCCTGACAGCCATGCGGAGGCCTGCGCACGAGCTTCAAGCCCGGTCGCGCCGCCGGCAACGGCCTGCTTTGCGACGATAGGTAGCCGGTCGAGAGTGTCCTGAACGAGGTATCCGTTCGGTGCTACTTCCAGAAACGCGGCTGGCACGAGCGCGCCAGACGGCGTGCTGTGCTGGCGCGTCTCCGCGAGCACTTCGGACGTGTACGGGATTGCGGCGTGGATGGCGGCAGCACGGCCCAGCTGCATCGTCTCGATCGCTCGAGCTCGAATCTGCCGCCACCCTTCGGAGAAATCAGTCCCCGTCTTCGCCCACAGGCGCGTCACCGCTGAGACCGTAGCCGCGGTGATCTGCTGCTGCCTCTTGTACTGCCGAATCGCCGCCTGCGGAGTCGCCATCGTCGCCCCCATACGGTCGCATCGCAGCAGCAAGCTGCGGATCGTCCAGTTCCTCTTCACGCATCTGCAAGATCCGAGCAATCGTTGACGGGCTGTGGCCCTCTTGCTCGAGCAAGAACTCGAACGGGTACCCCATTTGCCGTTTCTTCAACAGCGCGTCAGCAAGCTGCGACTGTGAACGGATCTCGCGGTCCTTCCACACGATCGTTGCGAGCTGGGCCTTGCCGGCAAGCTTCTGATCGTTGCGTACGAGCGCGACAAGTCGCAGCACTTCACGGATCGCCGGGTTCGTGAACGTGATGAATTCGTTCGCCTTCTGCACGAGCCCGATCTCAGCCGCAGTGAGTGCATCACCTGACAGATTGGATAGCCCCTTGTTCGCGACTAGATAGTGCGGGGGAGTGCGAGTCTGCGCGGCAATGTGCCCGACATCGATCTCGATGGTGTTCGTGAACACCGCGAGCTCAGCCGCCGGCCACGAGTCGATCTTCGCGTTTTCGCCCTGCAGAAACAGCAGACGCTTCTCCGCGAGATCCTTCATCTCGACCGGCCGCGACCCGATGACTTTGCCTGTGTCATCAAGAATTGGGATCGTTGGCGGCCCTGTAGCTGTCGCGACCCTCGCAGGCATCGACGCATAGTCAGCCGCGAGGAACAGGTACGCCCACAACAGGTTGATTGCGTCCTGCATCGGCTTCACGCCACGGATCTCCGACACGGGCTCACCGAGCAATGTCGGGCGGTTCGCGAGCTCGACGACCGGGACGACACCGAGCGGGTTACTGATCGGCCACGCGTCATCACGGTCTCCGGTGCGAGGTTCCCACCCGCCACCAGAGCTCGCCTCGGACCGGGCCTGAGCAGCCTGCGCCTCGCGATCGTTCTTGACCTCAGGGCGCTTCCGCTTCCACTTGAAAACGGAGTCTGCCGTGTAGAGCGTCGCGAACTCGTCCGAGTCATCCACCCACGTTTTGAGGGCGGCCTTTCGCAGGCGCGGGTTCTCCCAGTCGTACTCGACCTCAACGTGCGCCGGGTGCTCCACCGTGACAAGCGGCTCACCATCACTGTCGGCCCACACCATGATGTAGGAGCGTGACGTGGTGAGTGCAGTGACAGCTCCTTGCGAGAACTGCGAGTCGAACTCGTTCCTGCGCAGCTCGTCCCACAGCTTCGACGCAGCCTTCCTGCCAATCCCCGAGACGCCGATCGGGTCGAGGCGCTCAGCTTCGGCGTTCACGACAGTGCCGCACCAGTTGTCGGAGAATCCTGCGTAGCGGGTCGCGTTTGCCTTGCGCCACTCTTCAGTAGCGAATGACAGCGGCTGCTCGCCACGGTAGTACCTCTCGTCATCCAGGACGGTCTGCCGGCGGGCGGAGAGCCGCTCGTAAATGCGGTCGCGGAGCTTCTCTGCATGGAGGGTTTTCACGCGGCCTCCAATCAGTAGTAGACGTAGTTCGTGTCGTCGGTCTGGTTGCGGGCGCCGCTTGCGATTGCGTCCATGACGGCTTCGTGTGCAAGGACTGACGACATCGCGTAGTCGATCTTTTGGTGCTGTTCGGGTTTGCCGATCGTGTACTTGCGGATCTTCGTGACCGGGTCGACATTGCCGGCCCGGATGACAGCGTTTCGGAGGTGTGTTGCCACGACCTCGTCTCCGTCGTGAGTGAACTCCGTGTCGGCGTTGTACACGTCGGTACGGAATCGCTCGAGTGCGGAGTGCATCTGCGACGGACGGTTCGTGAACCACTTCAGGAAGACCTTCTCGCCAAACTCTGCGGCGAGCAGGTCAATCTCTGTCGTCCAGAACGGCGGATCCAGGTAGGCACGCACGATCTCGAACTCGGTCGCGACCTCTCGAAATGCTGCCATCACCTCAGACCGTGGGACACGCTGCTGCCAGTCGCGTGGGTCCCACAGGGTTGGCTTCCGGTCGTCCCCGTAGCGCGGTGTGAACTGGTACTGGTCGAGTGTCTCCGCACGAATGCCGGTGAGGTCGTCCGAGTCTGACCCGTCAAACCCGAGACAGATCTTCGTGCGCGGCTTCACAGTGACAGGGGAGGCAGCGACGCGCTCTTCCCACTTCGCCATTTCCAGCCACGAGCCACGGCCAGCAACGATCCGGTTCCCGAAGAAGCGTTCCGCCTCCGCAGGGTCGGTCTCCATCAGCGCGACCGACTCAGCCTCGACCGTTCGCAGGTCCACCCACGGCGATGACGCATAGTTCCATTTGAAGATCAGCTCGCGGTCCTTCTTGAGCTTGAAGTTCCACGCGGCCGGCGGTGGGTAGTGATGCTTCAGGATGTCCTTCTGCTTCGACTCCATCTGCCGCTGCAGCACACTGTTCTCGGCCGGGTCGTATGGGTTCGACGAATGCGAGATCCTGCCGCCCATACCGCCAGCGCCACGACGAAGGGTGCGCTCGAACTTGGCCATGTTATTCGAGTCAGTCCACAGGCCTGTCTCGTCACATTTGCCTGCAGAGATTCGCGCACCAAGCTTGCCGTCGGCCTTCGAAGTGACGATCTCGATACGCGAGTCACGGTTCCCGTTCGGGTGCCGGATGAACGCCTCGCCTGTCTTCGGGATGACGTTCGCGAGCGGACCGAGGTCGATCATCGGGACAAGAGCGCCCCACGTGTTCTCGACCTGATCTTCCACCACCGCGGCAAGCTGGATCCGGGGAGTTGCCCACGGGCGCCCCTTCGGCTCGCCTTCGATGTAGAAGTAGGGGTCGTGCATGCACTCGCACTTGGGGAACGGGCACTCGTACCGTTCGCCCTCGACAGCGCGGCCTCCGTACAAGGCGGGCCCCACGAACTCGAGGCACGTCTCAGCGGCCACACCGGGGCTCTTGCCTACCTTCTGCGCAGCGACCCAGAGGCCAACACGGTACACGAACGCTGCAGCACGATCTCCGAGCTTCGCGCCTGGCCGTATGCGCCCCCAGTTCGCCAGATACACGCTGTGATCGAGCGACGGCACGAACGCCTCGCCGGCGTCGTCTCCATCTGGGATGACGCAGTGATGCTCAATCCACCAGATCCACAAATGCCCGAGCGTTTCGGTCCGGGGCGGGATGACGTAGTCAGGCTTCTTCAACCTTCACCGCCTCCAACCACGAACCAGTACCGGTCTGCTTCTTCACACCGCCCCTCGGCGGCTTTGGATCCGGGACAGGCTCACCAGCCGGCGTTTCAAACACCCAGCCGTTCTGCAACATCCCAGAAGTCGAGATACCTAGCTCCGCCTCCATACGGATGGCGGCAGTCTTGAGGCCAGAGTTCGAGTTCTGCCCAGTGGATTCCATGTAGGCGCGCACATACGCTGCCACCTGGTCGACCAGACCAAGCCGAGCCCACATCACCGCCTGCGGCTTCACCCACAAGCGCTCCCACATCGCCAGCTCTGCCTCACGGACTGCCTCAGTCTCGGCCGCGTCGAACTCGCGGATCTTCTTGCCGTCCGAGAAATACTCGTCGTACTGCGACAGCTTCGGCAACGGATACTCCGGAGCAACAACACTGTGCTCGAGCGGCAGAATCGTGAACTCGCGCCCATTCACCAGAGAGGTACGTGAAAGAGGGTCAGGAGCAGGCCCAGAACGAGCCCTACGGCCACCAGAAGCCATGCTGCACCTCCGGGATGGTCCGCCCCTCCACGGGGCATCCTGAAACATTTTGAACCCCTCTGACGTTTTTTCACCCTCCCCGGCGGTACTTCGCCTTGGCGCTGACCTGGGGGTACCCCCTGGGGGCCGTGTGGGGTGTGGTGGGGGCTACGCCTTGTTCCAGCCGCCTGGTTGGTTGGCTGCTGTGGCTTTGGCGTGGCATGGTTCGCAGAGGCCGCGTCCGTATTGTGGGTCGTTGGGGTTGAGGTTGAGCTCGATGAGCTCGTCTCGTCCGTGTGGGTGGTGGTCAGCTACGTTGCTGGGGCGGAGGTGGCAGGCGACGCAGACGGGGTCGCGTTGGATGACTGCGGTTCGGAATGCGCGGTGTCCTTTGCTGTTGTATCCGCGTTGGGCGGCTGTTCCTCTGGCCCTATCGGCTATGGCCTTGTGGGTAGGGCATCGGCTGCCCTGGCTGCTGGGGTAGATGGTCGGGCAGCCAGGACTGCTGCAGACCCTCACCGTTGTCCCTCGGTGTATCGGTCGCCGCGGTACTCCTCGTCACAGCAGAGAAGAGCGGCGCGTACGGACGGGTAAGGGTGGCCGCAGTCTTCGCAGGCGGGCTGGTCGCTCATTGGGAAGCCTCTCGGAAGGCGTGTGTCTTCACATCGGCCTCCGTCATGGGTAGGGTCGGTTTATGGCTAAACACTTGCTGCTGGGCTCGGCCTCGGAGAACTGGCGCCTTCATGTCCGCGAGGACGCTGACACTGTCGAGGAACGCTTGCAGGCTGGCTTCGTCGCCAACGAACTCGTGCCTCTCCGTGTCGTGCTTGCTGACGCCCTCGAGGGGGACATCATTCAGGTGAACCCTCGGGCGCTCGGCTGGTGGTGTGTGGTGGATCTTCCAGACGCAGACGCACGGGCGTAACTGCCCCAGCAGTGATCTTGTCGGCTGTGATTGCGCCGGCACTGATCTTGTTTGTCGTGATCTCGGTAAGGAGAAGCTTGGCGAGTAGCTTCCGCCTGATGACGGTGGCACGCAGCTTGCGTGCTTGCCGTATGGTGCGAATGCGCCGACTCATCGTATGCCTCCGTTGGTAGGGATCCCCGCGCGCGCACCCAAAGGTCGTGAAGCGTCACGCCGTGAGCGTGCGAATGAATGAATGCCGACGATGCGGCGCGGGGAAGAGTGTGGGGGAATGACAAAACCCCCGGTGGGATGCCGGGGGTTTTGGTCTGAGGTCGTGTGGCGCTCTAGGAAGCGAGAATCTGCTTGGCGATTTCTAGCCCTGCTGGGCCGTCCAGTTCAGGGAGGTTTGCCCATCGCCCGCCTGACACTGTTACTTCGACGCCTGGCACCCAAATTGTTGTTCCGATGACGGCAGAGATTCCGATGTCGACTGTCATCGTGAACGCGTCACCGTTGTTCGCAGTGACCCATTCGTCGCTGACGCGCTCGAAACCTGCCATGCCCTCTAGCGGACTGTAGTCGGGCCGCTCTGAGATCGCCGCGAATCTGACTTCCACCGAGCGAGCATTATCTGGTGTGACGTCCTCCGGTGGCGTATCCCAGCCGCAGTGAATGTCAGTCTCGGAAACGCTGTTCCAGTCGTAAGGGTTGAGGCCTTCGACCCAAGTCGCCACGAACGGTTCTACGTCATCGCAGGATTTGATGTGGGCGAATGAGAAGTCGCCGTCAGCGCTAGTCTGATCGGCTGGGGCCTTCGAGGTGTCCTCGGTTGGGGCGGGGGTGTCGTGCTGTTCAGCTGGGGCTGAGCATCCAAGAAGTGAAAAAGCGAGAGCGGTCGTTGCACACACTAAAAAGGTCATTCTCATAGCTACAGCATAGGCCGGAAGGTGCCGCCGGCGGGCAATACAGCCCGGGCGCCTCGCTTCACGAGAACACGAACTCGTCGCCCGCCAGGGATGAGGCAGCGATGCGGCACGGGGAAGAATATGTGCCGAGGGCCTGAGCGTCTGCATTGTTCAAAGAGAATGCGGTCGGAATGGTGCTCGGCGGTAAGTGTGGGCGAAGAAGAGCGCTCTGCGGCGTCACGCCGAAGCCAAGGGTGGAGCTGTTGGCTGGACGCTGGTGCCGCAGTATGCTCTGGAAGTATGAGCGAATTCGGTGAATATGTTGTCTACGTCGATGAAAGCGGGGACCACTCACTCTCATCGATTGACAAAAACTATCCGGTCTTTGTACTCGCCTTCTGCATTTTCCCGATCGAGACTTACATCACGAGCGTCGTGCCCAGAATCCAGCGACTGAAGTTCAATTATTTCGGCCACGACATGACGATTCTTCACGAGCGCGAGATACGGAAGTCGGCTCCGCCTTTTGACATCCTGATGGACGAAAGCGTACGGACGCCGTTCATGTCCGAACTAAACGCCATATTGTGTGAGGAACGCTATGGAATAGTCTCGGCTGCGATTCGTAAAGAAGAGTTTTTGCGTCGCCGCGGTTCCCAAACGGATCCCTATCACGTTGCTTTAGAGTTTGGGCTCGAGCGAGTTTTTTTGCAGCTGCAACAACGCGGGCAGAAAGCCCGGCGAGTCCGTGTCGTGTTCGAAAGTCGGGGTAAGGCAGAAGATGACGCTCTGGAGCTCGAGTTCCACCGCATCATGGCCGCGACCAAGATGCGAGGCATGCCCGAAACGCTCGATTTCACTATCGTGAGCAAGATGTGCAACAGTGCTGGACTTCAACTGGCCGACATGGTTGCTCGCCCAATCGGCCTGAAACTCTTGCGCCCCACCCAGGCAAACCGCGCGTGGGATGTTTTGGAGCCACATATCGTGCGTTCACCCAAGGGGAATATCCACGGGTACGGGTTGAAGGTCTATCCCTAGAAAGCGAAAGGCCCCTAGGTAGTCCTAGGAGCCTGACGCCGACTGGGTATTCCCAATCCATTTGTTCCAGTGTATGTTCTCGCCACAATGTTTGTCTACTGCTGGTTAGTTTGAATTGGCGGTCAATCGTGGTCACCCTGGGATTCGAACCCAGACTGTGCGGAACTTGAACCCGCTGCCTCTACCTGATTGGGCTAAGCGACCGTGTGCCCGCACCGGTGTGCGAGCTGTTGAATTGTCTATTCAGTTGTATGCGTTGTGGACGCAAAAGGCCCGCTACGTCTGCTTTTGGGCAGGCCGTATCGGGCCACTACCAAGGGTAGTGCATTCGAACGTCAGTTGCAAACACTTGTTCGAGTTAGGGGGCCGGGGTGAGGTCGAGGGAGATCCCGCACGCTGCGAGTACGGCAAGGTCTTGCGTGGCGCCAAGCGAGTAACCGAGTCCGGTGATTGCTTCCCACCCGACCCAGTAGCCGTCACAATCGGGGTTGCGGCACTCTGCGACAGGGAGGCGGCCTTCGTCCCATTCGACGGTGATTGCCGGCTTAGGGGAGTCGTTTTCGCTCGGGGCCTCGTTCACGTAGACGCGTTCGCCGGACTCGTCTCGCGATGCGTACACGCGGCGTGCGTCGCACCGGGGACATTGCTCGAGGGGGAGTGACATTGGCCGGTTGTCTTCTGCTTCAATTCGCTGCACCCAGTCGATGAACTCATCGCTGATGGTTTCCCATTGGGTGTCGTCCATGCGTCCGCCATCTCGCTCGTTGCGTGCGGTCGACCATGCGAGCTCGGTGGCGGCAGTGAGGTTGTTGGGTGTCCAAGGCAGGAAGAGTGCTTCGTGAATGAGGCGGAGCTGTCGAGTGATGCGCTGCTGGAGTCGCCACGCGTTCTCGTTGAATGGGGAACCGCCTTCGCCGCTGCCGCCTGATCGGCCAGTGACTTCGGTGATGGAGCGCTCGAGCCAGTCCAGAAGGGGCGGCCACTCAACTGGGTGGCCGTGCTCGATCTCGGTGTGGTGTCGTGTGAGCCTCTCGACTGCGCGTTCCGCGTTATTCATTCGTATCCCCTTCAAAACGAAAATAGGCCCATCACAAGTCGATTCCACGTTCTCCGTGGGATCTAGTTGTGATGGGCCTAAAGCACCTATTGAGATCTAGTGTACGCGCAACTCTCAGATTGCGCGAGCCCCTGCTGCCGGAGTGTCGGAGGGGTGCCCGTGGCCAACATTTGGCCAACATGGCGGATTCTGTTCGTACATTCGATTGTCGTAGTTTGTCCGGTGGTGGCGTTTCATTTCGCACTGAAAACCCAGATCAGCGCGGGGAACGATCGCCGTTTGTCGGCTAATGTGTTTTCGTGTTGGTTTGTGCCGAAAACGGCTCGTTCAATCCGCAGGTCGTAGGTTCGATCCCTACTGGGGGCACAACGCAAACTGAAGAAAAGGCCCGGTCAGGAAAAGTTTCCTGGCCGGGCCTTTTCGCGTTTCGTGGACTATTCCTTGCGGCGTCCGGTGATCATGCCCCAAATGAGCAACACGACGAGCGCGCCGCCAATTGCGAGGGCCCAGGTCTGCAATGACCAGAACTCCTGGAGCGGAGCGTCGAAGAGGAGCGAGCCGAGCCAGCCGCCAACAACGGCGCCAACAACGCCGAGTATCAAAGTGGCGAACCAACCGCCGCTACTCTTGCCAGGCATGATCGCCTTGGCAATTGCCCCCGCGATGAGCCCGAGCACGATGAAAGCTAAGAATCCCATGAGTTTCCCCTTTCTCTTTGATTCCCAATTATTCTCCGTTCCCAATGTCAGTCAAGGGTGTCTGTGATTTTCACAGCCGCCCTGGTTGACCTGGATTGCGCCGAAAGCGCACGCAGCCCACACCTCAGCTTGTGGCGCATACAGTTGAGGTAGCGCCTGGCGAGTTGACCGCCGACCGAGTGGCGACACCGAAGCGAAGGGACACCGTATGAGTTGGGAGCTTATCCCCGAAGGGTCACAGCCTGGCCGACGACCATCCCGCAACTTCCCGTGGGGCGTGCCGCTCGCTGTCGGTATCGTGACAGTGCTGATTGGCCTGAGCTTGCTCATCTGGCCGTTCTTCGCCGCCAGCAGGATCCTCGCGTTCCTGATTGGAGCGGCCCTCATCGGTAACGGCATTGCCACGCTCGTTGGCTCACGTGCCCGGGGGTTTGGTACTCCCGCCGCGATTCTCTTCATCGTGCTTGGAGTCGTCGCGCTCGCGTTCCCCGAGCTGACGGTGAGCATGCTTGTCGGGTTCGTCGCGGCGATGATGCTGTTCGTCGGGACGGTCTGGCTCGCGATTGCGATCCGTATGCGGCAGTCACTCCACTGGGCATTCATTGCAATACCAGCCGTGCTTGTTGCACTCGGCGTCGCCGCCCTCATCTGGCCGTCGCTTGCGCTCGTGCTTGCCGCGTTCGCCGCGGGCCTGGTGACAACCCTCATTGGAGGATCGCTGATCTGGGCGGCGGTCGCGCTTCGGCGCGGAAGCGCGTAACCTGGCTCACCGTATGACACGAGAACACCAGCGACCAATACTGCAGCCGTCAGCAGCTTTCGACGGCATTATCGGCTCAGACGATCCAGAAGCGGCCCACAGGCTCGCGCAAGAGACCTCGTGGGCTTTGCTCCACCGGGTGCGGCAGGTCGCAGACCCCGAGATCGTGCGCCGAGTGGTTGACGTCGCCGCGGGCGATGGAATCAACGATATTGCTGAGCTCTGGGCGCGAGAAAGCCCGCACTCGCTCGCGGGCGTGCTCTGGCGCCTGTACCTGCTTCGGCGCATTACCGTCGCGGATGCTGAAGGCACAGCCGACCTGTTCGCGAGGGGCTCGGGAAGGATCGGTACGATTGACCCGATCGTTGTCGGCGCCGTCGAGCCCGCCACGCCCGAAACGATTTCTGAGCTGTGCGACCGGATCCTCCGCGGCGCCTTCGTCGGTGATCTCGGGGTGACGCTTGACCGTGCTGCGGCATATTCCCGTGTGATGGCTGCGGGCGCAGCAGAACTCGCCGATGACCGGGACGTTCACGACGAAGCGCACGGGACAGAACTCACCACTCGCGCGCTCAGGTATTCGACGATTGCTCGGGAGCTCGACGGCGCCGCCAGGCGGTGGCGTGACGGTACTCTCGGCTAAGTCGTTTGCTCACACTGAACTGCGGGTACACTTAGTGGTGCCGGGCCGCAGTTCCCCGGGCTCCAAAATTCGCCGCTTCGAGCGGCCTTCCGCCGAGAGGCGTTCTGCGGCTCGGTCTTTTGTGCCATTGGCTAGTTCTGGGGCTGGGGGTAGCTCTGGTACTGGCAAGTATGCGCCTGCCCACTGTGCCGCGCGGTGCATGCCTATGGGAAATGCAGCAGAAATGCCCCGATGCTGCGAAGCTGGCATATCTGCTGCAGATCCCAGGGTTATGGCCGCGCGGCCGGGTGGAAGCACAATGCCCGCCCGCACAGAGCGTGCAGGCGGGCGATTAGGCGGTAGAAAAGTACCGCTTACGGGCGCTAGGCCCAGCGTGGCTACCCGAAGCGACCTGAGACGTAGTCCTCAGTCGCCTGGACTGACGGGGCGCCGAAGATCGTCGCAGTGTCGTTGTATTCGATGAGCTTGCCTGGCTTGCCGGTACCTGCGATGTTGAAGAAGGCAGTGCGGTCCGAGACGCGCGACGCCTGCTGCATGTTGTGAGTCACGATGACGATCGTGTACTCCTGCTTGAGTTCAGCGATGAGGTCCTCGATCGCGAGCGTTGAGATCGGGTCGAGGGCCGAGCAGGGCTCATCCATCAGCAGCACCTCGGGGGAGACCGCGATCGCGCGGGCGATGCAGAGGCGCTGCTGCTGGCCGCCGGACAGGCCCGCGCCGGGCTTCTCCAGGCGATCCTTCACCTCGTTCCACAGGTTCGCGCCGCGCAGCGACTTCTCGACAAGCTCGTCGGCGTCGCTCTTCGAGATGCGCTTGTTGTTGAGCTTCACACCCGCGAGCACGTTGTCGCGGATCGACATCGTCGGGAACGGGTTCGGCCGCTGGAACACCATGCCGACCTGGCGACGCACGAGCACGGGGTCTACGCCGGGGGCGTAGAGATCCTCGTCGTTCAGCATGACCTTGCCCTCGACGCGGGCACCCGGGATCGTCTCGTGCATCCGATTGAGGGTGCGCAGGAAGGTCGACTTGCCGCAGCCCGACGGGCCGATGAACGCGGTGACCGACCGTGGCTCAATCGTGAGCGAGACGTCTTCAACTGCAAGAAACTTCGAGTAGTAGACGTTGAGGTCTTCAACTTCGATGCGCTTCGACATGTGCTGCTTTCTGTGGGTGTGGTCTGTGATCAGCGTGCGACGGCCGAGAACCGTCGAGCGATGAGGCGGGCAAACAGGTTGAGCGCCATCACAATGAGAATGAGGAGGAGCGCGGCGGCCCAGGCGCGTTCGATGAACGCAGAGGCAGGATTGCCCTGGTTGGCGAACTGGGTGTAGACGTACACCGGGAGCGACTGCATCCGGTCGCTGAACAGGTTGTAGTTCATGCTTGCCGTGAAGCCCGCGGTGATGAGCAGGGGAGCGGTCTCGCCGATGACGCGGGCGATTGCGAGCATGATGCCGGTCATGATGCCTGCCATCGAGGTGGGGAGCACCACCTTCAGAATCGTGCGCCACTTCGGCACGCCCAGCGCGTACGACGCCTCGCGGAGCTCGCCGGGCACGAGCCTGAGCATCTCTTCGCTCGAGCGGACGACGACCGGGATCATGAGCACGGACAGGGCTACGGCGCCGATGATGCCCATGCGCACGCCGGGCCCGAAGATGAGCACGAAGGCCGCGTAGGCGAAGAGGCCGGCGACGATCGAGGGGATGCCCGTCATGACATCCACGAGGAAGGTGATTGTCTTCGCGAGGCGGCCGCGGCCGTACTCGACGAGGTAGATCGAGGTCATGAGCCCGAGCGGGACCGAGATGACGGTGGCCGCGAGGGTAATGAGGAGCGTGCCGATCATCGCGTGGAGCGCGCCGCCGCCCTCGCCGGTGACGTTGCGCATCGACGACGAGAAGAACTCGGGGTCGAAGCGCGCGATGCCGTTCGAGACGACGGTGATCGCGAGCGAGATGAGGGGGATCAGCGCGACGAGGAACGCGGCCGTGACGAGGACGGTGACGAACCTGTCGGTGAGCTTGCGACGCTTGGTGGCCGCCGTTGCTGCTGCAGTCAGGGACATGATTACGCTCCGGTCTTCGCGGTCTGACGGCTCACGATCCACCGCGCGAGCGCGTTCACGAGGAAGGTGACGATGAACAGGATGAGGCCCGTCGCGATGAGCACGTTCACGTTTTCGCCGTACGCCTCGGGGAACGTGAGCGCGATGTTTGCGGCGATCGTGGACGGGTTGTCGGAGGTGAGCAGCTTGAAGGAGACGATGCCGCTCGCGGAGAGCACCATCGCGACGGCCATGGTCTCGCCGAGAGCGCGGCCGAGGCCGAGCATGGCGCCCGAAATGATGCCCGGCTTCGCGAACGGGAGGACCGAGAGGCGGATCATCTCCCAGCGCGTCGCGCCAAGGGCGAGCGCGGCCTCCTCGTTCAGCTTCGGCGCCTGCAGGAAGACCTCGCGCGAGATCGCGGTCATGACAGGGAGAATCATCACGGCGAGCACGATGGCCGCGGTGAGGATCGTGCGCCCGGTGCCGCTCGCGGTGCCGCCGAACAGCGGGAACCAGCCCACGTGCTCGTTGAGCCAGACGTAGACGGGCCGCACGGCCGGCGCGAGCACCAGGATGCCCCAGAGGCCGTACACGACGCTGGGCACTGCCGAGAGCAGGTCGATGAGGTAGCCAAGAAACTGGGACAGCTTCCGAGGGGCGTAGTGTGAGATGAAGAGTGCGATGCCGATTGAGAGCGGCAGCGCGATGATGAGTGCGAGGACGGCCGCCCAGACGGTGCCGAACACGAGGGGGCCGACGTAGCCCCAGAAGTCTGTTGTGAGCACCGACGCGGTTTCGCTCGTAGCGACGAACGCGGGCAGGCTCTGCACGATAAGGAAGATCGCGACGGCGGCGAGGATGATGAGGATCATGCTGCCGGAGGCGATGGCCGTGCGCGAGAACACTCGGTCGCCGCGGCTAAGAACTTGACGCGGCGTGGCCGTGGATGCAGTCACTTGAGGAGTGCCTTCCGGTGGAAGTGGGTGAGGCTGAGAGCGGGTGGAACCTGGTGGATCCGGCGTTTCGCTCGCGGGCGCCGGATCCACCAGGAGGGGCTTAGCTGATCGACGCGACCGCTGCGCTGGCCTTCTCACGGAGCGTGTCCGAGATGGGTGCCGACCCGGCGGCCTCAGCCGCGACGTCCTGGCCCTCAGCGCTCACGATGTACTCGAAGTACGACTTCACGAGCTCGGCGTTTGCCGGGTCCTCGTACTTCTCGCAGCCGACGAGGTAGCTCACGAGAACGAGCGGGTAGACGCCCTCCTCGGTGCTTGTGCGGTCGAGGGCGATCGCGAGGTCGTGGTCGGTGCGACCCTCCTCGAGCGGCGACGCGTCGACGATAGCTGCAGCGGCCTCAGGGGTGAACGCGACGTACTCGTCGCCGACCTTCACAGAGACGGTGCCGAGGTCGCCGGCCTTCGAAGCGTCGGCGTAGCCGATGGTGCCCACGCCGCCCTTGACTGCCTCGACGACGCCCGAGGTGCCCTGGGCTGCCTCGCCACCGGTGATCTCTGCCGGCCACTCCTCGACCGAGCCAGCGGTCCACGCGGACGGCGCGGCTGCTGCGAGGTAGTCGGTGAAGTTGCCTGTCGTGCCCGACTTGTCGGAGCGGTGCACGGGCACGATTGCCTGGTCCGGCAGCGTAGCGTCGGCGTTGGCCGAAGCGATTGCCGGGTCGTTCCACTTCGTGATCTCGCCCGTGAAGATCTTCGCGATGGTGTCTGCGTCGAGGTTCAGGTTGTCGACACCGTCGACGTTGAACACGAGGGCGATCGGCGAAATGTACGCCGGAATCTCAACGATGTCGCTCGTGGTGCAAGCGTCAAACGGACCAGCCGTGATTTCCTCGGCCTTAAACGCACGGTCGGAGCCAGCGAACGCGACTGCGCCCTTCTGGAACGATTCGCGGCCAGCGCCCGAGCCCGAGGGATCGTAGTTGATCGTGACGTCGGCGTTTGCAGTCTGGAAGCCGGCGATCCAGCCCTGCTGCTGCGCCGCGTCCTGCGACGATGCGCCAGCGCCCGAGAGGGTGCCGGAGAGCGACGAAGGGGTTGTCTCTTCGCCGGTATCGGGAGCGGCTTCGTTTGCCGCGCAGCCGGTGAGGATAAGCAGGGCGGCGCCGCCGACGGCGGCTGCCTTCATCGTGGATGAGAACTTCACGAGCGTCGTGTCCATTCTGATGTGGTGTGATCCTGAATGCCGGGCGAGTGCCTGACGGTGTCAACGCTAAGGATCGGGTGTGACCGGCGGCCGACAGGAAGGTAAACATGAGGTGAACTCGAAGTGATGTCGGGGAAACCGCCAACCAGGGCACCCTCCGTCGGGCGCGCCAACAGCTGCTCCCCTCGGCGGAGGAGTTGGCAGTTGTTGTCGGTACGCCGCGCTCAGAACGACAACAACTGCCAACTCTCCGAGGGGCGGGATGGGTTGGGATGGGGTGGGATGGGTTGGGGTGGCCCAGACCCAGACCCGGGCCCAGGCCCAGGGTCGGGGTGGGGGTGGCCCAGGGGCCGGGCCAGGGGAGGGGCCGAGGGGCCGGGCCGCCTCCCTTATGCCAGGAGTCGCAGGGCGCCCGGTGCGACTCGCACCTCGAACGGGCCGGTGCCCACGAGCTCGCCGTCAGAGTAGGCGATCTCATCGCCCGCGTCGATTGAGACAGTCTCGGCCCGCGTGATGGTCACCTCCGGGAGGAGCTCGTGGCGTGCCCGGGCCAGCAGCCCGAGCACGCTCAACAGCCGAAGCTTCGTGCCGTACGTGACCTCAACGAGATCGAGCTTGCCGTCGTGCACTGAGGCGCCGGGGGCGAGCGGGATGCCGCCGCCGATTGCTCGAGTGTTCATCACGGTCGCGAGGACGCCGGTGAACGAGCGGGCTGAGGAGCCGATCCGCACGGAGAATCGCCGGTGCTTCAACGTGAGGATCTCGACGATGAGCGCGAGGTGGTACCTGAACGGCCCAAGCGGCACGCGGATCGAGTTCGCTCTCCTGTTGATTGCGGCGTCAAGCCCGATCGAGAGCCCTCCGGCGAACCAGTGCTCGGCTGCGCCCGGGCGTTCGACTACGCCAAGGTCGACAGCGAGGGGCGCAGCCTCTGCGGCAAGAACCCGCGCGACTGCGGCCTCAGGCGAGTGCGCGAGCGCGAATTGGCGGGCGAAGTCGTTGCCGCTGCCCGCGGGAACCACCCCAATCGGGAGCGCCCGGGCCTCTGCGACCTGGAGTACGAGCCCAATGAGCCCATCCCCTCCGACAAGCACCAGGCCCCGGAGTCCGTCGCGGCACGCCTGTCGCACCTTCGCTTGGCAGTCCTCGCCGTCACTGCCAGAGATCTCGATGGCGGCAACCCCGGCGGCGGCGAACTCGGCCAGCACCCGCCCAGCTACGCGAGCGCCGCGACCGAACGCGGACCGCGGATTCACCACGACTCCGAATGGCGCTTCGTCGCGCATTGTTCACCCCTGACTAGTGTTTCAGCGGATACGTTTCTACCCCGAGGATTCCGGCGCCTGGCCGGGACCGGGAGAAGTGGAACACGGAGAACCCCGCGGGTGGCAGCCGCGCTGCGTCCTCGACGTACTCGCCCGGAAGGCTACCACTCGCAAGCACGAGCTCGCGAGCAAGGTCTGGCAGTACAGGCAGATGGCTGCAGATGACGGCACTTCTGCCACGCGTCACGATCTTGCCGATGAGCCTGCGCGTGAGCGTCAAATCGCCCTCGTCCCAGAAGTCTTGGCTCAGGCACTCCTGTTCGCGCACATCCTTCTTGATGAGTTCGGCGAGGGGAGCGACTGTCTCGAGGCAGCGGGTCGCAGTCGACGAGTAGATGCGTTTCGGCGCGAACGAGCGGAGGATCGGGGCAAGTGTATGCGCCTGCCGTTCGCCACCCTGCGTGAGCTGTCGGAGGCGATCGGCCGGATACTCCTCACCGAGTGCCTGCGCTTTTGCGTGCCGCAGCAGGGTCACCGAGAACGTGTCGAGCAGGCCGGGGGCGGCGAGACGCGTGAACACGTCGAACAGCTCGCGGTCAGCCTGATAACTCAGGAGGTCGCGGGCCGCGCTCGCCGCAACCCACTCGAGCGCCTGCACCTCAGAGTTCGGTTTAAACGTGGAGGCGAGAGCAGTCTTTGGGGTGACCTCGGCAGCCCAATACTGCACAATCTTTGTGCCGCCGCCAGGCAGGTCGTAGTGGATCGTGCCGAGCGTCGCGCCGAGCGAGATCCGCAGCCCAGTCTCTTCGTGGGTCTCGCGCACAGCTGCCTGCGGCATGCTCTCACCGGGGTCGAGCTTTCCCTTTGGGAATGACACGTCGCGCTGCTTGCGACGGTGGATGAGGAGCACCATGAGCTCGTCTTTGCCTGAAGCATTCTTCACGCGCCGCCACGGGACCGTGCCCGCCGCAAATACCTGTTTCGCCACGCTGTTACCGCGCTCTCCTCGCTTGGGTGCGATCGATCATCACGAGATCCTGCAGGTCTGGGAGGGGCTCGCCTTCTTCGCTCACCACGCGACGTTGCCAGGTGCCGTCGGGGAGCATGCGCCACGACGAGACATCGTCGCTGAACGCGAAGCCGAAGAAGCGGTCGATGCGGGCGAGGTGGTCGCGTTCGACGATGCTCACGAGCACCTCGATGCGGCGATCCAGATTGCGATGCATGAGGTCAGCGCTGCCGATGAAAACGTCACGGTCGCCGCCGTTTTCGAACCAGTAGATGCGTGAGTGCTCGAGGTAGCGTCCAAGCACCGATCGCACTCTGATGTTCTCGGAGAGTCCGGGCACACCAGCGCGGATCGAGCAGATGCCGCGAACCCACACGTCGACAGGGACACCGGCCTGGCTTGCACGATAGAGCGCGTCGATGATCGCCTCGTCAACCATCGAGTTCGCCTTCAGCCTGATACCGCTTGGGCGCCCAGCTCGCGCGTGCTCTGCCTCGCGTTCGATGCGTTCGAGGAGCCCGGTTCGCAGCTGCAGAGGCGCGACGAGCAGCCTGTCGTAGTCAGTCTCAATCGCATAGCCCGACAGCACGTTGAACAGCTTCGTCGCGTCACGCCCGATGTCGGGGGAGGTAGTGAACAGGCCGAAGTCTTCGTATATGCGGCTCGTCTTCGGGTTGTAGTTGCCAGTGCCAATGTGGGAGTAGTGGGTGAGCCTGCCGCTCTCCTCACGAATCACCTGGACGAGCTTGCAGTGCGTCTTCAGCCCGACAATGCCGTAGACGACGTGCACGCCTGCTTGCTCAAGCTTGCGCGCCCACGTGATGTTTGCTTCTTCATCGAAGCGTGCCTTCACCTCCACGAGCGCGAGCACCTGCTTGCCCGCCTCAGCCGCCTTGATGAGCGCGGCGACAATCGGGCTGTCGCCAGACGTGCGGTACAGCGTCTGCTTGATAGCGAGCACGTCTGGGTCGGTCGCCGCCTGCTCGATGAACGCTTGCACGCTCGTGGCGAACGACTCGTACGGGTGGTGCACGAGCACTTCGCGACGAGCGATCGCGGCGAACATGTCGGGCTTGTCGCTCGTCGAACTCGTGCGGAAGGCGGGGTGAGTCACCGGAATGTGCGGTGTGAACTTCAAGTCTGGCCGGCGCAGTCCGCTCAGCGCGAAGAGCCCCGAGAGGTCGAGTGGGGCGGGCAGGGTGTACACCTGCTCCTCGTCAATGTCGAACTCGCGCACGAGCAGCTCAAGCGTCGCGTCGTCGAGGTCGTCGGAGATCTCGAGCCGGATTGGCGGGCCAAAACGGCGCCGCAACAGTTCCTTCTCGAGCGCCTGGATGAGGTTCTCAGTCTCGTCTTCCTCGATCTCGACGTCTTCGTTGCGTGTCACACGGAAGACATGGTCGTCGATGACCTTCATACCTGGGAACAGGCCGTCGAGCTGGTTCGCAATGAGCTCCTCGAGCGCGATGAAGCGCACATTGTCGTCGCTCTCGCGGCGATCGACACGAACGTACCTGGGGATCATCTGCGGCACCTTCAGGCGCGCGAACTCGACCTTGTCGGTATTCGGGTTGTGTACCCGAATAGACAGGTTCAGTGCCCGACCTGAGATGTACGGGAACGGGTGCGCGGGGTCCACGGCGAGTGGCATGAGCACCGGGTAGATGCGCTGCTCGTAATACTCGGTGAGGATCTCGCGGTCAGCGTCGTCGAGGGCCTCCCACTCAACGATGTGGACGCCAGCCTCAGCGAGCTGGGGCTTCACCTGCTCGGCGAAGCAGCGTGCGTGCCGCCGTTGCAGCTCGTACGCCCGACGGTTGATCTCGGCGAGCACGTCGGTTGGTGCGGTGCCGACGTTTGTGGGCACCGCGAGACCGGTGAGGATGCGGCGTTTCAGGCCTGCGACGCGCACCATGAAGAACTCGTCGAGGTTCGCCGCGAAGATCGCGAGGAAATTCGCACGTTCGAGCAGCGGCACTGTCTCGTCTTCGGCGAGTTCAAGCACGCGCTGGTTGAACGCGAGCCAGCTCAGCTCGCGATCGATGTAGCGATCTGCGGGCAGCACCCCGTCATCGATGAGTGGGATCTCGCGGGTCTCTTCGCTCATGGCTCTATTCTGACACCTGTGGCCCGCGCCACTGTGTGCTTCGTGAATCAATGGTGAACCCTGCGCCCTCGTACATGCCCACCGCGCGCGTGTTGTCGCCGTCGACGTAGAGGGTGATTCGCTTGGGCGTGTGGTGCGCCATGCGGGTAAGCGTGACCTTGAGCAGCGCCTTGCCGAGCCCGGTGCCGGCAAAGTCAGGGTCGACGCCGATCACGTAGAGTTCCGTCTCGACAAGGCCATCTTCGCCACGCAGCGTCTTCACCCAGGTGAAACCGGCGGTATGGTTCGTGTCTGCAGTCGCGACGAGAAACAGGTCTTCAGGGTCGAACCACGGTTCGGCGCGCATCAGCGCGAAGTCTTCGAGGGATACCCTGCCCTGCTCGGGGTGTGATGCGAAGGCACGCGAGTTCACGTGCACCCAGGCGTGCGCGTCAGCTGGATGCGCGTCGCCCGTGGCGTTGGGCGTCGCATCGAACGTGCGGAGTACGAAACCAGAGGGTAGTTCGACAGCGAACGGGTCTATCTCGTCGGCAGGGAGGCGCGCAGGATCGAGCGCCATGCGATACAGGGAGCGGACTGGCTCGAACCCTGCCCCGCGGAGCAACGCCGTTGCTGCCGGATTCTCACCGTGGGCCCATGCGAGTGGCCCTGTTGAGCCGCCGGGCGCTGGTTCGCGCGCGGCAGGTGAGTCGAGGAGGATGCGCAGCGCCTCGGTGCCGACTCCATTGCCCCTCACGGGAGGATCGACGACAAGGTCGAGTTCTCCCTGCCCGACGATGCCGACGGCGAGGGGCTCTGCGTCGCCAACCCGCGTGAACACACGCAGTTCGCGCTGCTCTTGAACTGCTGAGAGCAGCGCCTGGTCAGAGACAGGTGAGTTTCCGTCGGCCTGCTCCGCGCGGTCGAGGAGCGGCTGCGCATCGTCAACCGATCCTGGTCTGGCTCTGAGACTACTTGCCCGCATGCCGTGCTCCTCTCGCCTTCTAGGCCCCACGCCCTCGCGCGAAACCATACCCGACTCCTCTGACGGTGCTGATAAGCGACTCGTGATCGCCGAGCTTTGCTCGGAGGCGCCGCACGTGGACGTCGACAGTACGCGCGCCTCCGAAATAGTCAGTGCCCCACACCTCGGAGAGCAGTTGCTCACGGGTGAACACCCGCGCCGGGTGCAGCGCGAGAAAGTGCAGCAGCTCGAACTCCTTGTAGGTGAGGTCGAGCTTGCGTCCGTGGACCGTCGCGACGAAGTTGGACTCGTCGATCTCGACGCCCGATACCTCGACCGCCGACGCGCCACTGCTATTGGCAGTGGTGGCCTCGGCTGCGGAAACAAGCCTCAATCGCGCTTCGAGCTCGGCTGGACTCGCCTCAGGCGTAATGAAGTCGGCGAGGTCCCATTCTGGCGACAACGCAGCGAGCGCCGCATCGCGAAGGACCGCGATTCGAGGCAGCCGCGTTCGCCCGCTGAGCGCGACCGCTGCCGCGCGGGCGGCGCGTGGGTCGCCGGTGCCGTCGATCAGGATCGCGTTGATCCTGTGCGGGGTGTTCTCGTAGGCGAGCGCGGCCTGAAGCGGCGCCTGGAGGCTCGCGATAGCGACCTTGTGCGCGAGAAGTTCGAGCGCCGGAAGTGGCCCGGCTGCCTCACCCTGAGTGCTGTCGATCCTTCCGCCCGGTGAGCGAACGGCGCTGGTCGATGGGGAATCGCCCGCGGTGAGCAGGAGCAGTTCCATGACTGACCTCCCCGAGTGTGACTTGAGAAACATCCTATCTCGGACAGTCCGGGCACCGGTGTGGGAAGATGAGGGCATGACTCCGAGCGACGCCGAGCAGGTGACCCAGGTGTCGTGGCACCTGCCGCGACTCATCATTGCGTGGGCAGTCGCAGCTGTCTTCGGTGTGCTGGTGACGGTCTTCGTCGATGAGGCACGCTTTCAGTGGCTCGCGCTCGCCGTCGGGGTGTCGACGCTTGTGACGTTTGCGCTACAGCTCGGCACTGCCCAGCGCGAGGGCTTTATTAGCAGGCTGTCTTTCAGTATTGCGGGGTCCGTGGTGATAATCGCCGTCATCGACATCGTCAGTACGCTCATCGCGTAGCCCGCGCAATAACTTGCTAGACTGGGGCCATGCTTTTGGCTCTTGAACTCTTCTTCCTCGGCCTGCTGGGTCTCGCAGGCGTCGCGATCGCTTGGGTTTCCGGCACGGTTATCTACAACCTCTTCAAGGGCCAGCGCTAGGCGCATCCCTGATGACGAGCCCGTTCCTTTCACTTCCAGGAGCGGTAGGTGAGGCCGTAGCTCTTCACTACGGCGCTCCCCTCCAAGAACAGCGCGCGCTCGCCGAGGGCAATGCGGTGGTCGATCTATCCCATCGCGGCATCGTGACGGTGAGCGGCCCAGATCGGTTGAGCTGGTTGAACTCGATGACGAGCCAACAGCTGCTGAACCTTGCACCCGGCGAGAGCACCGAGACGCTGCTGCTTGACCCGAACGGCCGGATCGAGCATGCGATGCGTGTGGTCGATGACGGCGAGACCACATGGCTCCTCGTGGACGAGGGTTCTGCTGAGCCGCTCTTCACGTTTCTCAACAGAATGCGGTTTGCGCTCCGAGTCGAGGTCGCAGACGTGTCGGCCGACTATGCAGCCGTGCTCGCGTTCGCAGGCGGAACAGCCGTCGAGGGTCTGCAAGGTTTTGAGCCAACAGTTGCCTGGGTTGACCCGTGGGCTGAGGTGACACGGGGTGGAGCCCAGTACGCGCACGGGGAGCATGCGGGCGCGAACTGGAGTGCGATCCAGTTCGTGTTGCCCGTCGACAGGCTCGCCGCGGTGTCTCGTGCCGTGGCACCGGCTGGACTCATGTCCCTTGACGCACTCGAGATCAGAGCGTGGCGCCCGTCTCGCGTTTCAGATGTCGACGAGCGTGCGATCCCGCACGAGTTTGACTGGCTCCGCAGCGCCGTGCACCTCACGAAGGGGTGCTACCGCGGCCAGGAGACGGTCGCGAAGGTCCACAACCTTGGTCACCCGCCCAGACGTCTCGTCATGCTGCACCTCGACGGTTCGGAGGGGGAGTTGCCAGTTGCAGGCGCGCTCGTGTTTCGCGAGGGCGAAGCTGCGAGCCCCGAGGCGCGGCCAGTCGGCAGGATCACTCGGGCTGCGCTCCACTACGAGTGGGGTGCGATTGCATTCGCATTGCTCAAGCGTTCGGTTCCAGGCGATGTCACCCTCGCGGTGCGAGCGGGAACCGAAGCCGCAGATCCATCGGCACCCGTCGAGGGCGTCATCTCTGCTGCGCAGGAGATGATTGTGCCGACCGACGCGGGAGCTACCCGCACGATCCCAAAGCTGAAGCGACTGTAGCCCGCCCTCACGAATCCCGATGTCGCTCACTCTGCCCTGAGGAACCTCGCTAAGCTGGGAACATGACCAACACGTTGATCCTGCTCCGTCACGGCCAGAGCGAGTGGAACGAAAAGAATCTGTTCACCGGATGGGTCGATGTGCGACTCACTGAGCGCGGGCGAGGTGAGGCTGCAGCCGCTGGCAAGCTACTCGCCGAGTCAGGGATGCTCCCAGACGTGCTGTTCACCTCGCTGCTGAGCCGCGCGATTCAGACCTCGAACCTTGCGCTTGAGGCCGCCGATCGCATGTGGATCCCTGTCGAGCGCTCGTGGCGGCTGAACGAGCGCCACTACGGTGCGCTGCAGGGGCTCGACAAAGCTGAGACGCTCCAGAAGTACGGCGAGGAGCAGTTCATGGAGTGGCGTCGCTCGTACAACACGCCGCCGCCGGTGCTCGACGATTCGAACGAGTGGTCGCAGGCAAACGACCCGCGCTACGCGGGCATCGACGGTGACGCTCCTCGCACCGAGTGCCTATCCGATGTCGTCACTCGTCTCGTGCCCTACTGGGAGAGCAGCATCCTCCCAGAGCTGAACTCAGGCAAGACAGTGCTCGTTACGGCGCACGGCAACTCGCTCCGCGCGCTCGTGAAGCACCTTGAGGGAATCTCGGATGAGGACATCGCGGCGCTCAACATTCCGACAGGAATGCCGCTCGTCTACGAGATCAATGAAGACGGCACGCCGACCGGCGCTGGCCGCTACCTCGACCCCGAGGCAGCAGCGGCAGGCGCAGCAGCCGTCGCGGCTCAGGGCAAGTAACTCCACGCGAAAGGTTCTGGCCGCCTCACTACGATGAGGCGGCCAGAACCAGCGCACTGCGGGAGTCGGAAGCGACTACTTGTCGTCGTCTTCCGGCTCGTCGTCTTCTACGTTGTACTTGTCGGCAAGATCAGCCCAACGGTCCTCTTCAGAGAGGTGCCCCGAAGCGAGCTCGCGCTCAAGCTCCGAGTAGTTGGTGGCTGGGCTGAAGTACTTCAGCTCCCGAGCTACCTTAGTGTGTTTTGCCTTCTGACGGCCGCGCCCCATGCGTGACCCCCTTACACATTTCGGGCCCCACAGGATTTCTCCCGCGAGGCAGTACTCAATCAATCATGGACGTATGGGCATGATCTTAGCACGTTGGGAAGCGCGCTCAGCGGCGCTAACATGAGGTCATGACTTCGCCCGCACCTCGCCGCTCGGTAAAGCGCATCGTTCTGTTCTCAGTTCTTGCGCTGTTTCTCGTGATTCTTGGCGTCGTTGCAGCGATTCTTGTGCCAATTCTCACGCACTCGAACACCGGCAGCTCGGGGCAAACAATCCCGACGGGTTTCGAATCAGAGTCGAGCGCAACTGGCGCCGACGGAAAAACCCGGGCGATTTCGGTCGCAACGACAGACGGGGAACCGGCGAACCTCGAAGGGCTTGCGCCTGGCGACCAGATTGTCGTCTCAGGGAGCGGCTTCGATGCCGGACTCGGCATATACGTCGGTTTCTGTGCGATTCCGCCGTCGCCCGACGTGAAGCCTGGCCCCTGCCTCGGGGGAATTCCCGAGGGCGCCGAACAGGGCGAGGCCGCCGCGAAGGAGGCGCTCTCGAGCGCCTGGATCACCAACGACTGGGCGTGGCGCGCCTTTGCGACGCAGGGCTACGATGATGCGGCGACGGGTACGTTCGAGGTGTTGCTCACTGTGCCTGAGCCGACCGTAGAGGGCCTTGACTGCACCGTGTCGCGGTGCGCGATTTCTACGCGGAGCGACCACACCGCGATGAAAGAGCGGGTGCAGGACATGCTCCTGCCGTTCGCCTACACAGAGTAGCCGGGTGTTCGCAGCGCCGCTGCGGCCTCTCCGGGCGTTCCTGCGAGGCTAGTGGCCCGCAAGTGGGGCGATGATGAGCTCTGCGATCGTGAAGATACCGAGGCCCGCGAGCGATCCGATCACGGTGCCGTTGATGCGGATGAACTGCAGATCTTTGCCGACCTGCAGCTCAATCTTCTCAGCCGCCTCATTTGCGTCCCAGCGTTGGACCGTGTCAGTAACGACCTGCGCGAGATCGTGCCTGTATGTCCGCACGAGGTACTCGACGACCTTCATCACCCAGACATCGATCTTGTATTGCAGCGTTGCATCTTCTTCAAGCTTGCGCCCGAAATCGCAGACTGCGGCAGTGATGCGGCTGCGCAGCTCGCTTTCGGGGTCCTCGAGCATGTCGACGATCGCCGCGCGCGCTGTCTGCCACGTGCTCGCCGCGAGATCTCGAATTCGCGGGCTATCAAAGACCTCGCGTTTGAACGATTCGAGTTGCTGCTGCAGCGACTCCTGCTCTTGGAGGTCTCGTGAGAGATCGTGCAGAAACTTGGTGATTGCTGCGCGTGCAGGATGGTTCGCATCCGCTGAAACGTTCTGCAGGAACTTCACTGCCTCGGCGTGCAACCGCTGGTCGACGAACTTGTCGACGATGCTCGGCACCCACTGGGGGAGCCGTGACGAGATGACCTTGTCAAACGCCTGCGGGTGCTGCACGAGCCACAACTCGAGTCGGCTCGCAGCGAGGTCCACGAGGGACTCATGGTGGCCGCCAGTCACGAACGACTCCGTTGCCCGACCGAGAAGCGGCCCCCATTCAGGGTCAACAATGTGGCGTCGCACGAGCGACTCAACCAGATCCTGCACGTCGCGATCGTCGAGCACGGTGAGCGCGCCGAGGCCGATGCCCGCAGCCATGTCGCTCACGCGCCTCGCGTTCCCCGCTTCGCGAAGCCAGGCTCCAGCCATTCGCGCGCCGCTGATCTGGGAGAGTTTGTCGTGCACAACGTCGTCGGCGAGGAAGTTCTCCTCAATGAACGACCCGAGCCCCTCACCGATCTCGTCCTTTTTGTTCGCGATGAGGTTGGTGTGCGGGATAGGCACGCCGAGCGGGTGTCTGAACAGCGCCGTCACAGCGAACCAGTCCGCGAGCGCACCAACCATGCCGCCTTCACTCGCGGCCCTGACATACCCGAGCCAGGGGATTCGCTCCTGGAAGGCAAAGGCGAAGACGAACACGACGGCCATGAAGATCAGCAGGCCGACAGCGATGCCCTGCATCCGTCTCAGCGCGTGCAAACGGTCGAAGTCGGCGGGGGTGACGGCTCCGAGCGTACGTCGGTTCAACAGTGGCACCCCTCCATTATGCGACTTCTTGTATCTCCGCGAAGCTATCAGTCAGCCGTGGGATAATTTCCTACATGCAGTTTCTTACAGTGCTCAGCCTAAAAAACCGGGCACTCATTGCGCTCGTGACGATCGTGGCCGCCGTTTTCGGGTTTCTCGGAATGTCATCCCTCAAACAGGAGCTCATGCCATCGGTGGAGTTCCCCGCTATCGCCGTCATCACGACGTACCCCGGGGCCTCGCCAGACGTTGTGAATAACGACGTGTCGGGTCCCGTCGAGACCGCGCTGCGCGGCGTACCGAAGCTCGAGAGCACGACGGCCACATCGAGCACAGGCATGTCAGTAGTGCTCGCGCAGTTCACCTACGGCGTGGACATCGCCGCCACCGAGCAGAAGGTCGAACGCGCCGTCAGCCGGATCTCGCAGATGCTTCCGGAGACCGCGGACACGCAGGTCGTGGCCGGCAGCGTCGACGACCTGCCCGTGATTCAGATCGCTGTCACGCCCCCGAGTGGCGAGGATCCTGAAGAAACCGCGAAGCTCATCGAGCGCGTCGTCGTCCCGGAGATCGGCGACCTCGACGGTGTTCGAGAGGCGCAGCTGTCGGGTGCGCGCGGCGACCGCGTGACCATCGTTCCGAACGCCGACAAGCTCGCCAAAGCTGGCATGAGCCAGCAGCGGATCACGGACGCGCTGCAGCAGAGCGGCGTGCTCATCGCTGGCGGCACTGTCGACGACGAAACGAACACGCTCGCCGTGCAGCTCGGTTCCGAGCTCACCTCGGCTGAGGACATCGCGTCGATCCCGGTGCCACGCAGCACCGAAGATTTCATGGCGTACCAGCAGGCGCTGCAGGCACAGCAGCAGCTCGCTGAACAGGCCGCACAGGCACAGGCGCAGCCAGGTACACAACTCCCGCCGACCGAGGCGCCCGACGCAGACCAAGCCGTCGCCGCGCCGAAGCTGCCCGATGTCGTCACCATCGGCGACGTCGCCGACGTGAAGCTTGAAGCGAACCCAGTGACGAGCATCTCGCGTATCAACGGCGAACCTGCGCTCACGATTGCAGTGACGAAGATGTCACAGGCGAACACAGTCGAGGTCTCGCACGTCGTGCAGGAGAAGCTCGACGAGCTCTCAACGCAGCTCGGCGATGTGAAGCTGAACGTGATCTTCGATCAGGCCCCCTACGTGGAGCAGTCCATCGAGTCGCTCACGACGGAGGGCCTGCTCGGTCTCGTGTTTGCCGTGCTCGTGATCCTCGTCTTCCTGATGTCGGTCCGTGCGACGCTCGTGACGGCCATCTCGATCCCCACCTCGGTGCTGCTCGCATTCGTCGGACTGAATTTCGCCGACTACACGCTGAACATGCTTACGCTTGGCGCGCTCACGATCTCGATTGGCCGCGTCGTCGACGACTCGATCGTCGTCATCGAGAACATCAAACGACACCTCGTCGAAGGGGAGGATCGGGCGACAGCGATCCTCCGCGCGGTTCGCGAAGTCGCTGGTGCGATTACGGCCGCGACCATAACGACAGTTGCCGTATTCCTGCCGATGGCCTTCGTCAGCGGCATGGTCGGCGAGCTGTTCAGGCCGTTCGCATTCACCGTGACGATTGCGCTCGCCGCGTCGCTGCTCGTGTCGCTGACAATCGTTCCCGTGCTCGCATACTGGTTCCTGAAGCCGGAGGCGAAGCCCGCCCCCGCTGCTGGCTCCGACGCAGCTGATTCGACGAACAACGAGCACCGCGGCAACTGGCTCGCGCGCGGCTACCGCCCGATCATCGAGTGGACGCTCGGCAAGCCTGGCATCACCCTGATCCTCTCGGTGCTCGTGCTCGCTGGCACCGTGCTCGCGACACCGCTCATGAAGACGACATTCATGAGCGAGGACGAACAGAACTCGGTCGGGCTCACGCAGACGCTGGCGCCAGGCGCGAGCCTCGACGAGCAGCTCGCCCAGGCCGAACGCGTCGAAGACGCACTCTCAGCCCTCGACGAGGTCGAGACCGTCCAGGTGACGATCGGCTCGGCCGGCGGCATGATGGCGATGTTCGGCGGTGGTGGCGACGGAGCGATTAACTACTCGCTCACGCTCGACCCTGACGCGGACCAGGCGAAGGCCAAGGACGACATTCGCGCGGCCGTCGATAAGATCTCGGACGCTGGCGACTTCGCGATCGGTCAATCGGGCGGCGGCATGTCAATGTCGAGCGCGATCGAGGTGAACGTGACCGCGCAAGACCAAGAAACCCTCGCCGAGGCGAGCGACGACATCGTCGCCGCCCTCAAGAAGCAGGACGGGCTGCAGCAGGTCGAGAGTGACCTCGCGATGTCGCGGCCTTACGTTCGCGTCTCGGTTGACCGTGAGAAGGCCGCCGAGGCCGGACTCAGTGAGGCTGCGGTGGGCGGCATGGCGGCGAAGAGCATGCAGCCGAGCCAGGTCGGACGCATCACGATCGACGACTCAACAGTGAACGTATACCTCGACCTCGGTACAGCCCCGACTGATGTCGAAGGAGTGAAAGCGCTGGAGCTTCAGACTGGGGCCGGTGAAAAGCGGCTCGACGAGCTCGCGACGGTGGAGATCGCCGACGGCCCCGTGACCGTGCGCACGGAGAACAACGTTCGAATGGTGACAGTGTCTGCGCTTCCGAAGGGCGACGACCTCGGAGCCGCCGGGGTGCAGGTCACCGCCGCGCTCGAGAGCGTTGATCTTCCCGTCGGCGCGTCCGCCAGCATCGGCGGCGTGATGTCACAGCAGGAGGAAGCGTTCCAGCAGCTCGGTATCGCGCTGCTCGCCGCGATCCTGATCGTCTACGTGGTGATGGTTGCGACGTTCCGCAGCCTGCTGCAGCCACTCCTGCTGCTCGTCTCGGTGCCATTCGCCGCGACCGGTGCGATGCTGCTGCTCATCGCGACTGGTATTCCACTTGGCGTCGCATCGCTCATCGGCGTGCTGATGCTTGTGGGCATTGTCGTGACGAACGCGATTGTGCTGATCGACCTCGTGAACCAGTATCGAGACCGTGGCGACAGTCTGCGCGACGCAGTGCTCCACGGTTCGCTGCAGCGTCTCAGGCCGATCGTCATGACCGCACTCGCGACAATCCTCGCGCTGACGCCGATGGCGCTTGGCATCACGGGCAAGGGCGGGTTCATCTCGCAGCCGCTGGCAGTTGTCGTCATCGGTGGCCTGCTCTCATCGACAGTGCTGACGCTCGTCGTACTGCCGACGCTCTACTACCTCGTTGAGCGCAAGCGCGAGGAATCGCGTGAGCGCAGGGCAACCAAGCGCGCCGCGAAGCTCGCTGTCGCTGGTGCGCACGGGGGAGCGATCGAGGCGGACCTCGGGGCACTTCCGGATGCGGCGGGCGTGCCTGAGCACGGGATTCCTGAGCACAGTGCGGTTTCAGCGGTGTCTGACCACGCGGCACCGGCTGCGTCGGAACACTCGGATCCAGCCGCGCCCGCTGCCGTCGAGCCGCCGCAGCCCGAGGCCGAATCTGCGCCCGGCTCCGACGCTGACGATGAACGCCCGGCCACCACAGACGGGCGGGATAGCTAACTCATGGCACAGAAGAAGCGCAGAGGGTTTAAGGCCCCGGCAAACTACGATCCGAACCGCTCCAGGGCTCCGAAGCGCAAGTACGGTGGAGCCGCAGCGGCCGCTGGTGGCAAGAAAGCTCACGGCGGTTCGGGTGGCTCGGATCGTGGGCGTCGTGGCGCACAAGATATTGAATCTGCAGAAGGTATGCCCACCTCTAGAGGTTCGGGCATTGATAGGGCAGATCGCAGGTCTTCTGCTGGCGGCGGGGACGCCCGCGGCGGCAGGGACGCCCGAGGCGGCGGGGACGCCCGCGGCGGACAGAGCAGCAGCGGTGGTAAGGCCGGCAGGGGCGGCCAGGCCGGCCGTGGTGCAGCCCAGCAGGATCGCGCCCAGCGGCCCGGCGGGTCCGAGCGTGGCTCAAAGCGGCTACGCCCGGCAGGAGAGAACCTGCAAAACTTCACGCCGAAAGTCTGGACTGCCGAAGACGCATCTGGCCGGAGCTTCCGAGATCTCGGCCTTGGTCAGAACCTCGTGCGCACACTTGGCGAGCTCGGCGCCGATTCGCCGTTCCCGATTCAGGTTGCGACGATTCCCGACACGATTGCAGGCCGCGATGTGCTTGGCCGGGCCGAAACTGGATCGGGTAAGACGATCGCATTCGGTGCGGCTCTTGTCGAACGGCTTCTTGTGCTCAAAGCAGAGGGCAAGCTTGGCGAGCCCGCGGCGAAGAAGCTCAAGCAGGCCAAGCGTGGCGAGCGTGTCTCACGAGGCTCGGCCGGTGCCACCCGGAAGCCGAAGGCGCTGATCCTCGCCCCCACGCGTGAACTTGCGTTGCAGATCGACCGCACGGTGCAGCCGCTCGCGCGCTCCGTCGGGTTCTACACGGCGCAGCTCGTCGGTGGAGTGCCGAGCGAGCCGCAGGTGCACGCCCTCGAGCGCGGCGTCGACATCGTCATCGGCACGCCGGGGCGCATCCGTGACCTCGTCGAGCGGCGCAAGCTTGACCTGCGCGAGGTGCAGATCTCGATCGTGGACGAGGCAGATCATCTCTGCGAGCTCGGGTTTCTCGAGGAGACACAGTGGACCCTGCGGCAGACCGAACGCGGTGGCCAACGGCTGCTCTTCTCGGCGACACTCGACCGCGACGTCGAAGAGCTCGTTGGCGAGTTTCTTGTCGACCCCGCGGCGCACGAGATCGCGCGAACGGTGTCGACGGTGCCGCACCGCGTGTACATGGTGATGCGCGAGGACAAGGATGCGGCGGTGCTTGAGTTCGCGAAGATCCCTGGGCGAGTGATGTTGTTCTCGCGGACCCGTGCGGCTGCAGAGCGCATCACGGAGGAGCTGCTCGCCGCGGGGGTGTCTGCGACATCGTTGCACGGCAACCTCAGCCAGGCCCGCCGGGAGATCAACCTGAAAGAGTTCTCAACGGGCAAGGCGCGCGTGCTCGTCGCGACTGATGTTGCGGCCCGAGGTATTCACATCGACGACGTGGACGCGGTCGTGCAGCTCGATCCTCCGCAGGAGGCGAAGACTTTTGTGCACAGGTCCGGTCGAACTGGCAGGGCAGGCCGTGGGGGCCAGGTGGTAACGCTTATCCCGCGGACATGGCAGAAGCGGACGCGGGAGATGCTCGACGAAGCGGGCATTGAGCCGCTCGTTTTCGAGGCGTACGAGCCTAAGAAGCGGCCAAAGTCGAGCGGACGCAAGTAGAGATACCGCACAGGGAACGTATTCCGGATTTGTAGGCTTGGTACAAGTCCAAACTTCGGCTTGTTGGGACTCGTTGTTGACTGCCCCGGAGCCGGTTGATGGTTTCTCGACGTCGACATAACCTGTCTCCATAATCAGGGCAGGCGGGCCCTCGGGCGACCTCAGTGGACGTTCGCTCCCGGCTGGCTCTGCCGTCAGGTCGAATTGGAGATATCGATGGCCGACAACGCCCCTCGCATCAACGTCCAGCAGGTGAGCGACGCGCTCCTCGGAAAGTGGAAGACCGAGCGCCTCGAAGCCAGGGAGCTCGTGCGCTCACGGCCGAGCCTGCACACGATTCCCGGGCAGCCGATGGATGAGCACCGGATCCGGGTGCTCAGCCAGCTCCATGAGCTTGTCGAGGCGGGAGCGATTCAGCGCGCCTTCCCGAAGTATCTTGGCGGCGGCGATAATCACGGTGGAAACGTCGCAGCGTTCCAGGAGCTCGTGCTCGCGGACCCCTCGATGCAGATCAAGGGTGGCGTGCAGTGGGGGCTGTTTGGCTCAGCGATCCTGCACCTCGGCAATCGCTCGCACCACGAGAAGTGGCTGCCCGACGTGATGAGTTTGAAGCTCCCCGGCGCCTTCGCGATGACCGAGATCGGGCACGGTTCGGATGTCGCCTCCATCGGCACGACTGCGACCTACGATCCGGAATCCGAGGAGTTCGAGATCCACACCCCATTCAAGGGCGCGTGGAAAGATTATCTCGGCAACGCGGCGCTTCACGGTCAGGCCGCCGTGGTTTTCGCGCAGCTCATCACGCGTGGCGTCAACCACGGCGTACACGCGTTCTTCGTTCCGATCCGCACACCTGACGGTAAGCTGCTGCCCGGTGTCGGCAGCGAAGACGACGGCGTGAAGGGTGGCCTGAACGGCATCGACAACGGCCGCCTGCACTTCACGAATGTCAGGATTCCGCGCGAGAACCTGCTCAACCGCTACGGTGATGTCACTGCTGACGGCACCTACTCTTCGCATATCGAGAGCCCCGGTCGGCGCTTCTTCACCATGATTGGCACGCTTGTGCAGGGCCGCGTCTCGCTCGACGGCTCGGCCGTGCGCGCGATGCAGGCGGCGCTTTCCATCGCGATCCGCTATGGCACGCAGCGCCGCCAGTTCCCTGGCGCATCGGGACGCGAGACGGTGCTCATGGACTACGGCCAGCACCAGCGGCGGCTGCTTCCGCGGCTTGCTGAGACCTACGCGATGGCGTTCGCGCACGAGCGGCTGCTCACCGTGTTCGATGAGGTGTTCTCTGGTGTGAAGGACACTGATGAGAACCGTGAGGATCTCGAGACCCTCGCCGCCGGGCTGAAATCGCTCTCGACGTGGGCCGCGCTCGACACGCTGCAGGAAGCGCGCGAGGCGTGCGGCGGCGCGGGCTTCATGGCCAAGAACCGTCTGACTGGTTTGCGCGCCGACCTCGACATTTACGTCACGTTCGAGGGCGACAACACTGTGCTACTGCAGCTCGTCGGCAAGCGCCTGCTCACTGACTACGCCGCGCAGTTCAAGGGCGGCGACAAGGCCGCGCTCGCCCGAGCTGCTGCGAGCCAGATCGGCGACCGCGTGAGCCGGTTCGGGCTCCGTCAGCTTGGCCAGAGCATCGTCGACTTCGGGCAGACTGCTCGCTCGGTCGAGAGCTTCCGCAGCGCGGAGTCGCAGCGAGAGCTGCTCACGGACCGCGTCGAGACGATGGTCGCCGAGGTCGCGAGCGCGCTGCGCGACGCAACGAAGGACGTGCCGAAGGCTGAGCGTGCCGCGCGCAGCGAAGACGCGTTCAATGCCCAGCAGCACAAGCTCATCGAGGCCGCTCGCGCCCATGCTGAACTGCTCCAGTGGGAGGCGTTCACCGAGGAAGTCGACAAGCTCAGCGATCCGGGCACGAAGCAGGTGATGACCTGGCTGCGCGACCTGTTCGGGCTCACGGTCATTGAGCGCAACATGACGTGGTACCTCGTGCACGGGCGCATGTCGGGCAAGCGCGCCGAGTCGGTCACTGCGTACATCGATAGGCTGCTTGGCCGTATCCGCGAGCACGCGCTCGACCTTGTGGACGCCTTCGGCCTTGACGACGCCCTACTGCGCGCGGAGATCGCGACTGGCATAGAGGAGGAGCGCCAGCAGGAGGCGCAGAACTACGTCGACGAGCAGCGGGCAGCCGGTCTCTGGCCTGTCCACGAGAAGGAGCTTCGCGCACAGGCGAAGGCTGCTGAGAAAGCAGCGGAGAAGGCCGCCGCGACGGCGAGCTGACTCCCGCACGACGCAGTACAGACAGCGCCCCGCAGCCGGTTTGGCTGCGGGGCGCTGTCGTATGGCTGGGGGCTACCTGATCTTTCGCCGGTAGATCAGGATCGCCGTGCCGTACGCGACCGCGAGGATGCCGACGAGCCAGGCGAGGGCGACCCAGAGCTCGCTCCCGACGGGATCGCCTGCGAACAGGTTGCGGATCGAATCGACGATTGCCGTGACTGGCTGGTGCTCGGCGAACCAGGCGACAGGTCCGGGCATGCTCGCTGTCGGGACGAAGGCGGAACTGATGAACGGCAGGAAGATGAGCGGGTAGCTGAACGCACTCGCGCCGTCGACAGTCTTCGCGGACAGGCCGGCGATGACCGCAACCCAGGTGAGCGCGAGCGTGAACAGGGTGAGAATCCCGATGACGGCGAGCCACGCGACAGGCGACGCGTTCGTGCGGAACCCGAGGAGGAGAGCCACCCCGATCACGAGCCCAATCGAAACGAGGTTGGCTGCGAGCGACGTGAATACGTGCGCCCACAGCACGCTCGACCGTGCGATTGGCATCGACTGGAACCGCTCGAAGATTCCGCCCTGCATGTCGAGGAACAGTCTGTAGGCGGTGTACGCAATCCCTGAGGCAATCGTGATGAGCAGAATGCCTGGCAACATGTAGTTGATGTACGAGTCGCTGGAGCCCGTGTTGATCGCGCCACCGAGCACGAAGACGAAGAGCAGCATGAGCGCCACGGGGGTGACCGCCGTCGTGATGATCGTGTCGGGGCTTCGGAGGATGTGCTTCAGCGAGCGCGCGGTGAGCGCGCCTGTATCCGTGAGCGCATGCGAGCTCATGGCCGTTCCTTTCCTCGGGTTGTTCCGGGCGTCCCGGGGGCCTCGCCTACAAGAGTGAGAAACACGTCCTCAAGGGAGGGCTGCTTCTCGACGTACTCGACTTTCGCGGCGGGCAGGAGGGCCTTGAGCTCGGTCAAGGTGCCGTTCTGGATGATCTTGCCCTCGTGCAGGATCGCGATCTGGTCGGCGAGATGCTCCGCCTCGTCGAGGTACTGAGTTGTCAACATCACCGTGGTGCCGCCTCGGGCGAGCTCTCGGATCGTCTGCCAGACTTCGATGCGCGATTGCGGGTCGAGGCCCGTGGTCGGCTCATCGAGGAAGATCACCTGCGGGTCGCCGATGAGGCTCATCGCGATGTCGAGTCTGCGTCGCATTCCGCCCGAGTAGGTCCCTGCCCTGCGGTCGCCCGCCTCTGTGAGCGCGAACCTGTCAAGCATCGTGTCGGCGATCTCGGTGGGGCGGTCGAGGTGGCGCAGCCGCGCGATGAGTGCGAGGTTCTCGCGGCCTGTGAGGGTCTCGTCGACCGCGGCGAACTGCCCGGTCAGACTGATCGCCCGGCGCACCTCAGCCGGCGCCCCGGCGACGCTGTGGCGCGCGACCATGGCGCTGCCCGCGTCGGCCGCGGTGAGCGTGGCGAGGATGCGAACGAGCGTCGTCTTCCCGGCACCGTTCGAGCCGAGCAGCGCGAAGATGCTGCCGGGCTTCACCTCGAAGTCGACGCCTCGGAGCACGGCGAGTTCGCCGAATGACTTTGTGACCCCCGCGACGCTGATGGCGGCCGCGTGCGTGACGGTCATGAGTCCTGACCTTCCTGTTGTTTCTTCTCGGCGGCATCGATCGCCTGCGTCAGCCGGTTGCGCTCGCGGTCGATCCACTGCTTGCCCGCGTAGGCCCTGGCGAACTCCTCCGCAAACTCGACTGGGTTGTCTCCGACGATCGCTCGGACCGGGGTGCCGTCGACCGCCGCCCGTTCCCAGAGGTCGACGTGATCGCCGATCATCGTGACGAGGGTGTCGCCGTCTTCTGCGGCGCCAGCGTAGGTGAGGTAGCGCTGTACTGCCTTCGCGGCCTCCCCGTATGGGGCGGGAAGCGCGTCGAGGCGCGCCATGTGCTCCCGGTACTGCTTCTTCTGTTCGAGCGAGCCTGTGAGCATTTCAATCCACTTTGCGGCCATGATTGTCTCCTTGAAAATGTGTTTGTGTGTGTTCGATGGTGGTGCCTGGCTAGGCCGGAGGGCGGAGCCGGGCGATGCGGTCGGCGAGGAAGTCCCAGGTCTGCCAGAACTCCGCGAGCTGTGCGCGTCCGGTCTCATTAATCGAATAGACCTTGCGGGGCGGCCCCTTCTCGGACGGAACCTTTGTAACGTCGACGAGCCCGCGCTGCTCGATGCGCACGAGCAGCGCGTACACCGTGCCCTCGGCGATGTCTTCGAACCCCTCGTCGCGCAGGCGCGTGGTGATCTCGTACCCGTACGCGGGGTCTGTGGCAAGAAACGCGAGAACGATCCCCTCGAGGGTGCCCTTGAGCATTTCGGTGAGTTGGTTTGCCAACCTTAACCTCCTCTACTTAGCGTAAATGACTACCGCTATAAAGTAACACTAAGTACCGCTACTTAGCAAGGCTGAGTACCAAGCCAGTGCTTGCGGGGCACCCTAGGCTGGGGGAATGACTGAATTGCGCACGCTGTACCCGCCCATTGAGCCATACGCTCACGGGATGCTTCCCGTCGGCGATGGACACGAGGTGTACTGGGAAGTCTGCGGGAACCCCGAGGGGAAGCCAGCCATCTTCCTGCACGGCGGACCAGGCGGCGTGCTCTCGGCGGACTACCGACGCTACTTCGACCCTGAGCGCTACCGCATCGTGCTCCTGCAGCAGCGGGGAAGCGGTCGCTCCACTCCGCACGTGAGCGCGCCTGACGCCGACATGTCGGCGATCACCACCTGGCACTTCGTCGCCGATATCGAGCGGCTGCGCGGCCACCTTGGTATCGACAAGTGGCTCGTGTTTGGCGGCTCCTGGGGCTCGACGCTCTCGCTCGCCTATGCGCAGGCGCATCCTGAGCGGGTTACCGAGCTCGTCGTGCGGGGTATCTTCACGCTGCGAAAGAGCGAGATCGACTGGTTCTATCAGGATGGCGCCTCACACCTCTTCCCCGACTTCTGGGAGGAATACCTTGCAGCGATCCCCGAGGAGGAGCGCGACGACCTTGTCGCAGCCTATCGCCGCAGGCTTACCGATCCTGACCCTGCAGTGCACGTGCCCGCCGGCGTCGCCTGGACGGTCTGGGAGAACGCGACCGTGCGCCTGCTCCCGGACGCCGAGGTCATCGCGGAAGCTCGCGCCGACGTCGCCGGCGCGGTCGCGTTCGCTCGTATTGAGAACCACTTCTTCTCGAACAACGGGTGGTTCGAAGACGGGCAGCTCATCGCGAACGCGGCCAAGCTTGCAGGCATCCCCGGCGCGATCGTGCAGGGGCGCTACGACGTCTGCACGCCGGCGCGCACCGCGTGGGATCTCCACCGCGCCTGGCCCGAGGCCTCGTTCGACATTGTCGCCGATGCGGGGCACGCCGCAAGCGAGCCTGGCATCGTCGATGCGCTCGTGCGCGCGACGGATCGCTTCGCAAAAAACCTGGAGTGAGCTGGGGCTTTTCGCTAAACTGGGGGCACTATGGCGAGTGATCTGCAGGGCGTACTTGACGAGGTGCACGAGGCCGTTCGGCCGGTCATGGGCGGCGGAAGCGTCGCCGACTATATCCCGCGACTCGCGGCAGTGAACCCCGACCAGTTCGGGATTGCCGTCATGACGACGGACGGCGAGCGATTCGCTGCAGGTGACGCCGCGGTCGACTTCTCGATCCAGAGTATTTCGAAGGTCTTCTCGCTTGCGCTCGTCATGGCTGCGGATGGCGATGAGATCTGGCAGCGCGTGAATCGCGAGCCTTCGGGCGCCGCGTTTAACTCGCTCGCGCAGCTCGAGTACAAGCGCGGCATCCCTCGGAACCCGTTCATGAACGCGGGCGCCCTCGTCGTCGCGGATCACCTGCTGGGCCTGACCCCCGGCGAGGATTCGCCCGTGCTCGAGTTTGTCAGGGCCGAGTCAGGAAACCCGGCCATCTCCGTCGACGCATTGACGGCCGCCTCCGAGCTCAGCCATTCAGACAGGAACTCGTCGATCGCGCACCTGCTGCGCAGCTTCGGGAATCTGACCAACGACGTCGATGCTGTGCTCGCACGCTACGTCGATCAGTGCGCGATCGCGATGACCTGCGAGGATCTCGCCGCGGCCGGTGCGTTCCTCGCCCGGCGCGGCGTGCGCGCTGACGGCTCTCGGCTGCTGAGCTCGAACCAGGCCCGGCGCGTGAACGCCGTGATGCTGACCTCAGGGTTTTACGACGCGGCTGGTGAGTTTGCCTACCGCGTTGGCCTGCCAGGGAAGTCTGGAGTCGGCGGCGGCATCCTCGCGATCGTCCCCGACGTGTGCTCAATCTGCGTGTGGGGGCCGGGCCTCGACGGTTCGGGGAACTCGCTGACTGGCATGACGGCGCTCGCCGAGCTCACGGCGCGCACCGACTGGTCGATCTTCTAGCTCAGCGTGGCGGCCGGCCTGGTGGGCGGGATCGCGGCGAGGAGCGATCGCGTGTACTCGTGCTGGGGTGCCCCATAGAGCTCCTCGCTTGGGCCAGCCTCGACGATCTCGCCACGGCGCATCACCATGACCTCGTGGCTCATCTCGTGCACGACGGCGAGGTCGTGTGCAATGAAGAGATAGGCCAAGCCGAGCTCGCGTTGGAGCTGCCCCAGGAGATCCATGACGTCGGCCTGGATCGAAACGTCAAGAGATGCGGTCGACTCGTCGAGGACCAGGAGCTCAGGCTCGCAGGCGAGCGCGCGCGCAATGCACACCCGCTGCCGCTGCCCGCCGGACATCTCGTGCGGGTAGCGCGACGCGAACGATGCAGGCAGGTTGACCTGTTCGAGGAGCTCGGTGACACGCGCCGCGCGGGCGCGCTTGCCCTCGCGCAGGCCGTGCACGATGAGCGGCTCGGAGATCGCCTCTGAGACCGTCGTTCGGGGGTTCAGTGCCGAAAACGGGTCTTGGAAGACCATGGCGAGCCGTCGTCGGATGCTGCGCAAATCTTTTCCGCGGGCGGTAAGGACATCGGCGCCTCCGAGGGAGACCGACCCGCTCTCGGGAGTTACCTGCCCGGTGAGCGCACCGGCAATCGTTGACTTGCCCGACCCTGACTCGCCGACGAGGCCGAGCGTGGTGCCGCGGGCGATCGTGAAGCTCACGTCGCGCACCGCGTGCACCCAGGTTGTGCCCGTCTTGGACTTCACCGGAAACTTGACGTTGAGGCCGGCAACCTCGAGCACGGGCTGTGCGTCGACAGGCGCTGGCTCGGGTGGCGGACTCGACAGCGAGGGGCGGCTCGCGAGCAGCCGCTTCGTGTAGTCGTGCTCGGGTCGGTGGAAAAGGTCGAGCACCGGCTGCTGCTCGACGGCGTCGCCCCGGTACAGCACGGTGACGTCGGTCGCGACCTGCCCGATCACCCCGAGGTCGTGGCTGATCCACACCACCGCCATGCCGCGCTCGCGCTGCATCTCCCGGATGAGGTCGATGATCTGCGCCTGCGTCGTGACGTCAAGCGCCGTCGTCGGCTCATCCGCGATGAGTAGCGAGGGGTCGCAGGCGAGCGCGATTGCGATCATCACGCGCTGGCGCTGCCCGCCGGAGAGCTGGTGTGGATACGCCTGCAGTTTGCGTTCTGGGTCGGGGAGTCCGACGGCTTCAAGTAGCTCGATCGCGCGGGTGCGTGCCGCGCGATGGCTGAGCCTGAGGTGCGCCTCTGGGCCCTCCGTGAGCTGCCGTTCGAGCGTGAGGAGCGGGTTGAGGGAGGTGCTTGGATCCTGGAACACGAACCCCACCTGCGGCCCGTGCACGCGCCTGAGCTGCGCCTTCGGGGCGGTGACAAGGTCGTCTCCGCGGAGCAGCGACCTCCCGGTCACCCGCTGGTGCGGGAGATCGAGCAGCCGGGTGGCGCTGAGGACGCTCAGTGATTTGCCGGAACCTGACTCGCCGACGATGCCGATGGTCTGGCCGTCGTGGACGTCGAACGAGATACCGTGCACGAGCTCGGTCCCGCCGATGGTGACGCGCAGGTCTTGGACGGAGAGTACCGGGGTGTTTGTCTGGCTCATCGGCGAGCACTCCTTGATTCGATAACGCTGCGCTGCTTGGGGTCGAGGACGTCGCGGAGGCCGTCGCCGACGAGGTTGCATGACAGTACGGTGAGAAAGATCGCGAGGCCGGGGAAGACAGCGAGCCACCATGCAGAACCGAGAAAGGACTGTGCCTCGAAGAGCATGCGGCCCCACGACGGCTGCGGCGGCTGTACGCCGAGGCCCAGGAACGAGAGTGCAGCCTCGGACAGGATCGCGAAGGCGAGCGAGAGTGAGGTCTGCACGATGATCGGACCCGAGATGTTCGGGAGGATATGTTTCGCGAGGATCCTGCCGGCTCCCGTTCCCATCGTCTGTGACGCGCGAACGAACGGCTCTGAGCGCACGCTCAGCGTGCTGGCGCGGGCGACGCGGGCGAAGATCGGCACGTAGACCACGCCGATCGCGATTGTTGCGGTGTTTGCGCCGGGGCCGAGCACGGCGACAATCGCGAGCGCGAGGATGAGCATCGGGAACGCGAACATCACGTCAACGATTCGCATGAGAACACCGTCGGCCCAGCCGCCCGCATAGCCTGAGAGGATGCCGAGGAGCACCCCAATGACGAGCGCGATCGCGACGCTCACGACCGCGACACGGAGCGACACCTGGGCGGCGATGACGACGCGCGAGAAGACGTCTCGCCCGAGGTCATCGGTTCCAAACCAGTGTTCGGCGCTCGGCGGCCTCAGCGCTCCGGCGATATCGGTCTCGTTCACGCCGTAGGGCGCCAGTGCCGGCCCGAGGATCGCCGCGGCGATCATTACGAGGAGCACGATGCTACCGACGAGGCTCACCGGGCTTCGGAGGAACAGTCGGAAGGCCGACGGGCGACGGCCATCAGCGAGTGCGGGCGCGGTCGCGATTGCGACGGTGTCTGGAGCGGTCATGACAGTCGGATCCTCGGGTCGATGAGGGCATACAGTGCGTCGACAATGAGGTTGACGACGAGGAAAGCGATGGCGATGAGCAGCACCGCTCCTTGCACGACTGGGTAGTCGCGGGAGGCGACGGAGTCGTAAACGAGCCGGCCGAGCCCGGGCCAGGCGAACACGACCTCGACGACGAGCACACCCCCGAGCATCGTTGCAAGCTGGATGCCGGTGATCGTGAGAATCGGGATGAAGGCGTTGCGGGCGATATGGACGCCAGTCACGACCGCGGGTCGCAGACCCTTCGAGCGTGCCGTGCGCACGTACGCCGCCTCCGCGACCTCGAGCACCGCGCCCCGAACATAGCGGGTCATGATCGAACCTGCGACGAGGCCAACTGTCAGCGCGGGAGTAAACACACGCCTGAGCCACTCGCCAGGATCCTCGCCGAACGCGACGTAGCCAGACGGCGGCAGCCAGCCAAGGATCGTCGAAAACAGCGTGATGAGCAGCATGCCCATCCAGAAGTCGGGAATCGAGACACCGAACTGGCTGAAGACTCGGACGATGCCGTCGCCAACGGTGCCTTCCTTCAGCGCCGAGAACGTTCCGGCGGGAATCGAGATGAGGAGCGCGATGAGCATCCCGACGCCGGCGAGTGACAGCGTTGCCGGGAGCCGCTCGAGCAGGATCTCGGTGACCGGCTGACCATTTCTGAAACTGACGCCGAGATCACCTGTGAGGGCGTGACCGACGTACGCGAAGAACTGCTCGATGAGCGGCCTATCGAGTCCCGAGGCGGCCCGAAGCGCGTCATACGATTCCTGCGTGTACCGGGTTCCGAGCGCGATTCGAACAGGGTCGCCCGGCACCAGGTGAATGAGCGTAAACACGAGCACGAGTACGCCGAGCAGCACGACGACTGTGTGGAGCAGCCGCTTCCCGAGGAAGCGCAGGGTCGCCGAGCCTGTGATTCGGCTCGTCAGCGTAGACGTCATTCGGCGAGGCTCACATCCTTGAATCGGACTGCCCTGTCGCTGCGCACTTCGTACCCCTCAACTGCGGGGAGCCAGGCCTGCACAACCGAGGGGTTGTAAAGGTAAATGTAGCTTGCCTCTTGGGCGATGAGTGTCGCCGCCTCGTCGTAGAGCTTCTTGCGGGCGTCGACGTTCGTCTCGGTCCGACCGGCATCGAGCAGCTCGTCTACCTTGGGGTTGCTGTACCCCTGTGCGTTACTCGCGCCCTTCGAGTGGTGCTGCGCGTAGTAGAAGTCGTCCGGGTCGATGTTGCCGAGCCAGGCCATCATGAGCATGTCGAAGTTGCCGCTGTTTTGCTCGTCGAGCCATGTTGCGAAGTCGGGCTGCCGGATCGAGACGTCGATTCCGAGTGGGGCGAGATTATCGGCGATGACCTGCGCGGCGGTGACGGTCTCTGGGTAGTCCGAGGAGGCGAGTAGGTCGAGGGTGAGTGACGACCCGTCGACTCCTGCCTCGGCGAGCAGCTTCTTGGACTCCTCGACGTTTGTGCTGAACTCGTCGAATTCGGTGTACCAGGCGCTCTGCTTGGGGATGGCGAGCTGGTTCGTCGCCGCGGTGCCGTAGCTGGTGACCTGGGCGATCGCGTCTCTGTCGATGGCGTAGGCGATTGCCTGGCGCACACGGACATCGCCGTACGGTTCGTGCTCTTCGTTCAGTGCGAGATACCAATAGTCGGTGCTCGGCTCAACTCCGATTTCAAGGGCAGAGTCGCCGCCAAGCTGCTCGATCTGCTGGGCGGGGATCGAGTCAGTCCAGTCAATCTCTCCGCTCTTCAACGCGGCGATGGCGGTGTTCCCTTCCGAGAGGAACGAGAACGTCACGCCGCCGATCTCGGGTGCCCCGTCCCAGTAGTCCGGGTTCGCGGCGAGTTTGATGCTATCGCCCTGGGTGTAGCTCGTGAGTGAGAACGGCCCGGTGCCGATCGGCTTCGTGGTGATGTCGCCGCTCTCGACGTTCTCCTGCTGCACAATCGCCATGCCCTTGAACCCGCCAAGGCTTGAGAGGAGGTTCGGGGTGGGCTGGGCAACTGTGATGACGACTGTGGCGTCATCGGGGGTCTCGATCCCTGTGATGGCGCTGAGGCGCCAAGCGTTTGCGAGCTCCTCGTCGATGATGCGGCTGAGCGAGTATGCGACGTCGGCTGAGGTGAACGGTGAGCCGTCGTGGAATGTCACACCCTCGCGGAGGTGGAAGGTCCACGTGAGCTGATCGTCGCTGAGGTCCCAGCTTTCGGCAAGCGCCGGCTGCATTTCGAGGTTCTCGTCGGGTTGCACGAGCGTGTCGAAGACGTTCTCGAGCACCTCGAACGAGAAGTAAGCGGTGGTCTTGTGTGGGTCGAGTTGGTCAGGTTCGCCCGCGATTGCCGCCGACAGCACGGATCCTGGCGTGCTGCCAGCGCTCCCACCGTCGAGGTCGACAGCGGTGCCTGTCGAGCAACCTGCGAGAACGAGGGCGCCCAGTAGGGCGACTCCTGGGAGTAGTGTGCGTGACTTCATCGGCACTGATCCTCTGCGTGAGTGGGCGGAATTATCATTTTTATGATGGAATCATCATTATTGCGATAGTCAACATCGAAAACGGGCTCGCGTCAACCTGAGAAAGCAGCGACATGACATTTACAATCCTGGCGAGTGATCCAACGAGGGGCCTCCTCGCCGCGGCAACGGCGAGTCGTTCGCTCGCGGTGGGTGCTGGCGTGCCGGCGGTGAGAGTCGGCATTGGCGCCGCAGCGAGCCAGGCATACACGAACCGCTCCCTTCGCTCACGACTGCTCGACGCGCTCGCCGCGGGGGACTCCCCGTCGAGCGCCGTCGCGCGAATCCCCGAGTGGGATGCAGGCGCTGCATGGCGACAGGCAGCGGTCGTGTCGGCGGACGGTGCCGCGGCGGTGCACACCGGCGAGGCCTGTACCGCGTGGGCGGGAAGTGAATCTGGTGCAGGCTTCGTCGTACTCGGCAATCTGCTTCCCGGGCCGGAGGTTGTCGAGGCAATGTGCGTCGCGTTTGAACGCTACCCGGAAGGCGCGACTGCGTCGGCGCTCGACGTTTCCGAGGGGGACCGCGCACTCGCGAACTTCTCGCGACGGGTGCTCGCGGCGCTCGCCGCAGGTGACGCCGCAGGGGGAGACCTTCGTGGCAGGCAATCGGCAGCGATCCTTGTCGGCGTCTCACCAGTACCTTCCGGGGCGACACCTACCGAGCAGTCCAGCCCGGGCAGAACCGCGACCTGGAATGCGGTGGAGGCGGACGACGAACCGCTCGCGATCGACCTACGCGCTGATGATCACGAGCGACCGATCGACGAGCTGGCGAGGCTGCTCGAGCTCGCCCTTGCCGAGCGCCGAGCGGCAGGCAGATGACTCGCAGGCCGGTGCTATTGCTCGAACGGGGTCACTGCACCGAGCACGACGCACGGCTCTGCGGTCGTGTTCGCCCACCAGTGCGGAACCGAGCATGGGTACGTCATGGCATCTCCCGGCTCGAGCACAACGCGTCGCTCACCATGAACAACCGTGAGCGTCCCGGACTCGACGACAACGCACTCTGTTCCGAGATGTCTGAACGCCTTGCCCTCGTTGGTAAAGCCCGGCGGCAGCGTGCTGCGAATGACCTGCAGCGACGATCGTCGGCCCGGTGTGAGCAACTCGCGAACGACGAGCTGGCTTTTGGGTTCACTCTCGAGCACCGGAAGCAGCGTGCGCTCGTTCGCGCGCACCACGAGGTCGTCGCGGTCTGCGCCCCCGTCAAGGAAGCGCGAGATCGGGATTCCGAGCGCCTCGGCCAGCCGCTTCAGCGCGAGAAACGACGGGTTGCCGAGGCCGCGTTCGAGCTGGCTGATCAGGCCGAAGCTCACTCCCGAGCGTTGGCTCAACGCATTCAGGCTCAATCCCTGCCGTTGGCGCTCGTCGCGCAGCTCGCGACCCAGTGCGGCGACCTCGGCGTTCGGGGCGTCTCGTTCCTTGCTCACACCCTCAGACTAATCTCCCAGCCGGGTCACTCCCACACCGGCGCCGTAGAAAGGTGACCGGACCATGAGTATTCAGCAGCGAGTGGGAGCGGCCTCTGGCTCCAGACATGTCACGGAAGTCGACGCGGTCGCCGAGCGCTGGCTCGACACTGAGGTCGCGCTCGATCCGGTGCTCGGAACGAAGCTCGGTCGATCAGAATCGGCGACGACCTTTGGAGATTACTCGCCTGAGGGGGCTGCGCATGCGGCAGCCGAGGCCCGGGCGGTGCTCATCGAACTTGACCGTGCGACCCCGCTCGATCGTACTGACGCCGTGACGGCGCGCGAGCTGCGCGATCGACTCGATATCCAAGTCGCGCGATACGAGGCAGGCCACGTGCTCCGAGACCTGACCGTGCTCGAGACGCCCGCACAACTCATTCGTCAGGCGTTCGACCTCATGCCACGGGCGACGGAGGATGACTGGACCGCGATCGCCACGCGGCTCGCTGCGGTGCCTGCGGCGCTGGCTGGGTATGTGCAGTCCCTAGAGCTCGGCGCGACCCACGGCAACGGCCCCGCCCGGCGGCAGGTGCTCGCCGTCGCGGCTCAGGCAGATCGGTTTGCGGCCGAGTACTTCCCAGGGTTTGGTGAGGCCGCCGCCCATGAAGCCCGCACCTGGCCGGCGGCGGGCCGCGCTTTGGCAACCGAGGTCGGTGCGGCAGCCGCTGGCGCCGCGCGCGCCTACGCGTCGTTCGCGAGGTACCTGCGGGAGCAGCTCGCGCCGAGGACACACTCACGCGATGCCGTTGGCCGCGACAACTACGCTCTTGCTGCCCGAGACTTCCTCGGCACCGAGATCGACGCCGACGAGTGCTACGAGTGGGCACTCGCCGAGATCCACCGGATAGCCGGTGAGCAACGATTGGTGGCCGCTGAGATCTCGCCGGGAGCGTCTCCGGCCCAGGCGATCGCTCTGCTCGACGAAGACCCCGGGAGAATCGTTCACGGGGAGGCCGCCTTGCAGCGGTGGCTGCAGGAGCGGAGCGACGAGGCTATTGAGGCTCTCGACGGCCCGGTCTTCGCGATCCCGAGCGAGCTCCGCAGGCTGGACTGCCGCATCGCTCCGACGCGGGAGGGCGGGATCTACTACACGGCACCCAGCGATGATTTTGGTCGGCCGGGCAGCATGTGGTGGACCGTGCCAGCAGGAGTGACTGAATTTCGAACCTGGCGCGAGCTTACAACGGTCTACCACGAGGGCGTGCCCGGACATCACCTGCAGCTCGGCGGCGCCGTCGCCCGCAGGGACACGTTGAACGCCTGGCGGCGCACCCGGGCGGGATCATCCGGTCACCTCGAGGGCTGGGCGCTCTATGCCGAGCGGCTCATGGTCGAGCTTGGGTTTCTTGAGGATCCCGGGGCCCGCCTCGGCATGCTCGATGCGCAACGGATGCGTGCCGCTCGGGTGGTCGTCGACATCGGCCTGCACCTTGGTAAGCGCGCACCAGACGGCGGCGTCTGGACGGCTGAGCGCGTGTACGAGTTCATGGCGAACAACGTGACGATGCGCCCCGAGGCGCTGCGGTTCGAGGTGCTCCGGTACCTCGGTTGGCCCGGCCAGGCGAGCTCCTACAAGCTGGGTGAACGGTTGTGGCTCGGACTGCGGGCGGAGGCAGAACGAGAGCCGGGATTCACGCTTGCATCGTTTCACGATCGAGCGCTCTCACTTGGCACGCTTGGTCTCGACGCCCTGCAGTGGGCGATGCGCCGCTGACGGGATAATATTCGAGCATGACATTCAACGAGAACGTTCGCATCGACACGAGTCAGGTGCAGAAGCGCAGCGGCAGCGGACGCCGAACCGGCCTGGCTGTCGGCGGTGGCGGCATTGGGCTCATGCTCGTGCTGTTTCTCGGGTCACAGCTGCTCGGAATTGATCTCACAGGCTTCGCGCCGGCGCTGAGCTCGGGCGGTGGCAGCTCGTCGAGCGAAGAGATCGTTGCGGTCGAGAACTGCAACACGGGTGCCGACGCGAACGCAAACGTTGAGTGCCGCATGACCGCGACGAGCGATTCTCTCAACCGCTACTGGAACACTCAGGTCGGCAACTATCGCAGTCCGCAGCCCGTCGCGCTCTTCAGCGGCCAGACCCAGTCGCAGTGTGGCACCGCGTCTGCCGCGACTGGTCCGTTCTACTGCCCGCCCGAGGAGCGAATCTACGTCGACACCGCCTTCTTTGACACCCTGCGCGCGGACTACGGCGCCTCGAGCGGGCCGCTTGCCGAGATGTATGTGCTCGCGCACGAATGGGGCCACCACATCTCGAACATCACCGGTTCGCTCAACCAGGCGGGCCGCGAATCCGGTGCGACGTCGGGCTCGGTGCGGCTTGAGCTGCAGGCCGACTGCTTCGCGGGTGCGTGGGTCGGGGCGGCTCAGACCGTCACCGACGACAGTGGCGTTCCGTTTTTGAAGCCCGTCACCCAGTCTGAAATCAACGATGCCCTGAGCGCTGCTGCCGCGGTTGGCGACGACCACATCATGCAGTCCTCGGGTATGCGCGTTGATCCCGAGCGGTTCACGCACGGCACCTCCGAGCAGCGTCAGCGTTGGTTTATGACCGGCTACGAGCAGGGGCCGACATCGTGTGGCACGTTCGACGTGCCAGCGAGCCAGCTCTAGCGCCTCGCTTCGCCCGCCTGTACGAGTCTGTTCATCGCGGTGCGCAGTGCCGTCACTGTAACTTGCACTGAGCGGCGGTGCAGTGTCTCCGGGCGTGTCAGCATGTCGATTGCGCGGGTCGCGTTGACGCCGGCGAGCGGTCGGAGCACCAGCCCTGCAAGGGCTGAGCCGACGGTGTAGCGCGGCACCATGCCGATAGCATCGCCCGTGGCGACAATTGCGGCGACTGAGCCGTAGTCGTTGATACGGTGCACGACCTTGACTGATTGGTCTGCGACGGCAGCGATGGCTCCGAGCAGGTCGTCAGGGGAGTAGCCCGCGCGGCTTGTGACCCAGGCCTCGCCAGCGACGTCGGCTGGAGTGAGCTGCTCACGGTCGGCGAGTGGGTGCCCCTCTGGGAGCGCAATGTCGAGGGGCTCCTGCGCGAGCCGGATGACCTTGAGCCCGGTTTCGGGCCACGGCGGGCTGTGCTCAAGGCGGTGCGCGATCACCAGATCGTAGCTTGCGGTAAGCAGCGGAAACTCCTCCTGCGCCACATCCTCGTCAGACAGCCTGAGATCGGGGGCGGCGGCGATGTCCCGCAGCTCGCTCAGCAGTCCGCCGAAGATTGCCTGCGACGCGCTGTGGAAGCCACTGACTGTGACGACTCCCGAGGGCTCTTGTTCAAAGGCCTCGACTGCGCCCGCCGCGGCTGCCATCGCCTCGATGACGCCGGTGCCGGCTCGGGCGAGCGCGTAGCCGGCCTCGGTGAGCACGAGGGTGCGTCCGTCCCGGCGGGTGAGTGGGGCCCTGAAGCCGCGCTGGAGTGCGCTGAGCTGTTGCGAGACCGCGGAGGGGGTCACACGCAGGCTGTCGGCGACCGCAGTGACGCTGCCGAGGGTGCCGAGTTCGCGCAGAATCTCGAGTTGGTAGATCTCCACAGCGCCTCCTTGATTTAGCTCTAGCTTAATCAAATCTGAAGAAAGACAATCTTGTTCTGAACTGTGTTCCATGGCGAAATAGCTGTATGCGAGCACTCATGAAACCGGAGGCGGGGCCAGGCCTCGTTCTGAGCGAGGTCCCTGATCCTGTGTGTGGCCCTGACGATGTCGTCATCCGCGTCTTGCGAACCGGCATCTGCGGTACCGATTTGCACATCCTTGAATGGGACGCGTGGGCGGCGAACAACATCGCAGCCCCGCTCATCCCAGGCCACGAGTTCTATGGCGAGGTCGTCGAGATCGGTGCGGGAGTGTGCGACGTGCGCGTCGGTGACCGTGTGTCAGGCGAGGGGCACATCGTCTGCGGCACGTGCCGCAACTGTCGGGCTGGCCGCCGCCAGATGTGCATCCGAACGAAGGGGCTCGGCCTGCACCGCGACGGTGCGTTCGCCGAGTACCTGTCGTTGCCAGCAAGCAACGTCTGGGTGCACTCGGACACAATCTCGCCTGAGCTCGGCGCGATCTTTGACCCGCTCGGAAACGCGGTGCACACGGCGCTCGCGTTCCCGCTCGTTGGCGAGGACGTGCTTGTGAGCGGCTGCGGCCCGATCGGGCTCATGTCGGTCGCCGTCGCAAGGCACGTTGGCGCGCGCTACGTCGTCGCGACCGACATCAGCGACGCCCGCCTCGAGCTCGCGCGTGGCCTTGGCGCCCACGCGACAGTCAACGTCGCGACCGAGTCGATTCGTGACGCGCAGACGCAGCTTGGCATGCGTGAGGGCTTCGACATCGGGTTCGAGATGAGTGGCGCGAGCCCGGCGCTTCCAGGCATGCTCGAGAACATGAACCACGGCGGCAGGATCGCGATGCTGGGGCTGCCAACTGCCGAGTTCGCCATCGACTGGGCCAAGGTGGTGACCCACATGATCACGCTGAAGGGCATCTACGGGCGCGAGATGTTTGAGACGTGGAACGCAATGGCCGCGATGCTTGAGACGAGCGAGCAGCTGCGGGCGCGCATCACGTCGGTGATTGCCGACACGATCCCCGCGCGCGATTGGGAGCGTGGCTTTGCGGCCGCAGGCTCGGCGACAACCGGAAAAATCATCCTCGACTGGACGGAACTGTAATGTACGGAGCATTCAAAGCACACCTCGCGACAGAGCTCACCGAGATCGAGGACGCAGGCCTGTTCAAGCGCGAGCGCGGGATAGCGGGGCCCCAGGGTCCCGAGATCACCGTCGGCGACACCCAGGTGCTGAACTTCTGTGCGAACAACTACCTCGGTCTTGCCGACCATCCGAGCATCGTCGCCGCGGCGCACACCGCGCTTGACGAGTGGGGATACGGCCTGGCGAGCGTGCGGTTCATCTGTGGGACGCAGGATCAGCACCTTGAGCTTGAGACGCGGCTCTCGACGTTTCTCGGGACCCAAGAGACGATCCTCTTCGCATCGTGCTTCGACGCGAACGGCGGCGTGTTCGAGACCCTGTTTGGTGCGGAGGACGCGATCATCTCGGATGCGCTCAACCACGCGTCGCTGATTGATGGCATCAGGCTATCCAAGGCCCGCCGCTACCGGTACGCGAACTGCGACATGGCAGAGCTTGAGGCGCGCCTGCAAGAGGCTGCGGATGCCCGGTTCCGAGTGATCGTGACTGACGGCGTGTTCTCGATGGACGGTTTTGTCGCGCCGCTCGAGGCGATCTGCGACCTCGCCGACAAGTATGACGCGCTCGTGCTCGTAGACGACTCCCACGCCGTCGGCTTTATGGGGGAGACTGGCGCAGGCACCCCCGAGCTCTGTGGAGTTGCCGACCGCGTCGACATCGTCACCGGCACGCTCGGCAAGGCCCTCGGCGGGGCCTCTGGCGGCTACGTGTCGGGGCACAGCGAGATCGTCCAGCTGCTGCGCCAGCGCGCGAGGCCGTACCTCTTCTCGAACACCCTCGCTCCAGCGATTGTCGCTGGATCGCTCGCCGCGCTCGATCTCGTCGAGGGGGCCGGTGACGCGCGGGTGCGGCTCCAGCACAACGCTGAGCTCTTCCGGGCGCTGATGACGGAAGCGGGCTTTGAGCTGCTCCCCGGCAACCATCCGATCGTGCCTGTCATGTTCGGGGATGCTGCGGTGACCGCCCAGATCGCGGCTGAGCTGCAGCGTCGAGGGGTGTTTGTGACTGCCTTCAGCTTCCCCGTGGTCCCCAGGGGCGAGGCACGGATCCGCGTGCAACTCTCTGCGGCCCACACCGAGTCGCAGATCAAGGCCTGCGTGACCGCGTTCATCGATGCGGCACGCGCGGTGCAACCGGGCGAGTGATCTGGCCAGGAGGCGGCTGCTGCGCTTTCAGGGGCGCAGCAGCCGCTCCGCGAGCCCGCGTGCTGTGAGTACCCAGGCGTCAGTGCCTTCGAGGCCGGACTTCGCCATTGAGCCTTCGAGGAGGAGCGCCAGGTGTGCGGCAAGCTCGTCGGGTGCGTCAGAAATCTCGGCGAGGTGCAGCCGCAGGATCTGCTCGACCTCGTCTTTGTGGGCGCGCACGGCGGCCCGCCCGGGGTGACCGACGGGGAGCTCGGCCGCTGCGTTGAGTAGACCACAGCCCCGCCAGCCATCGCGGTACCCAGCGTTCGCGTGGTCTGCGTACGCGTCGAACACCGCGAGTACCCTGTCTGCGGGGGTGTCGGCGTGCGCGAGACGCGTGGAGAACAAGGCGAGCCACTCCCGGTGTCGCTCCTCGAGATAGGCGGCGATCAGTGTCTCTTTTGACTCGAAGTTGTTGTAGAGACTCTTCTTCGCGACGCCGGCGGTCGCGATGATCGTATCGATGCCGGTTCCAGTCACTCCCTTGGAGTAGAACTCCTCGGCTGCGGCACGAAGTAGTTTGTCGCGCGCCGGTTCGCGTTTCGTGCGGGCTGTGCTTCTGCCGTTCACGTTCTCTCCAAGATCGGTGTCGCGACAAGTGTACCAAGGTAGACCGATCTGTCTACTATGCTTGACGAATGCGCAATTCCACTCACACCCGCCCCGGGCTCGGGGTCGTGCTTGTCCTCGCGGCGTCGGTTCTCTGGGGAACAACGGGCACGGCGGCGACGTTCGCGCCCGAGGTTGGTCCGCTGGCGATCGGCGCCGTTGCGCTCGGCGTCGGCGGGTTGCTGCAGGCGGTGGTCGCCGGGCGCGGCCTTGTGCGTGCGCTCCCACAGTTGCGAGCGCGATGGGCGCTCGTACTCTTTGGCGGGCTTGGTGTTTTCGCGTACCCACTCGCGTTCTACAGCAGCATGCACACCGCCGGGGTGACGATTGGCACTGTCGTCTCGCTTGGCTCCGCGCCAGTGTTTGCTGCGCTGCTCGACTGGGCGACCGATCGGAAGCGGCCATCGCGCCGCTGGCTCGTGGCCGCAGTGCTCGGCCTTGCGGGTATGGCCGTTCTCAGCGTGTTTGGCGGTCACGGGAATTCGGGTGGCACGGGTCAGGTAGGTCTCGGCGTCGGACTCGGCCTAGTCGCTGGCGTGAGCTACGCCGGGTACGCATGGGCTGCTCATAGGCTGATCGGGCCCGGCGTCGACTCCCGCGTCGCGATGGGTGCGGTGTTCGGGTTCGGCGGGTTGCTGCTCATGCCTGTGCTCTTCGCAACGGGAGGCCCACTTGTGAGCTCGTGGCAAGCGTTTGGGGTCGGCACGTACATGGCGCTCGTGCCGATGTTTCTCGGCTATGTGCTGTTCGGGCTCGCGCTCAGACACATCGATGCGACCTCGGCGACAGTGCTGACCCTGTCGGAGCCTGTGATTGCGGCAGGGTTCGCCGCGGTGATCGTCGGTGAGCGTCTCGCCGCAGGAGGTATTGCGGGCGTCGTGCTCATCGGTGCGAGCCTGGTGCTGTTCGCTCTGCCCGCGCGCAGGCACCTCAGCTGAACGCAGCAGCGTTCTCACGGGGGTTCGATCGTGCGGCGGAGCTCACCGCTTCTGGCGTCGCTACTTGCGCTTCGCCCGCCGGCGCTCGGCCTTCTCACGCTCACGCTTCTCGGCGGCCGCCTGCAGTTGAGCGCCACGAGAGTTCGGTTTGAGCTTGGGCTTCGCCTTCGCTTTCGGCTGTTGCCTGCGCTTTGGCTCCTTCGGAGCCGTCTGCGCGTCGGCCTGCACGCCGCGCGAGGACCGCGCAGTGCGGCCGCGCATGACCCCGGCGAGGTGCTGCATGTCGGGGGCGTCTCGCTCGACAGGCCAGCTCGCCCAGATCGAACCACCGACGATCGGCTCCTCAAGCCTGACGGTCAGGTGGGCGTGCTTATCGACGATGTGCCTGGCGAGCGGCGCAGGCATGAGGATGCCACCGAGCCCAGTCGCGACGATGTCGAGCGCGGCGTGCACGTCGGCAGGCATCCATGCTGGGTCCTCCCACGCCTCGGCGGCGGGCCAGTCGGGCGCGTGGTCGGGGTGGTCGAGGAGTCTCACCTCGGCAAGATCAGCGATCGATACTGACTCCCTGCCCGTGAAATCGTGTCCCTTTGGGAGCACGAGCGCGACGGCTTCGTCGTACAGCCGGAGCGCATGGTGGGTGCGTGCTGCGCCGTCGTCGGCCCCCACCGGAGTCCCGCCCGGAGCAGTTCGTTCGAGGATCATGTCGAAGTCGGCGGCATGTTCGGGCCTGCCGTATGGCTTCGGAAACGGCACAATGCTGAGCGGCTGCTCCGGCGAGATCGCGTTCCAGCGCCTGACCCACTTGCTGGGGGCGACCCCGCGCGTGAAGCCAAGTTGGATCTCGGCTGCGGCGGTGGGTTCGGGAGTATCGGTCACAGCACTACCTCTGCATAGATTTCATGGGAATAGGGCAGCCGCGCTGCCGAGAGCGCGATGCGGTACTCGTCGGGTGACTCGACCCGCCTGAGTGGCGTGCCCTCCTCGCGATAGTGCGGAAGTGCGAGCCGTTCATGCCCTTGGGGCGGCATGCCGCTCGCGGGAACGACTCGCCACCAGCTCACCGAGTGGCCGTACAGGGCCATCACGCGGCCTACGGCGCGCGGGGCCTCAGAACCAACCGCGATCCCTACATCACCGTACGTCATCACTCTGCCAGCGGGGATCCGCTCGACAATCGCAAGCACCGCTTCGGCGAAATCAGGATCGGGCACGAGGTCTAGCCTACGCCCGCAAGGCCCCGCTGGCGGTTAGATACCCGAGACTCCCAGCAGCTTTCCGATCGTGTAGGTCGCCGCAACAGCGATGCCTCCGAAGAGGAGCTGGCGGCCGGCGCCGGCAAGCCAGTTGCGCTTCGTTGTCGTTGCGGCGAGGCCACCAGCGAGCAGAAGGCCGGCGCCACCGAAGGCGAGACCGAGCCACAGGTTTCCAAATCCGAAGACAAACGGGATGATCGGAATGAATGCGCCGATGCCGAACGAGAGGAGCGATGAGAACGCCGCGACCCACGGGGATGGGCGGTCATCGAGGCTGAGGCCGAGCTCGTGGGCCAGGTGCACGCGCACAGCGCTCTCGCTGTTCGCGTGCACCTGCGACGCCGCGATCTCTGCCGTCTCCCGCTCCATCCCGAGATTCGAGAACAGCACCGTGAGCTCAGCCTGCTCGCCGATCGGGTTGCGGGTGTGCGCCTCGCGTTCGGTGACGACCTCGGCGTCGAGTTGCTCGTTGGCAGTGCGAACGGAGGTGTACTCGCCGAGAGCCATGGAGATCGCACCAGCGATGAGGCCCGAGATTCCTGTAATTGCGACGATCGTGTTTGACGCGCCAGCCGCGGCGATGCCGGCGATGAGACCAATGTTCGAGACGAGGCCGTCCATGGCGCCGAACACCGTCGCGCGGAGCCAGCCCGATGAGACATCGGCATGGCGATGGTCGTAATCGTGTGGGCGGGAAATGTCATCCGATTCGGTGGGTAGGTTCACAATGAGCTCTCTAAGTAAAACGACTGCCGCGTAGCGCTGGCCTGCGGCGCAAAGTGCAACGTTAACAGGGATTTTGCCTGAGGGAATAGCCCGTTTGTGACCTCGGTAAACCTGTGATTTTGAGTTCGGCTGAACGAACTTTCGCTCGCGGTGCGACGCTTTCTTAGAGCACCGTTATCGAGGTCGCTTGCCACCGCCCTCGAATCGCCTCGAAGCGGATGGCGACGGCTCGGGATCTGCTGGGGGTGAGGAGGACCACTGCCGCCTCCGTCACCCAGGCCGTCGGGCTCGTGGCGCGGACGCGCCCGACGACTGGCACGATGCGACGGGTGTCGTGATAGAGCGACCTGCGTTCAACGTTGAGGCGCCGCACCTCATCCAGTTCATCGGCGACCCGTGTCGTGACCCACTTGCCGAGCTGGGCGACCTGGCGTGTTCCCTCGACTGCCTCGAACGCGAAGACTGCGATCGCGCCGATCACTCGTGCCTCAAGTTGGGCAAGCACGCCGATCTGCGGCAGATCAGGCAATGCGGCCGATCCTGGTGGGTCGACATCGAGTGCACGGAGCGGTCGCGGGGGCGCTTCTCCATCGCCGTGTTCGAGTGGTTCGCTGGAAAGCGGCATGCTCATGAAAGGGACTCCCTGGCTCGGGCGAAATGACCCGCTGTCCCCTCGGCGGCTGAACTGTGAACCTTACGGTACGGGCGGCGCGTACGAACGGGTCAAGTGCGTGCTTCGACGTGGTGCTTTGCTTCCTGGCAGTTGCGTGCCGGGTGACTGCGAAAGCGAGTTGCGAGCAGCGGGGAAAACGGTGTCGCGTGCCCTAGGCTTAGACCGTGGCGACCCTTCGAAACCTTGCAACAAAGTACTCGGATCTCACGGAAGAGGAACTCGAGTGGCTTGAGCTGCTCGCGCTCGACCTTCCACTGCTCGCCGACGTCGCGCTCAGCGATATTGTGCTGTGGGTCCCGTCTGAGAACGGCGACTACTTGGCCGTCGCGCACAGCCGACCTGCCGGGTACATCACGCTGTTCTACCGCGACGTGATCGGTGATTTCCTTCGGCCCGAGTGGCGTGAGGTCGTCGAGCAGGCGCTCGAGACCGGCAAGCCGGCTGCTTCGACTTCTCCCGCGTGGTACGAAGAGAACCCGATGAAGCTGACGGCGTACTCGATCAGCCGCCGCGACAGCCAGGGCAAGGTCTTCGGCCCGTTCGCCGTCGCGACGGTGCACACGAGCGCCCACGACACGCAGCATGCGTCACGTATCGCGGCCGCCTTTAGGGAGGTTGCGAACGACCTCCTCGGAATGATCCAGACCGGCGCGTTTCCCAACCCCGGTGGAGTCGGCGGACAGCAGGGCGCTCCGCGTGCAACTGATGGGCTCGTTCGGGTGAACCTTGAGGGCATTGCGACGTTTGTGAGCCCGAATACGCAGACAACCTTCACGATGCTTGGCTACCGCGATGAGATCGAAGATCAGAACTTCTCAGAGGTGCTCTCTGAGGTGCTGAAGGGGCAGTTCGATACGAACGAGTCGCTACCGCTCATCAGCCAGGGCAAGGTCGCCAAGCGAACGGAGATCTTCGCCCGAGGGCTGTCGGTTGCGATGCGATCAATTCCCGTGTTCCGCGATGGCGAGCGGATCGGTGGGGTCGTGCTCACCCGCGACGTGAGCGAGCTCAGGCAGCAAGCCCAGGAGCTCATCACCAAGGATGCGACAATTCGCGAGATCCACCACCGGGTGAAGAACAACCTCCAGACTGTCGCTTCACTACTCCGTGTGCAGGCCCGGAGGGCCCGGAGTGAAGAAGCAAAGCAGGTACTCGGCCAGGCGATGCGCCGCGTCGCCGCGATCGCAGTGGTGCACGACACCCTGTCGACGGGGCTCGCGCAGATCGTCGACTTCGACGTCGTGTTTGAGCGAGTGCTCGGGCTCGCAGCCGAGGTTGCAAGCCTGCACGGGACCACGGTTCATCCGCGGAAGGAAGGCGAGTTCGGCGAGCTGCCGTCGGAGTACGCAACACCGCTCGCGCTCGCGCTCACCGAGATCGTCACGAACGCTGTCGAGCACGGGCTCGCCGGGCGCGAGGGCGAAGTGTTCATTCGGGCCGACCGTACTCCGGAGCGGCTGGCCGTTGAGGTCATTGACACAGGAACGGGGCTACCAGGCGGCACCGTGGGCGACGGGCTCGGCACGCAGATCGTGCGTACCCTCATCGAGGGTGAGCTCGGCGGGACGATCCAGTGGGGCGCAGACGTTGCTGGCGGAACCCGCGTGGCGATTGATATTCCGCTGCACTGGCTCGCCGCGCAGACCCGGCCGATTGCGAAGGTCGAGCGCTAGCGAGCTAACACGACGGGGCTAGGGTGTGTCGGTCTAGTGTTTCTGGGTAGAGCTGGGAACCTGGAACCGGGTCACGTTTCCAGCTCGTCTCAGACGATCAATGGGCATTGATTGCAGACCTGATGCCCGGCCTGACCGGGAAGAAAGGGCGCCCGTTCGCTGATGCCCGCACGATGATCGAGGCAATCATCTACCGGTATCGGTGCGGGATCGCGTGGCGTGACCTCCCCGAAGTGTTCGGGCCGCACCAGACGGTGTGGCAGTGGCACAAGCGCATGGCCGATGACGGCGTCTGGGATCGAGTACAGGCCCGCCTGCTCGAGCATGCTGACCGGGCCGGTTTGATCGACTGGGATATCTCCGTGGACTCCACGATCGCCGGGGCGCACCAACACGCGACGAATATTACGCGCCTCAACAGGGGCTTCGTCGAATTACAAGAATCTTCTGACCGAGCCAGCTGATCACGCGATCGGCCGCTCCCGGGGTGGCTTGTCGACGAAGACGCATCAGCTGGTTGTTGGGAGAGGTCTGCCGCGTGTGACGATCTGCTCGGCGGGGCAGGATGGCGATTCACCGATACTCATTCCGTTGCTGGAGCATTTGCGGGTCGGGCGCCGGTGCCGTCCCGACGCGGTGCTTGGCGATAAGGCGTACTCGTCGCAAGTGAATCGTTCACACCTGCGTAAGCGTGGCATCGAGGCTGTGATCCCTGAACCGCGGGAACAGACGCGCCCTAGCCTTTTGCGCCGGCTCCGGCCAGTGAGTTGGCGCCGGCGCCGGCCGAGGCCGCATCTCGCCTCCGAGACCGCATCCCCTGTCGTGGCAGGGTGAGCGGTCTCGGTGGTCGTAGGCGGTCTCGAGCCTGGTGCGGTGCCCTCGCCGGGCCTAAGGGGGCCCAAACCACGACACGCAAGGTCGCCAGCCGGCGCCTAGGGCATGTCTCGCAATTGAGCTTGCCGTCGCGCCCCGCTCTGCCGCGCCCCGCATCGTTGTCGGCGTGCGCACATAGCACCACTATGAGCGCCCACCTCCGCCTCACGGTGCGCGGCAGTTCGGGCCGCTTGGGGCAGACCTCGTTTACGAGACATGCCCTAGTTCTTGTCGCGCGACGTGCGCACGAGCACGGCTACGCCGACGACGAGGAGCAGTGTCCCGAGCCCAAGAATCGTGGTGATGAGCCACGTGGTCACGTCGATCGACCCTCCAGCCGCGCGCACCGCGACGTAGGCGCAGAACACAAGGATGAGTGCGCCCCAGACGATCGGGCTTGTTCGCGGTCTCGGCTTGCGCGCGGCCGTCTGGACGGGGGCTGGGGCCGCTGCCGGGTGGACCTGAGGCGGTGTGGGCTGGCCCGAAGGATACGTGTGGGCGTACCCGGCGCCAGGCGTGAACTGACCTGTCGTCGATAGGGGCGGGACTGGCGGCACCGGAGGAATCGGTGGGAGCTCAGTGGCTGGCGCTGAGTCGTCCGCGAGTTGCGCGGCCGGAGCCGTGCCGCCAGGCTGCTCAGCCGCGAGACCCGGGGTACCTGTCTGTTCTGCGTCGCCCGGCGCCGGCTCGGGTACTGGGGTCGTCTCGGTGCTCATCGTGCGAGCTCCTTCTCTAGCTTTGCGATCTCGTCGCGGGTGAAGTCAAGCGTATTTTCGAGCCGCTCCTGGCGCACCTCGCTGAGGCCCGGCTCATCAAGTTCAGAGCGCAAAGTGCTCTCTTCCTCGCGAAGGTCGGTCAGCTCCTCGCGCAGATCCGCGCGGTTCGCCGTCGCGCTGTCGGCCGCGCGTTTCAAGCTCTCGTTTGAAGCTGGCGCTTCTTCCACTCGCACGCTACCGGCGAGAAGGTAGACAGTCACCCGTGCGGCGTCGTCATCGCGATCGACACGGGTGTCAATCGTGCGAGAGAGGAACGGTCCGGCTGCCGATGAGGATCCTGTGCTGAGCTCGGACGCGTCGAGCGAGCCCGCGAGCAGTCGGATGGTGAGGAGTACAGGCTCGTCCTCGGGGAGCGTGATTACCGAGCGGCCAGCGAGCTGCCACACTTCCATGTCGCTCGCACCGTTCACGTCGTCGAGCGTCGTGAGGTCGACATCGGTTGTGCCAGCGATGAGCACGGATCCTGGATCGTCTGCCGTCACGAGCGCAGTGCCAAACGGCTGGAAGCGTGAGCCGTCGGGAATGATTGACGTGAACAGGAGCGCGATCACGCCGCAGGCCGCGAGGAAGCCCACCCAGCCGGTGTGGCGGCCCCGAATACCAGCGACGATGAGCGAGACCGCGAGGACTCCGGTGGCCCCGAGCAGAGCTGCGGTGAGTACCAGATTCTGGTTCAACTGCATGTCGAACGCGATGTATGCCGCGCCGCCCGCTGCAAGCAACGCGATGGCGAGAGTGATGACGACGTGTGCGGCGCCAAGTTTCATGAGATCGTGCTGTGCTGCGTAGCGTGCACTCCACTCATCCGCCTGACGGCCGACGTCCTCGCTCCACTTCGTTGCCTTCTCGCTTGCGCGCTCGGCGCTGTCCGCGATGCGCTGCGTCCAATCTGGTGCAGGCTGGGGGAGCTGCGTCGTCGGGGGCTGATCCTGCTGCGGTGCCGCTCCCGCAAACGGCGCGTCAGTTGATGCCGCACTGGGAGGAGATGCGAACGCGTGGGTAGCCTGCGCGTCGGCCGCGCCCCCTGTCGTTGGCGGGGTGGCCCAGGACTGACCCGGGGCGGCCGACCACGAGGCTCCCTCACCAAATGACTGCTGCCCGTTCGGCGATTGAGCCTGTGATTCGTCGCGCACCCGGCGGCCGCGTTCCAGGAAGAGCCTGCTGATCAAGAACCCTGCGACTGCGATGACACCGATCCACACGAGGACCGAGATTGTCGTGACAAGCCAGTGTGGCAGACCGAAGGCGTTCCACAGGTTCCAGCCGCCGATCGTTGTGAAGCCGAGGATCCTGAAGAAGACCGGAAGGACGACGAAGACGCCGACCGCGACAGTTGCTACGACCGCCGCGGTCCCTGCTCGCCCCCGGAATACCTCCTCGAGGTGGATCTTGCCGCCCTGATCTGGAAGCAATAGCCAGCCCGCGAGGTAGAGCACGATACCTGGGCCGCCGAGCACAGCGAGTACGACGAAGATGCCGCGCACGATGATCGGATCGATTCCGGCGCGCATCGCAATGCCGCCCGCGACGCCGGCAAACCAGCGGTCGCCTCCCCGGCCGATGCCGAGGCCACGGATCCAAGCGAAGAAGCCGGCGCCGAACGGCGCGTTCTGGGGTGCGCCGCCCGGGGCGCTGCCGTGAGGAGGGGGTGTCTGGTTCATACTTCGAGTGTGCCCCGGGCAGGCGCCTCGGGGCTATGAGGGTTCACCCTGAGCCCACCCTGGTTTGTAGCCCTGAGGCCCCCGTCCGGGGGTACTCAGTGCTTTGATAGGTGCATGGCAAGTTCGAACCCGACCCCGCGACTCCTCACGCGCTCGCCGTCCGAGCGGCTGCTCGCCGGGGTGTGCGGTGGGCTTGCTGAGCACCTGAGGGTTCCGGTGCTTGCCGTGCGGATCGGCATGCTGCTGGCGTTGCTTGCCGGCGGCGCGGGCGGCATCTTGTACCTCTGGTTGTGGGCAACTGTTCCGCTCGCCGAGCAGGACACGCGGGTCGCGCCCATGCGGAGCGCGCTCACGCGCGGAACGTTGTGGCCGGGCGCGGCAGGGGTCCAGCTACCCTCCGCGCCACACCCTCCGAAGCGACAAGCTCCGTCTGCGCACGAGAAACAGGACTGGCCTGCGTCGACGCCGCAGGTGGACCCTGAGGCTGCGTCACGAGCGGTGATGAGCGCTGCTACGGAGCACGTGTCGCCTCGTGCGCAGCACGCAGAGATGCATCCCCAGGTCGCTGGGGCACCGGCCAGGCCCGCCGACCCAACACGCCAACGCACGCGGTGGCCGGTTGCTGAGCTTCTCTTCGGCACCTGTCTGCTCGTCGTTGGGGTGCTGCTCGTCGTCCAACGATTCGGGATCGAGCTGCGCCTGTCGATCATTCTCCCTGGACTCGCCGTGCTTGTCGGTGTGGGCCTGACCTGGTGGCAGATCGCCGATCGAAACCGGCCGGAGTCGAACCCCGTTCCCCGCGTGCTCGGTGCACTTTCCCTCGTTGCGGTTGGGGTGCTCATGTTCTTCGTGACAGCCGAGAGCCCGAGCGTGTGGACAGTGATCGCCGCTGCCCTTGCTGCGCTAGCGGGCGTCGCGCTCGCAATCGCCCCGTGGCTGTTGCGCTTGAACCGAGAGCTCATCGCGGAGCGGGCAGGCCGCGAACGTGAGGCTGAGCGGTCTGAGATCGCTGCGCACCTGCACGACTCGGTCCTCCAGACCCTTGCGCTGATTCAGCAGCGGTCGGCCCCAGGGAGCGAGGTCGCGCGAATCGCGCGCGGCCAGGAGCGGGAGCTGCGTGAGTGGCTGTTCCGCGCCGCCGACGGTGGGGTAACCGCACCGAAGGAGACGGCCCTCGAGGAGCTGCGGGCGCACTCGGCCGCGCTCGAGGACGCGCACCCGGTGCGGTTTGAGATCGTCGGCGTTGGAGCAGAGGTTGTCGTGCCGGAGCCGATCGTCGCTGCGGCGCGAGAGGCGATGCTGAACGCCGCGCAGCACGCGGGCGGGGACGTGACGGTGTATGCGGAGGTCAGCCCCGCGCGCGTCTCGATCGATGTCACTGACAGAGGGCCGGGACTCGATCCTGATCGCCTCCCCGAGGGGCGCATGGGTGTGCGCGATTCCATCGTTGGCCGGATGGCGCGTGCGGGTGGGACTGCGAAGATTGTTCCAGGGCCCGGCGGCAGCGGCACATCGGTGCGCCTTGAGATGCCACGGGAACAGAAAACGGACGCTGCGGGCGACGCAGGGACAGGAGTTGCTTCGTGAGTGAGACCACGAACGACGTGACCGCGATCACGGTCGTGATCGTTGATGACCACCAGATCTTTCGCACCGGGCTCAGGGCCGAGCTCGGCCCTGAGATCGAGGTTGTTGGGGAGGCCGCGACTGTCGACGAGGCCGTCGCGCTCATTCCCGGGCTCGCGCCCGACGTCGTGTTGCTCGACGTACATTTGCCTGGCGGCGCTGGCGGCGGCGGCGCGGAAGTGTTGCAGCGCCTGGCTGGCGTGAGCGCGAATACCCGGTTTCTCGCGTTGAGTGTCTCGGACGCTGCGGACGATGTCGTCAGTGTCATCAGAGCCGGCGCTCGGGGATACCTCACGAAGACGGCCTCGGGGTCCGAGGTGACTGCCGCCGCGCTCCGCGTTCGGGGCGGCGACGCCGTGTTCTCACCTCGCCTGGCGGGTTTCGTGCTTGACGCGTTCGGCACGGGCCTCGGTGAGACTGCTGCCGCCGATGACGAGCTCGATAGGCTCACCGCCCGCGAGCAGGAGGTCATGCGCATGATCGCGCGCGGATACGCCTACAAAGAGGTTGCAGCCGAGCTCTTTTTGTCGGTGAAGACTGTCGAGACGCACGTGTCGAGCGTGCTGCGCAAGCTGCAGCTCTCGAACCGGCACGAGCTCACCGCGTGGGCGCTGTCCAAACGCCTCCTCTAGCCCGGCAGTCGATGCTGCGCTTTCGAGCGGCAGGCGATGGGGAGTTGTGGGGGAAATCACACTCAGGCTACAGTCGGTACCGAGCGATTGATCGGTCGGCACGAGGTGTTCGTCCCTGCGCTCTCACTGAACGATGGAGTTTGACATGACGGAAACGAAGACCCTCCCGCTCGCGGGGAAGACCGCAATCGTGACAGGCGCGAGCCGGGGGATCGGCCTCGCCATCGCCGCCAGGCTCGCTGCCGACGGCGCAAATGTGTGTATCACCGCGCGGACCGAGGATGCGTTGCTTGCTGCCGCAGCAACGCTCCCAGAGGGGCAAGTAATGGCAGTCGCGGGCAAAGCAGATGACCCGGAGCATCGTGCGGAAGTTATGGACCGCGTCGCCGCGGCCTGGGGTCGCCTCGACATTCTCGTCAACAACGCTGGCATCAACCCCATCTACGGCAAGCTCATCGAGGTTGACCTCGCAGCCGCGCGCAAGATCATTGAGGTGAACATCGTCTCGACCCTCGCCTGGTCGCAGGCCGCTTACAGACACGAGGGCCTCGGTTTTGCGCAGCACGGCGGGTCGATCGTGAACCTGTCGTCGGTGACGGGCTACATCCCGTCGCCCGGAATCGGTATGTACGGGGTCACCAAGGCCGCGGTCTGCCATCTGACGACAACGCTCGCAGCAGAGCTTGGCCCAAAGGTTCGCGTGAACGCGGTCGCCCCGGCAGTCGTGAAGACCGACTTCGCCAAGGCGCTCTATGAAGGTCGCGAGGACGACGTCGCGGCCGCCTACCCGCTGAAACGCCTCGGCACCCCTGAAGACATCGCCGGGGCCGTCGCGTACCTCGTATCGCCCGACGCTGCCTGGGTTTCGGGGCAGACGCTCGTGCTTGACGGCGGGCTGCTCTCGGTCGGGGGTGCAGCGTGACAGTGTCGCTCCCCGAGCCCTACGAGGCGATTCGGCTGCGCACACGGGAGTTCATCCGCACTGTCGTTGTCCCAGCCGAGCCCAAGCCCGGAACGACGTTGCCTGACGAGACGAGGCTGTCGCTCATGCGGCAGGCACGTGAGGCTGGAGTGTTCGCGCCCCACCTCGCGACAGAGTACGGCGGGCAGGGCGTGCCCCTCGAACACTGGCCCGCGATCTTCACGGAGGCGGGCTACTCGCCGATCGGGCCAGCTGTGCTGAACTGCATGGCACCCGATGAGGGCAACATGCACATGCTCGAGCTCATCGCCACCGACGCGCAGAAAGAGCGCTACCTGCGCCCACTCGGGGAGGGGACGGTGCGGTCGTGTTTTGGAATGACAGAACCGCACCCGGGCGCCGGGTCGGATCCGCGCGCGCTCCGATCTACTGCCGAACGCGTCGCGGGCGGCTGGCGGCTCAACGCCCACAAACGCTTCATCAGCGGCGCCGAGGGGGCTGCATACTGCATTCTCATGGTGCGCACCCCAGCAGTTCCAGAGGAGGGGTTCCCCGAGGGAGCCACGATGTTTCTCGTTGACATGGATCACCCAAGCGTGCGCGTGGGGAACCCGATTAAAGCGATCGATACCGCGATCGCTGGCGGGCACCCGCACGTCTATTTCGAGGACTGCGTTGTCGCCGACGACGCCGTTCTCGGGGCCCCTGGAGAGGGGTTCAGCTACGCGCAGGTCAGGCTGGGCCCAGCGCGGCTCACACACTGCATGCGGTGGCTCGGCCTTGCCAAGCGAGCACAGGACATCGCCCTTGACCGGGCGGCAAGTCGAGAGCTGTTTGGGTCGCCGCTGCGAAGCCTCGGTGTCGCACAAGACATGCTTGCGCAGTCGGAGATCGACATCGCAACCTCGGAGGCGATTATCGATCGCACTGCCGCCCTGCTTGAACGAGACCCCGAGACAGGTGCGGCGCTCTCGGGCGTCGCGAAGGTGCACTGCTCAGACGCGATCGGCAGGATCATCGACCGCGCGATCCAGATCTGCGGTGGCGACGGGGTGACAGACGCGCTGCCGCTCGCCTCGTACGCGAACGAGGTCCGCCCGTTCCGTATCTACGACGGCTCGAACGAAACCCATAAGTGGGCGATCGCGAAGCGCGCATCATCGCGCAGGCGCCGTGAGGTTGAGGCGGGCGCGCCGCGCCTCGACGGCGTCGACGAGCATGGCGCCGACACCTGGGGTGTGCTGTGACTCGCGCTGAGATGGACTCCGAGGTCGTCGCGACGCTCGCCGACGCCGCAGGCTTCACCATGCCGCCCCTTCTCGTCCTTGACCGCGTTGCGGCGTTCCTCGACGAGCACGGCATCGGTGAGGGTGAAATCGCCTGGCGGCGCATCGGCGACGGTCAATCAAACATCACATACCTCATCGACAGGGGAGACACGCGAGTCGTGCTGCGCCGCGGCCCGCGGCCACCGCTACCCAAGTCGACGCACGACATGATCCGCGAGGCGACCGTGCAACAGGGGCTGGGGCGCGTAGGTACGCCAGTTCCCAACATCCTCGCGGTCTGCACCGACCCAGACGTGCTCGGAGTGCCCTTCTACGTGATGGAGTACCTCGACGGCGCGATCCTGCTCGACGAGACGCCCGCAATGTTCGACTCGCCCGCAGGAAGGCGTGGTGCATCGGAGGCGCTTGTCGACACGCTCGTCGAGATACACACTGTCGATCTCGAACGTGCCGGGCTCTCAGGGTTCGGCAGGCCGGACGGGTATCTCGAACGGCAGGTGAAGACCTTTACAGGTCTCGCAACCCAGGTGTCGCAGCGCGAGCTCCCGCTCGTCGCCGAGATTGGCGCGTGGCTTGAACGGCACAGGCCAGCCACGCAACGCACGGCGCTCGTGCACGGTGACTACAGGTTCGGCAACGTGATGTTTCGACCCGAAGGCCCGCCGAGCCTGCTCGCCGTGCTCGACTGGGAGATGGCGACGCTCGGCGACCCGCTCGCCGACCTCGGCTACCTCACCGCAACATACAGCGATCCCGCATCGCCGCGAACGGTGATGGAACTCACGAGCGCGACGCGCGAACCCGGCTACCTGACGCGCGATCAGCTTGCAGAGAGATACGCGTCGGGTACCGGCCTCGACATCAGCGATCTGCGCTGGTACCAAGCGCTCGCGCTCTGGAAGGCTTCAGTCTTTCTCGAAGCGATCTACACGCGCTGGTGCAGGGGCGAACGGCCAGGCGACACCTTCGCGCACACGCTTGAGCTCGCGGTGCCAGAGGTCTTGGAGCAGGCGCAGAAGCTGACCCGCTGAGCTTGCGTCGGGTCCCGGGCGAGCGTTCCGGGGCGCGCCACGCACGCACTCAGCGTACGTGGCGCGCAGCGTCTTGGCAGATACCCGTGTAGATCTCGATGATCTCTTCGACTGAGCTCGGGCCGCCTGGCCTGTACCACTGAGCCACTCCGAGGCAGATATGAGTGATCGCCCGTGCAACGTGGCGGGGCTCGGACGTCTCGAAGATGCCCTCAGAGACGCCAGCCGTCACGACGTCGGTGATGTATTGCTCAACACGGCGGCGTGACTCGATGTGCTGTGCTCGCGGACCAGGCTCGAGCGCGCGGATCTCACTGTAGGTCACGAACGCGACCGCGCCGAACTCGGCATGGAACTCGAGCAGGCATGCAACGAGACGATTGAAGCGGTCGATTGTCGATTCGGCGCTGTCGCGCGCCTGTACGAGCGCGGTGTGCAGCTCGCCCATCGAGACCTCGCAGAGCTTCTCAAGGAGCGCGGCCTTCGATGGGTAATGATGGTACAGGCCAGGCACCGAGAGTCCCGCAGCGCTTGCGATCTGTCGAATCGACGTGCCATGGAAGCCGTTCTGCTCGAAGCACGACAGCGCCGCAGCGCAGCACGCGTCAAAGACGATTTCCTGCGGAAAGTGGGACTCGGTCATGGGTGTCAGACTTCCACGCTTGGGGGCGCCGGTGCAACTGCTGGGGCGTAGCGCCAACCGCGAGTGTGCAAATTTGCGCATGAGTGGTGCGGGAAGAGCCGTTGCAGGGGCGTGGCGGAACGAGCAGCATTGACATCCCGGGGGACGCATCAAGTTAGTCAGTGTCTGAGCTACAAGGAGGTAGCAATGTCAGCGGATTCTTCACGCACCGAACCCACCGGGAAACTCGGGGCGCTGCGCAGAGTCGTCGTTGCCTCGATGGCGGGAACCGTCGTCGAATGGTACGAGTTCTTTCTCTACACGTCAGCGGCGACGCTCGTGTTCAACCTCATCTTCTTTCCGCAGACCGACGAGCCGCTCGACGGGGTAATTGCCGCGTTCGTAACCTACGCCGTCGGTTTCGTCGCCCGCCCGCTCGGCGGTGTCGTGTTCGGCTACTTCGGTGACAAGTACGGTCGTAAGAAGCTGCTGCAGGTCGCCATCATTCTGGTCGGACTCAGCACGTTTCTCATGGGGTGCTTGCCGACATTCCAGACGATCGGTTACTGGGCCCCGGCGCTGCTCGTCACCCTGAGATTTCTCCAGGGGTTCGCCGTCGGCGGGGAGTGGGGCGGCGCCGTGTTGCTCGTCGCCGAACATGCGCCGAAGGATCACCGTGGCTTCTGGGCGAGCTGGCCGCAGGCAGCGCTGCCACTTGGCAACCTGCTCGCGACAATCGTGTTGTGGGTGCTTTCGGGTGTCTTGAGTGCTGACCAGTTCCTGTCCTGGGGTTGGCGCATCGGATTCTGGCTCTCTGTCGTTATTGTCGCCGTCGGCTACTACGTGCGAACGAAGGTCACAGACGCGCCGATCTTCACCGAGTCGCAGGCGATCGAGGTCGTCGCCGAGAAGCGCACGAACGGACTCGTCGAGGTGTTTCGGTACTACCCCCGCCAGGTGTTCACGGCGATGGGTCTTCGGTTCGCCGAGAACATCATGTACTACCTCGTCGTCACCTTTTCGATCACCTACCTCTCGATTCACGTTGGAATGGAGACGACCCCGATCCTCGGGTTCCTGCTCATCGCGCACGCCGTGCAGTTCATCGCGATTCCGCTGATCGGGCGCCTCGCAGATTCGCTCGGCAGGCGTGTGGTGTACGGGATCGGCGCCGTGCTCTCCGCGGGGTGGGGGTTCATCGCCTTCCCGATGTTTGACACACAAAACACGGTGACCATCGTCATTGCGATCGTCATTGGCCTTCTGTGTCACGGCATGATGTACGCCGGGCAGCCGGCGCTCATGGCCGAAATGTTCCCGACGCGCATGCGCTACTCAGGGGTCTCGCTCGGCTACCAGGTGACTTCGATCGTGGCTGGTTCTATCGCCCCGATCATCGCAGCCGAGCTGCTCAAGAGGACAGGGTCGAGCGTACCGGTCGCTGTCTACCTCGCGGCGGCATGCGTCGTGACGCTGGTTGCGGTGGTGTCGCTGCGGGAGACCAAGGGTATTGACCTGAAGCAGCTCGACAACGCCGACCGCGCGCGGTTCGCCTGACGTGGCAGCCTAGCGCGAGCTGCGCACTGCCAGGTGGTGTCAGCTGAGGATGGGCCTCAGCTGACACCCAAGGTCACCCGTTCTGGGCAGACGCCGGCCGATTCGGGGCGGCGTAGTCAACGAGCGCCTGAATCGTGAGTGCGACTGCCGGCTTGCGAAATCCTTCTTCTCGCACGACTGCCCAGTAGTCCACCCGATGCTCATAGTCGGTGGGGAGCACCCGTCGAAGCGCGCCGTGCTGTTCGGCGAGGTAGTCAGGGAGGATCCCGATTCCTGCGGACTCGAGCGTCGCCGACACATGGGCGAAGACACTCGTCGAGCTGATGCTTGGCTTGCCGAGGGGGAGCCGCTGGTGTGCTGCATCGAGTTCGTCGACCTGGAGCGCAGACTCCACGTAGTAGATCAGCCGGTGCTCCGAGAGGTCCTTGAGCGCGAGCGGTTCGCCGTATGTCCCGAGGTAGTCATCGGTCGCGTAGAGCGCGAGTGTGTACCCGGAGAGTCGCAGCGCCGACGCCTTGTAGACCTCGGGCTTGCCCACCACTATCTCGATGTCGACGCCTGACCTGTGCTGCCGCACGCGTTGCGTTGCGGCAATGACCTCGAACGCGACGTCTGGGTGGTTCTCTTGCACCCGTGCGAGGGCGGGAATCGCGCAGGCGGAGCCGAACGCGTCGGGGGTGGCAATCCGAACGAGGCCCGAGATTGTGCTTGGGCTGTCATGCGCGGCAAGTCGTCCGATGGCCGCCTCCATCTCTTCCGCAGCGAGCATTGCCTGATGCCCCAGATCGGTCAGCTCCCAGCCGGTCGGGGTGCGAACGAGAACGCGCTCGCCGAGGCTCTCCTCGAGCGCCGCGAGCCGGCGGGAGACGGTGGAGTGATTGATGCCAAGCGAGTCTGCGGCCGCGGTGTACCGTCCAAGGCGGGCGACCGCGAGGAACGTCATGAGCGCCTCTGGCTGGAGGTCGGGTCGAAGATGTCGCATGCCGCCATTGTGCGTCAGTGCACGGAGCGATTGCAAGAAAGGGTCGTCTCTGTGTATTGATTCTCACTTGGTCCTTGGGCAGGCTGAAGCCAGCACCAGAGACGTCAAGGAGGACACGATGGCAACAATCGCCTGGATTGGGTTGGGAAACATGGGGTCGCGAATGAGCGCGCACCTCATTTCGGCGGGACACACTGTGGTCGGGGTAGACCCGAGCCCGGCCGCGCTTGAGCAGGCTGTGGCGGCGGGCGTGACGCCGGCGGCCACAGTCGCCGAGGCCGTCGCCTCCGCCGATGCGGTGATCACGATGCTGCCGAAGGGCGAACACGTCAGGCACGTGTATGCGGGCGCCGAGGGCGTCTGGGAGAACGCGCAGGAGGGCGCTGTGCTGTTTGATTCCTCGACAGTTGACATTGAGACGTCGACATGGTGCCACGCGGGCTCGCGGGAGCGCGGATTCGCGTTCGTCGACGCGCCCGTCTCGGGCGGCACTGCGGGCGCTGCAGACGGCACGCTCGCGTTCATGCTCGGCGGTGACCCGGGCCACGTCGCGCGCGTGAGCGATCTCATCGAGCCGATGGCGGGCAACATCTTCGCGACGGGCGGGCCGACGACCGGCATTGCGGCGAAGATCGCGAACAACATGATGCTTTTCATCGCTCAGCAGGCGTGCGCAGAGGGCTCACAGCTTGCCCTCCAGCTCGGCCTCGACCCACAGGTCTTCTGGGACGTCGTCTCGGCCTCCTCAGGCAGGTCGTGGGCGCAGCAGACGTGGTACCCGGTGCCTGGCATCGTCGAACGCGCGGCAGCAAACCAGAATTTCGACGCGACGTTCAGCGCCGAGCTCGCGAGGAAGGATATCGGGCTCGCGGTGCAGGCCGGCGCAGACTTGGGTGTCGCGCTTCCCGGCGCGCAGGTTGCCATGGCTCAATTTGACCGCCTCATCGCCGAGGGCCTCGGGCATAAAGACTCGAGTCTCGTGGTGAAGTACTCCTCGCCCGACGGCGCGGTAGCTGGCTACACCCCAGACGAGAGGTAGCGGGTGCTACCCCCAGCTCGGGATCCACAGGTGCCAACGCCAGAACCCCTCAGGGATCGGCATCCCTGACCAGACAGGGAAGAACAGTGCCGCGAAGATGATGGCTGTCGCGACGAAGAGCGCGACAGCCATTCGGCGGCCCGAGGTTTCCTCGTGCGAGCCGCGACGCTTGCAGATCACGCCAACGACGAGGGCGAGTGCGAGCGCTGAGAAGGGTGTGAGCACGACCGCGTAGAACTGGAAGACCGCCGACCGGGAGAACGTCAGCACCCAGGGCAGCCAGCCCGACAGGTAGCAGACGACGACGAAGGCGGCAGCGTAAGCGCCGCGGGCCGCGATGGGCCGATAGCGAACGAGGGTCGTTGGAGTGCGGAGTGCGCGGAGCACCCACCAGGTGAGCACGACAAGCGCGGCGACGCCGCCCCACGTGATGAGTGCATTCGGGATCGGCGTGATCGACTGCACGAGACCGCTGTCGAGGGCTTCAAAGTACATCGCCGTTGGGCGAAGACCGAGAGGCCAGGTGAGTGGGTGTGCCTGGTAGGGGTGTGGAGCCGACAGAGTGGAGTGCCAGGCGAACATATCGACGTGGTACTGCCACAGGCCAGTCAGCCACCCCGAGTCCCGGCCCCAGCCGCCCGACGTAAAGATCCAACCGAACCAGTTCGCGACGTAGACGGCAACGGCGATAGGGATCGCGAGCAGGCCAGTGGCGAGCGCCTGGAGGAGCGCGGTTCCGGTTGCCCTGGCGTAGTTCGCGTGCTGCTGTGCGCTGAGGTCAGCCGTCAAGCCGAGTCGGCGACGCGCCTCGCATGCGACCGAGAACCGCACGGTTGCGTCGCGTGCCGCGGTGAGGAGCAGAAGCGCGGCAAGCGGATAGAGTCCGGACCACTTCACCGCGGCCGCACAGCCGAACGCGGCGGCGGCTGCGATGAGCCACGGTCGAGCCCAGAGCACCGGCAGTCCGCCGCGGGTGAGCCTACTCCGGTCACTCACCCACTCGTGATCGCGCCACATGAAGAGGGCCCCAAGCACGACGAAAAACGTCAAGATCCCATCGAGGAGGCCTACCCGGCTGAGCACAACGTGCACGCCGTCAATCGCGAGGAACAGGCCCGCGAAGAGCGCGACGCCGACGCTTCTGCTGATCCGCCACCCGAGGCGCATCGTGAGGCCAACAGTCGCGACCCCCGTCAGCGCGACCGCTGATCTCCAGCCCCACCCTGATGCATCGCCGAAGAGCGCAACGCCAAGCGCGATGATCCACTTGCCGAGCGGCGGGTGCACCGCGAACGATGGCTCGTCAGTGAAACGAACAGCCATCGCCGGGTCATCGTCGGGCCAAGTGGTCGGATAACCGTGTGCGAGCTGCGTGATCGCGTCGCGTACGTAGTACAGCTCGTCGAAGACGAGCGTGCCAGGCCGTCCCAGCGCCCAGAACCGCAGTACCGCGGCGACGGCGAGCACAGCGAAGACGCCAACGGCGGCGAATACGCGTGGACGCCTGCGCAAACTGACGGGCATACGCTCAGCCTACGGCTAGCATGGGAGAGTGATCACACGGCTCAGCTCATACTTTCTCAAGACTCTGCGCGAAGACCCCTCTGACGAGGAAGCGCGGAGCCACAAACTGCTGCTGCGTGCGGGCTACATCCGCCGCCAATCACCGGGCGTGTTCGCGTGGCTGCCACTCGGCCTCCGGGTGAAGGCGAAGATCGAACAGATCGTTCGCGAGGAGATGGCTGCGGCCGGCGCTCACGAGGTTCACTTCCCGGCAATGCTGCCGCGCGAACCCTACGAGCTCACTGGCCGTTGGGAAGAGTACGGCGACAACATGTTCCGTCTGAAAGACAGGCACGGTGCCGACCACCTGCTCGCCCCCACACACGAGGAGGCCTTCACACTGCTCGTGAAGGACATCGTCACCTCCTACAAGGACCTGCCCCTGCAGTTGTTCCAGATCCAGGACAAGTACCGTGACGAGGCGCGTCCCCGCGCGGGGCTGCTGCGCGGCCGTGAGTTCACAATGAAGGACGCGTACTCCTTCGACGTCTCCGACGAGGGGCTGAACGCCGCTTACCAGAAGCAGCGCGACGCATACGAGCGCATCTTCACGCGGCTCGGCCTCGAGTACGTCATCGTCTCGGCCGACGCTGGGGCGATGGGTGGCTCGCGCTCTGAGGAGTTCCTGCTGCCGATCGCAATCGGTGAAGACACGTTCGTGCGTTCGGCAGGGGGATACGCTGCAAACGTCGAGGCCTACGAGACTCCCGTTCCCGAGGCACTGCCAATCGAGGGCCAGCCTGCCGCTGTCGTTTTTGATTCGCCGAATACCCCGACAATTGAGACGCTCGTCGCACACGTGAACGCGACGATGCCCCGCGAGGACGGCCGCGAATGGACCGCCGCGGACACCCTGAAGAACGTTGTGCTCGCAGTGACCGACCTCGAAGGCGAGCGCTCGCTCGTCGTCATCGGCATCCCGGGGGACCGAGATGCGGACATGAAGCGTGTCGAGGTCGCGTTCCCGAACTGCGAGGTCGAGCCCGCAACGGCTGCTGACTTCGCGAAGCACCCGGGCCTCGTGAAGGGCTACATCGGCCCCGGCTTCGCTGATGCACCCGTGCTCGGCCTCGAGGGATCGACTGGGGTGAAGTACCTGCTCGACCCCCGCGTCGTTGCCGGCACCTCGTGGGTGACGGGCGCGAACGAGGACGAGAAGCACGTCGCGCATCTCGTCGCCGGGCGTGACTTCACCGCTGACGGCGTCGCAGAGATCGCTACGGTGCGCGAGGGTGACCCCGCACCCGACGGCTCAGGTCCGATTGAGACCGCGCGCGGCATGGAAATTGGACACGTGTTCCAGCTCGGGCGCAAGTACGCTGAGGCGCTTGGCCTGAAGGTACTCGACGAGAATGGCAAGCTTGTCACTGTCACTATGGGCTCCTACGGCATTGGCGTCACGCGCATCATGGCTGCGCTCGCTGAACTGAACAACGACGAGCGCGGGCTCGTGTGGCCGCGGGCCATTGCACCGTTTGACGTGCACGTCGTCGCGACTGGCAAGGACCCAGAGGTGCTTGCAATCGCCGAGGATCTCGTTGCGACGCTCGCCGACGCTCGAGTCGATGTGCTGTTCGACGATCGACCCAAGGTGTCGCCTGGCGTGAAGTTCGGCGACGCCGAGCTGCTCGGCGTGCCGCGCGTGGTTGTGGTTGGTCGAGACGCGGCCGAGGGCTTCGCCGAGGTCTGGGATCGCGCCGCTGGGACGAAGGACAAGGTCGCGCTCGCGGAGGTTCCTGGCCTGTTCGCCTAGGGCCGGCCACTGGGCCAACACTTCTGGTCCAACGCTGCCGAACCAACGCCACTGACCAGTCGGCCGTCCCACTAGAAATCTGCAGTTCGTATGCCTTCCGCCCGCGGAGGTCGCATACGGACTGCAGATCTCTGTGTGTATTGATTGAGTGAGCGGGACGAGCCTGCAGCTCACCCCGCCCAACACATGACAAGGCCCCGGCGTGCAGAGCACGTCGGGGCCTTATCAGCGCGGGAGCGCGAAACCTGGGTTACGAGGCGAGAACCTCGTCGAGGATCAGGCCAGCCTTCTCTTCGTCAGTCTTCTCGGCGAGTGCGAGCTCGGAGACAAGGATCTGACGAGCCTTCGCGAGCATGCGCTTCTCGCCAGCGGACAGCGAACGAACTTCCTGGTCGCGGCGCCACAGATCACGAACGACCTCAGATACCTTGATGACGTCGCCCGAAGCGAGCTTCTCAGTGTTCGCCTTGAACCGGCGTGACCAGTTCGTTGGCTCCTCGGTGAAGGGGGTGCGCAGCACCTCGAAGACCTCCTTGAGGCCCTCCTGATCGATCACATCACGAACGCCGACGAGATCGCAGTTCTCTGCGGGGACCTCGATTGTCAGGTCGCCCTGGTCGACCTGAAGCTTCAGGAAGAGTTTCTCCTCGCCACCGAGTTTGCGCTTCTTCACCTCGATGATCTTGGCTGCGCCGTGGTGGGGGTAGACGACGGTCTCTCCGACCTCAAATTGCATCGAGTTGCTCCTTGGTGTAAATCCAACCACTAGAATACCACAGCTCTCCCTCCGGAAGCTGGTGTATCTTGCGACTCGTCGCGGAGCAGGTCGCAAGCACTCCCCGCGAGGGATAGTATTGAAGCAGGTCTGCGTGCTTCGGGCGCGCACGTTTCAGTTCATACACGGCTCGGAGGCCCTCTTGAAGAATCGGATCGCCGCTTCACTCGCACTTGCAGCAGCGCTCACGCTCGGCATGAGCGGGTGCAGCCTGATCGCGCACAACGCTACCGGCGTCGAGTACGCCCCGAGCGATGGCGTGCAGGTCACCTCAGACGGAGTTGCGCTGCGCAACATCATGCTCGTCGCTGACGAGACCGGCGAGAACTTCAACCTCGTCTTCACTGCGGTCAACGAGACCGGCGCTCCGGCCAACGTGTCGCTCAACATGACGAGCGACACCGCTGACGCGACTATCGACTTCGTTGCCCCCGAGGGAACAACCTCGTTCGGTAACCCCGACAGCGACGACGAGTTGCTCGTCACCCCGCTCGACGGGCTGCAGGCTGGCCAGACCGTGAAGACGTACTTCACGATCAACGGAACGGGCGACCTCGTCGAGTACGTGCCGCTGCTCGATGGCACGCTCAAGGAGTACCAGGCTTACGTGCTGCCCGAGGGCGCTGGCGCCGTTCCCACGATCTCCGTTGCCGACCTCGCGAAGATGACCGAGGACGAGCTTGCTGCCGCGGCGAAGGAAGCCGGCGAGACCGTCGAGGAGTTCACCACCCGCGTCGCCGCTGAGGCGGCCGAGGCGCTCACGAGCAAGGCCGGCTAACACGGCTGTAGCGCGAAGACTGCGCGAACGACAGGCGCCCCGCGAGTGAATCTCGCGGGGCGCCTTTCTTTGTGGCTGCTGTGTGTCGGCTACCCGAAGCGGTAGCCGACGCCTCGGACAGTCGAGATGAGCTTTGGCTGCGCCGGCTCCTCCTCGATGCGTGACCTGACCCGCTTCACGTGGACATCGAGAGTTTTCGTGTCGCCGTAGTAGTCACTGCCCCAGACGCGGTCAATGAGCTGACCGCGGGTGAGCACGCGTCCGCTGTGGCGCATGAGGAGCTCGAGGAGCTCAAACTCCCGCAGCGGCATTGCGATCTCACTGCCCCGAACCGTCACCGTGTGGCGGTCAGTGTCCAGGCGGATGCCGTGCGATTCGAGCGCACCCCCGTCTTCCTCTTCCGCAGCTTCTTCAGCTGGCACGGCCCTGCGCAGCGCAGCTCGCACGCGGGCGAGCAGTTCGCGGGTTGAGTATGGCTTCGTGACGTAGTCGTCGGCGCCGAGCTCGAGGCCGACAACGATATCGATTTCGCTGTCCTTCGCGGTGAGCATGATGATCGGCACCTGAGACCGGAGCCGGATCTCGCGACAGACCTCGGTGCCGGGCAGCCCCGGCAGCATGAGATCGAGAAGCACGAGGTCGGCGCCGTCCGTGGTGAACGCACGCACAGCGTCGTTGCCGTCTGCAACGACCGTCACGCTGTACCCCTCGCGTTCGAGCAAGAACGCGAGCGGCTTCGAGATTGACTCTTCGTCTTCGACGAGGAGGATGCTTGGGGACACTAGACGCGTCCTTTCGTGTCTGTGAGCTGCTTGAGGGCTTTGCGCGTGCGCTTCACACGCTTTGCGCGTTTCTTCTTCGGGATGTCGTTGAGTGGGAATGAGAGCGTGAACCGGGCCCCCTCGCCCGGCGTGGAGCGCACAGTCACGTCGCCGCCATGCGCGCGCAGCGAGTGCCTGGCAATGCTCAGGCCAAGCCCAGTACCGCCGTCCTCGCGACTGCGCGCGCCGTCGACGCGGTAGAACCGTTCGAAGATCCGCTCAAGGTGTTCCTCGGCGATTCCGGGGCCCGAGTCGGTGATGGTGACAGTGAAGTGACGCTTCTTGTGGGCGATCCTGATCCTGACCGTCGCGCCGGGAGGTGAATGCCTGATCGCGTTGCTCAGAATGTTCGCGATCGAGCTCTCGATCGCGCTTGCGCGCCCCTGAATTACGGAGGTTCGCTTCGGGTTTGAGCTGTCAGTGAAGAACAGGTCGACGCCGCGGCGCTCCGCGAAGCTCTCGTGCGCGTCGATCTCCTCATCGACTACGGCGCGCAAGTCGACAGGCTCGAGGAGCTCGGGACGCAGCGTCGACTGCGCCTCTGACAACTGAATGATGTCGCGAGAGAGATCGGCGAGACGCTTCGATTCCTTCACGAGGCTCGCCGCGAACTCGCGCACCAGATCCGGATCGTCGGCAGCCTCCTTCACCGCCTCAGCGAGGAGTCCGACAGCGGCGATCGGGGTCTTCAGCTCGTGCGAAACGTTCGCAATGAAGTCGCGTCGCATGGCTGTGAGCCGCTGCTCCTCCGCGAGATCCTCTGCGATGACGGCGATGAAGTCGCCCTCGATACGAACGACGTGCGTGCGCACTGGGGCACCCGGGTCCGCAGGCTTGGGGTCGCGATGCGACGGGATCCCGCTCTCGAAGACGCTCGTCGCGCGCTTGCGGAACTCAAGCGTGCGCAACAGGCCGAGCTCGGTGGGACTTTCGCTCCGGCGCGCGACGTCGTTCGCATAGACAGCTGTGAGTGAACGGTCGAGAATGACAGCGAAGACGTCGAGTCCGTCGAGGATTGCGGTTGCAGTCTCGGGAAGGCCATGGCTCTGGGGGAGCTCAGCAAGCTGGAGCATGTCTTCATCGTAAACGGGAGCGAACCATCCGCGCACTGGGTAGTGAAGAGTTCGCTCACTGTTTACCTTGTAGTGACGGACAGTTCACCGGAGACAGGGAAAGTAAGAACGCAAGAGGTTGGCCACGAAAGGACATCATGCGCGCAGTATTTCAGCAGTCGCTGAGTGAGTTGCAGGAGCGACTCGCTCTGATGGCAGAGCTCGTTGAGACATCGATCGGCGAGGCGACGACTGCCTTCGGCGACTCAGATGCGGAGCTCGCCGAGAACGTTATCGATCGTTCGGAAGAGGTGAACGCGCTTGCGCTCGCCCTTGACGAGCTCGCGTTCGACATTCTCCTGCGGCAGCAGCCCGTCGCCTCCGACCTGCGCCTCGTCGTCGCGTCGCTGCGCATGAGCTCCGAGCTCGAGCGCATGTCTGACCTCGCAGAGCACATCGCGGAGCTCGCGCGCTACCGCTACCCGGACAGTGCGATCCCGAAGGGACTGCGCAAGGTCTTTACACGCATGGGCGCCCTTGATGTCGAGATGGCCGAGGCAGTCGTGAGGCTGCTCCGCGAGCAGAATCCCGCGATCATTCTTGAGATCCGTGACCTTGAAGATGATCTCGACAAGCTGCACGCGAAGGTCTTCACGAAGATGCTGAGCGACAAGGTGAACGCCGACGCGCTCGGGCTCGTCGACGCCACACTCGCGAGCCGCTACCACGAGCGCTTCGGCGATCACGCCGTCGGTGTCGCGAAGCAGATGCAGTTCTTCTTCTCGGGCGAGATCGCAGCAGACTTCGACTAGCCCTCCCGGGCGAAACATTCGGTGGGCTGCGAACCAGCAAACGGTAGGCTTGTGGCGTGACACAACGCATCTACGACACGCACAAGCAGGCAATTGTTGACTTCGTTCCGCAACAGGCGGGCAAAGTTGGCATCTACGTCTGCGGTCCCACCGTGCAGTCAGCGCCGCATATTGGCCACCTGCGTAGTGTGCTCGTGTATGACCAGATGTACAGGTGGTTCCGTGCGACGGGTCACGATGTGACGCTGATCCGCAACGTCACCGACATTGACGACAAGATCCTCGACAATGCGCGGGCTGCACGCGAAGCCGGGGGCACCGAGGAATGGTGGGCGCTCGCCTACCGCGTCGAGCGAGAGTTCACCGCCGCCTACGATGCGCTCGGCGTGCTCGCCCCAACCTACGAGCCGCGCGCTACAGCGAACATCCGTGAGATGGTCGCGCTGATTAGCGAACTCATTGAGCGCGGACACGCCTATCAGGCGAACGACGGCTCGGCGAGCGTGTACTTCGACACCGCAAGCTGGGAGGATTACGGCTCGCTTACGAGGCAGCGGCGCGACCAGATGGAAGACGCCGCCGACTCCGAGCCCGTCGGAAAGCGGGATCCGCGTGACTTCGCGCTCTGGAAGGCCCACCGCGACACCGAGCCCGAGACCGCGTCGTGGTCGTCGCCGTGGGGCGACGGCCGACCCGGGTGGCACATCGAATGCTCCGCGATGGCGGCACGCTACCTCGGCGACTCCTTCGACATTCACGGCGGCGGCCTCGACCTGCGCTTCCCGCACCACGAAAACGAGCTTGCGCAGTCGCGCGCAGCGGGGCAGGGCTTTGCGAACCACTGGGTGCACAACGGCCTCGTGAACACGGGCGGCCAGAAGATGTCAAAATCGCTCGGCAACTCGCTGTTCGCGGCTGACCTGCTCGCGGAGGCCCGCCCGGTTGTGCTTCGCTACTTCCTTGGCGCTGCGCACTACCGCTCCACACTCGAATACTCTGACGGCTCCCTCGCCGAGGCGGCTGCCGCCTTCGACCGCATCGAGGGGTTCCTTGAGCGCGCCGAGGAGTACATTGTCGGAGCCGCCGAGGATCGGGCAGCCGGTGAGGCCGCCGCGCAGCTGTACCTGGCGCCGCTCGCTGGGAAGGCAACGACCGAGTCACTTCCCGCCGAGTTCACTGCCGCGATGTTTGACGACTTCGCCATTCCGCAGGCGCTCGCGGTGCTGCACGACGCGGTTCGTGCCGGAAATTCTGCGATCGACGCGGGCGACGGCGATACCCTGCTGCACCGCGCGATCGAGGTAGTTGCGATGCTCGATGTGCTTGGACTCGATCCACGCGATAGTCTGTGGGGCGCGGCTTCTGGGAACGCCGCTGCCGATACAGCGCTCGACGCGCTCGTAGTCGGCCTTATCGAACAGCGTGCCGAAGCGCGTGCGAACAAAGACTTCGCCACCAGCGACGCGATCAGGGATCGTCTTGCCGGAGCCGGAATCATCCTTGAAGACAGTCCGACCGGAACCCGCTGGAGTCACGCATGACCAATAAGAAGGGGCGCACAGGCGCCGTACGCAAGAAGGGGCTCGGTAAGGGCGTCGGATCAGGTGGCCAGGGCCGCCAGGCGCTCGAGGGCCGAGGCCCCACGCCGAAGGCGACCGACCGCGAGTACCACCCCGCAGCGAAGGCGAAAGCCGCTCGCGAGCGCTATGAGGCCGCGAAGGCACGCCACCAGCGCGGTGGATCCGGCGCCGGGGGAAGCGGTGGCCAAGGGCAGAACAAGCGCAAGAGTGACGAGTCAGAACTCGTCACCGGCCGCAACGCAGTGCTCGAGGCGCTGCGCACAAAGATCCCCGCAACCACGCTCTACATAGCCGCGCGCGTTGACATGGACGACAGGATGCGCGAGATCATGCGCATCGCGACAAACCGCGGCGTCGCCGTGCTTGAAGTGATGCGCCAAGAGCTCGACCGGATGACCGACCGCGACACCGTTCACCAGGGCGTTGTGCTGAAGGTTCCTCCGATGGAGTACGCGCACCCGATGGACCTCCTCGAGGAGGTGCTCGACCGCGACGAGACTCCGCTCTTCGTGGCGCTCGATGGCGTGACCGATCCCCGCAACCTCGGCGCGATCATTCGGTCAGTGGGCGCGTTCGGCGGACAGGGAGTCATCGTTCCTCAGCGTCGCACTGCGAGCTTGAACTCGGCCTCGTGGAAAACCTCCGCAGGCGCCGCAGCGCGTATCCCGGTAGCTCGCGCATCGAACCTGACGCAGACGCTGAAAGAGCTGAAGAAGCAGGGCCTCTTCGTCGTCGGGCTGGACGGCGACGGCGACGTGAGCCTTCCCAATCTCGACCTCGCGGGACGCCCGCTCGTGATCGTTGTCGGAAGTGAGGGCAAGGGTTTGTCCCGCCTCGTCACTGAGACGTGCGATGCGATCGTGTCGATCCCGATCTCCGCGGTCACTGAGTCGCTGAACGCTGGCATCGCCGCGTCTGTGGCGCTCTACGAGGTTTCGAAGCTCCGCGCAGCAGAGGCGGCGACCGAGTAGTTTCACGCGGCTCAAGTAGCGAGACGAGAAAGCCCCCGCCAAATGGCGGGGGCTTTCTCGTGTTGCCCGTGTGCGTGGGCAGCGGCGAGGCGCCAGTTACAGGCGCTCGAGGATGTAATCGATCGCGCCCGTGAGGGTGCGCACATCGTCGGGTTCGATCGCCGTGAATGTCGCAATGCGAAGCTGATTGCGACCAAGCTTGCGATAGGGCTCGGTGTCGACGATGCCGTTCTCACGGAGCGCCGTCGAGATTGCCGATGCGTCGATCGAATCGTCAAAGTCGATCGTCGCGACGACCTGCGACCGGTGCGCCGGGTCCGTCACGAACGGCGTCGCAACCTCGGACCGCTCGGCCCACTCGTAGAGCACGCCTGAGGACTCGGCGGTACGCGCTGAGGCCCAGCTCAGGCCGCCGTTCTCGTTGATCCATCGCACCTGCTCGTCCATGAGCGCGAGCGTCGCAAGCGCAGGAGTGTTGAGCGTCTGGTTCAGGCGAGAGTTTGACAGGGCGCCTGCCAGGTTGAGTGACTCGGGGATGTAGCGGTCGCCGTTTGTCTGCTGCTCGATTCGCTCGATGGCGGCGGGTGAAACGAGCGCGAACCATAGTCCACCGTCAGACGCGAAGTTCTTCTGCGGCGAGAAATAGTAGACGTCGGTTTCGGCGGCGTCGAAATCGATTCCGCCGGCGGCGCTCGTCGCGTCGACGACTGTGAGCGCGCCGGGATCGACATCGGGGCCAGCCGCGCGGCGGACCTCGGCCATGACGCCCGTCGAGGTTTCGTTGTGCGGGTACGCGTAGACATCGACGCCAGCCTGCGGCGCGAGCTCGGAGCGTGAGCCAGCGTCGGCCTTGCGAATGATCGGCTCCTCGAGGAACGGCGCGGCTGCAGCGGCCGCGCCGAACTTTGCGCCGAACTCGCCGAAGGTGAGGTGCTGGCTGCGGCGGGAGATGAGAGAATGCACTGCCGAGTCCCAGAACGTTGTAGCGCCACCGTTGGCGAGAAGGATCTCGTAGCCCTCGGGCGCACGGAAGAGCGACGACAGGCCCTCACGGACCGAGCCGACGAGGTTCTTCACGGGAGCCTGGCGATGCGAGGTGCCGAGCACCGTTGGCTGCAGACTTGCGAGGAACGACAGCTGTTCGTCCCGAATCTTCGACGGGCCGCAACCGAAACGTCCGTCTGCGGGAATGAGTGAGGATGGGAGTTCAATCGCGGGCATGCCCTAATTGTATGGACTAATGCGCGTTTGCTCGGCATCTACGGGCTCGCGATTTGGTTCAGCTGGCCGAATACTGCGGCCCTGTGGCTGAACTCTTGCGTGAGCCCGCCACGAACATGTCGTAAGCTGGGGCTACGCAGACGGCTGGTGGGGTATATACATTGACGGATCTGATTGACACTACCGAGATGTACCTTCGAACGATTCTCGAACTCGAAGAAGAAGGTATCGTCCCGCTGCGCGCGCGGATTTCCGAGCGACTCGGCCATTCCGGCCCGACAGTTTCGCAGACGGTTGCACGCATGGAGCGCCTCGGGCTCGTCGTCGTTACCGACGATCGGCAGCTCGCATTCACGGAGGAAGGGCACGCCCGCGCGATCCGCGTCATGCGTAAGCACCGCCTCGCCGAGCGGCTGCTCGCCGACGTGATCGGGCTTGAGTGGGAATTCGTTCACGAAGAGGCGTGCCGCTGGGAGCACGTGATGAGTGAGCAGGTTGAACGGAAGCTCCTCAGCATCCTCGACCGCCCCACTGTGTCACCTTACGGAAACCGCATTCCGGGCCTCGAGGAGCTTGGCGCGCGTCCCGCACCGCCAGCGAGCGCGAGCGAGCTTGGCATGCTTGATTGGCTCGCCGAGCCGCACAACCCTTCCGAGGCGACGATCCGGCGCCTCGCTGAGCCCGCGCAGTACGAGCCTGAGCTGCTGTCTCAGCTCGCTGCTGCTGGCGTCCTTCCCGGAAACAAGGCTTCTTTCACCCGCACCGGCGACCTCGTGCGAGTTCAGGTGGAAGGAAACAGTGATGCCATCGACATTCCCGTGGAGGTGGCGGCACACATTTTCGTCTCATAGATGAGGCGGCGTCTACGTACATGGAGTTTCGTGGACGTTCGATATCGCCTGTTTTGGCGAGCCCATGAACAATGGAGCTGATACCCCGAGGAGACAGCATTGTCACTTCCAACGTCGGAGGCGCACCTTAGCGCTGTTCTAGAAGCTGTTGAAGGTCGGAACCCCGGAGAGCCAGAGTTTCTCCAGGCCGTTCGCGAAGTGCTCGAAACACTGGCTCCGGTGCTCAATGAGCACCCTGAATATATTGAGACAGGCATCCTTGAACGCCTTGTCGAGCCCGAGCGGCAGCTCGCCTTCCGGGTGCCGTGGGTTGACGACGCAGGCAAAGTGCAGGTGAACCGCGGGTACCGCGTGCAGTTTAACGCCGCGCTCGGGCCCTACAAGGGCGGCCTGCGCTTCCACCCGAGCGTGAACCTCTCGGTCGTGAAATTTCTCGGTTTTGAGCAGGTCTTCAAGAACGCCCTGACGTCGCAGCGCATTGGCGGCGGCAAAGGCGGGTCAGATTTTGACCCGGCAGGCAAGAGCGACGCTGAGGTGATGCGCTTCTGCCAGGCGTACATGACTGAGCTCGTGCACTACATCGGCGAGCACACCGACGTTCCCGCGGGCGACATCGGCGTGGGCGCTCGCGAGATCGGCTACCTCTTTGGCCAGTACAGGCGCCTGACACACCGTTACGAATCGGGCGTGCTCACGGGTAAGGGTAAAGGCTGGGGAGGCGCCGAGGTCCGTACAGAGGCCACGGGCTACGGTGCCGTGTTCTTCGCAGAAGAAATGCTCGCGCGCTCGGGCGACGGCGTGACAGGCCGCCGTGCCATCGTGTCAGGATCGGGAAACGTCGCGATCTACGTCATCGAAAAGATCCAGCAGCTCGGCGGCCGCGCTGTCACAGCGTCTGACTCCAGCGGCTACATCGTTGACGAGGCTGGCATCGACGTCGAGCTGCTCAAGCAAATCAAGGAGACCGAGCGCGCACGAATCTCCGAGTACGCTGAACGCCGGCCCGGCTCGCACTACGTCGAGGGTGGAAGCGTCTGGGACGTGCGCGGCGAACTTGCGTTCCCGTGCGCGACGCAGAATGAGCTCGGAGAGAGCGCCGCGCGCGCCCTGCTGAAGAACGGCGTTCGTGCGGTCGCCGAGGGTGCAAATATGCCAACCACACCTGAGGCGATTGAGCTGCTGCAGGGCGCGGGAGTGCTCTTCGCTCCCGGCAAGGCCGCAAACGCTGGCGGCGTTGCAACGTCTGCGCTTGAGATGAGCCAGAACGCTGCACGCTCGCGCTGGGACTTCGACAAGAGCGAGAACCGGCTGCACGAGATCATGCGCGACGTTCACGAGCTCTGCTACTCGGCCTCAGAGCGCTACGGAAAGCCCGGTGATTACGTGCTCGGTGCCAACTCCGCAGGGTTCGTGACAGTGGCTCAGGCGATGCTCGAACAGGGCGTCATTTAAGCCCGAATTCCGGTCCGTAATCTAAGCGTGACAATTTCGTGATGTTCGGTTAGGCTTGGTCAAGTCTTGGCTTCAACGGTCACATGCTGACCGCCAATAAGCACCAACGTAAGGTAGATATTTCGTGAATTCACAGCCCAGCACTGAGGTCGTAGCTGCGACCGAACCCGCAGCTTCGTCCAAGGCGAAGGTCAAGAAGATCGCACGAGTGGGCGGCGCCGCCGTTTTCACTTTCGCTATGTTTGGCACGCTCGCGCTGCCCGCATACGCGTTCAACGACAAGGAAGAGCCGGTGGCAGCTGTCGCCGAATCGCAGACGATTAAGGTCACTGCAGGCCCCGCGCTCACTAAGATTGACGACATCCCGCTCGAGGTCGACACGACTGTTGCCGAGCAGGAGCAGCGTGAGAAGCTCGTCGCGGAGGCTGAGAAGCGTGCCGCTGAGCTTGAAGCCGCCAAGGAGACGAAGACCGGAACAGCTGCTGCTGCAGAGGCTCCGAAGGCCGCAGAGATTCCTGCCGGTTCGGGCGCGAGCGGCCTCGTCGCTGCAGCGCTCGCACAGGTTGGCGTCTCACAGGACTGCACTGATCTCGCGCAGAACGCACTCGCTGCAATCGGTCTGACCGAGCGCCGCGACCAGGGCGGCTACGACCATGGCGTGAACGACTTCTTCCGCTACGGCGCGTCGGTCGACTACGTACACGGTTCGACGGCGCTCGCACCGGGCGACCTGCTCATGTGGCCGGGCGCTCCTCACGTTGCCGTGTACATCGGTGGCGGCCAGGCAGTGCACGGCGGCTGGACCGGTGGCACCACCGTCGTCGCTGGCCTCAGCACCTACGCCGGCCTGCCGACTCAGGTTGTTCGTATGAGCTAATTGCTCATCACTCAAACGGGGCGTAGCTTTCGGGCTGCGCCCCGTTTCTGTTTGTCGGCTGGCGTGTTCAGTGCGCTAGAATCGATACTCGGTGCCGTAGCGCATCGCCGGCCTTGGTAGCTCAGTGGATAGAGCACTTCTCTCCTAAAGAAGGTGTCGGAGGTTCGATTCCTCTCCAGGGCACTCCTAGAGCCTGCATGCCCCCCGTGGGGCCTGCAGGCTCTGCTGTTCATCCGATTCCGGGGTTGTGCCGCTGCGGGGCGCGCTCGGCCGCTGCGAACATCCTCTGCGTCTGCGTCTGCGTCTGCGTCTGCGTCTGCGTCTGCGGCTGCCGGCGGTTCGGTGGCGCTAGAGGCCCGCTCCGCTGGGTGTGTGGGCGGCCCGCGCGCTCTGAGGGCAGTCCGCTCGCTTCGTGCGCCTCGCGTGCCCGGTACCACCCCGTCGCGCGCTCTGTGCCGCCATCCGCTGTACACGGTTCCTGCAAATGCACACGATTTCTAGGGCGGGGTTTCGTATGCACTTGCAGGGACCGTGTACCATCGCGGTGGCTGTGCCTGGTGGCTGTGCCTGGTGGCTGTGCCTGGTGGCTGTGCCTGGTGGCTGTGCCTGGTGGCTGTGCCTGGTGGCTGAGCCTGGTGGCTGAGCCTGGTGGCTGTGCCCGGTGGTCGTGCCCGGCACCGAGCCCGGTGGCCGTGCCCGGTGCCGGGCGTCCTCGGCTCACAGGCTGGTCCGGCAACCGCAGCTGCACTGATCTCGGCGCGTGGTCAACTCAGCCCGTTCCATGCCGAAGAGGCCAGCCCGCAGACGGTACTGCGGGCTGGCCTCGAAAGGTGAGAATGACGAACTAGGCGCCCTGGCGTACCGCGATTGCTTCGATCTCGACCCGGAACCCTCCGGCGAGTGCAATTCCGAACGTGCTCCGAGCCGGGCGGTGATTGCCGAACGCGGCGGCGTACTCTTCATTGAACACCGCGAAGTCGGCAATGTCAGTCAGCAGGCACATCGTGCGAACGACGTCGCCGAATCCGAGGCCGTCGGCTTCGAGAACAGCCCGAAGGTTTGCGAGAGCCTGACGAGTCTCTTCCCTGAAGTCTGTGGACGTGGTTCCAGTTTCTGGGTCGAGCCCGACTTGCCCTGCCGTGAATACGAGTCCGTCGGTCACTGCGGCCTGCGAGTAGTGTCCTCCAGGTGCAGGGGCGTTCGGGGTGCTGATGAATGAGAGCGACATTGCGTTTCCTTGTCTGTGGTGTGGGTGATCAGTGCCGTCGCCGCCTCTGGCGACGGCGTGCGCGCTAGGCGCAAAACTCTGCGATGACTCGCGCGTAGATGCGCGCAGCCTCGTGAATGCTCTGCACACTGACAAACTCATTCGGGCCGTGTGCGCAGGTGAGTGTGCCCGGGCCGAAGGATGGCAGCGTCGGGATACCCTGCTGTGAGAACCAGGGGGCGTCGGTCCCGCCGGGGAAGACCCCGAGCTGAGGCGCCTCGCCAAGCACGTCGCGCGCAGCACCTGACACGGCAGACACCAGCGGGTGATCTTCTTCGAGTTCGCTCCACGGGATCCAATCGAGACCAGGCTCGAACTCATAGTCCACCTGCAATTCTGGGTCTTTGGCACGGCACGCCTCGAGCCACGTCTCGATGCCCGCTGCAACCTGTTCGCGGGTCTGCCCCGGAACGGTGCGAAGGTCGCAGGCGAACTCGGCCTGGCCTGGAACGACGCCGAAGTAGGTGCCTCCCTGAATCATGACGCCAGTATTGAGAGTGGGCCCGATACCGCCGAGTGGGTGCGGGGTGAATGGAAGGTCAAGCTCCGACCCGATACGGAGCATGAGATCAGCGAGCTTCAGTGAGGCGTTCACCGACGGCATCCTGTCGGACAGGCTCGAATGCATCTGGGTACCCGTTACTCGGATCCGAAATCCGCACACCCCGCGGGAGACAAGGTGGATGCCCTGCCAGTCGTGTTCCCAGCCGCTGGGCTCGCCGATGAGCACAGCGTCAACGTTCTCGACCCTCGGCGCCACGAACTTAGACCCGAGCTGTGCGCCGGCCTCTTCGTCGGCGACAAAGCCAAACACGATGTCCCCGCGCAGCTTGACTCCGGTCTCGCGCACCGCTCGTGCGGCGAGGATCATGCAGGCAACAGCGGCTTTCATGTCTGTCGCGCCAAGGCCCACGAGGTTCCCATCAACGATTGTCGCGGTGTGCGGGTCCGTATGCCAGAGGTGGGCGGCCTCTCCGATCGGCTTGGTATCGGTGTGCCCGTTGAGCATGAGCGAGCGACCGCCGCCGCTCCCCGAGACACGAGCGATGAGGCTCGGCCGTTCTGGTGTCGGGCCGATGATTGAGACGTCGTCGGCGAGGCCTGCCCGGTCAAGCACCGAAACGAGAAACGCGACGATCTCTCGCTCGTCAGCATACGGTGGTATTTGCGAGTCGATGGCGATGAGGTCTGAGACGAGCGTGATGAGCTCATCCTCGCGCTCCGCCAGAAACGAATCAATTGCGGCAGTCTGGTCGCTTGTGAGGGCGTGTGCCGCACCTTCCAAGGGATGCTGGGTCATCGGGTGCTTCCTTCCAAAGGTGTGGGTAGTTCACGTGTTTCGTCTGACTGCACAGTCGCAGCTTGTACCGCACTGAGAAAACGTTCGACGTCGCCAGTGTCGTTCATGACGTGGAACGACGCGCGGACGCGCCCGTCTCCGCCCCAGACGTAGACGCCCTGCTCTGCGAGTGCGGCTGCAAGCTGTTCCCCATTTGGCCAGAGAAACGACACATTGCCTGCGTGTGCCGCTGGGTCGGCTGGGGTGATGACAGTGAAGCCCTGTTCGCGCAGCCCGGCGGCAGCTGCCGCAGCAAGGCTTACGGCGTGTGCTTCGACGCGATCAATTCCAAGTTCGAGGATCTCGTCGATCGCGGCGCCGAGGCCGGCGATTTCTGCGAGGGCGGGGGCTCCGACCTGAAACCTCGACGCCCCGGGATTCCAGTTGAGCGTCTCAAACCTGTCTTCGGTGAAGATGTTGCTGAGTGAGCGCCAGCCGACCGCGCCAGGCTTGAAATCTGGCAGGATGTCTCGATTCCAGAAGACGATTCCGACACCGTACGGGCCGAGCGTCCACTTGTATGATGCGCTGACAGTGAGCGCTGCACGGCTCAGATCAGTGGGCACGACGCCGAGCGAATGCGAGATATCAAGAAGTAGGGGCACTCGGGCATTCTCTGCCGCCATACCGAGCTCCTCGAGATCGTACCGCAGCCCAGTAATGTACCCCACGTGACTCACACAGAGCGCGACAGTGCGGTCGTCGCATGCAGCCACGAGATCCTCAACTGGGAGCGACCAATCTTCGCGCCGTGGCACTACTCTCACCTCGAGCCCGGCTTCCCTGAGCCTGAGCCAGGGAGCGAACACGGCAGGGTGTTCGTATTCATTCACGACAACGTTGTCGCCGGGCGACCACTGCCAGCCATTCGCGATCGCACTCCAGGCGCTCGAGGCATCGCCAAGCAGCCCGACCTCTTCTACGGGGCGGTCTGTGAGCCTGGCGATGCTCGCGCGGGTTGCAGCCTCCGCGGCGTACAGCACGTCTCGCCCGCCTTCGCCGAGGCTCTTTGCCCTGTATGAACAGACGATTGCCTCTTCGACGCGTCGTAGTGCGGGGGAGTGCGCCCCTGTGTAGAGGTATGCGTTTGCGTCCAGATTGACGAAGGCGTCCCTCTCGATGAGGGGCTGTTGTCCAGGAGCGTGCATGTGGATCCTGCTTTCGGTCGGGAATCTTACGAGCTGATTGAGGTTTGCGAGGTAGCTGGCAACCGCCACACTTCCGGGGCGAAAAGGAGGCTTCCACTCTCGTCGGTTGGGTCAAGCATGAGTGTCCGGATGTGCGCGCTCCAGGCCGCGTTGACAGGGTCGTGCTCGAGCCGCTCGAATGTTTCTGCGACCGGCCCTAGGCAAGTGCCGACTGCGACAACGAGTGTGCCGCGTCGGAACAACGTGTAGTCGGTGACTCCCGCGTCGCGCATGGCTTCGACGACTCCCTCCCAGAGCTCGGCATGCTCCGCGTCGTAGCGTTCTTCGCTTCCAGGGACCAGCTCGAAGACGTAGCAGAATCGATTCATGCGAGTGTCTCCTTCAGAATGGATCGGAGGGAGCCTCCGAGGACGAGCGCGGAATCGCTCTCGCTCAGTTCGTCTCGAATGATGTCGGGGAGGGCAAAGAGTTCTGAGTCGGAGACAGCGCTGAGGCCAGGGGCATAGTCTGAGCCCCAGAGCATGCGCGCGGGGCCGTAGGCTTCGATGAGAACCTGGGCTGCCTGAATCGCGGCGGTGTGCGGGAAGTCAGGATCTGTGGCGTAGAGACCAGACAGCTTGACCGACACGTGCGGGGCGTCCGCGAGTCGCACGATCGGGGTTATGCGGCGCTGGGTCTCGAGCACGGGCGCACCTGCGAGGTTGCCAGGAAGACCCAGATGGCTGAGCAGTATGAAAGCCCCGCTCGCGTCGCGCAGGTGTGTGTCGGCTCCCGCGACCGCTTCTGGCGCCGCATTCACGCTGAGGATGCACCGGGCGCGCGAGAGCGCGTCCCATGTCTTCGTTGGAATGAGACCAGCGAGTTCAGGATCGGAGCCCAGGTAGATGGAGTAGCCAACGGCGCCCTGTGCGCGGTCTGATTCAATTTGCTCGGGCGAAGGCGGGCGCATCGGATCAAGAAACAGAGTTGGGCGAATCCATGGATGGGTCGCGGCGAGCTCGAGCACATAGTCGTTGTTTCCTGCGAACCGAGTATCGCCTTCGTAACCGACAACGAGTGCCTCGTCGATCGCGTATCGTTCTCGCAGTTCGATGTAGGTTGTGAGTTCCGCCCCCGCAGCCTTGGTTCCAGAGAACCCGTGCTTGAACAGGTGGATATGCGCGTCTGCCCGTGGCGAGAGTTTCCCGGGCACTATCGCGGCCCACTATCTTGGCGGGCCGCAGCCGACGAGACGATCTGTTCGGCGAGACGGATGCCGGCCACGGCCTCTTCGAGCGTTACGACTGTCGGCGGCAACCCTCGTCGAACCGCGTCGGCAAAGTCACGCATCTCCTGTTCCATGGCTCCGTGAGCCGCTGCAGGGGTCAGCACGTCATCAACCGTTTCATCGGCCTCGGAATGAGAGCGGACCCGAGGATCGAGCCTCAGGGAGAGCGCGCCCTCATCGCCGATGATCTCGAGCGCATCCGCCAGTGAGGGGTCGCCCTGACGCCCGCCAAGAGACCACGACACCTGAAACGACCACAGTGAACCGGCGTCGGTTAGCACCTCAGCCCACACGGCAGTCGGTTGTGAGCGACCGGCAACCCGAACTTCTCGAGCGGTCACGCTGACCGGGCGTGACCCGTCGTACCAGAGCGCGAGATCGATGTCGTGGATCATTGTCATGAGAGCCGGGTGCGTATCGGGGAACCTCGTGTCGTGGTCGATGCCGCGGTGCCGTCGAAACGAGAGCGCCCGTGGCGCACCGATGTCGCCAATTTGCAGGCGATGCCTGAGCTCTTGGTAGGGAGCTGCGAAGCGGAGGAGATGGGCAGGGAACACGAATCCGGTGCTCGCGCGCTCGGCGGCGAGCAGACGCTCTGCCTCATCGAGGGTGAGCGCAACTGGCTTCTCAAGCAGCACGCTCACCCCGGCCTCGAGCGCTGCAATGCTCGGCGCGACGTGGTGCGCGTTTGCCGTGGCGACTGTGATCCCGTCCACTGGCTCGGAATCGAGCAGCTCCTGCACTGACTCATATGCGGCGTTGACGCCGAGCCTGTCCGCGAGCGCACGGGCGCGAACACCATCGTGGTTGACGATCGCGACGAGTTCGACGTCTGGGTTTCGCCCGAGCGTTTCCGCGTGGAGCGCCCCAAACGGGCCCGAGCCGACGACGGCGATGCGAATGCGGCCTTGCCGGGTTCCGTTGGCGATCAGGTTACCCCGCTGAGGGCGTGTGGTGGGCGTCATTGCGAGGTGTCCGTTCGTGATGTATGCGGAGGAACTGTCCGGCGCCGACTGGCGGCGCCGGACAGGCAAGCTAGCAGCTCGGCTTGTAGATAAAGCGCTGCGCCTCTTCGGTGTCAGCGTTGTCGCGGTCGATGATGAACGCGCTGACGTACTCCTGGTACTCAAGCGACGACGGATCCAGCTCGCCCTTCGCGATCTTCGCGAGCCTGTCGACCGAGTCGTAGCCGAGGCCGTAGGGATCCTGCGCTACCAACGCGTCGTACACTCCCGCCTTGAGGTCGGCGACCTGTGCGGGATCAGCGTCGTACGCCACAAGCTTGACCTCGCCAGTCTTGTTCGCGGCCTGGATCGCCGCCGAGGCGCCGGCCGACGCAGGCGCGAGCGTCGTGTAGATACCCTTCAGATCAGGATTGGCGATTGCAGCGGCGGCCTTCTGCGCGGCTTTGCTCTGGTCTGCATCGGAGTACTCGGTCGGCAGCACGGTGATGTCTGGGTATTCCGCTGCCATGCGCTCGGTGAAGCCGTCGACACGCTCGGCATTAGCGGCGACGCCAGGGAATGATGCGATGACGAGCACGGTTCCCTTTCCGCCCACTGCTTTTGCGAGTGCATCTGCTGCGAGAGCTCCAGCGCTGAGGTTATCGGTGCGGATGTTCTGCAATTCCACAGGCTCGTCGAGGCTGCCGTCGACTGTGAGCACGGGAATGTCGTCCGCGGAGATGTTCTCAACGGTCTCGATCAGGCCTACCGGATCGGTCGGGACGAGTACGAGACCTGCTGGTTTCGTTTGAACTGCCGCGTTAATCAGCGGGGTCTGGGTCTTCAGATCCCAGTTCGGGTCGCCCTGCCAATCGAGCTTGACGCCATTTTCATCTGCGGCGGCCTTTGCGCCGCACTGCATGACCTGGAAGTACGTCGCGGTCATTTGCGCGGCGACGAACGCGATTGTCGGTTCATCGCCCGCGGGGGCGTCATCGCCCTCTGAGGGAGTTGAGGAGCAGGAGCTCAGAATCAGAGCGAGTGCCGCAGCTCCAGCAACGGCGCCAGTTGTGCCGAATCGGCGTGTAAATCTAGACACGGTTCCTCCATTGGATCAGTGTGTGATGAGTGAGGGTGCAGGGTTTCTGCGGGTACTACTTTGGGGGTGCCAAACGAGCGGGGAGATGGCTTGCCAGCCCCGCGCCTCGGGACGTTTCTATTTCTGTTGTGCGCGGCGACGCTGATCGATCCCAACAGCGATGAGCAGGATCGCGCCGGTGACGACGAGTTGGTAGAACGAGCCGACCCGCAGAATGACGAGGCCGTTGATCAGTACTGCAGGGATGATCGCGGCGATCATGGAACCTGGTACGGAGGCGCGGCCACCGAACAGGCTCGTGCCGCCGATAACGACCGCGGCAATGGCGGCGAGGGCATCGCCCTGGTGGCCCTGAATGTTGGTGGTGAGAAATCTTGCGATATCGATGAAGCCGACAAGGCCACAGATTCCGCCCATAATGAGGAACAGTTTGATGCGCTGGCGGCGCACGTTCACTCCCGCCCGTTCAGCCGCGCGAAGCGACGAGCCCATCCCCAGCGTGTGAGTGCCGAAGCGCAGTTTGGTCATTGTGTACCATGCGAGCGCGCCGATGAGGAGCGCGAGCAATGCGGGGATGGGGATGATGCCGAAAAAGTCTGCGGACCCGAAACCCTTCTGCATCTCGCGGGGCAAGGAGCTCACGTTGACGCCATTCGTGACGATGTACGCCAGGCCACTTCCGACGCTCATCATGGCGAGAGTCACGATGAACGAGTTCACGCGAAGTACGTTCACGAGCAGCGCGTTGATGAAGCCGAAGAGTAGGCCTGTGCCGATCGCTGCCGCGACGCCCGCGAGAATCGCGAAGAGGGCGTTCGTGTATTCACCGGCCAGCACTGCCTCGGGGGAACCCCCAAGCCAGGTGATGACTTTCGCTGCGACTACCGAGGAGAGGATGACGTTCGCGCCGATCGAAAGGTCGAGCTCGCCCGCTCCCACGAGGAAGGTCATGCCGACGGCAAGGAGGATCAGCTGAGCGGAGTCGAGGGCGAGGTTTCGGAAGTTCGCGGGGCCGAGAAAGACGCCGTTGGGTGAGAGAACCCCGAAGAGCAGGATCAGCGCGACGACAACGACCGCGATGAGGAAGGCTGTCGAGGTGAAGAGGCGTCGTGCCGCGCTTGGTTCGCTGCTGTCGAACGTTGGGGGCGTGGTGACCGATTCAGTGCTCGGTGTGCGCACGGCAGTTGACTGGTTCACGCGGCTTCCTCCTTGGCTGACAGCATGGTTGTGAGAACGTCGACGAGTTCGAGGCCCGCGGTTGGCATCTGCGCGACGACGCGGCCGTGCCGCATAATGGCGATCCTGTCGGCGAACTCGAGCATCTTCGGGATGTCGTGCGACACGAGAATGACCGCGAGGTCGCGGTCTGCGGCTGCGCGCACCGCGTCATAGACCATTGCCGTTTGCTTCGGGCCGAGTGCGGCTGTCGGCTCGTCCATGAGGATTGCTGCTTTGGCCCACATGACTGCGCGGGCGACGGCGATGGCCTGACGCTGTCCACCGGAGAGTGCGCTCACGGGCGCAGTTAACGAGGGTACACGTGCTCCGAGGAGGCTCATTGCCTCTTTGGTGCGATCGCGCATCGCTGCCTCATCGACGTGGCCAATGAGGCGGCCGAGGCCTGGTTTCAGGAGTTCGCGGCCAAAGAAGAAGTTCTGAACGACGGTGAGGTCGGGTGCCTGTGCGAGATCTTGATACACGATCTCGATTCCTACCTCGCGTGCCCCACGGACCGACGTGACTGAGATCTCTTTTCCGTTGAGGATGATCTCGCCTTCGTCGGGAGCATGCACTCCGGCAATGACGTTCGAGAGCGTGGACTTGCCAGCTCCGTTGTCGCCGATGAGCGCGAGGACTTCTCCTGCATAGGCCTGTAGCGAGGCTCCCTGAAGCGCTCGGACGTGGCCGAAGCTTTTCGTGATCCCGCGGGTTTCGATGACGGGCGCCTGCGGCTGCCTCGTCGTTGGGGTGGGTTCCGCATCCATTTGTGTCTCCAATGACAACAGGAAGTTTAGTGAGAGTTCAATCGTTCGCTCTACCGAACGATCATCACTATATTGGACGCCCTTTGGCTGCGCAAGCCCTTCTAGAAAGTTTCCAAACGTGCTGTTTGGTTAGTTCCCGGCGGGGTACTGCTGGACGACAAATAGCTGACCGCCAGCCTCTCTGGCGCGGTAGAAGTGGGGCTGGTCTGCCCTGAATGTGAGCATGTCGCCCGGCTCGAGAAGGTGGCCCGCTCCATCTGGCCCGACTTCCACGAGACCGTTTGCGCAGAGCACCCGCTCGATCACCCCGGCGGCGTTGCCGCGTGAGCTGCGGAGGGCGTTCGGTGCGAGCGAGACGACAGATAACTCGACCTCACCATCGCCGTGCCAGCCAGACATCAGCTGTGCAACGAAGTCGTCGCCATCACGAGCGATGACGGGAGCGTCTGCTAGGCGACGAATCTCGGAGTCGCCAATGGAGCCGGGGTCGGCGAGGAGGCTGCCGAGGGAAACATTGAGGGTTTTGGCGATTGACCAGAGGGTGTCTAGTGACGGGTTGCCGTTTCCCCGCTCGAGCTCCGAGATTGTTGACTTCGAGATGCCCGCTTCGCGCGCGAGTGCGGATGCGCTCATCCCGCGTCGCTCCCGCCACTTTCGGAGGTTTGCGGCGAGGGGGGATGACTGCTGGCTTTCTTTCATAATGTGCATTATGGTACATAACCATCAATCGTTCGCTCTACCGATCGACGCAATGACGCACACACAGTACGAGGAGAAGTTGAACGATGTCACAGCACCGTCTTGCCACGCTGAGCGGAAGAATCGCAGTTCACGGGGGTGATGTACACCCACACGCGGCGCGACGTCTGGCCGAAGAATGGCCTGACCTCGACTGGCACCAGGCGCCCGATCTTGCCGCCGTCCCAGACACGATGCCTCTCGTGGTGCTGTCGGAACGTGCCGACATGCCTGAAGGGTCGCTGCGCGTTGACGTTGAACATGCGGGCAGCGCGCCAATCATTCGAGTGACGGGCGGCCCGTACTCAGGTGTGATCTATGGCGTCGAGGAACTCGTGCAGCGCATCGCCACGGTCGAGCCCACAGGAATCAGCGTGCCCGCGGTCGTTGTTGAGCGCACGCCCAAGCTCGCTTACCGTACGTTCTGGACGTGGGACCACTCGACGAACTGGGAACTCAGCCAGGTGGGGCACCAGGAAATCGGCGTCTTCAACCCATACGGTAAGCCCCCGGGGGGCTTCTTGCAGGACTACAAGAGAATGGTTGACTTCTGCAGTCGCCACCAGATCGCCGCGATTGTGATCTACGGGTTCTTCCGTGACTCGCATGGGGGAGTTGACGCGGCCAAGGAGCTGACCCGCTACGCGCGTGAGCGTGGGGTGCGGATCCTGCCAGGAGTCGCGATCGGGGCATACGGCGGCGTGTATTGGGAGGGTGACCATCGCTACAACCTCGCGACGTATCTGCGAGACAACCCCGGGATGGCAGCGGATATGGAACGAGGAGTGGGGTTCCAGCTAGCTGACCTCAGTTTCCCACTGAACTTTCCGCAGAGCGACTACACCCGGACCGCTTGTCCGTCTGAGCCAGCGAACATCCAATGGATGGCTGACGCGCTTGAATGGCTCGTTGAGGCCGTCGAGCCCGGGGGGATCAATATTGAGGGCGGCGACTACGGCGTCTGCGGCTGCCCGCGGTGTGTCAGCCGACGGGGCGAACGTGAAGCGGCGAGCCGCCGCGACAACGACGCTGAGTTCTGGTCGCACGCGGATATGGCCGACAATTTCCCAAGGCTGTTTGATGCGGCTCGCTCGCGAGGTGACGATCTCTGGTTGTACTGCGAGCTGCAGTGGGACAATCTGCTCGACCCTGCCGCGCATGCACCGCTCGAGACCTTGCCTGATGGTGGGATCTATCAGCACACATTTAACCGTGCCTATTGGGAACGAGCGCGGGGCGAGCTCACTGAGCAGCATGTGCGCGACCTACCAACCCAGCAGAATGTGATCCGCAGCCAGTTCGCCTGCCAGTGGAACGGTGATGAGCGCACCGAGCGATACGCGTTTAACGCTCCGGTGTTTGCAGACCTCGCCAAGAAGTCAGCCGAGGTTGGTATGCAGGGGCTTACAGTCTGGGGTGAGCCCTCGCCTTACCATGTGTCAGCCGAGCTGAGCTATCTCGCCTTCGGGCGGTTTGGGTTTGACCCAACCCTCACGTGGGCAGACTTTATGAGGGGAGACGTGGCCCCTCGCCTTGGCGGCGAAGCCGAGGCCGAGACGTTTGTGTCAAGGATGACTGAGCTAGATGCAAACCAGGTGCTTCCTGTGGAACGGCTGCGGTTGATTCGCGACGAGGCGCTCGACGCGGCGCGCGGTGTCGCCGGCGAGGCCATTCGTCGGTGGACCTGGCTCGCTGACAGGGCGAGCCAGCGCCTGTACATGGGGCAGTAGACGCTGTGTAATGGGCGCCAGTATGGGCCCGGCCGGCGACCAAACGCCGTACCGGGCCCATTGCACCCCGCCCAACTCAAGCGCTTCGTTCCGCTTCTCAAGTTTCCAGCGGCTCAGGAAGGCGGTGGGCGATCGTCTCTCCCGTCGCAAAGCCCGTGCCAGTGAGAATGTGGCCGTAGTGTTTCACGGACCCGATGACGAGTGAGCGGTCGAGCACGACAAGATCCGGGATCCGGGTCGACACCATCACTTCGAACCGCTGGGAATCGGCAAGAGTGCGCAACCATGCAGAGATCATGATGTTGCTCTCTCCGAGCGTGAGGAGCACGGAGCGCACCTCCTCGACCTTGGTGAGTGCTTCTGCGATCGCACTAGCGCGCTCCGCCGGGACGCGGAAGGAGCACCAGACATAGTGCGGCCAGGCCGTCAGAGTGCGAGCGACGTCAACTCTGACAGACAGCAGGCCGGCACTGTGCAGCCCTGCGATTGCGTCATGAACCCGCTTCTGGCTGAGCCCGGTGCGCCGCGCGATCGACGCGACCGCCGCCCTGCCGTCGTGGTTCAGCTCCGCGATGACAGCGCGCTCCACGTCGAGCGGTTGGCGCCTCGCGTTCGTCGGGGGCGCGGGCTGCAACGCGGCAACCTGGGCCTGCTCTGCGGGTGAGAGGGCTCGCGGGGTCCATGGGCGCGCGTCGGTCATCATTGAGGTCACCACCGTCGTGCGTACAGAGGTCGCGTCGCCGAGCCCGCCCATGTCGCGCAGTACGTATGTCGAGAGAGCCTCGAGGTCCGGTACTGCCACTGTCACGAGAATGTCGCGAGCGCCAGCGGTGAGGTTGATCGTGAGCGCCTCACGATCCTGCGCGAGTTGGCGCGCGACTTCGTGCGCGCGCCCTGGTGTGCACTGCACCTCAGCCACGGCGACCGTGAACGGCGTGCCGAGGGTACCGTAGCCCGTCACGTAGACCTGGCCACGCTCGGTGAGCTTCGCCCAGCGCCGCGCGAGCGTTGCAGCGTCGACCCCGATAACCGGTGCCAGCGCACTCCAGGCTGCGCGCGGCGCGAGTTTGACGGCGTGAATAAGACGCAGATCCAGATCGTCAAGAGAGTTTTCTGGCGTCATTGCACCATAATATGCATAAATCCTGCGATGCGCGCCATGTCGTCGAGCGGTTTCTATGCTGTGTTCTGCTCATCACCCTCGTGCGGGAACCGCAACATTTTCGAAGGAGAAAACATGTCAGGGGACACAGCTGAACGCACAACAGCGGCGGTGAAGGAGAAGCGTGCACCGCTGCCGCGCTCCGTGAAATTCACGGTCGCGATCCTCTTCGCCGCCTGGATCGTTGACTACATCGACCGCCTTGTCATCACCATTGTGCTGCCACTCATCGGAGCGGACCTCGAGCTGAACAACACGCAGCTCGGCCTTCTCGCTTCCGGGTTCTTCTTTGCCTACGCTTTCGCGCAGGTGCCGGGAGGCATGCTCACCGATCGCTTCGGGGGACGACCGATCGCGGGCATCGCGATGCTCACGTGGTCGGCGTTTACCGCGCTGTCCGGTCTCGTCAGCAGCTTCGGCGTGCTGTTCACAATCCGTGTGCTGTTCGGCGCCGCGCAGGCGCCGTTCCCAAGCGCAGCGGCAAAGATCCTGGCCGAGCGCACGACGCCAGGCCAACGAATGACTGCGCAGGGAATCGTCTCGGCATCCAACGGTATCGGCTCGCTCGTTGGCTACCTAGTGATCCCGCCCGTTGTCGTGCTGCTTGGGTGGCGAGGAACGTTCATCGCGATGGCGGGGCTTGGCGTGCTCAGCTTCTTCATGCTGTTCCTGCTTCCGAAGCTCAAGATCGACGTGCCGAAGCCGTCAGCCGAAAGCGCCGCGGCACGCGCAGAACAGTGGCGCCAGGTGCGCGCGCTCGTGCGCAACCCGACGATGATGATCTTCGCCGCCATGTTCTTCGGCAGCAACCTGATTACGTGGGGCGTCGTCACGTGGATGCCCTCGTACCTCCAACAGGTGCGTGGCATCGAGGTCGGCGGTTCGAGTCTGCTGCTCGCGCTGCCCGCGCTGTGCATCGCGATCGGCATCTACGTTGGTGGTCGGCTCACTGACAAACTCGGTGGCGCGAGCGCGAAGATCGTCGCCCCAGCGATGGCAGTGAGCCTCGTCGCGATCATCCTCATGGCGACATCTGAGTCGCTCACGATGTTTATCATCTTCGAATGCATCGCGATATTCGGGTGTGGCCTCTGCAACGTGCCCGTCGTCTCGGTGCCGCTCAAAGCCCTCTCAACGCAGCTCTCGGGCAGCGCATTTTCGATAGTGAACTTCGGCGGGCAGCTCGCTGGAATTGTCGCTCCCCTCGCGATGGGTATCCTGCTCGACAGTTACGGCTACACGTCGGCATTCCTCTTCCTCGGCGTTGGTGCGGTGCTCGCCATCGTGATGGCGATCCTCGCGCCCCAGTCGGTTGACGCGTTCGCGCAGCGAACCAAGCTCGTCGGTGAGGAGGCGCGTCAGTGACCTCCGCTGTAACTCTGCAGGAACTCAGGCGAGACCTCCACAGGCATCCTGAGGTTGGTCTGCATCTCCCAGACACTCGCGAGCGGATTGAGCGAGAGCTCACCCCGCTGGGCATCGAGCTGACGTTCTCCGAGAACCTGAGCTCAATCGTTGGAGTGCTTCGCGGCCGACCGACTGGGCGGGCGGTGCTGCTCCGCGCTGACATGGACGCGCTGCCAGTGCCGGAGCCTGGCGGGCTCGACTACGCGTCGGAGCGGGCGGGTGCAATGCACGCCTGCGGACACGACTTGCATATGGCTGGACTTGTCGGCGCGGCGCGGCAGCTTGCGGCGCGACGCGGTGAACTCGACGGCGACGTCGTCTTCATGTTTCAGCCGGGTGAGGAGCGGCTCGGAGGCGCGCGGATCATGCTTTCCGAGGGCGTGCTCGACGCCGCCGGATCCCGGGTGGGGGCGGCGTTTGCCGTACATGTGAGCCCGGGGCAGCGCGGGATGTTCCTCACCCGCTCGGGCCCCACGCTCGCGGGGAGCAACGAACTGCGAGTGAGGATCGTCGGTAGAGGAGGCCACGGCTCCCAGCCGCACACCGCGCGAAACCCGATTCCGGTTGCAGCTGAGGCTGTTGGCCTGATGCAGTCGTTCACAGCGCGAAGGCTCGACCCGTTCGACCCGGCGATCATCACGCCGACGGTGATCCGCGGGGGTGAGGCGCTGAACGTTATTCCCGAAAGCGTTGAGCTCGCGGCGACTGTCCGGAACTTCTCGGCGCAGACCCTCTCGCGCGTAGGATCCGATCTCGTCGAGGAGCTTGAGGGGCTGGCTCGCGCACACGGCATGACCGCTGAGGTAGTGCTGAACGTCGACTACCCGGTGACTGTCAACGACAAGGCTGCGACAGACTGGGCCATGTTGGAGCTCGCTGGGCTCCTCGGCGACAACCGAATCGCCGAGCTGCCACAACCGGTCATGGGCTCCGAGGACTTCGCGTACGTGGCAGAACTTGTGCCGAGCACGATATTCATGCTCGGGGCGTCCCCAGACGGCGTCGACCCGGCGACGGCGGCGCCGAACCACTCGCCTCGCGTCGTGTTCGACGACGCAGTTCTCGACGACCAGGCCGCCGCGCTCGCGGCGCTTGCCGAGGGCTGGCTCGCCAGGGGATGGCGCACGCACGGAGCGTCTGCGGAGGCTCAGGAGTGACCGCGCTTGGACGCATTGCCCAGTGGGTCACGTCAAGCCCTGAAGTCACCGACGCGCGACGGAGTGCGGCGACAGACGCGTTTGCCGACACGCTTGCCTGCATGATCGCCGGGGCAGCTGACGTGTCGACCCGGGGCGCGCTCGCCGCCGCATCACAACCGGATCCGCGTGAGTCTGCGATGTGTGTCGACGGCAAGCTTCGCTCCCCGGGAGCCGCAGCACTGATTAACGGCACGGCGGCGCACGCACTCGACCTCGACGACAACTTCATTGGGGCCGCAACCCACGCGAGTGCCGTGCTCGTTCCTGCGCTGCTTGCCGCAGCACGCATTGCGGGGGCAGACGGTGCGGGGCTCCTTGACGCCTACCTCGTTGGTCTGCAGGTGCAGCGCGAGATCGGGCGTGAACTCGCCGCGAAGCACTACACCGCTGGGTGGCACGCGACGTCCACAATCGGGCCGATCGGGGGAGCCGCAGCCGTCTCGCATCTGCTCGAGCTCGACGCCCGCCGGACCGCCGCGGCGATGAGTGTCGCGGTAAGTACGGCGAGCGGTCTGAAACTGCAGTTCGGTACGCCAGTGAAGCCTGTTCACGCAGGCTTCGCCGCGCGCAGCTCGGTTGAGGCGGCACTCTTCGCGGAGGCGGGGGTAGCCGGTCGCTCAGGCATCCTAGAGGGGGAGCGCGGGTTCGCCGCCCTGTACGGGGCGCCGCTGGCTGACTGGCCGACGGAGCCCGTTGACACGTCTGCGGTGCACGCGATCGAGCAGCCTGGCCTATTTCCGAAACTCTATCCGTGCTGTGGATCAACCCACCTGGCGATTGACGCGGTGCTCGACCTGATCCGCGAGCACAGCTTCGCTGCCGCAGACGTCGCTGAGATCGTCGTGACGGTGCTGCGCCCCAACGCCGCAAACTTGCCGTACACACACCCCGAGAACCCGACTCAGGCGAAGTTTTCAATGCAGTACGCCCTGACCGCGGCGCTCGAGGGCGGCACGGTCTCGATGACAGACTTCGAACAGGAGGTGGTGCGCGAGCGGCGTAGCCATCCACTGCTCGACAAAATTTCGGTTCGGACATGGTCGGAGGAGGCCGAGCGCATCATGCTCGACCAGGGTCGAACCCCACACCGGGTGGAGGTGACGCTTGCGGACGGGCGAAAGCTCGACCGCCAGCGCGAGGTAGCCCGAGGGGCGGTGAGCGAGCCGTTCGCGCCATGGGAGAAACGTCGTAAGTTCTCCGCGCTGACGGGACTCGACGACTCGCACTACGACGCGATTCTGCGGCTTGCGGAGTCGCCTAACATCGATGCAATTGACCGGGTGCTGCTTGCAGCAAACGAAACGAAAGACGAGGCGAACGGATGACGCGTGAAACCAAGCTGCCGCACGTGGCTGTCGTCGGGCTCGGTGGGACCATTGCGAGTTCCACACTCGCGCCAGACGACTTCATCAACTATGGCGCCCCCGGCTTCCATGTCGATGAGTTGCTCGAGTACCTTCGCCCGGAGCTGCTGAGCGTTGCCGAGCTCGACGGCGAGCAGGTGCTCGCGAGCGGATCGAGCGCGCTCAGCGTCGCAGACCTTGTTCGAGTTTCGGAAGCCGTCAACGACGCCCTCGCGACTGCCGACGCCGTCGTGGTGACGAGCGGAAGTGACGCGCTCGAGGAGATCGCGTACTGGCTCGACCTCACTGTCCCCGCGGACCGCCCCGTCATCGTCACGGGGTCGATGCGGCCGTTTGCAGTTCGCGATCCTGAACGACCAACGCCGCCGACTCGCCTCGTGCACGGGACAGACGGTCCAGCGAACCTGCTTTCCGCGGTCAGGGTCGCCGCGAGCGGTGTGACTGCCGGACAGGGAGTTGTCGTCGTGTTCGGCGACCTGCTGCATGCCGCACGCGACGTGGTGAAACGTCACTCGACCCTTCCCGATCCGTTCGAGAGCCCCTCCGCAGGCCCCATCGGATACGTCTTCGGCGGTTCCGTGGTGCTGCACCGCCACGTCGTCCGCCCGCCCGGGAACCCAGCAGAGCCGCTTGTTGATCTGACGCACCGTGCTGATGGGGAAGAACTTCCGAGGGTCGAGATCCTCGTCTCGTATCCGGGTGGAGGCGGCGAGGCCGTTGCCGCTTATGTTGACGCCGGCGTGCGTGGGCTTGTCATCGCCGGCATGGGATTCGGAGCGATTTCGAACGACCTGGCGGGTGCAGCGGGTGAGGCCGCTCGTAACGGGCTTCCTGTCGTATGCGTCTCGCGAACCGGAGCGGGGAGCGCCGTCGCGAAGCTGGGCTGGGAGATCGCGATCGGCGACCTCGCTCCCACGAAGGCGCGGCTGCTGCTAATCCTTGCGCTGATCGGTGGGAAGTCGCAGCCGGGTATCGTTGAGACGATACACCGGCTCGCGAAGCCAGCCGAGCCTCGCGGGCGAGGGGAGTCCTCAGCGGGTGCGGGTGCTGCGCTCCCCAGTAGTCCTTGAAGTTTCGCGGAGAGTTCACCGCCTGGCTGTCGCGGCAGGCGCACCCAATGCGCCAGAATGGTGCGACACTCGGAGAATCCGGGGGAAGGAAGGGGGGAACCTATGGGAGCTTGGGGAAGCGCACCGTGGCACAACGACGGCGCAGCAGATTGGTTTGCTGAGGTGTTTCAGGGCATCGATATCGACGCCCATATTGACCAGGCGCTGAAATACGACGATGACTTCGACCGGATTCGCGCTGCCGGCTATCTGCTCACCGTGCTTGGGCACAGCACGGTGTGGCCAGGCGACCTTGAGCGGCTGGACAATCACCTCGAACGCGCCATCGAACTGCTCACCGAGATGGCCGAGCCCGACTCTGAGTTTCTCGAGCTATGGGAAGACGAACCCGGCGTTTTGGAGGCCGTTCAGGCCGAGATTGCCGCACTCGAAGCCAGGCTTGCTGGTGAGGACGACGAGGAGGACGAGGAGGAGGACGATGATGACGAGGAGGACGAGGAGTAGCCCTCGTCGCGCTGAGTTTCGCTCGTTCTGTATGTGATCGGCAGTATCTCTGCCAAAGTTCGTCGCTCCCGGCAGATGTACTGCAGATCCCAAGGTCTTTGCGTGGCACCAGGACCAAGAACTCGTGAATCGGCAGCAGATCCCAGGGTCTTTGCGTGGCAGCAGGACCAAAGACCGGTGAATCGGCAGCAGATCCCAGGGGCTCACCGGGCCGCGGCTCGGGCTCGCTTAGCTCGCGCCCTGCGGAGGATTGGCGAGCAGGTCTGAGCGCTCCCTCAGGTACGCCTCAAACGTCTGCGCGCCGTCGAGCGGAGCGCCTGCACGCCACCGCACCCGAAGCTGGCCGTCGACGAGGCCGAGCGGGAGCTCCGGTGCAAGTGCGGTCAGGGCCGTCTCTGCGAGATTGATCTGTACAGCGTCGTAGTTCACAGGGGTGCCCTCGGCGTACCCGCCGTTCAGCGCTGCCGCCGCGACATCTCGGCGCTCCTCGCGCGATATCGACTGGTTGCCAGGATGCAGTCTCGGAGCCGATCGCGTCGCCTTGCCGACGACATAGAGCGCTGGAGGGGCGCCCTCGTCGGCACCGATCATCAACGTTCCGAGCCGCCAGACGTGCCCGAGCGGCAGCATCGTCGGCTTTCGCCGGATGAGAAGTTTTCGCCGCTCGGGGACGAAGACCGCGAGCGCCTCCGGCGCCACCCCTGAATCGCGCAGTTTCGCGCCTGCCTCGCGGACGGCCTGCACCACTGTTTCGACGAGCTCACTCACGAAGCTAAGTGTAGGCACCTTGCTGGGTTTAGGCTTGGGAGGATGCACACACAGCCCAACAGGTCAGCGACGATTCGTGCCATGTTCCTCGTGCTCGCGGGGTCGATCGGTATGCAGATCGGCGCCGCCATCTCGCTGTCCCTGTTTACCGACCTCGGGGCCGCCGGTACGAGCGGGCTGCGGATGCTGCTTGCTGCAGCCATCATGCTGGCAATCTTTAGGCCGAGCTTGCGGGGTCGCACGCGCGAGGAATGGCTCGGCATCGTGCTGTATGGCGTCGCGATGGCGGCGATGAACATGTTCCTCTACCAGGCGATCGAGCGCATCCCGCTCGGCGTCGCGACGACGCTTGACTTCCTCGGGCCGTGCATGGTCGCGTTTCTTGCATCCCGGCGGCTTCGCGAGGGGCTGCTCGCCATCGCTGCGTTCGCCGGCGTCGTGCTGCTCGCCGGGTTCGGTGGCCCATTCGACACTGTGGGCCTCTTATGGGGCGCGCTCGCGGGCGTGAGCTTCGCCGGGTACACGATGCTCGCGCCGCGCATCGGAAAGTCGGACGGCGGCCTCCAGTCGGTCGCGCTATCGATCTTGGTCGCTGCGATCCTGACCCTGCCGTTCTCGATGCCGATTGTCGCGCAGGTTCAGCCTGCGCAGTGGGGCCTGCTCGCGCTGTCGGCGCTCGTTGGGACCGCGCTCGCGTTCTCGGTCGACACCATTGCTGGACGTCTGACCTCTGCGCGAATCCTCGGCGTGTTCTTCGCGTTCGACCCGGTAATGGGCACGCTCGTCGGAGTGCTGTTCCTCGGCGACGTGCTCACGCCGACGGCCCTCGTGGGAATCCTGCTGATCGTGTTGGCCGGCGCCGGCATCGTCTGGTCTGCTGGCCAGCGCCGGGCGACGGACGAAGAGGTTGCGGCGGTTGCCGCAACCGAGTCCCTTGAGATCGAGCGCAAGTACGAGGTACCCGCGGCGACGGAGGTGCCGGGGGAGACAGCGTTCGCTGCTGCGGGTCTCGGGGTCGGAACTGCCGAAGTACATGAGATGCACGCACGCTACTTCGACACCGATGACGGGGCGCTCGCCTCCAAAGGACTGGCGATGCGCGTGCGTGAGGGCGGCAGCGACGAAGGGTGGCACCTGAAAGCGAAGACGTCGGGTGGGACGCGGGAGCTGCACTGGCCGCTCGCCGAGACACTTCCGGCGGGGCTCAAAGCCGAGCTCGTCGAGCGAATCGGCGACGTCGCCGAGCAAGTGCGACCGATTGCGGAGCTGCGGACCGAACGACGCACGCTGCGACTCACTGACGGAGCGGGTGTGGAGGTCGTTGAGCTCGCCGACGACAGAGTGCTGGCGACAGAACTCCGAGGCGCCGAGCCAGTCAAGCGTGCCTGGCGCGAGTGGGAGGCCGAATTGCTGCCCGGCGCGGACGAGCGTTGGCTTGACGCTACCGGACAGGTGCTCGAGGCAGCCGGCGCAACCCCCTCACTGAGCTCCGCGAAGATCGCGCGGGCAATGGGCGCCCTCGTCGAGGTCGCCCGCTCTCGCGGCGCGTCGCCCGAGACTGTCGCGCAGTTGCAGGAGATGGACAGACTTGACCGCGAGAGCGCGCGTAGGCTGGGCGCATGAGTAAGTCATCGCGCCCAGGCAACCGACCGAAGGGCAAAGGGGAGGAGCCGACGCCAGAGCAGCGTCGCAAGCAGATCTTCCTCGGCCTCGCTGTCGGCGCGGTCATGGGTCTCGTGCTTGGATTCTTCACCCAGTTTTGGCTGTGGCTGCCAGCGGGCCTCGCTGTCGGGCTCGCGACCGGGGCAATCATGAAGCCTCCCGCAAACTAAGCTGCCGCGCCCAGCCGTGAATAATCACGGCGAAACCCTGAGCGCGAAAACGCGTACGGCGGGAGGATCTGGTGAGTGGATATTCCACGTAACCAGGAGGCAGCAATGTCGATGAAATTGTCCCCCACTTCGGAAGCTACGGTCGCAGCGACAGCGGCGGTCGTCGCCGCGCACGCGGATGAGATCACCCGCACGTTCTATCCGGCGATGTTCGCGGCGCATCCCGAACTGAAGAATGTGTTCAACGCCGCAAATCAGGCGATCGGAGAGCAACCTAAAGCGCTCGCCGCATCGGTCGTTGCGTTTGCGGTGCAACTGATCGATCCTGACGCGCCGGACTTCACCCCCGTCATGCAGCGGATCGCCCACAAGCATGTCTCGCTTGGGATCAAAGCCCGCGAGTACACGATCGTCGGGCACCACCTGTTGTCGGCGGTCGGCACGGTGCTCGGCGACGCAGTGACACCGGAGGTGGCCGCTGCGTGGGACGAGGTGTATTGGCTGTTCGCGACCGCGCTCATCGCGGAGGAGGCGAAGCTCTACGCCCTCGGCGGTACTGACCCCGAGGAGCCCTGGCGTCAGTACCGAGTCGTGGAACGGTTCGACGAGAGCGCAGACGTGTTCTCGCTGCTTCTCGCGCCTGTGACTGGAGATGTTCCCGCGTACCGCACGGGGCAGTACGTGGCTATTGCCGTTGATCTGCCTGACGGCGAGCGGCAGCCGCGCCAGTACACGATCTCATCGGGGCCGCGCGGTGACTCGTTGCGTGTCACGATCAAGCGAGTGCGCGGCGAGGGCGGAACCCCTGACGGGCGGGTCTCAGGCTGGCTCCACGAGCATGCCGTGCCTGGCGCACTTCTCGACGTGTCCCAGCCTGCCGGAGACGTGGTGCTCGACACTGCAGACTCGCCGCTTGTGCTCGTGTCGGCAGGGATCGGGATCACTCCCGTTGCGGCGATCCTCGAGGATGTCTCTCGGCGACAGCCGGAACGACAGGTGCGGCTGTTCCACGCAGACCGTTCCCATGACACCCATGCGCTCTACACGAGTCTGCGGCGCCAAGTGCTGGCCCTGAGCGACGCCAAGGCTCAGAACTGGTACGAGGAAGGAGCCGAGTCGGCACCGACGCTCGTGCCCGCGAAGAGCGGGTACATGGATTTGACGGGCGAGGATATACCGGCAGGCGCGCGCGTCTTCATGTGCGGGCCGCTCCCGTTCATGCAGTCGGCGCGGCGCACGCTGATGGACCGCGGCGTTCCCGCTGCGAACATCCAGTACGAGGTGTTTGGACCCGACATGTGGGCGCAGAACCCCTCCTGACGCTCCGACGGAGTGGCAGGGCGCGGCGGCTACGACGTGGCCGCCGCGCCCTGGGCTTCACGCTCTGCGAGGGAGGGTCCGTCTCTCACCTCAAGTGCGATCTCGCACCGGGTTGGCGTCACGAACGGCTTGACGCTTCGCAACCGGACTGGACCCGGAACCTGCTGGAGCTGATGCTTCAAAAGCTGGATGTGGACGGAGCACACCAACGCACGCTCCGTCGTGATCGCGAACGCGTACCGACACGGTGCGACATCGATACGAAGCTGCGAGTCATCGGGCTGCGGCTCGAGGCCAATGTCTTCGAGATGTTCGTAGAGGGCATCGAGCTGCGCCATCGCTTCCTCGCCGAGCTCAGCACTTCTGTCGAGCTCAGGCTCTAGGCGTCGAAGCAGGTTGCCGCGCGCAGCGGCCGCAGTAGCGCGCCCGTGCGCCGCGTCATTTTCGTGTGCGTCAGTGACCGGGTGAAACACCACAGGCGGGCGGCCGCGCACGCCGGTGACGAGCCGCAAACTGTGCACGAGGCCCTCGGCCTCAAGCACCGCGAGGTGCTCGCGCGTGGTGTTGAGGTGGAGGTTCACCTCGGAGGCAATCTCAGCGAGCCGTCTGCCGGGCTGTCGATGGACGGCGTGGAGGATCCGTAGTCGGCTGACACGCGTGAGCCCACGGAAATCTTCGACCCGGCGCGGCATGGCCCCACCATAGCAATGAAACTCGAGAGACTGGGGAGCGCATCCTGCGCATCCTGCGCTTCCTGCGCAGCCGAGCGGCCCCTATTCATTCCCGTTTCGACCGCGATACACTCGCCGTACGCCCCCGACGACGAGGACTGAGAACGACAATGCACCAGACTGTTTTTGAGACACATCGCCCCGCGGCGCGGATCGTAGATGAAGCGCTTGCAGAGACGCGACTGGGAGTGTTCTGGATCGATGACGTCGCAGATCGCGCGGTCACCTACCCGCGGCTCGATGGCGACATCGTGGCTGACGATGCGATCGTCGGCGGCGGCTATGCGGGCCTCTGGACTGCGATCAAGCTCAAGCAGGAGCATCCTGACCGCAGGGTCGTGCTCCTCGAAGCCGTCAGAGTGGGGTGGGCAGCCTCGGGCCGCAACGGCGGTTTCTGCGAGGCGAGCATCACTCATGGTGAGCCAAACGCCGAGTCCCGGTGGCCGGATGAGACTGGCACGCTTCGACGCATCGGCTACGAGAACCTGGACGCGATGGAGCGCTTCATTGCCGAGAACAACCTCGATGTCGACTGGGAGCGCACGGGCCAGCTCTCGGTCGCGAACAACCCCTACCAGGTTGACTGGGTAGGGGAGAGCCCGGACCCGCATGTTGTCGCGCTGAACGAGCAAGAGGTGCGGGCACGCATCAACTCCCCGACGTTTCTCGCTGGTGAGTTCTCACCAAATGAGAACGCGAACCTGCACCCGGCGAAGCTCGCGCATGAGCTCGCGAGGTTTGCGACGAGCATCGGCGTCGAGATCTACGAAGGTACGCCAGTCGATAGGCTCGGCGGTCGCGATGATGAACCGATCGAGCTCGAGACGAAGCGCGGCACCGTTTCGGCCTCGCGCGTCGCGCTCTGCACGAACGTGTTCCCGTCTTTGCTCAAGCGGTACCGCTTTCACACAGTGCCCGTCTACGACTACGTGCTGATGACGGAGCCCCTCACCGACGCGCAGCTTGCAGCGATTGGGTGGGAGGGGCGCGAGGGGCTCGCCGACATGGCGAACCAGTTCCATTACTCCCGGCTCACCGCCGACAACCGGATCCTGTGGGGCGGCTACGATGCCGTGTACCACGCTGGCGGGCGGATCAAACGCGAGTATGAGGATCGTATTGAAAGCCACCGCAGGCTCGCAAGCCATTTCTTCACCACATTCCCGCAGCTCGCAGGGGTGAAATTCACGCACCGCTGGGCGGGGGTGATCGACACCTCGACACGATTCTGCGCCTTCTTCGGGCAGGCCCACGGCGGGCGGGTCCAGTATGTGGCTGGCTTCACCGGGCTCGGAGTGGGCGCCACCCATTTCGCCGCCGACGTTATCGTCGACAGGCTCGAGGGGCGCGTCACCGAGCGCACCGAGCTCGAGATGGTGCAGAACGTGCCGCTGCCGTTCCCGCCAGAGCCTGCCGCATCGATTGGCATCAACCTCACGCGCTGGTCGCTCGATCGGGCCGATCACAACGGCGGCAAACGCAATGTGCTGCTGAAGACCCTCGACGCGTTGGGGCTTGGGTTCGACTCGTAGTGCGACAGCAAACGCGCATTCCTGAGTGTTCGCTGTATGCTTGACTTTTGGTCGAGCGCCTGGAGGGGTGGACGCACGGCACGCACGTACCGATCGCCCCGAAGGAGCCACCTATGGCGCTGCCCTGGAAGCTGCACGGCGATGGTAAATCAGTTGCCCAAGACGCGATCGTTCTACCCGAGGAGCGGCTGGGCTGGGCTCGGACTATCGGCTTTGGCATGCAGCACGTTGTGGCGATGTTCGGCGCCACTTTCCTCGTGCCGCTCATCACGGGCTTCCCGCCCACGGCGACGCTGTTCTTCTCGGGCCTTGGCACGATGCTGTTCTTGCTCATCACAGGCAACCGTCTGCCGAGCTACCTCGGATCCTCGTTCGCGTTCCTCGCACCGATCGCGGTCGCGACCTCGGGTTACGACCACGGGGATGTCGCCGGCCTCGCGCGCGCGTCGTTCGCGATCATCGCCATGGGCGTGCTCGTCGCCCTTGTTGGCGTCATCGTGCAGCGCTTCGGCATCGGATGGGTGAATGCGCTCATGCCGCCGGTCGTCATGGGATCGGTCGTCGCGCTCATCGGCTTCAACCTCGCACCCGCGGTCAAGAACAATTGGTTCGGTAACCCCGCGGCGAACCCCGACGTGAACCAGGGCCTGCACTCGACTGCGGCACTTATTACTATCGGATCGATCCTGCTCATTACCGTGCTGTTTCGGGGGCTTATCGGCAGGCTCTCGATCGTGCTTGGCATGGTTGTTGGGTACATCGCGGCAGCGCTCATGGGCATCGTCGATTTCGAGGCTGTGAAGTCTGCTGCTTGGGTCGGGCTCCCCGAGTTCCACCTTCCGGCCAACCCGTTTGCCGACCCATCACTCTGGGGTCTCTTGCCAGCGTTCCTGCCAGTCGTGCTCGTGCTCATCGCCGAGAACGTCGGCCATGTGAAGAGCGTCGGCCTCATGATCGACCGCGATCTCGATCCGGTGACCGGGCGCGCGCTGCTCGCCGACGGCGTCTCGACGATCCTCGCCGGGTTTGGCGGCGGCTCGGCAACGACGACGTACGGCGAGAACATCGGCGTGATGGCTGCGACCCGCGTGTACTCTACGGCCGCGTACTGGGTTGCTGGCGTGATCGCGATGCTGCTGAGCTTCTCGCCGAAGGTCGGCGCACTGATCTTCTCCGTTCCGGCGGGCGTGCTTGGCGGCGTGACTGTCGCACTGTATGGCCTCATCGGCCTCATCGGCGTAAAGATCTGGATCGACAACAAGGTTGACTTCTCGAAGCCCATCAACCAGTTCACCGCCGCAATCGCACTCATCGTCGGCATCGCCGATTTCAGCATGCAGCTCGGCGACGTCATGTTCAACGGGATCGCGCTCGGCACGATCGCCGCGGTTGTGGTCTACCACCTCATGGGGCTCGTGGCACGCGCGCGCGGCACCGCGACGGACACCGCGATCATCCGCTAGCAAGCCCGCTGATTGACTGTGACTTCGGCCCCCGCGTGAGCGCGTGGCGAAGTCACAGTCATCGGCGAGCGAAGAAACACCGCGATAATGCCGCGTTTTCAAAGGCAGACGCCTTAGGGTGGCGGTGTGTGGAGTGTGGATCGACTTAGGCGACCCGAATCAAAGGGCAACGCCGCAGAAGCACCGGATGTCGCTGAGGCGACGGAGCCGGTGTCGAACGCAGCGCTCGCAGGAGTGAACGACAACGACACTGACCGCCAGGACCTCGGTGGCCCGCTTGGCGTTGTCGATCCGTTCTCCGAGGAACATGCAGCCTGGCTTCGCGAGCTCGCAGGCATCGGTGGCCGCAACCCGCTACTCCACTTCGACGACCACCCAGCGAATCGGATCGAGCTCAGCTCGACTCACCCCGGCGGGTTGCCCCAGTTCATCTCGGGGAACAAGATCCTGCTCTCGGCGCTGATCCGCGACGACCTCGCGCTGCGTCACGCACGCGCCGCCGCCGCGCGTGTAACCGATAAGGCCGTCGAGATGCGCACAATGCGTGGGCTCGAGACTGTGAATCTTGCGGTCGGACTCGCGAAGTGGACGTTCGAGGGTGACGAGTTCTCGGCGCCGGTGTTGCTGCGCCCGCTCGCGATTCGCCGCTACGGCCGCGACTTCGAGCTCAAACTGAAGAACTTCCCCGTCGTAAACTCGGAGCTGATCCGAGCACTGCGCGACCAGTTTGGGATCACCATCGACGCGCGCTCGCTCATTGAACTCTCGCAGTCCGAGGGCGTGTTCAAGCCTCAGCCCGTGATCGACAGGCTCCGCCAGATGGTTGCGGGCGTCCCCGAGTTTCTCGTGCAACCCAGGCTCGTCGTCTCGTCGTTCCACAACGTGTCGCAGGGCATGGCCGCCGACGCGGTGCGACTCGACACGCCGATCCTGCAAGCGATCTGCGGGAGCGAGCCAGCGAAGCAGGCGCTCGCCGACAACTACCGCCCAGTGAATCCAGTCTCGCCGGATCATATGGCGCCCGAAACCGACAGGTGCCTCTACGACTCCGACCCTGAGCAAGATGACGTGCTCGCGCAGATCGACGCTGGCCAGTCGATTGTCGTGCGGCAGCTTCCGGGCACCGGCGGCACCCAGACTGTGGTGAACGCAATCGGCAACCTCGTGCGCGACGGCAAGCACGTGCTCGTCGTGACGCCCCGCCGTTCCACGATCGACGGGATCACGCACCGCCTGACTCGCGCAGGACTCCCCGGCCTCGCGGTGACCCCGCGGAGGCTGCGGCGCAACCTTGTCGAGTCAATCAGCCGCAACGAGAACGCGGCGTCCGAGCAGATGCGCGACGTCGACGAGGCGCTCGTCCGCCTCAGGGGCGTGCTCCTCGACTACCGTGACGCTCTGTCAAAGCCTGACGAGCGTTACTCGGTCACGCCGCTGCAGGCGCTTCGGCAGCTGACGAAGCTTTCGCTCGGCGACAACCCGCCGTCGACGACTGTGCGGCTCGACGATCAGGCGCTCGGCCAGCTCACGATTGACCGTTCATCAGTCGCTGATGATCTCACGGAGGTCGCCCGCCTCGGCCAGTTCCAGTACGGGCCAGAGGATTCGCCGTGGTACGGCGTCGACTTCTCGACGACCGAAGAGGCGCGCGCTGCATACGGTGTCGCTGTCGACCTCGCCGAGTCGCAGCTGCCGCGCCTCATCTCGATGGCGAATGAGGTCGTCGAGCAGACGTCGATGCGGCCATTCGAATCGATTTCTGAGCTTGGCGTGTACCTGCGGCTGCTCATGGGGATCCGCGACACACTCGATCGGTTCACCCCTGAGGTGTACGATCGCTCACTCGCAGAAGTTATTGCGGCGCATGCCCCCCGTGGCAGCGACGAAGACATGTCGGCGTCGAACAAGCGCCGTCTGAAGAAGCTTGCCCAGGAGTATGTGCGGCCGGGCGTGAGCATCACTGACATGTACGCGCGACTCGTGCAGATCCAGCAGCAGCGCGTGCTCTGGCAGCGCTACACGACTGTTGTTGGAACGCGCCCCGAAGTGCCGCTCGGAATCGCGGACGTTGTAGTCGCTTTCCAGGCCGCATATCAGGATCTCGACAAGCTCGACGCGGTACTTGGCACGACCGTCGAACCTGATCGCCTGAAGAACCTCGACCTGCACGAGCTCGCCGCGCGCGTATCGGAGCTCGCGAAAGAGTCTGAGGTGCTGCAGAACATTCAGGAGCGCACGACGATTGTGGAGCGGCTCCGGAGCGCCAGGCTGGGGCCGTTGCTCGACGACCTCTCTGCGCGTCACGTGCCGGCCGACGAGGTTGGCGCCGAACTCGAGCTCGCCTGGTGGCAGTCCGTACTCGAACGCATGCTCCAGACGAATCCGGCGCTGCTCAGCGCGAACACGGGAGTCATCGAGCGGCTCGAGGCAGACTTCCGCCTCGTCGACGACGCGCACGCCGGGGCGAACGGGTCGCTGCTCGCGTCGAAGCTCGCCGACTCTTGGCGCGTCGCAGTGCTCGACAACAAGCAGGAGGCGCTCGCGCTTCGGGGCCTCTTGCGAAGCGGCTACGCGACGATTGCGGCGCTTGCGCAGGACGCGCCCGTGCTGTTCTCAACACTTGCCCCGGTTCTCGCGATGTCACCGTACGAGGTTTCACAGCTCCCAGAAACGGCACGCTTCGACGCAGTGCTGCTCGTCGACGCTGGCGCAACGACACTCGCAGAGAACATCGGAGCGATCCGCCGCGCCGACCAGGTTGTTGTGTTCGGTGACAGCACCACGCAAAGCCCGAGCTCGTTCGAGATTGGTGTGCACAGCCCCGACGTTGACCAGGGCGAGGACACCACGGGGCTGCGCTCAGCGCTCGACGAGCTCGCCGAGGTGCTTCCCACGCTGAAACTCACCCGCAGCTATCGAGCCGGCGGCGAAGATCTCACGAACCTCGTGAACGACCGCTTCTACGACGGCGAGATCAACTCGCTGCCGTGGGCTGGAAGCTTTCTCGGGCACTCGAGCCTCACCTATGATTTCGTTCCGGCAGGGCAGGGGCTGCCCGACCAGCAGACTGGCGCTGTCGAGAGCACCGAGGCAGAGGTCGACAGGGTCGTGCAGATGGTGCTGCAGCACGCAGACGAGCGCCCGAACGAATCACTCATGGTGATCACGGCGAGCGAGAAGCACGCTGTGCGCGTGTATCGCGAGGTGCTGCAGGCGTTCTCGAAGTTCCCGCAGTACCGTGATTTCTTGCTCGGTGAGCGCGCCGAGCCGTTCGCTGTGCTCACGCTTGAGCAGGCAACCGCGCAGAGCCGCGACCGGGTGATCTTCTCGATCGGGTACGGTCGCACGCCCCACGGCAGGGTGCTGTCAAACTTTGGTGCGCTCGGTCGGCCCGGCGGTGAGCACCTTCTCGCAGTGGCGATGACGCGCGCTCGCCGTGCGATGACAATCGTGTCGTGCTTTAGGCCCGAGGACCTCGATTCCTCGCGCCTCAAGCACGGCGTGGTCGAGCTCGCGGAGCTCCTTGCCTTTGAACACCCAGAACCGGAGCCGGTCTCGCTACCAGCGGAGACGGATCCGCTCATCAGGGAGTTCGCTGACAGGCTCGAGGGGCACGGAATCACAGTTGTGCTGGACTACCGAGGCGAGATCCCGATCGCGGCATCGTTCGGTGACCGTGCGATCGCGATCGACATCGACCTCGGAACCGCGAACGACGGCGACGTCAGCCTTCGGGAGGCGCTCCGGCTGCGTCCGGCGGTGCTCCGCCGTCTCGGCTGGCATTACCACAGGGTCCAGAGCTTTGACCTCTTCGCGGATCCCGAGGGCGCGGCAGCACGTATCGCACGTGTGCTCGGCGTCACCGAGGGCGCGCTGACTGGCTCAGAATCGTAGGCACGTCGTGAACGATGCGCCGGCCGCGGATGCGGGCCGAGACGCGGCCGAGCAACCCATCCGGAAGGTTCGCGGTGCGCGGCGTGCGCAGCGACAAGCGCCTCAGGGCGTCGACCCGCGACCCTCGGATCACGCCTTGACAGCGAAGGCCGCGGAAGACACGCCCCAAGGGTGGGGCGGTCAGTCTGAGCGGCGCTCGACGAGCGTTGGAGAGAACGATAGGCGATTGCAGGCGGACAAGCCGCCGCACTGGGCCTAGCGGTACTCAGCTGGCGGCTTCTTACTCAATTTCTACGCCCAAATCTACCCGATACATACTCAACTTTGTGAGCCTCGTACTCAGTATCGAGTTGTTGAACTACTTTTGCCCTCTGGCGTCCAGTAGACGATAGCGCTGTGCCGGCAACTCGATCTATTTGCGTGTTGCGTACGAAATTCTTTTTCAGGCCGCGTCACTTTCCTCTCGTAACTGGCACCTATATACGAGGGCGCTGAGACCTCGCGCTATTCAGGCGCGGTTTTTTCACCCTCTGTCGAACTATTCGGCCAAGTTATGAGGAGAAACGTGGAATACCTACGAGAGCCACAGCTGGAGCACTCCAGCCCGCGGCTGTGGAGGAGGCTGAGATCTGCACTGGCCACCACAGCCACTGCAGCGCTGGCCGCCGGAATGTTGATCGTCGCGCCAAGCGCGGCGACGGCAACGACGACGACACAAGACGTCGTGCCGTTTGATCTCGCGAATGCAGAACGATACGTCGAGGTCGCCCAGTTCGGCAGCGACGCTGGCGGCAGCGACTCGAAGCGAACCGGCTACGATGTCGCGCTCGACGGAAGCTCGGTAATCTTCACCGCTGAGCGCGGTTCGGCCAAGGCCGGCACCGGCAGTGTGCAGATTCGCTCCTGGGTTGGCCCCGAACGGGGCGACTTCTCGGAGACGACGCTTCCCGCACCCGCCGAGGCAAAGGGATTCGGGTACTCGGTTGACCTTGACGAGGCCGCAGGGATTGCAGTCGTGGGCGCCCGCTACTCAAACGAGGTCTACGTGTATGCGCGCGCCGGTGATGCGTGGTCGGCCGCGCCGACGCGCGTGACCCCAGGCACTGACGCACGCCTCACTGCGGTCGCGTCTTTCGGTGAATCAGTGAGCCTCTCGGAGTCCCACCTCGTCGTTGGAGCCCCGAACTCTCGTGTGGATGGCAAGAGCGATGCGGGCGCTGCGTTCGCCGTTCCCGTCGCCGATCTCGGCTCGGACGCCGTCGCGGCCGCGCTGCTCCTGCCCGAGGCCCAGGTACACGTATCGGATGTGTATGGCCAAGTGGTCACCGCACGCGGTCCCACAGCGGTCGTCGCAGCACCACAGCATCAGGCCGTCGCTGGAGACTCGAACAGCTACCAGGTCGGCCAGATCAGCGCGTGGAACCTCGCTGATCGTACGCCTAGCTTCACTGTCACTCCCGACGTGAACCAGGCGAACGTTGCATTTCCAGCCTCGCTCGAAGGCGGGTCGTGGGCGGGCCTCGGCCGCGCCATCGCGATAACCGAAACCGGCGCGATCATCGCCGGTTCGCCCTCAGAGCTGAACTTCACTGGCTCCGCTCCCGGCGATGTCGCGACAGACGACACCACAACGCAGGGCGCCGTCTACGTCTATAACGCTGATGGCACTCTCGCCGGGAAAACGGTCTCCGACCTCCCACATCAGTACTACTTTGGTGCGAGCCTTGACCTGAACGACACCACCGACGAGCTCTTTGTCGGTTCGCTGAATCTTGACGGGACGGCAGACCAGGGCAAGGTACAGGTGTTCGATGTAGTCGCTCCTGCGACCGCTACGGCAGCGAAGCCACTTGCAACCCTCGCAGGAAATGAGTCACAGTTCGGTACGTTCGGCATCCTCGGCGGTTCTGTGCAGGCCGCCACGACAGTTGACGATGATGGCACTGCCCACCACCGCGCGATTGTATCGGCGAGCGGAAACGTCTACGTGTTCGAGAGCCTCAGTGCCCTCACCCTGACCAAGACGACCTCTCTCGAGCCCGGCAATGCTTCACCAAGCGCGAACGAGGGCCGCAATATCGCGGACTACACCGTCACGGTGAAGAACACGACTGGCAGTGCGCTCTCCGCTCTGACAGTGACTGACGACCTCACGAATGTTCTCGACGACGCAGACGTGAGCAGGGTCAACGCAAGCACCGGAACAGCAACGCTCGCGGGCTCGAAGATCACGTGGACTGGCGATCTCGCAGCCAACGAGACCCTCACAATCACCTATCGGGCCACAGTCGCCGAGACCGTTGTCGCAGACGACGAGAACGTGCAAAACTTCACTGAGCCTGTCGCGGCGCTCGTCAACACAGTGTCGACGACGCGCGAGGCCGACGGTGTCGTGACTGCTGTGCCAAGCGTGCGCAGCGAATCAGACGCTGGTGACCGCGCTAAGTGGACGAACGGCGTCACAGTAACGACTCCGATCGATGGCGCGCTGAAACTCGAGAAGACCGCCACCGATGCCGACGGGAACGGGCACGCGGCCCCGGGCGAGAAGGTCTCGTACCTCGTCACCGCGACGAACGTTGGCGGTCTGCCGATCGAGGGCGCGACAGTGAGCGACAATCTCGCAAACGTGCTGAAATACGCGAACGGGCCTGAGAACATCAAGGTGTCCCTCGTCGACCGCGACGGCGCAGACCTTGCCGCTGCGGCAGCAACCTTTGCCGAGCCGATGCTGAGTTGGGAGGGCGATGTTCCGGCCGGAGCAGTTCTCAAGCTGAGCTACGAGGTGACGACAAAGACAGCGGAAGAGCTGTACCCGCTTGAAGGCGGCGAATCGCTTGTGAACGGTGTTGAGTCACCGTGGAACGTCGACCCTGAAGGGCCGACGACGACAGTTCCTGTTGAGGATGAGCTCACGCTCGCGAAGACAGCCTCCCCTGACTCGGGGTCCGTTGTGAAGCCAGGCGACGAGATCACCTACACGCTGACGCTCACGAACAAAGACGCCGAGGTCGCAAAGACCGGTGTCACTGTCACCGACGATCTCTCGGCAGTGCTTCCCTACGCCGAACTGATTGGTGATCCGACTGCCGGGGCAACCGTTGACGGCACGACCCTGAGCTGGGTCGGCGACGTTGCGGCAGGGGAGACTCTGACAATTAGCTACACGGTCCGTGTGCTTGACTCGGCACCTGACGGCACGAAGATCGGCAACCATGCTGGCAGTGCTCAGGTTCGTGAGGATCCGCCTGGTACCGAGCATGAGGTAGACAATCCGCGCGGCTCGGTTGAGCTCGCAAAGCATGCCGATCCAGCATCGGGCACCCCGGTCCGCCCTGGCTCGACAATCACGTACTCGATCACCGCGACGAACGACACCGCGCAGAGTATCCCTGACGTCGTCATCACGGACGAAATCTCGGGCCCCGTGACGGTCGTTGAATCGTCATTGCCGGTGGGCGCGACGTTGAACGGAAACGTCATCACCTGGACTGGCGACGTACCCGCGAACGACTCTGTCACCATCAGTTACGAGGTGACGGTGAACGCCGACGCGGTCGCGCCTGCTGTCGTGAAGAATGTCGTGACGAGTGATGACATGACGAATGATCCGGAGGAGCCGCCGACGACGGTCCACCCGGTTCGTACGATTGAGCTGGCGAAGAGCTCGGATCCGGTGACGGGTTCGGCTGTGAAGCCCGGCGACACGATTACGTACACGGTGACGGCGACGAACCCGTCGGCGGTTGATTTCGCTGACGTGACGCTCACTGATGGTCTCAGCGGCGTGCTGGACAACGCGACGCTCATCGAGCCGCTTGTCGAAGGCGCCTACGACCCGCTGACGATGCAGTTCTCCTGGACGGGTGACATCTCAGCAGGTGACTCGAAGTCGGTGAGTTATCAGGTGCGTGTGAATGATGTGCTTGATCCTGAGGACGCTGTTCTGCGGAACGTCGTGTCGAGTCCTGACTCGCCGACGAGCCCGGA
>NZ_JBIBVH010000002.1:0-79364 GCF_043080205.1 Leucobacter sp. NPDC015123 | reverse complement strand
AATGCTGACGCTGTGGCTCCGGCGACGCTGAAGAATGTCGTGACGAGTGATGACATGACGAATGATCCGGAGGAGCCGCCGACGACGGTCCACCCGATCGGAACCGTTGCGCTGTCCAAGACAGCGGTCCCGGCCACCGGTACGCCTGTCAAGCCAGGCGACACCGTCGCCTACACAGTGACGATCCACAACCCCGCGAACGCGCCGATCAATGGCGTGGTAGTTACCGACGACCTGGCAGATGTGCTGGACAAGGCGACTCTCGTATCGGGCCCCGACAACGGGGCGACGATCGACAAGGGCGTGCTGACCTGGACGGGCAACCTTGCCGCTCACGAAACCGTCACCGTGAACTATGTCGTGCAGGTGAATGCCGACGCGTTTACGGGTACGCTTCGGAACGCGGTGACGAGCCCGGATTCGCCAGATACCCCAGACACCAAGAACCCAATCGGTTCACTGTCGCTCGCAAAGTCAACCTCCGTCGCTGACGGGGTCGCCGCGAATCGCGGTGAAGACGTTACCTATACGGTGACAATTGCGAACGGGTCTGGTGTTGACGTGGCTGGCGCTTCGATCACCGACGACCTCTCGGACGTGCTCGACAACGCAACGCTTGTCCAAGGCTCTCTCCAGACAGTGGGCGGCGGCAGCGCGACAATCTCTGGTTCGACGCTCACCTGGAACGGTGACGTTCAGGCAGGCGCGTCGGTGACCATCACCTACACGGTGACGGTCAACGCCGATGCCGGCGCCGGAGAGTCCCTCCGCAACGCAGTAGTGAGACCTGAATCGCCAGACGAGCCGTCGACAGAGACACCTGTCGGTGTCGTCGAGCTCGCGAAGGCCTCTGCGGTGAGCCCTGTCGGGCCGGCAAAGCCGGGTAGTGAGGTCACCTACACAGTGACAATCAAGAACCCGAGCGACGTGGCAGTCAATGGCGTTGAGGTGCATGACAACCTCAATGATGTGCTGCAGCACGCCGTTGTCACCACGGAGCCGACCGCAACTGCCGGCACTGTAACGCGTGACGCTGGTCAGCTGACGTGGACCGGTGACGTCCCTGCAGGGGAGGAGATCACCATCACCTACGTCGTGAAGATCAACGACTCGGTGACGCCACCAGCCGCACTGCGGAACATCGTGACGAGCCCTGACTCGCCAGATGAGCCTTCGACCGAGGACCCGATTGGGTCGCTCGAACTCGCAAAAACGACTGACGTGCCTGCGGGCTCGGTCGTGCGGATGGGTGACAACGTCACCTACACCGTGACCGTCACAAACGGTAGCGGTGTCGCGATCGAAGGCGTCACCGTTGCTGACGATCTGAGTGATGTGTTGGACAACGCGACGCTGGTCGGTGATCCCGAGATCGTGGCAGGTGGGGGTGCGCTTGAGCTCAAGCAGAACACCCTGACCTGGTCGGGCGATGTCGAGGCCGACGGAGTCGTTGAGATCCGTTACACGGTCAAGGTAAATGACGACATTAGTGGCGAGGAGTCGCTTCGCAACGTCGTCACGAGCCCGGACTCACCCACGGTTCCCGAAACGGAGAACCCGATCGGCACCGTCTCCCTGTCGAAGGCGTCACAGCCTGCGGCCGGGTCAGGCGTGAAGCCCGGTGAAACAGTCACCTACACCGTGACAGTGCGCAACACCTCCGGTGTGGACATGAGCGATGTGATGGCCACCGACGACCTTTCGTCTGTACTGCCATTCGCAACACTTGTGGGCGAGCCTGAGGTCATCTCTGGCGGCGGCAACGCGGTCATTGACGCTGATGCTCAAACGCTCACCTGGACCGGTGACATCGCAGCGTCGCAGGACGCAGTCATTCGCTACACAGTCAAGGTCAACACGACCGCGGAGAGCGGAGACGTCCTCCGTAACGTCGTGGTCAGCAAGGACTCGCCAGAGGTTCCTGAGACTGAGCACCCTGTGACGACGATCGCACTCAAGAAGACAGCCGATCCGGCCTCCGGCTCGACTGTTCGCCCCGGGGACACGGTGACCTACACGGTCACCGCAAGCAACCCGAACGACGTCGATGCAACCAATGTCAGCGTCTCGGATGACCTCTCGGACATCCTGGACGATGCAGCTCTCGACGAGGCGACGATCAGTGTCTCCGACGGGTCTGTTGCAACCCTGACGGGAAGCGCGATCACCTGGACCGGAACGGTGCCGGCACGTGACTCCATCACCATCACCTACTCGGTGAAGGTCTCGGATGACGCGACTGCCCCGGCAACGCTTCGCAACCTTGTGACAAGCCCGCACTCGCCCGACACTCCTGACACGGAGAATCCGGTTGGCACCCTGATGCTTGCCAAAGTCAACGACAAGGGCGACGGCACGGTTGTAAAGCCAGGCGAGCGTGTGAAGTACACGGTGACGATCACGAACCCGAGCGCAGCTGCGCTTGACGACGTGACAGTCTCCGACAGCCTGGCTGACGTGCTGAACAACGCGACATGGAACGACGATGCGGAGGCATCGAGCGGTTCTGTCGAGCTTGACGGCGAGACGATGCGCTGGACCGGTTCAGTCCCAGGTAACGGTGTTGTCACTGTCACCTACTCCGTCACTGTCAAGGAGTCTGCGAAGGCTCCGGCAGCTATCCGAAATGCGGTGACAAGCCCTGATTCGCCAACAACCCCGGAAATCAAGAACCCTGTCGGTACAGTCGGGCTCGAGAAGAGTTCGGTGCCCGAGAGCGGAACGGTGGTCAAGCCCGGCGAGACTGTTACCTACTCAGTGAAGGTGACAAACCCGTCCGACGTAGACCAGAGCAACGTCGAGGTGACTGACAACCTCTCCGAGGTCCTGGGCGCTGCGGAGATCATCGGTTCGCCGAAGGTATCCGACGGTTCGACCGTGCAGATCGATGCACAGACCCTGAAGTGGGTCGGCACTGTGCCGGCCGATGGGTCCGTGACGATCACCTACGAGGTCCGAGTGAAGGACGACGCAACCGCGCCAGCGGTGCTGCGTAACCTTGTCACTAGCCCGGATTCCGAGGACGAGCCCGAGACCGAGAATCCAGTTGGCACCGTTGTGCTTGACAAGGTGGCGGATCCAGGGAGCGGTACCGGAGTCAAGCCCGGTGCGACGGTCACATACACTGTGACAGTTACGAACCCGGTGGACGCGCCAGTCAACGCTGTTCGGGTGACTGACGACCTTTCCGGAGTGCTCGGATCGGCGACGATCACTGGCGACCCGACCGCGGACAGCGGCGACGTCAGCTTCGACGCTGCCAACCAGGCAATCGTGTGGGCCGGCGACCTCGCTGCAAAGCAGGTTGTCAAGATCACCTACTCGGTGACTGTCAATGACAGCGCAAAGCAGGGCGATGTACTTCGCAACCGTGTGGTTAGCCCTGATTCGCCCACCGAGCCGGAGACCGAGAACCCAGTTGGGGAGCTCGTGACCTCGAAACGACTGCTTGACGACGACGGAAACCCGATTACCTCGGGCACGACCGTCGCGCCGGGCCAGACGCTCACCTACGAGCTCACCGCAACCAACGGGCTCACCGAGGCGCAGCGAGTAGCGTTGCGCGACGACCTCGGCGACGTCCTTGACGACGCAGAGCTGGTCACGCCTCCAGTCGCAAGCTGGACTGCGGTTGAGGAAGTTCCCGTGGTTACCATGGACGGCTCCGTCGTCACGTGGGACCACGAGCTGCCTGCCGGCGCGACAGTCACCATCACCTATACGGTGAAGACAGATCCGAAGGCTGACGGCACCCAGGTCTTGAGCAATACGCTTGAGGTCGACGGTGAAGAAGGCCCGGGCACCGAGAACCCAGTCGGTAAGCTCGCGCTCACCAAGAGCGTGAATCCGGCCGCTGGCACCGCGGTTAAACCCGGTGAGCTCGTGACCTACACGGTCACCGCGCTCAATGGGAGCGATGTCGCGATCGCCGGAGCGGTTATCACCGATGACCTCACCGACGTGCTCGACAACGCAGCCCTAGTAGGTGATGTTGAGGTGTCCGACGGCTCGACCGCAACAATCGGTGGGGACAACATCCTGCGGTGGGAGGGCGATGTCGCTGCACATAGCAGCGTGACGCTCACCTACTCAGTTCGAGTCGCAGCCGATGCGTTCGCCCCCGCGGTGCTTCGCAACCTGGTGACGAGCCCGAACTCACCGGATGTTCCTGAGACGGAAAACCCTGTTGGCACCGTGACGCTGCTGAAGCAGAGCGTGCCTGCTGCCGGCACGGCTGTCCGCCCAGGTGAAACCGTTGAGTACTCGGTGACTGTGCGTAACTCCACCGAGGCGCCCATCTCAGGTGTGAGCGTGACTGACGACCTCTCCGATGTCGTCGACAACGCAGATCTCGTGAAGGACAGCGTCTCAGTATCCGACGGTTCAACCGCTACGATCGCCGATGGCCGGCTGAGTTGGAACGGCACCGTTCCGGCGAGCACCGACATCGTGATCACCTACAGCGTCGTTGTGAAGAAGAACGCGACGGCGCCGCAGGTGCTGCGGAACCTGGTTACCAGCCCGGATTCGCCAGACGAGCCGGAAGTCGAGAACCCTGTCGGAACGCTTCGTCTCTCGAAGACGTCGCTGCCCGGCAGCGGATCCTCGGTGAAGCCCGGCGACACCGTGACCTACACCGTCGAGATTGCGAATGATGCGAAGGCTGCGGTAACGGGGACTACGGTCACCGATGATCTCAGCGACGTTCTTGACGACGCAACGCTCATCGGCTCGCCGACCGCGACAGCGGGCGACGTGCGTATCGACGGCAGTGACCTCGTGTGGACCGGTGATGTGCCAGCTGGCGAGTCGATCATGCTCACGTACTCAGTGCGTGTGAACGACAACGCCACAGCCCCGGCAGTGCTCGGGAACGTCGTTTCCAGCCCGGACTCGCCGAACATCCCGGAGACCGAGAACCCCGTCGCAACGGTGCAGCTGAACAAGAGCAGCAACCCGAGCTCGGGTATCGCGGTCAAGCCTGGTGACACGGTCGACTACACGATCACCGTGACCAACCCGGGTGCTGTGCAAATCGACGGGGTATATGTGGAGGACAACCTCTCGGATATCCTCGACGACGCATCGCTCATCGGGCAGCCCAAGGTCTCAGACGGGTCCAAGGCGCGGCTCAACGGGCAGTCCCTGAGCTGGACCGGATCCGTCCCTGCGGGTGAAACCGTGACGATCACGTACTCGGTACTCGTTTCTGAGACCGCGGTGGCCCCGGCCACACTGCGGAACCTGGTGACGAGCCCCCACTCACCCGATGTGCCCGAAACGGTGAACCCCGTCGGTACGGTGAAGCTCGAGAAGATCTCTGACCCCGGTAGCGGTACCAAGGTCTCGCGCGGTGACAAGGTCACGTACACCGTGAAGATCACCAACGAGACACCGCACGAGATCACCGGTGTGGTCGTGAATGACGACCTCAGCGACGTGCTTGACGATGCGACCCTCGTGGGCGACCCCATCGCTCCCGCCGGGACGACCGTCGCAATCACCGGCAAGCAGCTCACCTGGACAGGCACCGTCCCGGCGCTCAGCACCACCGAGATTCGGTACACGGTGCAGGTCAACGAGAGCGCTGTGGCCCCGGCCACGCTGCGCAACCTCGTCATGAGCCCGCACTCACCGGATGGGCCGAGTACCGAGAACCCAGTCACCCCGCCGAAACCTGGCGAACAGATCCCGATGACAGGCGGCGACATCATGCCGTTCGTGATCTTCGGACTGCTCGCCCTCGCCGCAGGCAGCGCGCTCGTTGTGCGCCGCACGCGGAAGGAGGAAGCAAAGCATGCATAACTACTCAGAAGGAGAGGGTCTTTTGGAAACGACTGACTCTGCCGCGGCGCCCCAGGGCGCCGCGGCCCCCCGCGGGGGCCGCCGTAACCGGTGGATCGCGGGATCGGTAGCGGCGGCGACGCTGCTCGCCGCCGGTGGCCTCGCTGCGTGGGCCACCGGGCTCTTCGCCAGTGGGGAGAGCCACGGTGTGTCCTCGGGGCTCACGAAGTACGACCTGCAAGTTTCTGACGGTGTCGGCGACTTCGTCGACTCCACGCGCGAGGAGCCCCTGATGCTGACCTCGGCGAGCAGTGCGGGCGACCTTATTCGGGAGGGCATGACATGGGAGGTCGTCGTTCGAAACAACGGCACCTCCACCGGAGAACTGTTCTTCGTGATCTGTGACCCGTCCTCGGCAAAGGTCAAGTACCGCATCGCCCCGGGAAAGGACGAGATCTACCCAGACCTCTTCACTCAGTTGAAATTCACGGTCTCTGATGAGCAGGGCAACGTTGTCATCGACGATGTGAGCCTGGGCGCTGACGCAGACAACGAGCCGAACGGTGATGGCACTCTCCGCGGGGCCATCACCCGGGTGCTCGAGGCAGGCGGCGGCGAGGCGACGTTTACGGTCAAAGCAGCTTTTGACTTCGACGCAAACGATCTGACGAGAACCAAACTTGCCGCATACAACGGCGTCGACACCGATTTCGGTATTCGTATTGAAGGAGAGAGCTTCTAATGCGCACCTCTGCACAGCAGAACGGCCGGGCCGACCGGCCACGGCCCCGAGCAGGGCTCAAACGAGCCCTGCTCGGGGGAGCGGCGATGCTTGGTATCGCCGCCATTGGAGTAACGGCTTCCCCGCTGATCGGCGAGAGCTCGGCAGGGTACACTGACTCCGTCTTCACCCGGGCAGACGGGGTCTCGGTGCCACCGACGAACGCGCTCGCGGCTGTCGTCCCATCGTTCGCCCTCGACACGATGCAGGTGCTCGACGCCGCAGGCAACCTGTGGATCTGGGGCTACTACGGAAACAGTGGCCCGAGTACATCGTCCGCGGGACAGGGCGGTGGAACGAACGGCATCGATTACTCCACGGGAACTGCTTTCAACCTGCACAAGCCAAACCAGTTCAAGGCCATGGCCGACATCAAGTCGATGGCGTCATCCGCTTACGCCAACTACGCGGTTGACTCCGAGGGGAATCTTTTCGGCTGGGGTCAAAACAACGGCGGTCTGTACATGTTCGGCAACAATTTCAACGGTACCGGCCGCGTGGTGCCGGCGGGCACCACGCCGGAGAATGTGACCACAAACTGGGCAGACGCGATCATCGACACCGATGTGGCAGGTGTTGCATCGGTTGAGTACGGTGCGGCCTACACGAAGACCGACGGCACAATTTGGACAGTCGGAGATAACGCACTTGCCCAGCGCGGTCAGGGAACCTCGGCGAACGGTGCCGCGGCGCTTCGCGTAGCGACACAGGTCACCCAGTGGCCGGGAGGAAAACAGCCGAACATTGTGAACGTGTTCTCTGGATACGAGGGCTACTACGCCGTCGATGACGAGAACAACGTTTACTTCTGGGGTCGGTCGTTCCGCTTCGGAGCGGGTGCCTCGGATGAGAACCTCAAGGCTGCCGGTTGCCGCACCGTGAGTGGCGTCTACCACGATTTCCGGTGCGAGACCCCCGCCCTGATGCCCGAGATCACGGCGCTTGCGAAAGCCGAGGGAATCTCGTCGCTCGGCGGCGGCTATGCGCACGGTCATATGGTCACGGAGAAGGGAAACCTCTACTCCTGGGGCAGCGAGGAAAACAACTTCTCTGGAAACGATGAGCTGAACGATTCCAGCTCAAACGGCACCCTCCCCAAGCTCAAAGAGAAGAACGTTGTTGCCTCGTCGGCGCGCTACGGTTCGACCCAGTACATCACCGAAGACGGCACAGCCTGGGCGTACGGGAACAACCAGTGGGGCGGCGCATTCAGCCTCAACTACGGTAATCGGACCCCGGTGAACCGTGATCACCTGACAGGCAAGATCTGGGACCCTGCGCAGGAGGATGGCCGAAAGGCCGTGCTCATCGGCGGAAACAAGGACTCGGCCTCGTTGGTCCTTGAAGACGGGACGATTCTCTCCTGGGGCGAGAACGGCGGCGGGGCAGCCTGCGGTGGCTACGACTACGCGCGATGCCTCGACAAGAACGGCAACGTTGCGTCAGTCACCGCGACTGGGTCCCCGAACGGGCTCTATGTGTGGGCGCCAGCGGTAATCGAGGGCATTCAGAACGTTGGGCGATACCAGACGATCTCGCTGAACTCAATCCCGTTCACGGGAAGCGCCGTGATGTCTGGCAGCACGATCAGCTATCAGGCGATCGCACGAAACTCCTTCGCAGATCCGGCTGACTACACGGTTGGCCTCGACATCAGTGCATTCATTGGTGACGTCGACGTCGATCCGGAGAGCGTCCTCATTACCGTCGGCGATGCAACTGCAGTCAAGGGAACCTTCACCAATGGCAAGCTCACGTGGACTGGCACGGTCCCTGAGCGAAGTCAGGTTGTCGTCAAGTTTGACGTTGTGGTGAAGGACGGCACCCCAGGTGGCGCCAACCTCCGCGCCGACGCCACGATGAGCGTTGCGGGCAGCAGCAACAGCGACAAGGACTCGGTGGTTCACGTGACAACGACGAACCCGAACGATCTGGAGAACTGCGACTCTTGCAACGCACCCTAACCAGTGGTTCTGCCAGCGCCCGCACCTCGGAGGTTTCCGAAGTGCGGGCGCGCTCCCGCGCCATGAGCGGGCTCCTCCTCGCCGCTGGAGTCGTGTTGATCGTCCTCCTGTCGGCACAGGTCGCTGGCATCAAGCTGTACAGGATCACGAGTGGATCGATGGACCCAACGATTTCTGAGGGGGCGCTCATCGTCACCAAGCGGGTTCCCGCAGCTGACATCGCAGTTGGTGACATCGTGACTGTGCAGCGATCGGCGGGAAGTCGCACGGTCACCCACAGGGTGAGTCAGATCACCCTCGGAGCTGCCCCTGATCAGCGCGAACTTACTCTGCAGGGCGACGCAAACGCGACGCCCGATCCTTCTATCTATACGGTGGGCGCTGTCCAGCGCTACCTCTTCACCATCATCAAGGAATAACACGCCGTGAACCGTTCACTTATCGGAATTTCAATTGCCGGTCTTCTCACCCTGTCGCTGGCGGGTTGCACCCCTGCCACAGATGCTTCAGGCGCTGCATGCGCGCCTGCTGGTGGTGCGAGTAAGTCGCTCAGAGTATCGGGCGAGATTGGGGCGACGGACCTTGAGTTGGCCTCGTCAACCCCGGTCCGAGCAACTGAACTTGAACGGTCGACTCTCGAAGCGGGCGACGGCAAAGCTCTGGAACCTGATCAATCTGTGCAGGCAACAGTGACGGTGTTCAACGGAGAAGACGGCAAGCGGATCTCTAGCCAGTCCGCTCGCCTCACGAATTCAGCTGGCGCAAGCGATTGGGCCAGCCAAGTGCTCAGGTGCGGCGCCCAAGGTGACAGGATCGCCGCCGTCGTCCCCGCGCCCGACGTGTACGGCGAGGGCAGAGTCGCGGCGGCCGGTGTGTCTGGTCTGACCGAGAAGAGTTCACTTGTCATTGTCGTCGACGTGCGCGAAGTAGTTCCAGGCCTGCCGGGTCTGCTCGGCAAGGAAGACCTGCTTGCTGCCGCAGAAGGCGAGGCACAACCCGCGGTTGAGGGGATGCCCTCAGTCATCCGCGATGGCGATGGCAAGCTCACGGTGTCGGTGCCGGAGAACTTGGAGGCACCGGGCGAGGCTCAGGCGGCTCCTCTGATCATCGGCGACGGCGAGACGATCGCCGTGGGAGACCGCGTATATGCGCACTCAGTTGGCGTGATCTGGCGCGATGGGACGGAGTTCGAGTCGACGTGGGGAGGCGAGCCCAAGGAGTTCGTGACCACGGGTGTGATCCCCGGCCTTTCGGATGCCGTGGTTGGTCAAACCGTCGGTTCGCAGATCGTCGCTGTCGTGCCCGCATCCGCAGGATACGGCAGCGATGCGCTCGTACAAATGGGGTTTGAGGCAGACGACACGATGATCTTTGTCATCGACATACTTGGCGCGGTGCACCCCGAGAACTCGGCCCGCGAGTAGTTCAACAGGCATATGCGACCGGGGGTTGGTATGACGGAACAAGATAAGACCGAGGAACGAGTGGAGTCCCTCGAGACCCAGAGTGATGCAGAATTGCTCCGCCGATCGCGCGACGGGGATGCAATTGCGTTTGGCCAGCTCTGGGAGCGCTATCGTTCGCTTGCGATGTCTGTGGCTGCTTCGCTGACAACTTCTGACGCAGAGGATGTCGTATCCGAGGCCTTTACCGTGCTGTGGGACAAGATTCGTAGCGGGGAGGGCCCGGCCGAGACAATTCGCGGTTACCTTCTCGCGACGGTTCGAAATCTCTCGCATCGGACCTATCGCCGAACCGGGCGAGTGCTCACTGGGATCGAACATGAGCTCGAACTCGAGCCAGTCGAAGACGACACGGAAGCCATCGAACGCGAAGAACTCGTCCGCGACGTCCAGGTCGCATTCGACGCCCTCCCGCCGCGGTGGAAGAAAGTGATTTGGAAGTCGGAGGTCGAGCTCCTGCCTCGAGCGCAGGTCGCGAAGGATCTGTCGCTCAGCCCGAACTCAACGAGCCAACTCCTGCGACGGGCGAAGGAGGCCCTGCGTGTGGCATGGCTCAATGAGCGCTTCGTGCACAGCCCCGACGATGAGCACTACACATATATCAAAGACCTTCCACGGTACGTGCGCCGCGGGTTGCCACAGACGAGACGAACGAAGCTGCAGGCCCACCTCGCGGACTGCGGTAGCTGTCGTGCGAAAGAAAGCCAGCTTCGCCGAGAGGACGCTTTCCTTGCCAGCGCTGTCGCACTACTGCCGCTTGTTGGCGGCGCAGCCTGGGTCGCGCGCCAGAGCTCAGTGCTGGTGAGCGGCCCGATGGCGGCCGTCCAGGGGCGGTTGGCAGAGCTGCGCGAATGGTCACGAACTCTCGTTCATTGGGGATACGTCCGTGTCGCAACAGTCGCGGGCACGGCCGTTGTCGCTCTCATCATGGGCGCCGTGGCTCTGTTGGCCCCTTCGTCGCCTGCGCCAGATGCGCCAACCGGCCCCCCTCAACCCCCGACAGCGGAGGAGGGTGACACGCCTACACACAGTCAGCCAGCTGGGCAACCTGCAGCAGCGCCGGTGACGCCTTCTGCGAGCGCGGAGAACTCCGCGACCTCAGACGCACCGCAGCCAGGCGTTACTGGTCCGACCGTGGTGAGCCCAACGGGGGACGGGCAAGCTCAAGAAGCCGAACGCCAAATCGCCTCGCCCACAATTGGCTTTGGCGGCGATTTTGCGCGGACGCTGCCCCCGCTGCTCGTGGGCACAGGTGAGCCTGGGGCCGAGCTGCATGTGCTCGTTTCTGGGGGCGATCTTCGAGTTGCCGTCGGTGGCGATGGCCGCTGGGCGGTGGATCTCGCAAGCCTCGGCCTTGGCCTCGGCATGCACTCTGCTCGCGCCGTGCAATACGTTGACGCGATTGAGCGCTCGAGCGCCGTGTTGAACTTCGATCTGACGCTGCCACAGGTGACGGTTGTCTCGCAAGAGCCCGGCTCAGAGGGGCCGCGTGCCGAGCTTCATGTTGCTGGTGTATCCGGTCAGCGTGTATGTCTGCTGTCTGATGGGAGAACCAGGGGTAGCATCATGCTCGGCGCTGATGGGACAGCCGTCGCGCAGATCGCTGCCGTGGACTACGCGAACGGCCTCATCGGATTCGCATACTGCGATGGAACGAAAGTGGGCCCTGAAGGCCAAGTTGGGGCCTGGTGACTGACAGCGCGCCGAACCTACGAAGAGGACGAAGCCGAGCCCGAGGAGTTGCTCGCCCCGGAGGCGCCGTTCGTAGAGCTCCGTGAATCGGTCCGGTAAAACCCCGAACCATTGAATGTGACGCCGAGCGACCCGAACACCTTGCGAAGGTCGCCGCCGCACTCTGGGCACTCGGTCAGCGTGGAGTCTGAGAAGCTCTGGTAGATGTCAAAGCTGTGCCCGCAATCGGCGCAGCGGTAAGCATAAGTAGGCACAATCTCCGAGCCTACCCGAAGTAGTGCACAGTTGCCTCGGTGACCGCCCCATCGACTGGGACGTCGTGATGCTCCCGCGGCACAGCCGGGAGAACTTCGGACTCCCACACAACAGCAAACACGGAAGGCGGGCGGGTGCGGGCCGCCCTAATCCGTGTGAGCTCCCTATCGTAAAAGCCGCGGCCCCAGCCGAGTCTGCCGCCGGTTTCGTCGACCGCGGCAGCAGGCACAAACAGCACACCCGCGGTCGCAGCGCCGTCCGGAACAGGTGGACCCTGGGGCTCAGGGATCCCGAACGCGCCCGGTGCGAGCCCGTCTGGCACATACGTTGCCCACTCGAGCGCGCCGTCGGCGCGGGAACGTGGAAGGAGTACTTCGATGTTCGCCGCGAGCGCCCACGCAAGAAACGCAGCGGTGTCAGGCTCACCTCGCACCCCGATGAAGCACGCGACTCGGGTCGCGCCGAACTTTGTTGCGACCGCAGCAAGATTCTCGGTGAGCGCTGCGTCTGCGGCCGAACCAGAGTCTGCTTGTGAATGGGCACGCGTGAGTCGGGCTGCTCGAACTACATTGCGCAGCTGTTGCTTCTCATCCACACAGCCAGCCTAGCTCCGAAGACTGGACCGCACGGCCCACGGATACGCCGATATTTGGGGCCGCGGGATAGGCTTACCCTCATGACTGAAAACCGAGCGAGCGTCGTGAAAGCGGTGATCCCGGCGGCTGGCCTTGGCACCCGCTTCCTCCCCGCGACCAAAGCAATGCCGAAGGAAATGCTGCCGATCGTTGATAAGCCGGCGATTCAATACGTCGTCGAAGAGGCAGCGAGCGCAGGTCTGAACGATGTCCTTATCATCACCGGGCGCAACAAAGACAACCTCGTGAACCACTTCGATGGAGTTCCCGAGCTCGAGTACACGCTGCAGAACAAGGGCGACGACAACAAGCTTGGCAAGGTCCACGAGGCGAGCGAGCTTGCCGAGGTCCACTTCCTGCGACAGGGGCAGCCATTGGGTCTCGGCCACGCAGTCGGACGGGCGCGCATGCACGTAGGCAACGAGTCGTTCGCTGTGCTGCTCGGCGACGACCTGATTGACGCTCGTGATCCGCTCCTTGACCGCATGGTCGACGTGCACAACACCCGGCAGGCGACTGTCGTCGCTCTCATGGAAGTTCCGATGGAGTCCATCCACCTCTACGGCTGCGCCCAGGTCGAGGCGACCGAAGACGCCGACGTTGTGCGCATCACGGAGCTCGTCGAGAAGCCCAGCCGTGAGGAAGCGCCGTCGAACCTCGCCATCATCGGCCGGTATGTGCTGCGCCCAGAGATCTTCGACATCATCGACGATCTCGAGCCCGGCCGTGGCGGCGAGTACCAGCTCACGGACGCGCTCAATGTGCTCGCCGCTGGTGATGGGGATGCACCCGTGTACGGAGTGATCTTCAAGGGACGTCGCTATGACACCGGAGACCGAGCCGACTGGATCAAGGCGAATGTACTCCTTGGAGTCGACCACGCCGAACTCGGTGACGAGATCCGCGACTGGGTGATCGGCTTCGCTGACAAGCTGCGCGGCGAATAGCCGAACCTTACGGAAATGTTTGGCGCTGACGGGGGAGAGCTGCCGAGCTCTTTGAATGCGGGGCGGGTCGGCATCAGGCTGATCCGCCGCCGCGATGCCCGCGTGCTTGAAGCCTTGCTCCGAGACAACAGAAACTGGTTGACCCCATGGGAAGCGACGCACCCTGGCGGGGTGGGGCCTGTGCCCGGCACGGTCTCACTGAAGCCCTCAATTAAGCGGATGCTCGAGCAGCACCGGGACGGGCGAGGCGTGCCCTTCGTGATCACCTACGATGGGGCGGTGGTCGGCCAGCTATCGGCCTCCGACATTTCACGGGGCGCTCTGTGGTCGGCAAGCATTGGATACTGGATCGACGGCGGCCACGCAGGGCGAAACATCACGCCGACAGCGGTGGCACTCGCCGTCGACTACCTCTTCGCGACAGTCGGATTGCACAGGGTCGAGCTGTGTATTCGGCCGGAGAACGCGGCGTCGCTGCGCATACCCGAGAAGCTCGGATTTCGATACGAGGGGCGCCGACTGCGCTACATCCACATTGACGGCGCCTGGCGGGATCATGACAGCTTCGCTGTCACCCGTGAAGAGGTTCACGGGTCAATGCTTTCGCGGCTCGACGCATCAGCGTCAGGGCGGACGAACGGGATCTGAACGCGAGCCAGCCGGCTGCCCCCCCCCGGGTAGTGGGCTTCTTTCGCTCAGTGAGGGCACGGTTGACGCTGGGAACCCTGCTGTTTGCGGCGCGCCGAGAGTGCGGGCCGCAGAAGCGCTAGCTACAGTTGCCCCATGGGTACAGGCGGGCTTGGCGGCGGGGTGATGTTTCTCATCATCGCGCTCCTCTGGGCCGTCGTTCTCGTTCCAGCATGGTTTCGGCGCCGTGAGTTCAACGCTGCCGAGCGGAACGCGCTGCGGCTCCAGCGCACACTCCGTGTACTTGCCGAGACGGCAGAGGTGCCGCATGAGGTGCGAGTTGAAGCCACTGCGCGTGAAGCGCTCGCGCACGAGCGGCTCCTTAAAACCGCTCAGAAGCGGCAGGAAGCCGAGCGGGAAGCCGAACTAGCAAATGCGAGGGCAGAACAAGTCCGCGCGGAGATTCGAGCACAGCAGATGCAAAGAAAGCAGGTAGCGATGAACCGGGCGGCGAAGCTTCGGAAGCCGATTGTGCGTCGGGTACGTTCAATCGCCGCGCTGGCCGGCCTACTCGGCGTCGTTGGTTCGCTCGTCGGCCTCGGTATGCTCATCGCCGGGATTGGGCCCGCCGTGCTGCTGTGGTCGCTGCTTGCTTTTACCGTCGGACTCGGCACGCTCGTCCTACTCGCTCCGGGGCGCGCGAAGCTTGCACCGATCGCTGCGGAGCAGGAGGCAGTCGCGAAGACCGTCGACGAACCCGTCTTCGAAGAGGTGTCGGCGACGGGCGAAACCCGTGACTCGGCGGCTGCTCACGCCGCCGCTCAGCGCGCGGCTGCGGACCGGATCGAGCGGGCACGGACACTCGCTCGGGCTCGCGAAGCGCGGGCGTACGCGCCCCGAGAGAACCAGCCGGATTCGATCCTGCTCCGCGAGGTGCGGGAGCAGGTCGCCAGGCAGCGGCGCATTGAGGCGGGCTCTGAGCAGCCTGCCGAAGGGAACCAAGCAACGCCTGCGGCGAAGGATCGGGCGGCTGCTACGGCGCCTGGCGTAAGCACCGGCGGACAGGCGCAGAGCCGTTCGGCCGCTCACTCCAGGCTGAGCCAGCTCGGCGTGGTCGGCGACACGGCGGATGGCATGCCTGACCTTGATCAGGTGCTGCGCCGCCGTCGCAATGCGGGCTAACCACGTACCTCGGGCAGTGGGCTGGTGCCTCGGGGTCCTGGAGCCCCGTGCGTCGACGCCTGTAATCTTCGACGCTAGGCCATGAGATCAGCGGGCGAAATGCCCGAGGAGCTACCCCTGGTCAGGTCTTCTGCAGATCCCAGATATATGTGCTCTGGCACTTGGGGCCAGTCGGCTGGCGCGGGCCCCGGCGTGGCACGCACGCTGAAGGCGGCCCAGGCGTGACGCGCGCAGTCGGGGTCCACCCGCGACTAGGCCTCCGCGTCAGTCTTCTGGACGGCGGGTGAATCTGCGGGAGTTGCCGCAGGCAGGTCGACCCTGAATGTCGCGCCGCCGCCTGGGGTGTCGTGCACCGACACAGTTCCCTTGTGCGCCTCGACGATCGACTTCACGATCGCGAGGCCGAGGCCCGAGCCGCCAGTCTCGCGGTTTCGCGAGCTGTCAGCGCGCCAGAATCTTCCGAAGATCTTCTCGCGAACCTGCTCGGGGATACCCTCGCCGTGGTCAACGATTTCGAAGCGCGTCATCGCCTGCGGCTGCACTGCCTTGATCACGCCGGTGCTACCTGTCGCGGGCGAGGACCCACCGTTTCGCTTCGACGGTGACTGATCCACGGGGGCATCTTCAACCGGTTGCTCCGGGGCAGGGAGCGCGCTCACGACAATCTCGATCGGGCTGCCTTCCGGCGTGTGCTGTTTTGCGTTGCCGATGAGGTTCGTGATGAGCTGGCGAATCTTGTTCTCGTCGCCAAGTGCCTGCGGATTGTGCGGATCTTCGACGACGCTGATCTCGCGGTCGGGCGCCCCTGCGCGCGCGTCGAGGGCCGCGTCTTTGGCAAGCTGATTGAGGGGCAGGGGAGCGAGTTCGAGCGGCCGGCGCTCGTCGAGTCGAGCGAGCGCGAGGAGGTCTTCAACGAGAGACGTCATCCGGATCGCTTCTTTCTCGATCCGCTCCATTGCCTGGCTCACCTGCTCGGGCGTCTGCAGAGCCCCCATGCGGTACAGCTCGGCGTAGCCGCGGACGGATACGAGCGGCGTGCGCAGCTCGTGGCTTGCGTCCCCAACGAATCGGCGCATGCGCTCGATAGTTCGCTCACGGTCCTCAAGGGAGCCGTCGAGCCTGTCGAGCATGACGTTGAGCGAATCACCAAGGTGGCCGACTTCCGTGTGCGGGCTCGCGACAAGGATCCGCTTTGAGAAGTCGCCGCGCGAGATCTCGAGGGCTGTCTGCTCGACTTCTGCGAGCGGGAGCAGCGTCGTCGTGATGAGGATGCGCGTGAGCGCGGCGCCGAGCAGGATCACCGCGATACCAAACCCGGTGAACACGATCACGTACTGCGCAACGAGCTGGTTGATGATTGTCGTCGAGTCGGCGATGAGAAGGGCGCCGGAGGCGTGCTTCTGGCCGGATGCGTCTTCGACGTACAGCATCGTTACGACCGCGCGCCACCTTGTACCGTCGGCGCTCAGAATGTCCTCAGGCGTTGCCGAGGACGCCTCGTGTGCGGCAGCGACCTTGAGTGAGAAGCCTAGTCGCTCGACGTCGGGGAGGGACCCGGGTCGGCGGTCCCGCGAGTTGTCGAAGCGTACCTCGCCGTTCGGGTCGAGGACGGCAACGTAGTAGCGCCCGTTTGCCGCAGTGACGTCGTCTTGCGTGAGCTGCTGGGTGTCTGCCCCGGGCGCAAGCACCACCGAGGGGTCGTTCCTGATTTGGGCAAGCTCGGCGCTCTGCTGGTTGATGAGAATGGGGCGGAGCACCGAGAAGGTGCCCACCCCCGCGACGATGAGTCCAAGGAAGAGGATGAACACCGTGACGATGGTGATTTTCGTCCGGAGTGAGACGTCCGCCCAATGGTTCCCGAAGTCGCGCAGCTGTGTCACTAGATCGTGTCAGCCTTCAGCATGTATCCGAAACCACGCTTCGTCTGGATGAGGGACTCGTCGGTCAGCGGGTCGAGCTTGCGACGGAGGTACGAGATGTAGGACTCAACGATGCCTGCGTCGCCGTTGAAGTCGTACTCCCAGACGTGGTCAAGGATCTGCGCCTTCGACAGTACGCGGTTTGCGTTTTGCATGAGGTAGCGCAGCAGCTTGAACTCGGTCGGTGAGAGCTCAACAGATGTGCCAGAGACTGTGACTTCGTGTGTGTCTTGATCGAGGCTAATCGGCCCGACCTCGAGCATCGTCTCCTCGTCCTCTTGGATCGTGCGGCGAAGCACGGCATTGATCCGGGCGATGATCTCATCGAGGCTGAAGGGCTTGGTGACGTAGTCGTCGCCACCAACGTTCAGACCCTCGACCTTGTCCTCAGTGTCGTCTTTCGCCGTGAGGAAAATGATCGGCGCCGTGTACCCTGCCGAGCGCAGCCGCTTGGTTACGCTGAAGCCGTTCATGTCAGGGAGCATCACATCGAGGATGATGAGATCTGGCTCTTCCTCGAGGACTGCTGAGATTGTCTGCGCGCCGTTGCCTACCGACCGCACGCCGAAGCCGGCGAAGCGGAGGCTGGTGCTGAGAAGCTCGCGAATGTTGGGCTCATCATCGACGATGAGGATCCTGGGGCCTTTTCGTTCAATGTTCATGATCTCAGTCTCTGATGATTTGCTATGAACTGGCTGGAAGCTCGCGCACCGTGTCGTCGGTTCGCCTCACCTCGTGCGGCCTCCTCCCGGCCGGCCAGAGAGGACCAATGCTGCAGGAGAGGCCCTTGCCGGCAGTAGCTAGGGGGCACTTCGGAAGGGAAGGTGGGGTCCGGCGACACTGGGCTGGGCGGGGCCGGGCTGGGCGGGGCCGGGCTGGGTGAGCCGGAGCTGGGCTGGGCGGGGCCGGGCTGGGCGGGGCCGGGCTGGGTGAGCCGGAGCTGGGCTGGGCGGGGCCGGGCGATGGGGGTCAGGCGAGACTGCCGAACCCGTCCCGGCTAGCGCACCGCCGCCAGGTCCTCTGCGTCGAGGATCGTGTACGCATACCCCTGCTCAGCGAGAAAGCGCTGTCGATTCTGCGCAAAGTCCTGGTCGACAGTATCGCGGGCGATGAGCGTGTAGAACGACGCCTCGACGTCAGTCTGCTTCGGCCGAAGCAAGCGGCCGAGGCGCTGCGCCTCCTCCTGACGCGAGCCGAACGAACCGGAAATCTGGATCGCGACCGACGCGTCGGGAAGATCGACCGAGAAGTTCGCGACCTTTGACACGACAAGAATCTTCTCGTCGCCCGAACGGAACGCGTTAAAGAGGTCCTCACGTTCATTCACTGGGGTTTGCCCGGTGATGAGTGGAGCGTCGAGCGCCTCAGCCATCGACTCGAGCTGGTCGATGTACTGCCCGATGACGAGGATGCTCTCGCCCTCGTGCCTGTCGATGATCTCGCGGGCGACGCGCTCCTTCTGGGCGGTGGAGGAGGCGATGCGGTAGCGATCCTGATCTTCAGCGATCGCGTACTCGAGCCGCTCGCTCTCGGGGAGATCGATGCGAATCTCGAAGCATTCGGCAGGCGCGATGAAGCCCTGCGCCTCGATGTCTTTCCACGCAGCGTCGTAGCGCTTGGGGCCAATGAGGCTGAAGACGTCGCCCTCGCGGCCGTCCTCGCGCACGAGCGTCGCGGTGAGGCCGAGACGGCGGCGAGCCTGCAACTCTGCTGTCAGCTTGAACACGGGTGCGGGGAGCAAATGCACCTCGTCGTAGACAATGACCCCCCAATCCTGGGCATCGAGGAGCGAGAGGTGCGCGTACTCGCCCTTTCGCTTGCTCGTGAGGATCTGGTAGGTAGCGATCGTAACGGGCTTTACCTCTTTGACCTGGCCTGAGTACTCGCCGATCTCGTCCTCGGTGAGGTTTGTGCGCTTGAGCAGCTCGTCGCGCCACTGACGCGCGGACACCGCGTTGGTGACAAGGATCAGTGTTTTCGCGCCGACAGCTGCCATCGATGCGGCGCCAACCAAGGTCTTGCCCGCGCCACAGGGGAGCACGACAACGCCAGAGCCGCCACGCTGGAATGCCTCAACTGCCTTAGCCTGGTAGTCGCGGAGCTCCCAGTCGCCCTCCTCGAGCGAAATGTCGTAGGGCTCGCCTGGCCTGTATCCCGCGAGGTCTTCTGCCGGCCAGCCCCGGGCGACGAGCTGCTGCTTGAGCTCACCGCGGGCCCAGGCTTCGACGGGGGCGGTGAGGTCGTCGATCTTGTTGCCAAGCAGGGGCGCGATTTTCTTCGCCGACGACACTTCCCGCATGATTGCGGCGTCGTCGGAGCGGAGGATGAGCTGGCCCTCGGCGTCGCGCTCGATTGTGAGTCTGCCGTAGCGACGCATCGTGTCGGCGATCTCCGATGCGACACCGCTCGGCACGGGGAACTTCGCGTGACGGTTGAGTGTGTCGAGAATCTCCTCGGCGGTGTGCCCTGCCGCACGAGCATTCCACAGCCCGAGACGTGTCACCCTGTACGTGTGGATGTGCTCGGGGGCGCGCTCAAGTTCCGCGAAGACGGCGAGTTCGTGCCGCGCGTCTTCAGCGTCGGGGTGCGCTACCTCGAGCAGCACGGTATGGTCGCTCTGAACAATGAGGGGGCCGAGAGTCATAACTGGCCATTCTACCCCGGTTCGCTGCGCATTGGGCGTGTGTGACGGCGCTACCGAATGCCCAGGTAGAACCTATTGCCGTCGCTTCGGTGCAGGGCGTGATAGCGCTCAAAGGGAACTCCCTGCGCGTCCCAGGCGATGGAATCGATCGCGAGTATTGGGTCCTCAGGGCGCAGCTGCAGCAGCTTGGCATCCTCACCCGACGGATTGACCGCACTTATCCACCTGTCGGCGCCGCTTGGGTGCACGCCGTAGTGCCTGCGAAGGTGATCGTAGAGCGACTGGTTCTCGAGGTTTGCGCGAGCAAGGTTGGGAAACCGTTGCTCGGGCAGCACGGTGTCAACGAGGAGCCAGGGGGCGGTGTCGACGAAGCGGAGTCGGCGGAGCCGAATGACAGGATCGCCGACGCCGATCTGGAGCTCTTCCGAGAGCTTCGCGTCGGCGACATCGGTCTCGAAGTGAATGACCTTGGTGGTGATGATGCGCCCGGTCGCCTCAAGGTCGGCTGAGGACCCCATCATCGACCCCACAAACTTCAGTTCTGGGCGGCGTGGTGAGACGAACGAACCTCGGGCCCGAACTTTGTAGATGAGGCCGGCACGCACGAGGTCCGCGAGCGCCTCTCTGACGACGGTGCGAGACACGCCGTAGCGATTGATGAGCTCTGATTCCGAGGGCAGCGCTTGGTCGGGGAGGAGGCGCCCTGCGTCAATTTCCTCCCTGAGAGCGCTTGAGAGCTGCTGCCACAGGGGCGCGTCCGCGAAGCGGTCGAGTGACCCTGGTGCGACTGGACTCTGCATTGCTTGCCTTCCTGACTGAGCGATGGTCTCGCCCGAGCATAACGGTTTGCGGGTGGTGCACGCTTCGGAATTGACAGCGGTATGACTTCACTTTAATCTAGTCACGACCAACTCGTCATTACCAGTTGGTTATTACAGGATGATGAAGATCTTGTGGCACGGAGATGAAATCCGAGCCGCGCAACGGAGCGACCAGGAGACAACAATGAAGTTCAAGATCAACCGCCGCCTGATCGGCGGAATCGCTGCCGCGAGTGCGGCAGCGCTGCTGCTCGCCGGCTGCTCCGGCGCGGCACAGCCTGCGGACGAGGGCCAGGCTGGCGGCGACCCGAAGGGCCTGAAAGTCGCGCTGTCGAACGGGTTCGTCAACGGGTGGAGGCTCACCCTCATCGACAAGTTTGAACAGGAGGCCGAGAAGCTCAAGGGCGAGGGAATCGTCTCCGACTACTCAGTGGTGAATGCGCCCGGCGAGAACAGCGCAACAGAGCAGGCCTCGCAAATCCGCAGCCTCATGCTGCAGAACCCTGACGTACTCATGGTGATCCCTGCTTCCTCGACAGCCCTCGTGCCCGTCGTTGAAGAGGCCTGCACCGCTGGCATCAACGTCGTCATCCTCGACGCCGATATGGACACGAGCTGCGGCACTGTCGTGCGCAACGACTACGGTCAGTGGGGCGCCGACTCCCTCGAGCCCGCGCTCGAGGCCATCGGCGGCAAGGGCAACGTGATTGTCAACCGCGGCGTGATCGGCTCGCAGCCGGAGGAAGAGTTCAACGCGCGTCAGCAGGAGATCCTCGCCGAGCACCCCGACGTGAAGGTCGCGGCTGAGGTCAACGGCTTCTGCGATGCGGCGACCGCGCAGAAGGAGATCGTCGCGATCCTCGGCTCGATGCCTGAGATTGCTGCAGTTCCAGGGTGCATCGGCGGAATGGGCGTTGTGCAGGCCTTCGAGTCGGCCAACCGCGAGGCTCCCGTTGTTGTGTTCGACACCGACGGCAAGTCGCTGAGCTTCTGGAAGGACAAGGGCATTGACAACGGTTCATTCGCTGCCCTCACCGATCCGGGCCAGGTTATCGCCGCGATGTACGTCGCCCTCGCGAAGGAGCGCGGCGAAGAGGTTCCCGAGCAGGTCGTGTTGCCGCTCGTCCAGGTCACCAAGGACAGCCTCGACTACTGGGTAGAGACTCTCGGCGCCGATGAGTACGCCGCGAACCAGTGGGACGAGGAGTCGACTGACGCCGCGATCAAGGCACTCCTCGCAGGCGAAGCAGTCCAGGCTCCGGCCCAGAAGTAACCCCCGGCCGACAAGCTCACAAGGAGAACCCGATGACGACCCAGACGGAGAGCACCCGCGTGGCGGGGGCGAAGCCCGCGCACGACCTGCTGCAAGCGACGGCGGTGTCGAAGCGATACGGGAACACGCTCGCACTCGCGGGAATCGATATCACTGTCGCAGCGGGGGAGATCCTCGGGCTTGTCGGCCACAACGGCGCAGGCAAGAGCACGCTCATGCGCGTGCTTGCCGGCCGCGAATCAACCGACACCGGAACGGTGCAGTGGCACGAGGGCGGCGCGTGGGATCAGCGCGCCGCCGCTCGGGCCGGTGTTCGGATGATCTACCAGGAGCTCGCGCTGTGCCCTGACCTCACGGTCGCCGAGAACATCGCGTTGTCAAGTGACTCCGCCAGTGGCTGGAGCTGGAAGAAGCGTGCAGAGCGCCAGGTCACTGAGACGCTCGACAGGGTGTTCCCCGGCCACGGGATCAGCATTGTGCGGCGCACGAGTTCGCTCTCGATGCCCCAACGACAGATGGTTGAGATCGCCAGGGCGATGTGCACCCCGAAGCTCACGATGCTGATCCTTGACGAGCCAACCGAGTCGCTCAGCATGGATGCGACGCGGCAGATGTACGCGGCGCTCGGTGAGCTCGCGGAGCGTGGCGTCGGCATGGTCCTCATCTCCCACCGCATGCAGGAGGTGCTCGCGAACGCCGACCGCATCGCGGTGATGAAAGACGGCAAAGTTGTCGAGATCTTGCCCGCGACCGAGACCGACGAAGACCAACTTCTCTCAATCATGGGCGGCGGCGTCCACGCCGACACTGCGGTGATGCAGAACGTCGAAGCGATCGACGATTCTCCCGTCGCCGCGGTGGGGGAGACTGTCGCCCAGATCGCCGCCGGCGACGAAACGTTCGCCGTGCGCAGCGGCGAGATCATCGGCCTTGCGGGCCTTGCGGGGCACGGCCAGGAGCAGCTGCTGCAGCGCCTGTGGTCTGGCTCGCGCGGCGTGGACGTGCGAGGGCGCAGGGCATACGTGCCTGGCGACCGCCAGACAAGCGGAATCTTCCCGCTCTGGTCTGTCGCGGAGAACCTCACGGTCTCAGCCGCCCGCCAGCTCTCCGTCGGCGGTGTGATTTCCGCAGCACGTGAGCGCGTGCTCGCTGCCGAGTGGGTGCAGCGACTCAACGTGAAGGGCGGTGCGAAGGCCCCGATCACGTCGCTCTCAGGTGGAAACCAGCAGAAGGTGCTCGTCGCTCGAGCCTTCGCGACGGATGCGCCCCTCGTGCTCCTCGACGACCCCTTCCGCGGCGTCGACGTGAAAACGAAGAACGAACTCTACGCGCTCATGCGTATTGAGGCTTCCCGCGGGCGATCGATCGTCTGGTACTCGACTGAGAACGGCGAGATGGCCCACTGCGACCGCGTCTACGTGTTCCGCTCGGGCCGAATCGTGAGTGAGCTCGCGAACCAAGAGATTTCCGAGGATCGGATCATCGCCGACTCCTTCGGAGTAGACCCCCGGCTGACGGAGGAGAACTGATGAGCACAACCATTTCGTCTGCGCCGAGCGCCCGCGAGCGCTTGCGCGCCGGGGCCCAGAACGGATCGCCAGCGCTGCTCTCGTTCGTCGCGCTCGCCGTGATCTTTGCGATCACCGCGTTCTTGCAGCCTGGAATTCTCAGCGTTCCGGGCCTCACCCTCATGCTCATGTCGTCGGTGCCGCTTGTGCTTGCTGCGCAGGCCCAGATGATCATGATGAGCGTCGGCGACATCGACCTGAGTGTCGGCTACCTTGTCGGGCTCGTCACTGTGATCTCTGCGCGGCTGCTCGGGGGATCGCCGGGCATCGCAGTGCTCCTCATCGCTGGCATCCTCGCGGTGTACGCGGTGCTCGCCTACGTCGTGCAGCGGCACGGGGTGCCCTCGATCATTGTCACCCTCGGCATGTCGTTTGTCTGGCTCGGTATCGGCCTGCAGATTAGCCCGACGCCCGGCGGTGAGACGCCTGCCTGGCTCTCCGCGATCTCGCAGTGGCGGCCGACAGCGTTCCCGGCGCCGATCGTGCTCATCGCGCTCGCCACGCTGCTCGGCTGGTTCATCTCGCGTCGAGCGAAGGTCGGCATGCGCATCCGCGCGCTGGGCTCGCAGGCGCCAACGCTCGAGAAGGCAGGCATCTCGCTTATCGGTACGCGCGTCAGCGCCTACGTGATTGCCGCCGGAATGCTTGTGCTCGCGGGCCTGCTGCTCGCTTCCCAGACTTGGTCGGGCGACATCAACTCGGCAAGTGAGTTCACGCTCATGACGATTGCAGCGGTGATTCTTGGCGGCGGAACGTTCTCTGGCGGTCGTGCCTTGCCCATCGGCGTCACGATCGGCGCCGTCACGCTTGGCCTCATCACGGTCCTCCTCAGCCTCATTAACCTGCCTTCAAGTCTGCAGTCTGCAGCGCAGGGAATCATTGTGCTCGCTGTGCTCGCGGGTCGAATCATCACGGAGAGGATCGCGCGATGAACACGCAGCTACATCCTGATCGCACCCCGCGCCGGGGTTTTGTCTGGCCCGCCTGGGGCTGGTCGCTTATCGGAGTGCTCGTCGTCTGGGGAATCATCATCTCCGTCCGTCCTGGATCTCCCCTTGACCCGCTCACGCAAGCGCTGTCCCTCGCACCGTTCCTCGTACTCGTCGCGCTCGGTCAGATGCTCGTCATCACCCTCGGACCAGGCAACATTGATGTATCGGTCGGCACCATCATCTCGATGTCGTCGTACGTGTCAGTGCTTGTCGCATCCTCGGCTGGCGCGCTCGCGGGCGTGCTTGCTGGCGTCGTCGCTGGCCTCGCAGCTGGCCTCGTGAGTACCGCAGCGATCCTGCTCTTGCGCGTTCCTCCCATCATCGCGACGCTCGCCACGAGCCTCATCGTCACGAGCGCGACCCTGCTGCTTGCAGGATCGGCTCGCGGTAGCGCTCCCCAGTCACTGCGCGAGCTCGTCACCGCGAAACTCCTCGGCGTCCCGCTGATCGCGGTGTTCGTGCTCGCCGTGACGATCGTCATCTGGTTCGTGCTGCGCCGCACCCGCTTCGGGCACTCGGTGATCGCTGTCGGCCAGAGCGCGAAGGCGGCTGAGCGCGCGGGTCTCCCCGTCACGCTCGTCACCGCATCCGCCTACATTCTCTGCGCAGGCTTCGCAGGCCTCGTTGGCGCCCTGCTCGCGGCCTTCATCTCGCCGAGCACGGTACTTGGCACCTCGTACATGCTCGACTCGATCGCGGTCGTGGTGATCGGCGGCACCCTCATCTCGGGCGGACGCCCGGTGCCCATCGGCGCCTGGACTGGAGCGCTCTTCTTCGTGCTGCTCTCTGGGCTCCTCAATCTCGTCGGTTGGTCTGTCGGCGCGCAGAACGTGCTCAAGGGTGTGCTCGTCGTGCTCGTCGTCATCGTTGCGTCGCTCGCGACAGGGACAGGCCGCTCGACCCTCTCACGATTCAAGGCATCAGTCACGCGTGCGCCTGCCGCTGAGACTGAGCCCACAGCTTCCGTTTCACAACAAAAGGAGAACACCAATGGCTGACCTCGACGACCTCCGCGAAGGTACCGACTTCACCGGCGGCACCGCCGCGCGTGAGGGCTTCCACCTCAAGGGCCAGGCTGGCCAGGACTGGGGAACGAAGGCGCGTCTCTCGCGTATCTTTGACCCCCGCGACGGCAACACAGTGATGCTTGCCTTCGATCACGGCTACTTCCAGGGCCCCACCTCGGGTCTCGAGCGGCTCGACCGCTCGATCGTTCCGCTCGTGCCGCAGGCCGACGCGCTCATGTGCACTCGGGGTGCGCTGCGCACGACGATCCCCGCCGACAACGGCAAGGGCATCGTGCTCCGCGCCTCTGGCGGCTCGAGCGTGCTCACCGACCTATCGAACGAGGAGATCGCCGTTTCGATCGATGACGCCGTTCGCCTCGACGCGGCCGCACTCGCGGTGCAGGTCTTTGTCGGCGCCGAGAACGAGACAAAGTCAATCAAGAACATGACGACGCTCGTCGACAAGGGCCAGGCAGCGGGCATCCCGGTGCTCGCCGTGACCGCAGTCGGCAAGGACATGGTTCGCGACGCACGCTACTTCAGGCTCGCGACCCGCATGAGCGCAGAGCTTGGCGCTGCCTTCGTGAAGACCTACTACGTCGAAGAGGGCTTCGAAACAATCACGAGCGCGTGCCCGGTTCCGATTGTTATCGCTGGCGGCAAGAAGGTCTCCGAGCCGGAGGCGCTGCGCGTCGCCTACCGCGCGATGCAGGAGGGCGCTGCAGGCGTTGACATGGGGCGCAACGTGTTCCAGTCAGAGCACCCGGCAGCCATGCTCTCGGCCGTTCGTGGCGTCGTCCATGACGGGCTCACCCCAGAAGAGGCATTCGACCTCTACCAGACACTCGCGAACTGATACCACCTCGATGGGCGCCCACCGGGCGCCCATCGGTTTGAAGGGACCCCTGCATTGCCTACCCTCCGTACCTACGCCGAACCGAGCGCAGCTGATGTCGTCGTCATCGGCGCTGGAATTAACGGTCTCGCGATTACTCGCGAGGCGGCCAGGCGCGGCCTGAACGTCGTGATGATTGATCAGGACGACATCGCCGCTCGCACCTCGGCGATCTCCTCCCGCCTCATTCACGGTGGCCTGAAGTACCTTGAGCGGTTCGAGATTCCGCTTGTCTTCGAATCGATCCGGGAACGCAATATCCTGCTGCGCACGGCGCCGCACCTCGTGCACCCGTACCCGATGCTTATTCCCTTCACGAAGACGGGGTCGCGCCCCGGCTGGCTGCTCTCGTGCGGCCTCATCTTCCACGACGTGCTCTCGCTCGGCAAGAAGCTGCCGTTCAACCGCATCGTGTTCTCGCGCGGACTGAAGCGCGACTTCCCGGGCATCGCAGCCGGCGGCGTGAAGTGGGGCGGGCTGTTCCAAGACGCACATGTGCCCGTCACCGAGCGGTTCGCGGTGGAGATCGCGATCGACGCTGCGCGCAATGGCGCGACGATCCTTACCCACACGCCGGTGCTGTCGCTCATCCACGAGGGCGGTCGGGTCGCCGGGGTGGTGTATCGGGATCGCGAGACTGGCGAGCAGCGGTCGCTGCGCGCTCCAGTGGTGATCAACGCCGCGGGCCCGTGGGTGGATTCAGTGCTTGACCTCGACGGCGCACACGAGCGCAGGATCGGGCCGACGAAGGGCAGCCACCTCATCGTCGATGCCTTCCCGACCGCGCCCGACAAGTGCATCTTCTTCGAGTCTCCCGACGACAACCGACCGATGTTCGTGTTGCCGTGGCACAACGGCAAGTACATGCTTGGCACGACAGATCTGCCGTACGACGACTCGATCGACGAAATCATTGCTGACGGCGACGAGACAGAGTACCTGTTGCGGGCTGTCAACACGATCCTGCCTGGCGCGCAGCTCACGAGCACCGATGTGCTGTGGTCGTACTCAGGTGTCCGCCCGCTCCCGTACGTCGCGGACCTCACCGACCCGTCGTCGGTGACGCGCGATAGCGAGATTGTCGCGCATACTGGGGAGTCGCAGGGGCTCTTCACGCTCATCGGCGGCAAGTACACGACGCACCGCGCGCTCGGCGTGCAGGCGCTGAAGGTGATCGAGAAGGCGCTCGGTGTGCCGCACCGTCGCTCACAGACCGACAAGCTGCCGTTCCCCGGCGCACCCGCGGTCGACATCGACGAGTTCAGCTCCAGGTTCGTGGCCGCGAGTTCCCTCCCGTCGCGCACCGCGGAGCGACTCGCAACGGTCTACGGCGAGCTTGCCTGGGAGATCGCGGCGCTCGCCGCAGGCGCTCCTGCGCTGACTGAGGTCGTTGACGACGAGACTGGAGCGATTGCCGCTGAACTCGTCTACGCCGTGCGCGAGGAGGGCGCCGTCACGCTTGAGGACGTATTGCTTCGCCGCACGACTATCGCGTTGAATAGCGATGTCGGGCTCACTGCGGCGCCACGGGCCGCCGCAGTGCTCACCGAACACGTTGGCTGGACGCACGACCTCGCGGCTGAGGAACTCGCGCGCTACAGGCAGGCCGTGCGGCGGTTTGCGCCGCGCGCGCTGCAGACAGAACAGGGGTAGGGAAGACGATGAAGACGTGTGTCATCGGAATCGATGTGGGGCTCACGAGCGCGAAAGCTGCGGCGTTTGACGAGGCCGGTCACGAGATCGCGACTGTCTCGGCCCCGAACCCCCGCGTCGCAGTCTCGCGCGAACGCCAGGAGATCGACATGCGTGCGCTCTGGGACGTCGTCGCAGGCGTGCTGCGCGAGCTCCACGATGGGCTCGTGCGCGACGGCTGGATCGTGCGCGGGATCGGGGCCACAGGCCACGGCAACGGGCTGTATCTCGTCGACGAAGCGCTTGCGCCAGTGCGCACCGCGATTGCCTCGACGGATAGCCGCGCGGAGCGGATCGTCGCAGGGCTCGACCCTGCGGTTGTCGAGTCGGTACGCCAGTTGAGCGGCTCGATGCCGTGGGCCGCGCAGCCCGGCGTGCTGTTGCGCTGGCTGCACGACAACGAACCAGAGACCCTCGACACGGCAGCCTGGGCGCTCACCTGCAAAGACTGGATTACCGTCTGCCTCACGGGCGCGCCGAGCGCTGACTTGTCAGACTCGTCGGGCTGCGGGCTCGTGAACCTCCGCTCGCGCGAGTACGAGCCGGCGGTATTCGACATGCTCGGAGTTCCTCGAGACCTCATGCGGTTGTTGCCCAAGCTGCACCCGTCTGACGAGGTAGTCGGGGCGGTGACAGCTGAAGCCGCCGCGCTGACGGGCCTGCCCGTTGGCGTGCCCGTTGTCGCGGGCTGCATGGACTGCGTGGCGAGCCCGCTCGGAGCAGGATCGACAGAGAGCGGCGACGTCACAGTCATCGTTGGCACCTGGGCGATCAACAGCGTTGTCGTGCCAGCAGACGCTGAGCCGCCGCGAGTCACGATCAATGCGCTCCTCCCGGATCCGCGCTTCATGCTCGCTATGGAGGTCGCCCCCACATCGGCGGCGAGCATCGAGTGGGCGGCGAACGTGCTCGGTGATCGCGCCGAGCACCCTGTCTCTCCCCGGGAGCTACTTGAAGCTGCGGGGGATGTACCACCGCTCGCCGATGGGCTCATCTTCCTCCCGTTCATCCACGGCGCCCCAGAGCACCTGGGGGCTTCGGGCACGCTTCTTGGTATCAAGGGCAGCCACGGGTACGCCCACGTTGCCAGGGCGGTGGCCGAAGGTATCACGCAGTACCACCGCGTGCAGATCGAGAAGGTGACGAGTAGCGAGGCCAAACTCAGCGAGGCGCCGTGGACCCTCGCGGGCGGCGGCGCGAAGAACCCGCAGTGGGCGCAGATGTTCGCAGACGTCGTCGGGCACCCCATGCGTAGGCAGCTTGGTACAGAGCTCGGAGCCCGCGGTGTGGCCTCGCTCGCAGCGACGGGCATCGGCTGCGACATGGCTGCGTGGCGGGTCGAACCCGATCCTGACCTCGTCGTGGAGCCGGGGCCCGAGCAAACGCAGTACGCCGCACAGGCGGCGATGTTCGACCGCATCATCACCGCAATGGGACCCGTCTGGGAGGAATACAAGTGACAACCGATCTGCAGCGCGACCTCGAAGACATCGTCCGGGTCAGTCGAGAGCTCGGTGGCGACCCGTCGCTCGTGCTCCACGGCGGTGGCAACACGTCGATCAAGACCGTCGGCGTCGACGTCACGGGCGCCCCTGTCGACCTTGTGCTCGTGAAGGGGAGCGGGTGGGACCTCGGCACAATTGAGGCGCCTGGCTTTGCCCCGCTGCGGCGCGACAGGCTCGCTGAGCTCCTCACTCTCGCCGAGCTCGACGACGTCACAATGGTGAACGAGCTGCGCCAGGCGTCGCTCGATGCCGCGGCACCGACGGCATCGATCGAGGCGCTGCTCCACGCGTATCTGCCCGGCAAAGCCGTGCTGCACTCCCACGCCAACGCAATTGTCACGCTCACAAACAGTGGGTTCTCAGACGCCGATCTTGTCGCCGTGCTCGGCGAGCGAGTGCTCGTGTTGCCCTACGTCATGCCAGGCTTCCCACTCGCGCGGCTCGTCGCCGACAGTGATGTCTCGGGGGTTGACGCCGTGGTGTTGCGAAACCACGGCCTCTTCACGTTCGCCGACGACGCCGACGCGGCGCTCGCGCGACACCGCGAGCTCGTGGCGCTCGCGGAGGCCCACCTTGGAGTCGACTCGTGGGGCGAGCCGGGCGAGCTCACGCCTGCGTCTGGCACTGCGGTTGAGCTCGCGACGCTCCGCAGAGACGTGTCGCGCGCGGCTGGGGCTCCGATGCTTGTTCGGCAGACGCGCTCCGCGCGCGGGGCGGAGTTCGCCGCCCGGCCCGAGGCAGCCGAGCTCACGAGCCGGGGCACTGCGACACCCGAGCACGTGATCCACACGAAGCGCACGCCGATGGTTGGCCGTGACGTCGAGGCCTATGCGGCCACCTACCGCGAATACTTCGCCCGAAATGCCGCCCGCGCGACTGCGGACGTCTCTGAGCTGCACCCGGCCCCGCGCGTCGTGCTCGATCCGGAGCTCGGGTTGCTTGTGACAGGCGCGACGACCAAGGACCTGAAAGTGGCGGGAGATGTCGCGCTTCACACACTCGACGTCATCGACGCTGCCGACGCTGTCGGCACGTACGGATCGATCTCGGAAGCAGAATCGTTCGATATCGAGTACTGGTCGCTTGAGCAGGCGAAGCTCTCACGGAAGAAGACGAAGCCCCTCGGTGGCGAGGTGGCGATCGTCACGGGTGCGGCGTCGGGCATTGGCAAGGCCATCGCCGAACTACTCTTGGCGCAGGGCGCAGCTGTCGTGGGGATTGATCTGAACCCCGAGGTCGCAACGCTGAGCGACAGTGACTCGTGGCGCGGTGTGACAGGGGATGTGAGCGCGCCCGAGATTATCGACGCAGCGATGGAGACTGCGGTCCGCGAGTTCGGTGGCGTCGACATTGTCGTGGTCGCGGCAGGCATTTTCCCGACGAGCCAGGTGCTCGCGGAGCTCGACGATGAGGTGTGGGACCGCGCATTTCGCGTCAACGTCACGGCCGTGGCGCGGCTGTTCCGCGCAGTGCACCCGGTGCTCTCGCTCGCGCCAAACGGCGGACGCGTTGTGCTCGTCTCGACAAAGAATGTTGCAGCGCCTGGGCCGGGCGTCGCTGCCTACTCGGCGAGCAAGACCGCTGCGGCACAGCTCGCCAGGGTCGCTGCGCTCGAATGGGCCGCCGACGGTATCCGGGTCAACCAGGTTGAGCCAGACGCCGTCTTTGACACTGCGATCTGGACGCCGGAACTCCTCGCTGCTCGCGCGGCGAACTACGGACTGAGCGTGGAGGAATACCGCACCCGCAACCTTCTCCGAACGGAGGTGCGAAGCGTCACGGTAGCTGAGGCAGTCGTCGCCTTCTGCGAGCAGTTCCCCGCTACGACAGGCGCGCACCTGAGCGTCGACGGTGGCAACGACAGGGTCATCTAGACGCGCGACCAGAGAAGGGTGAGGCAGACGAGAAAAGTCTGCCTCACCTGTCGCCTGCTAGCGCTTCGACGCGCGGTATCCGGCGCGCTGCGCAGCGGCAGCCGTTGTGAAGCACTCCTCAGGTTTGGTCCTGGAATAGTACTGGCCGCCCTTGACGTGGTAAATCATCGAGTTCGCATTACCCTTGATCGGAGCCCAGGCCGGGCAGTTCCAGGAGCTCGCGGGCTTGGTGCGCGATGGGTAGCCAATGTTTCCGGTCGCTGCCGAGGTCTGCGACGCGGCGGTGTACCCCGACTTACTCCCGGTAACGCGAACCGAGATTCGTTTGCCCGCGTCCGCCGCGGTGAGCGAGTACGTGGTGCCCGTCGCGCCCGTGATAGCTGCCCCGTTGCGGAGCCACTGAGTTTTGAGCGAGGCCCCTGCGGTCCACTTGCCGCGATTCACGGTGAGCTTCGAGCCGACGAGTTTCGTGCCCGAGATCGCTGGTTTCGCTGTGCCAAGGACGCGGGGCACAGCTTTGGCCGCTGAGGTCTTGGCGACCGTGAGGTAGCCCGATTTCTTACCGGTCACCCTGACGCTGATCTTCGCGCCACCGTCGGCGGAGGTCAGCTTGTAGGTGCTCTTCGTCGCGCCCTTGATGGCCGATCCGTTGCGAAGCCACTGGTACGACAGGGAGACCGGGGCAGGCTTCCAAGCTCCCGGCTTCGCGGAGAGGGTCTGCCCGACCTTCACGGTGCCCGAAACGGCCGGGGCGGGAGCAGTGGCGAGCGATCGCAGGACGGCCGCGCTAGCGCCGGAGGTCTGCGACACTGTCCCGTACCCGCCCAGTGTTCCGGTGACACGGAAGGTGATTCGTTTGCCGATATCGGCAGCGGCGAGCTTGTAGGTCGCACCCGTCGCCTTGGGAATGGCGGCACCGTTTCGCAGCCACTGGTACTGCAGCTTGACGGGCTTGGGACCCCAGGCGCCGGGAGCGCCAGTCAGCGTGTAGCCGACGGCGGCGGTGCCCGAGATCGTGGGCTTCTTCGACGCGAGTGCACCGGCAACGACTGCGCGCGTTGGCGCCGAGGACCAGACGGCCCCGCTGTAACCGTAGCGCGAAGCTTCAACAGTTGCAGTGATCGCCTTGCCAAGGTCGGCGGCGGTGAGCGTGTAGCTGGCCGCGGTTGCACCCGGAATCGTTACGCCGTTGCGGTTCCAGCGGAACGTGAGCATGGCGTCGCCGGGTGCTGGCTCTGCGAGCGATGCCTGCAACGTGCTTCCGACGGCTGGGGTGCCTGTGAGGCTCACAGCCGCGAGACTCATCGAACCTGGCCCGACAATGACTGGCTCGGTGAAGACTGTGAGGGACTCGCCGTTTCGCGCGGTCGCGGTGATCGCGGCGCGAAGGGCGGCGCCGAGGTCGTCTGGCTGCGGCGTGTAGCTCGCGCCGAGCGCGCCGCCAATGTCGACACCGTCACGCTGCCAGCTCAGTTCGAACTCGAGCTCGGCATCCGGCCAGACGCCGAGGCTTGCCGCCACAGCGGTGCCGACAACTGCGCTACCCCCGACGATCTCTGGGGGCGTTGTCGGGGCTCCGACGGGAGCGGGGGCCTCAGGTAGCTCGGGGCCTTCGACGCCGCCAGGAGACTCTGGCTCGAGCTGCTGCGCCGGGGTCGACGTTGTCTGGGGGAGCGCTTGAGTAGCGGCGATCGCGGCGGGCGCGTCTGCCGAAACTGTCGCGCCAAAGACAAGAGCGGAGGCGAGGAGCGCGCCAGTTATTCTCAACATTGAAACCCCCATCAAACTACATAGACTTTGCCAGTGTAGCCCGGAGGGGTGTGACGACAAACACTGCGACAGGGGCGCACGAACGGCGCATCGCTCTCGCTAATTGAGCTGCGTAATCTCGGTTATCGCCTCGAGTGGCAACGTCCGCTCGACGCCGGCGGTCTCGTCCAGTGCGCGCATGCGGCCACCAGCGAGTGACACAGGCACGATCGCGAATGTTCGTGCTTCGCCCCGGATCTCGACACTGACGCTCAGTCGAGTGCGGTCGCGGATCGCGAGCGTGATGAGCCTGCTCGTGTCTGTGGGCCCATCGCTCGCCGACTCGAGTACCCGTTCGACGAGTGCCTCAGCGGCAGATCCTCGGCGCTCGGAAGCGTCGGTAGCGACCGTGGGGGCGGAAGCCTTGGGAGATACTGTGCGCTCTCGGCCGTCCTTTGCCGCAACGAGACCGTCGGCGCCGCGTGCTGGGTAGCGGGCATCCAATAGTGCGGCAAGCACGTGATCGGCTCGAAGCCGCGAGTAGAGCACTGGTGCGGCGACCGTGAACGCATCAAGCGGGTCTAACGCCTCGGGCTCAGGTTCGTGGAGTTGCAGGTGGGCAAGCCGACGGTCGACGAGCACCGTGGAGCGAAGCTCGGGGCGCGCAAACTCGATCCGACTCCGCCACTGCTCCCCGAGAAAGGGGCTCACGACGATACTCCCGGCGCGCTCGCTCAGCGTCGTGATGAGGTAGTCAACGGGTTGCGGGATGCCGGTGAGCGCGAGGTTCTCGAGCAGCTTGCGAATCTCGGAGCCATCGAAGCCGCGGTGGAAGGCGTCGGAGAGCGTGGCCTCAGAGATTCGCAGGGTTGACGCGACCCCCAGCTGCTCGGGCAGGGCGAGTGCCGCGAGCGCCTCCTCCTCTGTGGCGCCAAGCGGGCCTGGGACGATCACTGAAAGGTCGGGCTGAATGTAGATGCCGGGGGCATGCTCGGGAAATCCGAGTGGCCGTGGCCTGCTGTCGAGACCCAGCTCGCCGCGAAGCACGGCAATTCCGGGCTCGCTGAAGCTGCCCGACACTGTCAGACCGATGCGTTCCCACAGCCCTGCGGCCCTGTCGATCGCGGTGAGCGTTGAGTCAGTCACGAGCGGGAACTGCTCGGGGAAATGCTCGACGACCGGACGAAGTGGCGACCCCACCGTCGCTCTCGTGAGGAGGCCGCGCAGCTCGCTCGGCATGAGCTCAACCGCGGCCGTTGCGAGAGCGATCCACCTGTCGTCGTGGCTCGCGCCGAGCCAGTCTTCCCCGTTCGAGGTGCACAGGCCGTCAGACGCGTGCGCGAGATCCGCAGCGCGCAACAAGATGACGAGTTCGCCGGCATGGGGAATCGCGAGCCGATCTTCAACCGTGCGCAGCCAGGCGGAGGCGACGTCGCCGTTTCTGTTGAGCTTCGCTGGTGCGCGCCCGAGTTCCCGCAGCAGCCATGCGGCCTGTCCCGTGGACGTGAGCGCGGAGGCGAACCAGGATGATGTGTCTGCCGCCTCGACGTCAGCGCGTGGGGATGCGTGTGACGGGCCTTCGAGCAGCGCTGCGGCGCTCAGCCCACGGAGGGCGAGCAACGCCTCGAGGGCGGCGGTGACTTCAGGCAGCTCCGCGTTGCCAGCACCGAGCAATCCCCGCGCCCGAAGCTGCCTAGCTGCATCATCGTCAACAGGGTCGTCGATCTGTATCGACTTCGGCGCGCCAGCACCTTCACTGTCGGCGGCTTGCGCGAGACGTGTGAGCTGGTTCCTAGGAAGCAGCGTGAGCGCCTGGGAGATCGACTCGGGCTTCAGTAGCTCGCTTGCGAGATCGAGCGAGTCGTTGACCGAAGCTGGGACGGCCACGCGGCGCGAGCGCACGAGCGCATCCAGGCTTGCCCTGTCGAGCGAGGCGATCAGGGACGAGAGCGCGAGAGTGCCACTCAACGGGCGAACCTCGCTAGACGGTTCCGCGGCGGGCATCCCGGCTGCGGCGGCGTTGCGCGACGATCAGCAGGACGACGAGCAACGCAAACCCGATCGGAAGCGCGAACAGCGAGATCCCGTAGACCACCGGCCAGAAGCCTTCGGCGACAGCCTGGCGGTTACTCATACCAACGATGAGCGTCGCAAAGAACGACCCGAGTGCGACGACAATGATCGAGACCGTCGCGTAGGCGAGAATCCGCTCGAACAGCGACGGGGTGCTGGTTTCTTCGGTGCTCATTCCACCGAGTTTAGCGCGCGCTTGTGCACAGTCCCTCTGTGCTGTGGTTTCGCACAGTTCTAAACGGCCGAACGGCTAGACTGCTAGTCAACGCACGGCCATACGGCCGGGCACGAAAACGTTTGGCCGAGAGGCCACTGCGGCAGATGCCGCGAAGGGAAGGGCGAGACATGCCGAACGGCAAGGTCAGGTTCTACGACGAGGACAAGGGCTTTGGCTTCATCCAGGGCGAAGACGGACAGCAGGTCTACCTGCACGCGTCGGTGATCCCGGATGGCGCCGAGGTGCGTGCCGGAAGTCGGCTCGAGTACAGCGTCGGCGAGGGGCGTCGCGGCCCCCAAGCACTGTCAGTGCGAGTGATCGACACGCCACTGCTCGCGAAGAGGAGCCGTAGATCGGCCGACGAGATGGCAGTGATCATTGAAGACCTCGTCAAGCTGCTCGACGCTGTTGGCGGCAAGCTCAAGGGCGGGCAGTATCCAGAGCGGCAGGCTTCGCGCCAGGTCGCCACGATGCTGCGACGAGTGGCGGATGATTTCGATGTCTGAGCAGAACGCCGAACAGTCAGCCATCGACGGGTCAGCCCAGCCTGATGAGACGACCGAGGCGCGCACACCAATCGAACCAGACGCGGTGCTCCTCACCCGAGAGTCTCGTGCGCAGGCGCGCGCAGCGCTTGAAGAGATCACCGATGCCAAGTCGATTGGCGGTGACGCTGGTTACGAGGTGAACGACGAGCGCACGGTCACGGTGTTCTTCGAGAGCTTGCTCGCCGGTTACCCCGGATGGCGGTGGGCTGCGGCGATTGCCCGAGTCGACGAGGACGCGCCGGTGACGGTACTTGAGGTGGAGCTGCTGCCGGGCGAGGGGTCGATGCTCGCCCCCGAATGGGTGCCGTGGTCTGAGCGGCTCGCGCAATATCGAGACGCGCAGTCGCGCCAGTCGAAGGAGGCAGCCGCCGAGCACGCCGCGGCGGAGCAGGCAGCAGCGGAACTTGCCGACCTCGATGACGCCGACGAGGACGCGCTCGAGAACGACTACGCGGACTACGAAGACGATCTTGACGGCGTCGACCTCGGCGAGGGCGACGACGAGGACGGCCACGACGACGCTGACGACGACGATGACGACGACGATGACGACGATGATGACGACGTTGATGACGACGACGGCGACGAGGATGGCGACGACCTCGACAACGACGAAGATGATGACGACGACGATGAAAACGATACAGACGACGCTCACGCCGCCGCCGATGACGCGGAAGATGCGGACGACGAAGACTGACCCGTCTGAGGGGCGCACCGTATGACGGCAGCGACCACGGTTGGCGAGTTCTGGGAGACGCGTCGAGCGAGTGACCCTACACTGCCCGCGGAGATCCCGGAAGCCTGGGCGTTTGGAGCGACGAAGGAGCACGCGGATAGCCTGCTCCAACTCGTGCTTGATGGGACAAAGACAGGCACGGCCTCGTCGGTATGGGACTACGAGTTCACCGGAGAGTCGCTGCCGCAGGTTGGCGAATACAGCATCATTCTCGACGGTGCCGGTGAGCCGAGAGCGGTCATTGTCACCACGAGCGTGGAGATCGTGCCCTTCGACGAGGTGACCGAGGAGCATGCCCGGGCGGAGGGGGAGGACGACCGCACCCTCGCGTCGTGGCGAACCATCCACGAACGCTATTGGCGGCTTCACTCGGAGAGCCCGAAGGGGTACGAACCCGACATGCCGGTACTGTGCGAGCGATTCCGGCTCGTCTACGGTTCGTAGCCTGCTCGCGGGTGCCACCGCAGGGACCGCCGGCCGAACCTCACACACGGCGATTGACTTGGCTATGAGTCGGGCGGCAACTGGCCGTCTCGAATGATCGACTTCGTCGGAACATCCCATGTGTACGTCGAGACCGCGCTACCCGGCGCCGTGAGTTCGCCGTCCTGCTGCCAGCGGTACTCGACGCCGAGCGAGTATTTCGATACTCGGGATACCCGCGGGGACACCCCGATTCCACTGTCTGCATCAGTGCCGACGAAGTCGCCGTAGTGGAAGAACATGATGGGGGTGGGGGAAGAGGTTCCCGATCCGGCAGACGGCAAAACTGCCCAGGAGAGGGGCATGCATGCGTCGAATGTTTCGCCTGCCAGTTCGATCGCGCGCTCCACGTCCCATCTGTCAGGCTCGCCTGTTCGCGACGCGATATCCGCAGCGGCACGTGTAATCGCGGGCCGTGGCACGTGCTCGGCGCACGACGTCGTCGTTGCGCGCTTGAGCGATGGATTCGCGGTGAGGATCGCATCAATTGCAGACTGCTCGTAGAATGCTGTCGAATTCTCGATCAGGACTATCCAGACGTCGCCGATGAACGAGTGTGAGATGCCGATCGTGCCGCGCATGTCGCCGGTTTGGATCGCCTGCGTGAACACAGTCGCAGGCCCCCTCGATGACTCCGTGAAATCCGATGTGCGCAGGTCGGCGATGAGCGGCTTCATTGCGCTCTGCGGAAGCTCGGCAGTGAGCTGGTAGAGGTAGACGCTGTCGAGGTAAATGACCCAGTTGCAGTTGCGCTCCTGCGTGACAGATTTCACTGCAGTGAGCGCGCTCGGGCTCGCGAACTCGTTGAAGAGTGCCCGGTCTGTCTCACCGAACTGAGCAGTGATGCGCTCCCTGCCGAAGGACGTGAGGAACTTCGTCTGCTCGGCCTGGGCTGCCGGATTGACCGAGTCGCACTCGGGGATGACTGCGGGAGCCGATCCTGATTCGACGTCGCCTGGCTGGGTGGGCGTGACCTCCGCAGTGCTCGTCGGTTGCGGCGACGCCGCGGTGCACGCGGTGAGCGCCGCCGCGCTCGCGAGCATCACGCCAGCGAGCACTCCAGTGATCGCTGCGTTCGCGCGTATGCGTCTCATGTCGCTACCCCAACCGCCAGGCGGGCGCCCGGCGCCTTCACTTAACCGTACGGGATGATCGCGCGATTTCCAGTTGAGCGACGCGAACTACGGGGGAGAAGACCTTCTTTCGGGGGTCCTCACTTGACCTAGCCGGCGAGGGACGTCCCGTACGATCAGAATTCCGGGTAGATGACCTCAAGCTCTGGGTACGCATCCGGGCGTAGCCGTTCGATGCCCCGCCCGATCTCGATGTCGACGAGCAGCAGAAAAGGCTCGCAGACGTTCAGGATTCTCGTGACAACGCCGAGCTCGGTGTCGATCACCATTGTGCTTCGCATCGATGGGTCACGGCCGTGTTCGAACGTGATGAGCACCGACCGTTTCCCAACCCGCTGCAGCAGTACTGGCCAGTCGACGTCTGCGGATCCGCCCCACAGGTAGCGGCTCTCAGGGAACCCGAGTGACGCCGGTTCGACGATGGGCACCCGATCCTCCGTGCCGTGGGGCATGGCTTCTCCGTCGAAGAGGAGAGCGCCATCACGAAGTTCAATCGAGTCGCCATCTTCGGACACCGCGAACCATGCTGGCACTGTTCTGTCGACCTCGAGGTGCCACTGCTTGACCCGATCGAGCGACTGGTAGAGGACCCGCCCGTGAAAGCGCTCGGCAGCGAGCAGCGACCGAACGTAGGCCAGCACAGCCGGGGCTTCATCGCGAGAAAGCACCTTGTCAAACATGTTGGGTTCTCCTGCCCCAGTGAGTGTGCGTTTCAGCGTAGCTTGTGTCTGCCCGCGCGCGACAGCCAGTCGCGTACGAGCGCACCGACGACCTCAGGCTGCTCGATGTGTACGTTGTGACCTGCGCCGTCGAGCACAGTGAACGTGCCGCGCGGGTAGTGACGTGCTGCGGCGAGCCCGTCGGCGAACCCGACGACGTGGTCCTGCCTACCGAAGACGTGCAGCGCTGGCGCAGTGAACGGCTCATGGTGCTCAGTCTCTGGCGCGTATGCGTCGGTGTAGGTCGCGTTGAGTCGCGCGAGCACCCGCAGTTGTGCGCCGCGAATGCCAGGCAACACGTAGCGTTCGAACCCGCGAAGGGCTTGCTCGGTGTGGATCACAGCCATCTCCTCAAAGTCCGAACGGGCTGCCCCCGCGAGTTCGAGGATCCTGTGATCGTGAATCATGACCTCGCGCGGGGGAAGCTCGCGCAGGGCGCGATCAAGTTCGAATGCGCCCGCGAGCGTCGCGAGGCCCAGGCACTGTGGCGCGAGTGCGTGCGCGACGTGGCGGGCGACCATCGCGCCAAACGAGTTCCCTATGATCGCAAACGGGCCGCCGCCAGCGAGCTCGCGCACCTCGGCCAGCACGGCGTCGGCGACCTCCTTCGGCGTCTTGGCCCCCGTGTCGGTCGCGCCTTCGGCACATGGCAAGTCGATGTAGACGCGCCGCCAGCCCTCGGTGTCGATCATCTCGTCGACAGGCAGCATGATGCGGTGGTCGACCCCAAAGCCGTGCACCGCAACCAGTGGTATTCCGTCTCCGCGGGTCTCTGCAATCACCCTAAGAGCCTAGCCACCTCGGCCGCTCGTGCGGCAGAGCTCAGGAAGCCATTCAAGCTGCGGCGATCCTGATCTTGCCGGTCCGCTAGCGGGGGAGCACGGCCGCGAGCACTTCGCGCGCGTGCGTCCAGAGCAGCGCTCCGCCCGCGTCGTCGCGAATTTCACGCGTCGCACCTGGGATGCGCGCGGTCAGGATCTCGCCGTGGTCGGGGGAGTGGCTGCGGTCGTGCCTCCCGAACCACACCTGCACGGGGCATGCGATCCGTTCGAGATCGAGGCCCCAAGAGCGCATCGCGAGCATTGTGTCTTGTACGTAGCCAGCGCCCGCGTTCGCGAACCCCTCCGCGAGAGCTGCGCGGTATCGCGGCAGAAACGTGGGTGAGGTATAGAACTCTCCGTCGCTTTCGTGGGACCCGCTAAGCACCATTTCCTCCATCGCCTGCGCGCTGAAACCAGCGAGTATGGCGGCAGCCTCCCCAGGACTCGTTTCAGCAAGATCGGAGAGTGCGGTCGCTTCTGCGGGCAGGAGCGCGTGGACGCCACGGTGCTGGAACTCGTCTGCCGGAGAGACGAGCAGGAGCCGCTCGGCGCCGCCAGCGAGCGCCAGGGCGAGCCCAAAGATTACTCCCTGCGAGTTCGCGACGATGGGGATCGAGGTGGCACCGGCACCAAGCACCCCGGCCAAGAACGCGCGGTAGTCGGACGCAGTCGACTCGATCGTACGTGCGTCGGTGGGCGACGAGTCACCGATGCCGGGCCGGTCCATCGTGATCAGCCGGACGCCGGTGTCTCCGAGCGCATCCTCACCAAACACCATCGACTTGCCCGTCGCGGCGCCCGCGACGAACAACACGGGCCGCCCGTCGACCGGGCCGAAACTCGTTCCCGCGAGTACCCGACCGTCGGAGAGGTTGACGCGATGCTGCTGCGGGTTGAATTCCATGCTCAGAGTGTATTGCGTAGGGCTACTGGTCCCTGGCGTCTGTGCCGCTAGGACTTGCACCTTCAGGCGGTGCGCGACCTAGTATCGACTACCTTGCCCATGCGGAAGTTTGCGAGCGTGACGTCGCCCCGAGCAACCTGCTGTGTGTGCGTCGCTACGAAGCCGCAGCGCTCGAACACCGGCCGCGCCGTGATGTTCACATTGGCAGTGAGCTCTCGCGCCCCCGCCTCGCGGGCTCGACGTTCGGTCTCGGTGTAGTCACGCACCTGCTGGGCATTCGGGGTGTACATGCGCATATTCCACGGAGCGTATGCGTATGACCCTGAAAAGCGCTCGCCGCATCTCTGCTCGTGCAGTACGGCTCCTATCCCGCGACATCGGCGAGCAGCACGAGTTCTTTCGGCATCGGCCAGTCGAGCCGGTGCGAGGGGAGCGGTACCCCGCCGATGGCGTCACCGTAGTCATCCTCCTGCACGGTGATTCCGTCGGGGGAGACTTCGATGATTTTCACCCGCGTCCATACGTCTGGTGTCTCCGAGTAGGCGTAGCGCTCGGCGAGGTAACCGATTCCGAGCTCCTCGAGCCGCTCCTCCGCGCTGAGCCAGTCGACGGGCTCTGAGCGGCGTCCGAGTAGATCGATCGTCGCGAAGTCCTCGCCTTCGGGAACGATCCATCCGATCAGTTCGTTGTCGCCGCGACGGTGCTCAATCCAATCGGTGGGTACGGGGGTCATTGCTCCAGGCTACCCATCCGGCGCGTGCACCAGCCAGTGTCCTTACGCGAACGGAAGCTGGCGCGCGTGATCCCGTGTGCGCGTGTGAAACACAGGCAACACCGAAGGTGGTCCTCAGCCTTCGGTGAGTTTCTTGCGCATCTTGACGCTCGTCGTCTCGTAGCCCAACGACTCGTAGAGGCCCCGGGCGGTCGTGTTAAACCCAAAGACGTTGAGGCCGAGGGTCGCAGCGCCCTGCGAACGTGCGTACTCCTCAGCCAGACGCATGCCCTCGCGGCCGAGTCCGCGACCGCGGAACACTGGATCGACAACAATGTCCCAGACCCACCACGCTGTCGGATCGTCTGAGTTGTCACGCCCCACCCACAGGTATCCAACCGTCCTGTCGGCCTCGTCGACGATGTTGAACACGGCGTTGGTCGGTGAGGGCTCACCGTCGGGGAACGCGGAGGCCAGACTCTTCGCAGCCTGCCGCGCTGCGGTCTCGGGAGTCGAGCCTGTAGCGACGAGGTCGGCTTCGTACTCGGCCCGCGATGCGCTCAGCCAGGCCGGGAAGTCGTGCGGCGGGATTGCGGTGAGTCGGGCTGCCATATGCGTATTGTCCCAGAGGTGCAGCGGCGACCTGGTGGAGCAGGCGGTAATCTGCTTTCGGGGCTGCGTGCCTTTTCTGAACATGACGCGCCGGAGGTGAGATGGCTAGCCGCAATGACGTTGACATCATCGGCGATGAGCTCGTGATTGTTCCGAGGGGACTGGATAAAGTCTGGGGCTTCCGGCGGAGGATTGTGGTTCGGCTTGCAGACATCGCCGGTGTCGAGGTTGAAGAGCACCCGCACCGTGTCGCAACGGGCTGGCGCGGCCCGGGGCTCGACACCGGTACGAAGCTGAGCGGCACCTTCCACCCGCCTGGCGAGCGCACGTATTGGAACGTCTCTGGGCCTGGTGCCGCGCTCGTTGTTCACATTCGAGGCGGGAGCCCGTTCGACAGGCTCTACCTGTCAGTTGCGAATGCTGAAGCCGCGAGATCGATGATCCGCGATGTCATTGCGGGCGGCCACAGTCCGGTGTGAGCCCGGCGATAACTCGTCGACGGTGCACTTTAGAGCAGGTTGTTCTTCGCGTCCTCCAACACGCCTGACCACCAGAAATTGCGGGCGAACACGGACCGGTCGGCCGCTTTCAGCTCGCGATGGAGTCGCTTGAGCCGAGCCCGGTGGGGTGCCGGCGGCTTCTGCGGAGCTCGGGAGACCACCTCGCCTCTCGCGAAGCGCTCCAGTCGTTCCCGCATCTCGTCGGCAGAGTAGACAGCAGGGCCGGAAGCCTTGGATCCAGAGTCGAGGTAGCGCCCGAACGCTGTGAGGCATGCGTCGAGAGCGGAACGGGATACGTTGAGCGGCCATTCGGCTGAGTGGTCGGCCGCGAGCACCCAGACTGAGCCATCGGCTGCATCCTCGGCAACGAGGAACTCTTCGGGGCTATGAAGATGCCCGATCACGCGAAGCGGGCGCCTGAGTCGTTGGGCGGCACCTGCAGCTTTGGCTACATCGGCCGCATCTGCGTAGAACTGAAAGCCCAGTCCGCCCGTGCGTACGTCGCTCATTGCGCCCCCTCAGCCTCTCCCGTTGACCCGCAGCGAGCCTACCGCGGGCCGCGGTGCTTGTAGATCGGGGAATGCGAGGGCATACAGCCAGAGTCGCGCGAGGACGTTCCCTCGCGCGACTCTAGTTGCTAGACCGCGTCGCCCTCCGCGCGCCCCTCGGTGTTCGGCTTCCAGCCGAGCGCTGGCGCAACATGCTTCGCGAACGAGTCGAGAATGTGCAGGTTGTACTCGGGCCCGAGCTGGTTCGGAATTGTCAGCATGAGCGTGTCAGCTGCCATCACGGCCTCGTCTGCCTTGAGCTGCTCGATGAGCCGATCTGGCGTATCGGCATAGGTCTTGCCGAATGTCGAGCGGAACCCGTCGATGACACCGATCTGGTCCTGCGACTCCGACCCGGGTCCGCCCCCACGGAGCCCGAAATAGAGTTCGTCTTGCTCGGTAACGATCGGGAACACGCTTCGGCTCACAGAGACGCGCGGTTTCCCGGTGTGGCCGGCTTCCCGGTAGGCCTCACGGAACGCGTCGATCTGCTTGCGTTGCAGAATCCCGAGGGGTTCGCCCGTTGCCTCGGTGACAAGGGTCGAGCTCATCAGGTTCACGCCCATCTTGCCTGCGTTGATAGCAGTGTCGGTCGAGCCGGCGCCCCACCAGACGCGCTCCCGCAGGCCCGGCGAGTGGGGCTCGAGGGCGAGTCTGCCAGGAGGCGACATCTTCGGGTCGGCCTCGACAAGCGCCTCGCCCTCGATCGCGCGGAGGAACAGGTCGAACTTCGGTCGCGCAAGGTCGGCCCCGCGTGGATCCTGCGAGCCCGTGTACCCGAACGCCTCGTAGCCACGGAGCGCTGTCTCGGGGGATCCCCGGCTCACGCCGAGCGCGAGTCTGCCGTCGGAGATGAGGTCGAGTGCCGCGGCCTCCTCAGCAAGATAGAGCGGGTTTTCGTAGCGCAGGTCGATGACGCCGGTGCCGACCTCGATGCGGCTCGTGCGAGCCGCCATCGCGGTGAGGAGCGGGATCGGTGACGCAGCCTGGCGTGCGAAGTGATGCACTCGCACGTAGGCGCCGTTGACGCCGATCTCGTCGGCGCCCTCGGCTAGCTCGATTGTCTGCTTGAGCATGTCGCCGGCGGTGCGCACGCGCGACCCGGGGACGGGGCCGTAGTGGCCGAAAGAGAGGAATCCGAATGATCTCATGCTCGGTGTAACGCGCGCCCGCAATTTACATTCCCGCGCATATAGTTCGCGTGTTGCGCGGAAGGCGGCGATGCGGGCCATAGCGGTGTTCAGGATCGCCGAGGGTCATACCGCCCGGGTCAATACGGCGGCAAGGACGAGCCCAAGGAGGCCGACGTACCCCCACGCATGCAGGCGGTCGGGAAGCCGCGGTGGCCGCCTCCGCCAAATCACGACGACGGGGATCGACCCGGCGAGCATGAGCGCCGCGGCTCCAACATCTACGGCGCCGAAGGTGAGCACCCCGCCACTGCCCGCGGCGTGCGGCGTGAGCAAGAACACCGCGAGCGCGGGCACTGAGACGCACAGGGTGAGGGGGTTTGCGAGGGCCGCCGCGGTCATCATCGGCATGCCGGCCCGCCGCAGCAGCGGCACTGTCATGACGCTGCCGCCGACGCCGAGGAACGACGCGAGCGCGCCGATCGGCGCCCCGAGCGTTGCCGGGATCGCGAAGCGCTGGGCGTCGGCGTCACTGCCGCTTCGGTTCGCCGTCATGCGCCGGGGGCGCAGAAAGCCCGACCGCGCCACGGTGTCGAGGATCGTGACGGCGAGGTAGGCGACGAGCCCCCACATGATGAGCGCGGCCGGAGCGTTCGCCGCCGCGATCGCGCCGAATGCGCCGCCGAGCCCGAGGAGTCCGAGAAGCCGGCTCGTGCCGCGCAGTTCCGCAAGGATCGCAGGAGGCGTGGCGGCCGTTGCGACCGCAGCGTTCACTGCCATCACCACCGCTGACGTTGCGACCGCGGTCACGGCGGCGTCAGCCCCGGCGGATGCGCCGACCCAGAGAAGGACGGGCACCGTCACGAACCCGCCGCCGAAGCCGAAAAGGACAGTTGTTGTGCCAGTGATGACACCAATGAAAACGAGAAGAAGAATGCTCACTCGATCAATCCCAGCGCCTTCTAGCGGTGGCGGATAATCGAAGATTGGCCGACTGCCTTCGAGTTTCGGCCTATGCTGGGTCCATGCGCAATGTCTCTCTAGCGGCGCTCGACGGCTCGGCCCGAACCATACTGCCAATTGCGACCGACTATCCGCCGGGGCACCTCCTTGACTGGCACGAGCATCGGCGGGCGCAACTGCTCTACGCAGCGGCAGGCACGATGCTTGTTGAGACGGCGGACGGAGCCTGGACGATTCCGGGGGAGCGCGCCGTACTCATTCCGCCGCTCACTCCGCACAGGGTGCGCATGCTCGACGTCCAGACGAACAGTCTCTATATTGAGCCGGGTGTGGTTCCGTGGTGGCCGGTGACCTGTCGCGCCGTCGACGTGCCCCCACTCCTTCGTGAGCTCCTCAGAGCCGCGGCAGATCTCGGGCGCTTGGAGGGTGAGCACCGCTCGGAGGGTGAGCACCGTTGGGAAGCGGAGCGCGGCGAGGAGCGAGCCGAGGCGCTGCTCGCGCTGATCTTGATCGAGCTCGAACAGGTGCGGGAGGCGCCGCTGAATCTCCCGCTGCCCGCCGCGCCGCCGCTCGCTGGGATCTGTCGCGCGTACATCTCGGCGCCCGATGTTGCTCTCACGAACGCCGACTGGGCGGCGGCCGCCAACGTCGCCGAACGCACCCTGAACCGCGAGTTCCGCGCGGCGACGGGAATGAGTCCCGGGGCGTGGCGGGCGCGCGCCCGGCTGCTCGCCGCCATCCCGCTGTTGCAGCACCAGACTGTTGCTGAGGTCTCGGGGGTGCTCGGGTATGCATCGCCGGCCGCGTTCTCATTCGCGTTCGCGCGCGCGTTCGGTGAGCCGCCGTCGGCGCTCAGGAGAGGCGGGGGGTAGGCTCAGGGCCCCGCTATACCGGGGTGGTGCGGACGCTGCTAGTCGCGCGCGCCGCCAATGTCCCCGCGCCCGGGCCTGATCGCGTCAAGTGTGGCGCGAACGAGGGCCATGCGGGCCTCGGGAGTGCGGTCTTCCGCGCGCATCAGGATCTCGGAGAGTACGCCGAGCATTGAGCCGACAAGGGCGCGAAGCACCAGGCGCATGTCGGCCTCCTCTGACTCAGGGATGGCTCGTTGTTGTGCGGCTGCCCACCTGCGCCAGAGCACCTCGCCAATGAGGTCTTGGGACTCAGACATGCGGGCGTATTGGTGAGCGCTGAGGTCCGCTGACCCCGCGAGGATCTGCTGGAACCTGCGACCGCGCTCGTATTCGGCTTGTTGGTCGAGCTTTGACAGCGTGTGCTCGACAGCGTGCTGCAGTGCATCCCAGGGAGCTTCGCCCGGCGGACGGGACTCGACGAGGGCAACGACAGCCGCTGTCTCTTCTGCGGTGTTTGCGAAGAATGCCTCGTCTTTCGTTGCGAAGTATCTGAAGAACGTTCGCTCCGAGATGCCGGCGGCCGCGGCGATCTCCTCGACGGTTGTCGCGTCGTAGCCGTGCTGCGTGAACAGCTCGAGCGCGACGTCGGCGATGCGCTGGCGGGAGGCCTGTCTGGAGAGCTCGCGGAGCGTTGGCTTCGGCATGCTCACAGGTTAACAGCGCGAAAATGTCATAGGCTGACATTTCTGTCAGTCAATGTCATTTTGTTATTCCCGGAGGAAACGTGAGCCAAAGCTCCCCAACTGCGCCGACACAGGTCAGCCCGCCAGAAACACCAGGCGGGCGCGGCACAGCGCTCATCTGGATCCTGCTTGCAGGAGCCTTCGTGATGGTGCTCAACGAGACGGTGATGGGCGTCGCCCTGCCCCCGCTCATGCGCGAATTCGGGGTCACTGCATCCGCTGGGCAGTGGCTGACGACCGCGTACATGCTCGTCATGGCAGTACTGATCCCGATGTCAGGATTCCTCCTGCAGCGCTTCACACCGCGCGCAATCTTTGTGGCGGCGCTCGGCCTCTTCACCCTCGGAACCGCGGCAGCCGCATTCGCCCCGGCGTTCGCGATCCTTGTCGTCGCGCGCATCGCGCAGGCCGCAGGCACCGCCGTCATGATGCCACTGCTCACCACGACCATCCTGACGCGCATCCCGGCCGAGCGGCGGGGGCGGATGATGGGGCTCATCGCGATCGTGATGTCTGCTGCGCCCGCGCTCGGCCCAACATTCTCTGGGCTCCTCATCACGGCGATCGGGTGGCGGGCGGTCTTCATCGCAGTCCTCCCGATCGCGGTACTCGTGCTCGTGATCGGTGGACTCCTCATCGGGCCAAGCGAGAAGGGCTCGGCCGGCAAATTCGACGTGCCATCGGCACTGCTGTCAGTCGTCGCGTTCGGCGGTCTTGTATACGGTCTTGGAAGCATCGGCCAGGCAGTCGACGGCAACGCGCCACTCTCCCCAGCGATCCCGATCGCGGCGGGAGCGGTCGGACTCGCGTTCTTCATCTGGCGCCAACTCGTGCTGCAGCGCAGGGGAACCGCGTTTCTCGACCTTCGCCCGTTCACGAACCGGCCTTTCTGGATCGGCATCGTGCTCATCTCCGTGGTGATGCTCTCAATGTTCGGGTCGCTGATTTTGCTCCCGATCTACATGCAGAACGTGCTCGGGCTCACACCGCTCGCCACCGGACTCGCCGTGCTCCCCGGCGGACTTCTGATGGGCCTCGCGGCGCCGTTTGTCGGGGCGCTCTTTGACAAGGTTGGGGCGCGGCCGCTCGTGGTCCCAGGCGCCTTCGTCGTCTCGATCGCGCTCGTGCTGTTCATGCAGCTCGGAGCAGCGAGCCCGGTCTGGCTCGTGGTCGTCGCGATGCTTGTGCTGAACCTTGGCATCGCGTTCATGATGACGCCGCTGATGACATCGTCACTCGGCTCACTCGCGCCCGAACTCTACAGTCACGGCAGCGCCATCTTCTCAACTGTGCAGCAGCTCGCAGGCGCTGTCGGAACGGCGATGTTCGTGACGCTCATGGCCGTCGGAACCTCGAACGCGGTGACTGCTGGAGACGACGCGGTGGCCGCGACCAGTCAGGGAATCCACGTGGCGTTCGTGGTCGCCGCCGCGAGCTCGGTGCTCGCGATTGTGCTCGCGTTCTTCGTGCCGAAGCAGCAGCAAGTTGGAGCGGAGCACTAGGTCTGACTGTGGGCGGCGGGGCCGGCAGATGAGGCTGTCAGCTGCGGGGGCCGCGTGTATCGCGATCCGGTACCGGGGTACCACCCGAGCGGCACCGCAGGGCGATCCGCCGGTACCGTCGGCCGACGTACCTTCGAGGTATGAACGCACAAGCAGCAACAATCGAAGCCGTCGCCGGGGTCGCGAACCTCGGCAAGTACTACGGGGCGGGGGAGCAGCGGGTCGTCGCGCTCCACGACGTCTCTGTCGCAGTCGGCCGCGGCCAGTTCACCGCAATCATGGGCCCGTCTGGCTCAGGTAAGTCGACGCTCATGCACGTCATGGCCGGCCTCGATACCCCAAGCGAGGGCAAGGTGTGGCTCGGCGGCGACGAAATCTCAGGCCTCGGTGATGCCGAGCTCACGAAGCTGCGTCGCCGCCGCATCGGCTTCATCTTCCAGGCATTCAACCTCGTTCCGACACTCGATGTGCGCGGCAACATCATGCTTCCCTTCCAGCTCGATGGGAAGAAGCCGAGCCTGCAGGAGATGGCCTGGATCGACGCCCTGCTGAACCAGCTTGGCCTCTCGAGCCGCCTCGACCATCGCCCGCATGAGTTGTCCGGTGGGCAGCAGCAGCGTGTGGCGATCGCTCGCGCCCTCGCGACGAAGCCTGACGTTATTTTCGCTGACGAGCCGACGGGCGCCCTCGACTCCCGCACAGGGCGCGAGGTGCTGAAGCTGCTGCGCTCCGCCGTCACGAACTCGGGCCAGAGCATCGTCATGGTCACGCACGATCCGATCGCGGCGAGCTACGCAGACCGCATTGTGTTTCTCGGTGACGGTCGCATCGTCGCCGATCGTGGCCCAATGACCGCTGAGGAGATCTCGGCGACAATGCTGAACCTTGAGGGGCACACCGCATGAGCGCCGCACAGGGATCGGCGCTGCGTGAACACGCAGCGACCGTCGTTGTTTCTGGGCTGAGTACGCTGTTTGCGGTCGCCCTGATTCTCACCACTGGCGTGATGGGCGCCGCACTGAACCCAGACCTCGTCGAGGGGTCTGACACGTTCCGCATGACGTTGCTCATGGTCTCGGCGATCTTCATCATCATCGCCCTGTATGTCGGCGCGATCGTGACAGCGAATACGTTCGCGACGATCATCGCTGGCCGCACGCGCACAATCGCGCTATACCGCCTCATCGGGTCGACGTCGAAGCGGATCCGTTCCCGCGTCGCAGTCGAGGGCCTCGTCATGGGCGCGATTGGCGCGATCATTGGCTTCGTTGTCGCTGAGGCGCTCATCGCTGGTGTGGTGTTCTTCGGTCCGGGGTGGGGATGGCTGCCAGAGGGGCCCAACTATCCGTTGTTTGACCCGCTCACGATTCTCGCTGTCGCCGTCGTCGTTCTCACGACGTGGGCGGCCGCGTGGGCAGGATCGCGTCGCGTCGGATCGGTGTCGCCGATTGCCGCGACTGGTGCGTCGGTCGAGTTGCGTCCCGAGGAGTCGCGCGGGAGGCGCGCCCGCACTGTGTGGGCCTGGATCCTGATTGTGATCGGTGCCGCACTACTCGCGGGAGGCATCGCGCTCAGCGTGCTCTCCCCGATGGCCCTCATGGTGTCGTTCTTCGGTGGCCTATTCTCGTTCACAGGCATCGCCGTCGGCGCACACTTCATCATGCCGCCAGTGCTGAAGCTCACAGGCAAGCTCATCGACCGCGGCCCGACGGGGTCGCTTGCCGCTGCGAACGCCGTGCGCTTCCCCGAGCGCAGCGCGCGCTCAACGATCGGTCTCGTGATCGGCGTGACGCTTGTCATCATGTTCGCAGTCGCGCTCGACAGCTACCGCTCGATGACGCTTATCGCATTCGACAACGACCCGGCCATGGCGGCGATGCTCACCGAGACACTGTCGATCACGACAGCGATCTTCACAGGCCTCGTCGGCTTCTCGGCGATCATTGCTGCGGTCGGCCTCGTGAACACGCTGTCGCTCAGCGTGCTGCAGCGCACTCGTGAACTCGGGCTGCTCCGCGCACTCGGCTTCACAGGGGCACAGGTGCGACGCATGGTCATCGCGGAGAGTGCGCAGATGACAGTAGCGGCGCTCGGCTTCGGGATCCTGCTTGGCGTGTTCTACGGCTGGGTGGCTGCGCAGTCGCTGATCGGCTCCGAGATCGGGTTTGCCGCACCGAGCGTGCCGTGGCTGGTGATCGCCGGCGTCGTGCTCTTCGGGGTCGCGCTCGCACTTGTCGCGGCTGCCGCCCCCGCGCGGCGCGCGGTGCGGGTGTCACCGGTGACCGCGCTCTCGGTCGCGTAGCTCTCGCTCAGCCGGACTCGGTTTGTGGCTCTTGCAGCAGGCTGCCGCCGCACAACAATACTGGCCCCCACGACTTACTCGTGGGGGCCAGTATTGCGCCGCGGGACGGGCGTCTACGATGCCGCGAGTTCGCCCGCGGCATCGAAGCCGAACTCGCCGCCGACCATCGTCGCGCGCACCTCGATGTCGCGAATTCGCTCTGCCGCGACCGCGGCCGGATCGTCGGAGAGGACGACGAGGTCAGCAACCTTGCCGCGCGAGAGGGCACCCTTTCGCTGCTCCTCGTGTACCGCGTACGCCGAGCCGTACGTGTATGCGCGGATGGCCTGGGCGGGGCTGAGCGCCTCGCCGAGCCCAATCGGGGCGCCCGACCCAGACCGACGATTCACCATGTCGTGCAGGCTGAGGATCGGTTCGCCTGGCACCACAGGGGCGTCTGTGGAGCCAGGGAGCTCGACTCCCGCCTCGACAAAGCTGCGCATCCTGTACGCGAGCTCGACTCTGTCGGCGCCGAGGGCCGCTCTGAAGCCGTCGCCGAGCTCGGAGATGAACCTGCCCTGCGGCACGGGGATGTGACCGCCGGCCGCGATCCGCGCGACCTGGGCGTCGGAGGCGACGGCAACGTGCTCGATGCGATGCCTGGTGTTGGTCCGCGGGACCTGTTGCTGCCCGGCCTCGAACGCATCGAGCACGACGTCGAGCGCACGGTCGCCGATTGCATGTGCCGCGACCTGCCAGCCGTTCACGTGCGCCGCGACGATCTTGTCGTGCAGGTCCTGTTGCTCCCATTGCAGGTAGCCAGCGTTACCAGGGGTGTCACTGTAGTCGCAGCACATCGCTGCCGTGCGGCCGATAAGGGAACCGTCGCTGAGTACCTTCACGGGTCCGACCCGCAGCCACTCATCGCCGAGCCCACTGCGAATGCCGAGGTCGATGCCCCAACCATCGCCGCCGCCGATCGGGCCGAGCCCGTGTAGGGCGTCGATGTATGGCATGAGCGTGAGCCGAGTGCGGAGCATGCCGCGCTCGGATGCGGTCTGAAACGCGCGAATGTCTGCGGGGCCGTGCCCGATCGTCGTCCCGCCGATGCCCGGCTCAGTCGCGCTCGTAATCCCGTGCCTGAGTGCCCACTGCGACGCGGCTCCGAGTGCTTCCACGAGGTCTTCTTGCGGCACCGGGCGGAACAGGTGTGCGACGAGCGACATTGCCTGTTCTTGGATCAAGCCAGTGAACCTGCCGGACTCATCGATGCCGAGGCTGCCACCGATGGGCGCGGAGAGTCTGGTGACGTCCGAATGCCCGGCGCGCGCGAACGCGGCGGTGTTGGCCACGGCCATGTGATGCGAGTTGTGCTGCAGGTACACAGGGCGGCCGCCGGCGATCCTATCGAGCACCGAGATGTCGGGGTGCTGGCCGCCAAGCTTGTTTTGGTCGTACCCCTGACCTCGGACCCACGCGCCCGCTGGCCGCGTCGCCGCGTACTCTTCGATTCGCGCGTAGAGCGCATCGAGCGTGGGCGCCCGCTCGGGGGACAGGTCGAGCTGCGTCATTTCGAGCCCGAGCATGGAGAAGTGGAAGTGTGCGTCATTGAATCCCGGCACTACTGGGGCGCCGCCGAGGTCGACGCGGGTGTCGGCGGTGAGCCCGTCGAGTTCCTCGTCAACGCCGACGATGCGGCCATTCCAGATTCCGATACGGCTTGCGTGCGGACGGTGGGCGTCGACTGTGGTGATGCGTGCGTTCTCGAGGATGGTATCGATGCGCATGATGCTCCTTGGCTGCGAGTGCGAACGGGTGGGGCTGAGCGAACCCAGCGGGGCGGGCCCCGGGGCCTGGGCGCGGCGGAGGGGATGGGCGCGGAGCTGACTGAAGCGGCCCCGCACCCCACAGGGTCAGGCGTCGGCTGCGCGCTGCTCGCGCTCGCGAGCTGCGGTGAACCCGGTGAGCGACGCGAGCGCGAGAACACCGGCGATCGTGAGACCGACGAGCACGATGTTGAAGCCCGCGACCCCCTGCCATCCCATCGAAACGAGGAATGACTGCGCAAGCAGCGGCGTCGTACCTCCGATGAGGGTGGAGGACGCCTGGTAAGCGAACGAGACGCCCGTGTAGCGGACCTCGACGGGGAATGCCTGCGCAAGGAAGCCAGCGAGCACGGCGTAGTAGCCGGAGCCAGCAATCGTCGAGGCGATGATGCCGGCCGCGATTGCGACGACGTTGCCTGTGTTTACGAGCAGGAACATCGGGATGACGAGGATCGCCTGCGCAGCAAGGGCCCACGCCATGAACTTCGCGCTTCCGACCTTCTCAGCGATGCGGGTCGCGATGGGCTGCCAGATGAACTGTGCGATGGCGTTGATGAGCAGCACGTTGAGCATGATGCCGCGGTCGATGCCGAGCGAGGTTGTGGTGTATGCGAGCATGAACGCGCTCACAAAGTACGCCATGCCGATGCCGATTGCGCTCGCGAACACGCCGGCAATGACCTGCCTCCAGTGGTGCTTGAAGAGCTCGGCGATCGGCACCTTGATCTCCTCGCGGCTCGCCTGCTGCGCGAGAAACTCGGGGGACTCGTCGAGGCGCGCGCGGATCACGAGGCCGATGACCACGAGCACTGCCGAAAAGAGGAACGGGAGGCGCCAGCCCCACGCGATGAACTGCTCGGCGGGGAGCAGCGCAGCGAGCGCGAACGCCGCCGTGGCGAGAATGTTGCCTGCCGGGGACCCCTGCTGCACGAACATGCCGCCGCGGATCGCCTTACTCTTGCTGCCCGACTCGGAAGCGAGGAGTACGGCACCGCCCCACTCGCCGCCGACCGCGAAGCCCTGCAGCGCGCGCAGGGCGACGAGCAGGATCGGGGCCCAGACGCCGATCTGGTTTGCGCCTGGCAGGATTCCGATGCAGAAGGTCGCGATACCCATGATGAGCAGCGTCGCGACGAGCGTGTTCTTTCGGCCGAACTTGTCACCGAGGTGGCCGAAGACGATGCCGCCGATCGGGCGAGCGAGGAAGCCTGCCCAGAACGTGGCAAACGAGAGCAGCAGTGCGGTGCCAGCGGTTTGGTCAGGGAAGAACACTGGCCCGAAAGCGATTGCGGCCGCGGTGGAGTAGATGAAGAAGTCGTACCACTCGACGGTGGTGCCGAGAAAAGCGGCGAACCGCGCCTTCTTCGCGTGGGCTTCGAGCTCGACAGACGAGCGAGGTGTTGACATGTGCTTCTCCGTTGTAGTCAGGGATGTCAGGTGCGACCTCATCGAATGTAGAGCCAAATTGCTATGCCGTCTAATATCTAAAAAGCACGATCTCTATGCATTGGAGGCATACTGTGGAATTGCGCGTACTCCGGTACTTTGTCGCGGCGGCCGAGGAGGGCTCGGTCACGGGCGGCGCCTCCCGTGTGCACGTCTCGCAGCCCGCGGTCTCGCGGCAGCTCGCCGCCCTCGAACGCGAGGTGGGAGCGGCGCTCTTCGAACGCGGCCGCGGCGCGCTCCAGCTCACCCACGCAGGCAGGCGTTTCCTCGAAATGGCGCGAGACCTCTTGCGTCGTGCCGACGAGGCACGGCTTGTCGCCTCGCTCGCCGACCCGGCCGAAGTCAGGCTCACCGCCGTCGCGCAGTCAACCACAATTGAACGCACGATCGCGGCCTTCAGCGCTAGCCACGGCGCCGCGCTACCGCTCGTCGACGCGATCGCCGCAAGCCCCGCCGAGGTGTTCGACCGGGTGGAGGCAACCGGCGCAGACTTCGGCATCTCAACCTTCGCGCCGCCGGCTACCTGGGCCTCACAGCTCATTACCCAAGTCGGTATTACCGCGCACGTCCCACCCGGGCACCCTCTCTTCGACCGGCCCAGTGTCGAGGTCGCCGAGCTGATCGAATACCCGCTCATCTGCATGGACCGCAGCCACACTGCGCGCACCTCATTTGACACCGCAGTGGCCCGCGCAGGCGTTGGGCGCGCGAACATCACCGAGATGCGAGCCACGAGCCTCGCGCAGGCGCACGCTGCGGCGGGGCGGGGGATCGCGATCCTCACCGACCGAGCGAGCTACGGCGTGCGCACGGTGCGGATCATGCTCGATGGGGTGCAAGTGCGGATGCAGCTCTACGCCGGTTGGTACGCCGATCATTTCGCGTCGGCGCACATCGGGGCGTGGGCCGACGCGCTTGCTACATGGGTCCCGACCCTTCCCGACGTCGCCCGCATCGATGCGGCCCCGGAGGTCGGGCTCTGGGAGGAGGCAAGAGAGTAGGGTTGGGGTCATGAGTGTAGTGATTGACCCATCCTTCGATCCTGTTCCTTCGCTCGCGCAGACAACTGACGTTGTCATCGGCTCCGTCGCCGATGTCATCGCAGCGCCAGTCCGCGCGTGCCTGATCGCCGCCGAGGGGGATCTGCCATCATGCGATCACCTCGACGGCCAGACCCGCGAGTCACTTGCGGCCGCCGGATTCACCGGGAAGGCAGGCCAGACGCTTCGCCTCCCCGGCAAGACGCTCTGCGTGCTCGTCGGCACAGGTAAGGGCATCACCTCGGCGGCTGAGCTTCGCAACGCCGTCGCTTCCTTCACCCGTGCTGCGAGTGAGTCCGCGGCGCTCGCCCTCGACCTCACCAGCGTGACCTCTGACACGCTGAGCGCGCGCGACGCTGCGCTCGCCGCCACTGAGGGTGCTGTGCTCGCTCGCTACCGCTTTGAGGCGCTGAAGGGCGAGGCGAAGAATGTTGCACTCAGCACGCTGACCCTCGGCGTTTCCGATGCGGATCAGGCTGCAGCCCGGGAGGGTGCAGATCGCGGGCTCGTGCTCGCACGCGCAGCTTCGCTCTCGCGTGACCTCGGCAACACACCGCCGCGGCACCTTACAGCCGAGAAGTTCGCCGACATTGCTGCGAAGCTCGGCCCCGAGTTCGGCCTGGAGGTCGAGATCTTTGACCGCGACGCGCTCGTCGAGCTCGGCACCGGCGGCCTGCTCGGCGTGAACGCCGGCTCGGTTGACGAGCCGCGCATGATCAAGCTGCGTTACACACCGGAGGGCGCTACCGCGAACACCCCGCACCTTGGCCTCGTCGGCAAGGGCATCATGTTTGACTCGGGCGGCGTGAGCCTGAAGCCGCCGACGTCGATGGGCGACATGAAGATGGACATGATGGGCGCGGGCGCCGTCTTCTCGGCGATGCTCGGCCTGCGCGAGCTCGGGGTGACGAACAAGGTCACCGGGTGGCTCATGTGCACCGACAACATGCTCTCTGGCACCGCGACGAAGATCGGCGACGTGCTCACGATCCGCGGCGGCAAGACCATCGAGGTGAAGAACTCCGACGCCGAGGGCCGCATCGTCATGGCAGACGGCCTCGTGCTCGCAACCGAGGAGACTGATCGTCCGGACGCGATCGTCGACATTGCGACGCTGACCGGCAACGCGATGGCGGCTCTCGGGCTCCGCACCGCGGCGACATTCGCGAACAACGACGAGGTTGCGGCTCAGCTCGCGGCCGCGGCGGACCTCACCGACGAGCGCGTCTGGCAGATGCCGCTTGATCACCGCTACGCAGACCAGATGAAGTCGAACGTTGCCGATCTGTCGAATATCGGTGGCCCGTACGGTGGCGCGATCCTCGCTGCTCTGTTCCTCAATGAGTTCGTCGCCGACGTGCCGTGGGGTCACATCGACATCGCGCCGACGATGGAGGTCGCGAGCGACGACCTGTGGCGATCGACCGGCTCGACAGGCTTCGGCGCGCGCCTGCTCACCGAGCTCGCTGCAGCATTCACTGCGCCCGCAGCGACCGATGCTCCGCAGTCAAGCGAGATGAACTAGTGCAATGGCTGAGACGCTGCTTGAGAGTCGCGACGGATACATCAGTGAGTTCATCGATTTCGTAGGATCATCGCCGAGCTCGTACCACGCGGCGCGATTCTCGGCAGCGATGCTCGTGAGCCAGGGGTTCACCGAGTTCGCCGAAGACGACGCGTGGGGGCCGGTCTCATCCGGCGCCCGCGGCGTCGTCGTGCGCGACGGGGCGATCATCGCCTGGCGTGCGGGTGAGGGCGTCTCCGCGACGAGCCCCGTGCGCGTGCTCGGAGCGCACACTGATTCGCCCGGCTTCGTGTTGAAGCCGCAGCCTGACTTCACGGCCGCAGGCTGGTCGCAGGCGGGCGTCGAAGTGTATGGGGGCCCGCTCATCAACTCCTGGCTCGACCGAGACCTCGGCTTCGCGGGGCGCATCGTCACCCGCTCGGGGGAGGAGCGGCTCGTCTGCACGCAGGCCGTCGCTCGCATCCCGCAGCTCGCGATCCACCTCGACCGCGACGCGAACTCGGGCCTGACGCTCGATCGGCAGCGCCACACGCAGCCGATCCTTGCGGTTTCCGCGCCCGACACCTCGGTGATGGAGTTGATCGCGGCCGCGGCGAATCTGCCGCAGCCAGGGGAACCCTTCGACCGCGCAAGCGCGGCTGAACTGGCTCTCGATTCGGGCCGTCTTGGGGAAGACGACATTGCGGGCACCGACGTGCGGCTATATGACACGCAAGCGGCGAGCAGGATCGGAGTGAATGCGGAGTTTCTCGCATCACCACGGCTCGACAATCTGAGTTCAACGTTCGCGGGCCTTGTCGCGCTCATCGAAACTGAGCCAGCGCCCGGCACGATCTCAGTGTTCGCCTCGTTTGACCACGAGGAGCTCGGCTCCGAGACACGCTCTGGTGCCGCAGGACCCTTCCTGGAGGACGTTCTCGTCAGGTTGCGCGCTGGACTCGGTGCGACGCCGGATGAGGCCGCCCGCGCGCTCGCAGCGTCGTGGTGTGTGTCCGCAGATGCCGGGCATTCGGTGCACCCGAACTACCAGGAAAAGCACGACCCGAACGTGCGCCCGCTCGCGGGTAAGGGGCCGATGCTGAAGATCAACGCGAATCAACGCTATGCGAGTGACGCGCACGGCGCCGCGCTCTGGCAGCGCGCCTGCGAGGCGGCGGGAGTACCAACTCAGGAATTCGTGTCGAACAATACGGTTCCGTGCGGCTCGACGATCGGTCCGATCACGGCGACACGGATCGGGATCCGTACCGTCGACGTCGGCGTTCCGCTGCTGTCGATGCACTCAGCACGCGAACTTGCGCACGTCGATGACCTGCATGGGCTCGCCCGAGCGATCGGTGCGTTTTACGCCGGCGCCTAGCTGCGAGTTCACGAAACGACGCTCAGCCGCGCACGCGAGTGCGCGGCTGAGCGTTTCTTCATCGAAATTCTTATGTCTGTTCGATAGGATCAGGCCATGAGTGAGGTGCAACGGCAAGGTGAAAAGGTCCTAGCGCTCCCTACGGATCGGTTGATGCCGCACATTCAGCGGTTCGGGCAGCAGGCGATTGAGTTCACTTTCCTCGGCCCGAACATGCAGGGGCAGCCCACATGGATCATGTGGAATGCGAACGAGCCGTACCTCATTGGCATGCTCAGCCAGGGAAAGATGGGGTACCACTTTGAGCAGCGCACCGGTGACGGTGTGCAATTGCTCGAAAACATCTCACTCAACCGGGTACAGCGCGCCCTCGGCGGGTAGACGCGAGATTTTCCGGGTGGCGGGAGCGCAACTGCGACACGCCAGGGATACCGGTTGCTCGCCGGGATTTGCGTCTCGCGGCATTCGTGCCCTAAGCTCATATCTCGGTAGCAAGGCAAGAAATTGCTTCGGCCCCATCGTTTAGCGGCCTAGGACACCGCCCTTTCACGGCGGCAGCACGGGTTCGAATCCCGTTGGGGTCACTATACCGAACACAATTGAATATGAATGGCCCTGTAGCGCAGTTGGTTAGCGCGCCGCCCTGTCACGGCGGAGGTCGCGGGTTCAAGTCCCGTCAGGGTCGCTGGATTGAGGAGCCCTTCTAAGGAAGGGTTTCTTCATTCCAACGGCGATTGCCAGAGTTGGTCACCCAGTTCGAACGATCGTCTGGCTCTGTAGCTCAGTTGGTAGAGCGTTCGACTGAAAATCGAAAGGTCACCGGATCGATGCCGGTCGGAGCCACGTAGCGGAGTATTACACCGCTGCTGAACCCTCATGAGGCTTCTACTCGTGGGGGTTCTTTTCTTGCAGACCCGTTCCCTGCCCGTTTTGTGGGCGAGGGGTGCGGCGAGCAAGGCACAATTGAAAAACATGAATGGCCCTGTAGCGCAGTTGGTTAGCGCGCCGCCCTGTCACGGCGGAGGTCGCGGGTTCAAGTCCCGTCAGGGTCGCCATTGGATGAAGCCCCTCTTCGGAGGGGCTTCATTGCGTTTTGGGCGAGTTCACCTGCGCGATGGGCGCTGTTGGCGCGGAGTTTGGGCTGCGTTTTTGGTCCCAGCGCCAGTGTTCGTGACCTTGGGCTTGTGAATGAGCAAGATTAGCTATATTGTTTTGCTCTGGCAGCAAGCCAATGGTTTGGTTGCTGTTCTCTATGCAAATTCGTTGTTGAATTTGTTCTCAATGCCGAGATGGAAAGTGCGCCTTCATGACTAAGACGAGCCCCACAACCAAGTGGGTGATGCTGAGCCTGTCCTACCTGGTTCTCATCGCCTGCTTCATCCCCTACATCGGATGGACCCCGAGCCTGCTCGAGATCTCCGAAGAGCTGTCGCTCAGCGCGAGCCAGGCCGGCCTGCTCGCCTCGATTACCGCCCTCGTCGGCGGCATCATCCTGCCATTCGCCGGAGTGATCGGCGACAGGATCGGAATCAAGAAGATCATCCTCGTTGGCCTTGTCGCCGCGATCGTCGGGCAGTTCGTCTTCGCGCTTGCGCCTGACTACGGCATGCTCATGCTCGGCCGCGCAATCAGCGGCCTCGGAGTTGGGCTGTTGTTCGTCGGGCCGTACACGATGGCAATTAACTGGTTCGAGCGCGAGCGCAAGAGCGGAATTGCGCTCGGCGTCATGTTCACGACCGATGGCATCGGGTCGGTTTTCGCCCTCTATCTGTTCGCGATCGTGCTCGTCGCGTTCGGTTGGCGCACCGGCTCGACAATCGGCGGCGTCTTCCTCATCATTGTCCTTGTCATCGCCGCGCTCTTCCTGAAGGACGTTCCGCCGGCCCCGGCCGAGGAGGCCGCGCAGGAAGCAGACGCCAGCGGCCGGTCGGCTGTCAGCTGGCTGTTCAGCCGCAACGTCTTGGTCGCAGCTGCCTTCTTTATCGGCGAGTGGGGAATCTTCGCAGTAGTGGCCGTCTGGATGCCGACGATCCTTATCGAGGACGCAGGCTGGTCGACAACGGCGGCCGGCTTCTTCGCCTCCTGCTACGTGCTCGCCGGTGTCGCAACATCGATCATCTTTGGTCTCATCTCGGACCGCCTCGGCAAGCGAAAGAACCTGATCCTGCTCGCGGGCCTCGCCATGACGCTCTTCATGGGTGCCCTCACCGTCAGCATTGCCTCAGGCAACTACGTGTTCGCAGCGATCTGCCTCCCGCTCGTCGGCCTCGGGGTCTACACCGGAATGCCTCTCGCCCTGGCGCTCGCAACCGAGTCGGTGCCCGCGCGCATGGCTGGCGCAGTCAATGGCTTCGTGCTCGGAATCGGCTTCATCGTTGGCGGATTCGTCTACCCGTATGTGATGGGACTCGTGAAGGATTCAACCGGCGACTACGTTCTCGGCTTCGTCGGGATGGTTGTCGCGACAGCGCTGCTCAACCTTTGCTTCCCGTTCTTCGCGAAGGACGTGCGGCGAGCGCAGCCAGCGGAGCCGCTCGTACGCTAACGCCGCGCCATACGGCTCGGCGCCGCCGCAATCGCGCACTACAACAAGAAGCCCCTCCTCGGAGGGGCTTCTTGTCGCCTGGAGGCTTTAGCCCTTCACGACGCTCGCTTCGGTAGTGGTCGAGCTGAGCACCGTGCCCGGCGCGAGGCTCGGGAACCACGAGGACTTGCCCGTCAGTATCGTCCGGACCTGCACAAGTTCGCTGCGGTCGTTAAACACGAGATCCTGCCGCGCTTCGCCATCCGGGGTGGACAAGCTCACCACCTGGCTTCCCCGGCTCTGTGCGGCCGGCTCCGCCGTGAGCGTGCCGAGATCGGCGAGCACCTCAAACCCTGCGGCGCGCAGTTCAACCGAAGCCGCCGGATTGCTCAGCACGGGCAGGAGCCACTCGAAGATCCTGTCGGACTCGTCCGATTCCTGGCGGGCGGTATCGGAGAGGATGAAGCCGCGCAGCGCACTCTTCTCGGTTGGGGCGTCGGTGCGAAGTGGGCTGCTGTCGCCGCCAGGCATCACCCCAGCCGGCCACACCTCCTCGGACGCGCCGGGGCCGTGTGCGAGGTCTTGGCGCACGGCCTCTTCGGCGTTGGGATTGCCCAGGTCGTCGAGGATCTCGACGAGTTGTCTGCCGCTTCGCCTAACGATCCAGTCGCCCTCTGGATCGCTCGGTACCAGCGTCACGACGGTCTCGACGGCGCGGTACTTGATCGTCTCGCCGGGCGTCTCGATGGCCGCCCCGGCGGGATACACCTCCCCAAGCGTCTCGTCAGTCTCCTGGATGCGTAGCAGCTCTCCCGCGGAAATAGTGTGGCCGCCCGTGCGCACCTGGTCGGCAGCGTCAGCGAGGACCGCAGAGGCCTGTGCTGCGGGGGCGTTGGGGGAGGGCCACAGCGCCGTGACCCCGATGCCGATGGCGGCGGCCGCCGCGACGCCGGCGAGGACGAACTTCGGTGCGCGTCGTCCGACTGCGCGTCTCTGTGGCGGCTTCGACTTGATGCCCCGTTCCGTGATGGCCCTCTCGAGCCGCGCTTGCCCGCGTATGAGCGCCTCAGGCTCCGGCTCACCACTGCTACTGCGCATCGAGCGCAGAACGTCGATTTCGTCCATGATCTTCCTCCGAGTTACGAGTGCTGTCCGCGTCGAGATGGGCGCGGAGAATTCGACGGGCGCGATGCAGTCGAGACCGCACGGTGCCCTCTGGAATGCCGAGTGCGTCGGCGATGCCTGCGGAATCGAGATCCGACCAGGCGGTAAGAGCGAGAACGTCGCGGTCACGCTGCGCCAGGGAAGCGACGGCCCCAGCAATGCGTCGCACCGCGTTCGTGGCGTCAATATGAGCATCGACATCGGGCCGCCAGATGTCGATCAGATCGCCGTTCCCGTCGAACCCTGCAGCGGCACCCTCCCTCGCGAGCGCCTTCCATGTGGCGATCTCATCGCGACGGTGTCGGCGAATGAGGCGCGTCGCGATTCCGAGGAGCCAGGGGAGCGCATTTGGGACGGTGGCGTCGAAGCGATCGAGCCGCTCGAGCGCCACTAAGAACGTTGCGCTCGTAATGTCTTCGGCCGCCTCCGCGCTGAGCCTCGACGCGACGTAGCTGAAGACTGCTCTCGCGCGGCGCCTGTAGAGCAAAGCGAACTCGTCTGGCCGGTCTCTGGATCGCGCGATGATCTCCCCGTCGGTGATCTCCGCGTCGGTGCTCTCGTTAGTGCGCATATCTAGTATTGCCGCGAGCACGCCTTTCCGTTCACGACTAGCTTCTCAGGGCCCTCGCCGTCCACTCCGTGCCACGCTGTGCTGGTAGAACGCCCACCCGAACATGATCGTGCCGAGCAGGAGAATCGCCCGTGCAAGCGTGACCGCCGCAACCACAAGTGAGTCGGGGAGTCCTCCTGAAACGAGCATGCCGATCATCACGACCTCGTACACGCCGACGCCGTTGGGGGTCGTCACCACCATGCTCGTCACGGTCGCGAGCCCGTAGGCGACAAACACGAGCGCCGGGTCGGCGTGCAGGCCGAAAGCGGCGAGGGCGATCCAGAACAGCCCGGCATCGCATGCATGCACGAGAAATGACAAGGTGAACGGGGTGCGGAGTGCGCGCGGGTCACGAAGGATCTCCCGCAGTTCGACATGCAGCCCGTCGAAGAAACGCACAACACTTTCCGTCTGCACGCCGGCGGGCCTACCGACGATGTTTGCGCCCCAGTTCGCGACCTTCACAACGACGCCAGCGAACCTGTGCAGTGCGCGCCTCCGTTGCAGCAGCAGTGCGCCACCAATCGTTGCGCCAAGTGCGAGTGCGCCGACGCCCGCGGCCGACCAGAGTACTGCCGCGGTTCCAGTGCCGCTGGCGAGTAGCCACGCCGCTGCGGCAAGCAACAAGATGCAGAACGACAGGAACGTCACTGCGAAGCGTGCAAGCTGCGCGAGCGTGCCCTTTGCTGCAGGAACCCCCAGGCTCGCGAGCTTCCAGCTCGTGTAAGTGATGCCGGCAGCGCCGCCCGATGGCAGCATGTGATTCGCGAAGTTGAACTCGAGTGACATTCTCATCGCGGTGAGCGGGCGCAACCCGTGGAGCTCGCCTCGAGCGCGAAGGTACGAGAACAGTGCCTCGCCGGTGAGTGCGAAGCTCGCGAGCTGCACTGGGACGAGAAGCGCCATCACTCCAGGGTTCACGAGCGGAAGACTGCGGGCGGCGTCGACAAGCGTCGGCCAAGCAGCTGCGACGATCATCGCCACGAGCAGCACAGTGACCGCGCTGACCCAGAACCTGGGGGAGCGCACCCAGCCCGCACTCACGTTGCGCGGCCCGCCCATCTCCTCTGGTTCCCGTAGCGGTGCCGTGCGAGCGTCATGCTGTCTGTTTCGTAGTACCGACTCAGCTTTTTCCCATCGATCGAGCGAAACAGGCGCGCCTGCACGATGAGGTCAGGAGCGTACCGCAGCCGGTGCCCGGTGCGCAGCAACGCGATCGTCACATCAACGTCTTCGCTCACCAGGTCGTCACCGTGCCCGACGAGCTGGCGGGCCTCGAGCCAGGCCCGCCGACGAAACGCGCTGTTGAATCCATACAGCATGGGGCGCACCCCGATGCTGCGCTGGTGCCACAACCGAAATCCCCGATACCACCACGCGAACCAGAGCCGTGGTCCGGGGGAGAGCTCCGCGATAGCGGCGCCACCGCCCTGCCCATCGAGTGTGGGATCGCGAAAGTCGTCGCGGATGCGCGCGATCCATGTTGGCGGCACGACGGTGTCGGCGTCGATCCGGGCGATGACCTCTGAGCGCGCAGCGTCGAATCCGGCGGTTCGCGCAAACGTCACTCCCTGCCTGGGCTCAGTCACGACGCGCACCCCGGGGAATCGCGCCGCGATCCTGTCGCTCCCGTCGGTGCATGCGTTGTCGACAACGATGATTTCGTCGGCTGGTTCGCTTTGCCCGGCGAGCGCCCGGAGACAGCGGGCGATGATTCTGGCCTCGTTGTGCATAGGGATCACGACTGAGACTGTCGGGTTGTGCAGTTCGGCCGGAGGCGGGGAAATCGTCACCCCTCCATTCACTCCCGAATCTGCCGACAGGACGATGGCCCCCGCGCGAGCTTCGGGGTAGCGTCAGCGCTACCCCGGCAGAGTAGCCGCGATATTCTGGATCGATGAGCACTCAAGAGACCCCGACGCTCGCAGAAGTGCGCGCAGCCATCGACGAGCTTGACGGCGAAATCGTCGAGCTCATTGCGCGGCGACAACGCTGGGTTGAAGCGGCGGGGCTGATGAAGACCGATGAGCAGGCGGTGCGGGCGCCGGACCGTGTCGAACAGGTCATCCACAAGGTCCGCGGGCTGGCAGCCGAGCACGGAGCGTCGCCCGACGTTGTCGAGAGCGCCTACCGTGCTCTCATCGCAGCGTTCGTTGAACTTGAACTCACCGTGCACGACGGCGAAGCGCGTCAGGTGATTCGCCCCACGCGCGGGCCCGAGGAGTACTCGGCGCTAGTCAGTATCTGGCGGAGCGCCGTGCGGGCAACCCACGATTTCCTTGCTGAGGAAGACTTTGCAAGGATCGAGGGAAACCTTGCGGATGCCTACTTCCCTGCTGTGACGCTCGCTGTTGCCGAGCGTGACGGTGTGCCAGTCGGATTCGCGGGAGTAGCCGAGGGCAGCCTTGAGATGCTATTCGTCGACGACGCAGCACGAGGCACCGGGGTGGGGAGCGCGCTGCTCGCCCATGTGATCGAGCGGCTCGGTATGACCCGCGTTGCCGTCAACGAGCAGAACCCAGGCGCTCACGGGTTCTATGTGAGCCGCGGCTTCGCCGAGGTTGGACGCAGTGAGCTCGACGGTGACGGGCGTCCCTACCCACTCATTCACCTCGCGCTCCCCGAGAGATAAACATCGAGCGCCACATGAAAGAAGGCGGCGGTGCATATGGCTGGCATCGAGTACCTGGTCTTCGAGGATGCTCTCCGCGATGAGCATGCGCGGGCGGTGTTTGAGCGCACGGTTCAGGCCGTCAACGATGGCACCGCGAGGCGGGTGGAGCTCAGCAGGGGGCACGGGTTCGAAACTGACGGCGAGAAGATCCTTGGCAGCGCGCTGCTTGAGTACGCGCTCGGTCTCGTACCCGCCGCCGAGTTTGATGCGACCGCTGCGCAGGCCTTCGCGGAGCGCATGCGGAGACTCTTCGGGTGGCACGACATCACCTTCACACTGACCCAGTGGGTTGAACAGCGGCTCTGTGCGCCCTACTTCGGTAATCGTGGTAACGACTGGAGCCCTGACTGGCAGCTGCGCGACGACGTCGATGTGAGTCACCTGCCAGAGTCGTTCTTCGAGTTCGCATGCTACGTCGCCGTTGGTGAACTGAAGCACGGCCCGAGCTACGCGTCTGTGAGTGCGAACCGCATCTTCGATTGGGTGACAAAGCTTGGCAGCAGCCTGCCCGCACGCCTGAAGAAACACGGCACAGGCCAACTGCCGAAGGAGCTCGCCGCGTTCCTCGGGACTGGCGAAGCCGAGGGCGTGACCGCGAAGGCGAACGATGCACTCGCGACTATCAAGATCGCCGTGAAACATGAGAACGCCGCAAGTTACGCGGCGGTGCTCGGCTACCTCACGAGGCTCCTCAACACGACGGACTTCCCACGCTCCTACGCTCTCGAGTTCCGCGGACCGACAAAGCAATACCTGCCGGTGAACAAGCTGCCGAGAAAGTCAGTGAACCAGCTGTTCGCCTGCGCCGTCGGCTACCCCGAACTCTGGCCAGCGATTGCGGCCTACGCGCGGGCTGCGATGAGTGAGTACGACTGGTACACGAACCTCGAGGGCGAGAATTGCGCGATGCCGGGAACGTTCGCTGTGTTCGCGCTCGGGATCGCCGAGGCCGCAACTGGCGGTACTGAATTCACGCCGCTCGTGCTCGACTACCTTGGCGAGGTCGACGGTGAGCACCAGTCGCTTCACGGGCACTTTCTGGCCGGGTACATCGAGGCACACGGCTTCGACGAAACCGGGCTCGCCTATCTACTCGCCTGCGCCGGGAACATCCAAGAGCTGCAGCACCGCAAGATCTACCCAGCGCTTGTCGCGAATGAGCGCAGCCTGACCGCGCTTCTCACCCTCCGCGGAGTTGGCGAGGCGAGTGGCCCGAGTGGCGTCCCGGCGCTCGCCGCGACCCTGCGGGGCGAGCCATCGGATGACTATGCGTGGCGCCACGCGCTCTATGCCATATGGGGCAGCGCAGCCGAGACGAGGGGAGCCGACGGCCGCGCCGGCGCAAAAATCATTGAGGGTGCTGAGCCGGGGCTTCGTGCGTTCTACGAGGCGATTTTCGCCTAGCTGTACGGTCTGCGAGAAGGAGCGCACGACTCTTCGAATGCCTGGGCGCCGTTGCCGCGAGCCTGCCGTGGTTATGGCGGTCGGGATGCGGGGAATGTGCATAGTGAATTCCCTGAAAGCGCTTAATTTTCGCACACAAAACACTAGACCCCTACATTTTTTGTGGATAGGCTGGCGCCTGTATTTGGCCTCCTGTGTCGTCGAAACCCAGCGTTTGCGAGGGCTCTTCCGATCGCGCTGCTGGCCGACGCATTCATGACGTAGTGAACAGACAGCAAGGGGGAGCGATAGTGCGCGCGCTGGCAGATCCAGGACCAATGAAACGTCGAGCGAGGGTTCTGAGACTGCTCGCAGGTATTTCGGCGTTCGCTATGGTTGGCGGCGTCGCAGTTCTGGGCGCATCGCCCGCGCTCGCCGACGACGGGGATACTCAAAGTGACTTCGTGCAGTTTGCGGACGACCAACTGCTCGCCTGTGTCAACGAGAAACTCGGAGGCGGTCGAACTCCGAGTGAGCCCGTCAGCTATGAGGAGCTCAACACGATCTTTGGGCTTTCATGTAGCAGCAAGTTTGCGGTGACATCACTTGGCGGCATTGAGCACGCCCAGAAGATCACCAATATGTTCTTTGCTGGCGGAGCGCACGACTTCTCTGCGGCTGGCTCGCTCGCGGCTGCGGCAGCGATGCCGAAACTAAACAACCTGACACTTACAGACGCGCATGTCACGAACGCCTCACTCGCCGACGTCGGGAACATCACGGGACTCACGACGTTGAGCCTCACCGGGAACCCAGATCTCTCTGATCTAGCACCGCTTGGCGCGCTTGCCAAACTGAACAAACTCGACGTCTCACGAAACGTAACGCTCGCTGACCTGTCACCGCTTCGCGGCCTCACGACACTGCGCGACTTTACGGCGTCGCAGAACCCGCTGCTCGTCGATCTCTCACCCCTTCGCGAGCTCACGTCACTGACGTCAGTCAGCGTCTACAAAACTGCCGTCGAGACGCTTGAGCCGCTGTCAGACCTGGTGAAGATCACGAACATCAGTGCCGGGTATACGAATATCACGACGCTCGAGCCCATCTCGAAACTTACTCAGATGCGCAACCTGAGCTTCGACTACGCAAAGCTACAGAGTCTCGACGGAATCGAAGGGATGGCAAGCCTGCGCACCCTTGAGGTGAACTACAACTCCGATATTGGTGACGACCTCGGTGCATTGGGAAACAAACCCGAGCTCACGCGGCTTCACATGAATGCGATCGGTGCGACCTCACTTGAACCGCTCTTCGGCCTCACAGGCCTCACAAGTCTGCAGGCTCTGGGCAATGCGATCTCGTCGCTCGAAGGATTCCAAGAGGCTCCCGAGGCGGCCGCGACAGGAGCGTTCGCGGTGACCGCGCAGCAGGTCACGGGCGAAGCGAAGTATGTGCCGAGGGGCGCAAAGATGTTCCGTCACGATGCAACCGGACAGCTTGCGAAGCGCGATGGCTCATTCCCTGCCCCCGGGGGTAACCTCGCGCCGATCCCTGACCCTGAACTACCGCTCATGCAGATCGAGGTGATCAAGGCCTGGCCCGACCTCGAGTACACGTTCGCTGAGGAAAGCAAGAAGAACGATCGCTTCACCGGTACGGTTGCGATGCCGATTGTGTGGAGCTCGATCACGAGCGAGGACAGTGCGACGGTTCCGCTCGGCGAGGCGTGGTATCGCGACGTAACGTTTACTGATGGCTTCCCAATGGCCGAGATGACGCTTTCCGGCGACGTTCCCGCGTGGCTGACTGTAGATGGCGTCACGCTGACTGGAACGCCCGACGTGTCGGGAGATTGGACCTTCGAAATTCGGGTCGCGGACGCGCTTGGAAACGCCATGACGCAGCGGTTTGACATCACCGTGCCGCAACCGAACACGAGTTTCTTTGAGATCAGCGAGGACCAAGACGTTGTCGCTGATGGCGACGTCGAAGTTGAGTTCAGCGTCACGCGCACCGACGCAGCAGAAAACCCGTACACGGGTGAAGCAAGTGTCCGCGTTCGGACCGTGGACGGAACCGCGAAGGCCGGCACACATTATGAGGCACTCGATACGACGGTCTCCTGGGCGCCGGGTGAAACTGCGACGGAGAAATCCGTGCGCGTGAGAGTTCTCGGCGGTGAGGCTGGAACCGACGAGGCCGCGCTCTCAGTCGAACTCTCTGATCCCACACCCGCAAACGTAACTGAACTGGGCGGGGGCTTCACCACTGATCTGACGATCAGCTATCCGCAGCCTGAGCCCTCAGAGTTCTCTATCAGCAAGCCACAGCTTGTTCGGGCGGCAGCCAAGCAGCCCGGGCACGTTCCGGGCGACGGCGAGCAGGACGTCACCTTCACAGTTACCAGGACCGACAGCATGCACCACCCATGGACGGGCGACGCCAAGGTTGCGGTGAAGATCTACGACCCGATGGCGACGGATGGCGACGACTACTCGGCGACTGTGCCCCTCACGTGGAAACGGGGTGACGCTGCGGCAAAGGAGTTCACAATTACGGTGACTCCTGGCAGCGCTGGCGACTCGAACCGCGTCCTGGCACTTCGGGTGGTAGCCGCGGACCCGCCTGAGCCATATGCGAAGCCTGCCCCACGCGCTGTGAGCGGCTTGACGATCACCTATCCCCAGCCAGACGCGACGTCCTTTACAATCGGCGCAGATCAGCGTGGGCGCGCAGGCACTGACTTCTCGTTCGAGGTCAGCCGGAACGACGCCGCGGTGAACCCATGGACGGGGGAGGCGAGCGTGCTTGTTGCGACGAAGGATGGCTCGGCGCTCGCGGGGATCCACTACGCTGCTTACTCAGAACGGCTCACCTGGGCCACTGGCGATGCGGCACCGAAAACTGTGACGATCGAGTCATTCGCGGTGCCGGCGGGCGACCCAGAGCGAATCTTCGAGGTTGAGCTCTTGCAGCCAGAGCCGAGCGCATTCAACGTGGTCGCCGATCGGAGTTCGGCCACGGTCACGCTCGAATCGGCGGTTCCGAATACTACGGTGGTTGCGTTTGGAGGCGACGCCCGCGTCGCCTCGGGTGATGCGCTCACCTTTACGCTGTCGCGCACCGACGCGGAGTTGGACCCGTGGACGGGTGAAGCGAGCGTTCGGGTTAGGTCCGTTGATGGTACGGCGGTTGCTGGCGAACACTTTGAGGCGGTCGATGAGGTGGTGACGTGGTCTGCGGGAGATGCCACGAACAAGGTAGTCACCATCTCGACGACAAAGATGACATCTGATGTCCGGGAACGATCGTTGACCCTCACACTTTCAGAGCCGACTGCGCACGCAGTAATTGGTGATCGAGGATCAGCAGTCGGAACTGTGACCTACGAAAAGGAGACCGAGCCCGGTGTTGACGGTGGTCCCAACCCCAAGCCAGGCCCCGGCGACGGTTCCACTGAGACCCCGGACCAGAAGCCCGGCGACCCACTCGTTCACTCAGGTGCGAGCCCGCTGGCCTTGGGATTGAGCGCTGGCGCGGCCATGCTCGCCCTCCTCGCGGGCGGTGCGCTAGTACTGATGCGCATGCGGCGCACTCAGTAGGAGACCTGCGATCTGAGGGGCGGGCTCCGCGCGGCCAACACTGGCTGGGCGGGGCCCGCTCCGCAGTTCACGGGCCGTGGGAGGGCTTGACCCCCCCCGAAATAGGGGAAATCTCGTACCCGGAAACCGCCGTCCTTGTGCCATGGCACATCGGATTCGGTTGGCAGCGAAGCACCAGGCAAGGGAATTCGCAGCGAAGATGGGTTTGCACGACATTGACCGCAGAACTGTGCAGAACTACGTTTAGCGCGAATCGGTGCGCTGCGTAGCCTGTGTGCATCCGCAGAGACGCGACGATAGGGCAGGTATGCGAGCGAATTACGACAAGCCGGTTTCACCAGCGACCTCAGTAGCACAGGTGGTGCCTGGCAAGGGCACCGCTAAGTCCAGGAAGCTGGCTTCGCGCCACATTACGATGATCACGCTTGGCGGAATCATCGGCGCGAGTTTGTTCGTCGGCTCCGGCAACGTCATCCGATCGGTGGGCCCTGCCGCACTCGTCTCCTACTTGATCGGTGGAGTGCTTGTCTTCCTGGCGATGCGCATGCTCGGCGAGATGGCGGCGGCTCGCCCAACCACAGGGTCTTTCATGGAGTACGCCAGGGTTGGCCTCGGCGACTGGGCAGCCTACTTCGTCGGCTGGCTGTACTGGTACTTCTGGGTCGGCGTCATCGCGTTCGAAGCGGTCGTGAGCGGGGCGATCCTCCACAGCTGGATGCCCGGAGTTCCCGAGTGGGTGTTCTCGATCGCGATGATGCTCATCTTCACGGTGACAAACGTTGTCTCCGTTCGATCATTCGGCGAGGTGGAGTTCTGGCTTGCGAGTATCAAGGTCGTCGCAATCGTCGTCTTCCTCGGAGTCGGCGTACTTTTCGCCTTTGGGCTCTGGCCTGGTGGGACGTTTTCACTGCCGAACCTGTGGGAGCACGGTGGCTTCGCGCCGAACGGAATCTGGCCAGTCATCGCTGGCGTCGCGATCGTGATCTTCTCGTACTTCGGCACTGAGATCGCTGTGATGGCGGCAGCTGAATCAGAGAACCCAGCGAAGGGCGTGCGGCAAGCAACGACGACTGTCGTGTGGCGAATCCTGCTGTTTTTCGTCGGCGCGGTGTTCCTCATCGTCGTCATCGTCCCGTGGAACGAGTTGCCCGACCCGCAGGTCGAAGGCCCCTTCGTGCACGTCTTCACCCTCTACGGCATCCCGGCTGCTGGCGCGATCATGAGCGCAGTCACACTAACGGCTGTCTGCTCGGTGCTGAATTCGGGCCTCTACTCGGCAGCGCGCATGTTTGCAGCGCTCGCAGAGCAGGGCTATGCACCTGCGATTGTTGCAAAGCGCTCGCGCAATGGCGTGCCGATCGCAGCAGTCATCGCGTCGACGCTCGGAGGCTATGCGGCGGTCATCGTGAACTTCGCCGCACCCGAGTCTGGCATTTTCGACTTCATCATGAACTCGGCCGGTCTGGTTGCACTGTTCGTGTATGCCTTCATCGCGGCGACTCAGATTCGCATGCGGCAGCGAATGTCAAAAGAGGAGGTCGCGGGCCTAGAACTGAAAATGTGGCTTCACCCGTGGCTGGGAATCCTCGTCATCCTTGCCGTGATCGGCATTGTCGTCATCATGGTCGTGAGTGGCGACGGTACCCGAACGCAGGTCTGGACAAGCCTCGTATCGGTCGCGGTACTCGCGGTGTTCTGGCCGGCAGTGCGCCGGCGTCTCGCTCGCGTCCGTGCAGCAAAGGCAAACGAGCAGGAAGCTGAGAGCGTGGAGTAGCCCGCGAGAGTACACTCGAACTCATGAGCTACCGAGAGCTGTATTCGCAGCGTCAGGAGGTCGTCAGCGAAGCCCTTGCTGACGGTGAGTGACTACACTGCCCCCGCGGCGGGAGCGCTGAGCGCTCACCCGCCGCGGGTTTAGTGCACCCATTTCTCATTACTCTGGGGACTTTTCCGCGCTCGTGCGGTTGGTACCCGAAAGGCTGACTCATGCAACCCCTCACAGAATCATTCATTCGTTCATCGTTCGTCAACGCATCGCGCAGAGAGACGAAGGAGCTCTCATTGCCGGCGAGCTTCGAAACACTGACGGACGCCGACTGGGCCGAGCTCGACTTCTACGGCTGGCGCGACCCGAAGTATGTGCGCCGCGCCTATGCAGTGCTGCCGACATTCGGCGGGGACCCTGTTGGCGTGACCTTCACCCAGGCAGAGGCGACACCGCGCTCGCGGGCCATGTGCAACTGGTGCCAAGACGTTCGGCTACCGAACGAGGTCGTGTTCTGGGCCGCGAAGCGAGCCGGCGAGGCCGGCCGAAAGGGCAGCACTGTGGGAATCTTGCTGTGCCGTGAGTTCCAATGCTCCCGCAATGTGCGCAACGATCCGCCGCCCGCATACGAGGGCTTTGACGTCGCTAGGGCTCGGGCGCAGCGCATCGACACGCTGCGGTTGAAGGTCGCGGGCTTCGCCGACATGCTCGTGGCGGGCAGGTAGCCGCCGCGCTACGCTGGCAGCATGGACCAGCGCGACTACGAGACTGCTCTGTACCCGCTGCTCGAAGTACGCTCTGACACTGTGAGAGCAAGGCTCGAACGCTTCGCCAGCGCCGCAACCTCCTCAGCAGGTGACGGCGCAGGCGGAACGGCCAGCGCCGATGCAATCGTCATTAATGTCTTCGTCGATCAAGACGGCGAAGGGCCCTTTGACGTGTGGGCACGCTTCGAAGGGCGCGACGGGTTCGCTCTCGATCGCCGCTTCGACGACGAACGCCAGCTGTTTGGAGTCCTCTGGGGGGAACTTGGCTGGGTGCCCGAGGTGCCAGGCCGACCAGCTGGGTGGTCGCGTGATGACCTCGAAGATGCACTGGTAGCGGCCGTAGCCACCTGGCTGCGGCCGCTCCTCCCCGCTCAGGACGACGGCCTGATCTGGCGTATCGAATCACCCGACGGCGCAGTCGTCGCGGACAATATTTGACGAGAGGCTTCTCATGGGAGTGATCAACACGTACTTCATCGCCGACTCACACGAGGCCGCGGCTGCGGCCGTTGGCGAGGGACCAGCTGGGCTCCCCGCCGTCGACGCAGTCGATGCCACGGTGCAGGCTGGAACGCTGCTGGCCCTCCTCACCGGGCGAGACTACGACGAGATCGTGGCCGAGAAGTCCTGGGCAAGACTCGTCAGCGACCCCGATGACGAGAGCGCGTGGGTCGTCTCTATGCCTGATGCTTTCACCGAAGCGCTCGCCTCCGCATCAGACGACGAGCTTGCTCAGGTTGTCGGTCCCTGGTCGCAGACCGAGGAATTCTGGGGGAGCGGCGATCCTGAACAGCTGCTTCCGATGCTGCGGGACTGGCGCGATCTGGCGCGGCGGGCAGCCGAGGAGGGCGCTGGGCTGTACTGCTGGATGGCCCTTTAGGCCCCGGCAGCTGCAAGCTGGGCGGCGAGCCCCGCGGCGTCCTGTTGAATCCAGTACTCGACGATGTAGCCGCCCTCGACGCGATACACGGCGCTCCCGATAGTCTCGATCGGCCTGCCTGTCGGCGCGTGGCCGTCGATGTCGCCAACGTGATGGCCCCGTTGGATCCACCTTGCGTAGGCGCGGTCGCCGTCGACAAGCAGTTCGTCGACGACGAGTTCGAATGGGCCAAACATCTCGAGCATTTCTTCGACGTGCTCGGTGTAGTTGGCGGCGCCGCGCTCAAGCGTCGTGCGCGCCCCGGCGCGCACCTGATGGGCGAGCACGGTAGTTGCCATGTAGTGCGCGGCGCGTTCAGGTGACGCCCCGCTACGCACCTCGGTGAGGAACCCTCGGACAGTCTCTGCGGTGCTGCGACTCATGATCAGATTCTAGTGCTGTGTCTATCTCGGGCTGCGCGGCGGGATGCTGTTTCGCGCACGAGGAGTATTCTGTCTGGGTGACTCGTATCCTCTTCTTTGAGCCCCGCATTGCTGGCAACACCGGCAACACGATTCGCCTCGCGGCAGGCACTGGGGCTGAGCTCCACATCGTGAACCCGCTCTTTGATTTCGAGGATTCGAAACTGAAGCGCGCAGGGCTCGACTACCACGATCTCGCCGTCGTTCACCTGCACGATTCGTTCGAGGCAGCGCTTGAAGCGCTCGCGCCCGCACGGGTCTTCGCGTTCACAGCTCGAACAACTCGGCCGTACACTGACGTTGCGTATGAGCCGACCGACGTGCTGCTCTTCGGGCCAGAACCCACCGGGCTGCCCCAGGAAATCCTGGACCACCCGGCGATTACTGACCGCCTCCGGATTCCGATGCTCCCTGGCCCGCGCTCGATGAACCTCGCAAACTGTGCGGCCATCGCGAGCTACGAGGCGTGGCGCCAGCAGGGTTTCGCAGGGGCGGCGTAGAGGCGCGTACAGCCCTCGTCCCGCTGGTCAATCCGGGCGCCTCACGAAGGTGCGTTAGGCTTCGAACAGCGACCGATAGTTCGCGAGGTCTTTTCTCGACGCAGCCCCGAGCTTCGCGCGTGCCTGGGCAATATGTGACTCCACGGTACGAATGCTGCAGTGCAGCCGGGCCGCAATCGCTTTGTTCGCGAGTCCCTCAGCGGCGAGCGCCGCAACCTCACGCTCGCGCGCGGTGAGGTGCAAATAGTCGCTTGTGAGGGTGCTACGTCGCAGGTAGCTTGGCACGGTGTGCGCAATCTCCCGCTCCAGCTCATCAATTTGTTCTGCGCACTCGGTTGCGGCAACGCCAGATCTCCGGCTTAGGAAAATCTCCCGCGCTTGGCCCAAAGCGTAGAGGGCTGGGGCCCATGCTCGACGCTGCCGCAACACCTCCGCGATACGGGCCAACTCGCGGGGATTCTCGGCTGCGGCAGCGGTGAGATGTGCGCGCATGAGAGACATGAGTGGTGCGGTTCGGTCGCCGGCCAACGGGATCGAGTGATGCTGCGCAAGAGTTGCGTGCTTGCCCGCAAAATACATGAAGAGCCTCAGCTGTGCTTCTGAATCATTAGCCGCCACGTCGGGTGTGTCGAGGGCTGCGACAGGCGAAGCGGCGTGACCAAGACCCGAATGGATCGAGTTCAGCTGCGCCTCGACTCGCAACGGGATGAGGTGAGGGGCGGTGCCAATCAGGAGTCCCCATTCGCGGTGTGCCCGGATGAGGTCTCCGCAGGCGAGCGCCGTAGCCGACGCTTCGTAGTGGCGAAGCCATCGTGCGTGGAATTCATAGAGTGGGCTTCGGCGGGCAATGTCGACGAACTCGGGAGCGAACACGGGTCCTTTGCCGAGCACAAAACAGGTCAGCGCCTGGGAAAGCAGCACCATTCCAGATGTATGCGGGAGTTCGGTGAGCGTTTGTGACGATGTGCGAGGGACGGGGCCCGCGCGCTCGATCCACGAACCGGGGGAGAGCTCCCCTTTTGTAGCTGCGTCGAGATTCACAAGTGTGTCTGCAAGCATCCCCGTGGTCGTGTCAGCGTGGCTGCGGCCACATTGCTCAAGGAACGCGACTTGTTCGGAGGTGAGCATTGCTGAGCGGTTGAAGAGCCACACGACCCGTTCGAGATCATGTTCTGCTCGGTCAGCTGGGAAGATGTCTTCAGGTGCCGACGGGGTGAGGGCGAGCTCGCTCAGCCTCGAGTGCACGCCCAGCCAGCCGACAAAGGCGTTTGAATCGTGCTCTGGCGGCGGCCCAATGTGGGAGAGGCCCGCTTCGGGGCCGACAAGTGCCCCGATGACAGCGGCGCGGAGCGTTGGGCTCAACAGCACTTGCGTGTCGGTGCTGCGGAGCAGTAGCGATCTTGCGAGCTGTTCCTCGCCGAAGTCAATGAGCTCGACAATTGTCTTCTCGATCAGTGAGCTTCGTAGCGACGAGTACTTCTCGGCCACCTGCGGTCTTGCTGCGGTAAACGGGCGGCTACAAAACACGGCGTCGCTCACCGAGAGTGGAAATCCGAGCGAGTACTTTGCAAGCAGCCGTTCTTGCGCCGTGTCTTCGAAGACGGTGAGGGCATCTGTCGGTGCTAGGTCGCGAATCGCGGATGCTACGAACGGTGGCACGTAATAGAGCGAACGCGTGCCGACTGACGCGAGAATGCCTTGCCGAAGCAAGAGCTCGGTGTGGTGACTACCGACCAGATCCTCGATACCCTTCAGATCCAGTGGGTCAAACCGCGACAGTAGGACCGCGGCCGCGACGGACTCGGGCGGGAGATCTCTCACTGTTCGTGCGACGCTCCTGAGCGCAGAAGCTGCTAGACCGGTGGGTTGGGAGGTCAGGATCTCGGGCCGAGGAAACGCAGCGACTCCGCCGACCTTTGCGAGCTCGAGCAAGGCGAGCGCCCACTTCGGGCGGCCGTCTGCAAGCCGCGTAATTGCGTGCAGCATGCCGGAATCGAGTACGTCGGTGCTGTGTTCGTGAAGCAGTCTGGCGAGTGCGTCATCGGCAAGACGGGGGAGACCAATGCTCGTTGCGCCGTCCATCACCGTATCGACAGTGTCGAAGAGCTTGGCTGACCCAGAGAGCAGACCACGGAACGAGCTGTCAAAACCAGTAGGGTCGATCACCGCGGCGCTGGACTCTGCGGATTGGACGCGCTCGCCCCACGCTTCGAGGAAGTCTGCGTCCGCGTGTTCGAGTGCATCGATGAGGATCGTCGCCGACGGAGGGACTGCGCGTAGCTGCTCGGCAGCGTGGGGGAGTGTCGTGCTTACGATGAAGGACTGCTGCGAGGCGATGCGGGATTGGAGGCCGGCAAGGAAATGAGTTCGCCCGCTGCCTGTTGGAGCCGAGATGATAACGAGCTCACCGCGGTTCAACAGCTCGGAGGCAATCTCGAGCTGTTCCGAGTGGAACACGGTCTTATGGTGCATGTCCTAGAAAACTCCCTGTTGAGCTCAGAACTACTTATCAAGAGACGCAGCGCGACTTGTGCTGACACTATCCAATGAGTGGGTGTCCGCAACACCCCCAATGTGCGTTCCAGAACTCACACCTCAGTAGTTCGTGCACAAAACCTCAGTACTGCGGAGATTCGTGGAGACGCACCCTGCGGCGTCATAGGCTCGCGACACCTGAGGTTGTTGGCGGTGCGTGACACAGCGCAGCGTCATGTATGTGCCATCGACCTCCTTCGTTGAAGAAGAAAGAAGGGGCGCCAAGCATGAAACCACCACAAGTCGTTGGGAGAGGTCCGTCGCGCGCGAGACCGTTAGCTCTCATCACCGCCGCGGCCATGGTCGCCGGGCCGGTGCTCTTTAGCAGCTCGGCTGCATTCGCAGACACACGGGAGGCCACGGAGGATTCGGCAGCTCACGGGCACTGGATCGCGCTTGAAGGACTCGGACTGGATGTCGTTGGGGCGGCATACACTCAGTCGTCCTTCCCTGACACGGTCGGCCCGGTCGCCGACCCGCTAAACCTCAGCGTGCTGAACGGGCTTGGGAGTATCCAACTCGGTACCCTCTCACTCCCGCTCATCAAGCCCGCGCCGGGCGGCCTCGGCCTGCTCGAGCTTGGCAACCTGGGAGCGATCTCGAGCTATAGTGCTTCACCCTCCGTCACGGAGTCAGTGGCGTCTTCAGGCCTCATCAATTCCGATGGCTCACTCAACGTCGACGCCGCGGCTAACGGCGGGTACGGGTTCGCAAAACTTGACGCAAGCCAGCTTCTGACCCAAATCATCGGCGCCGACGCCGTCAACGCGCTGCTTGATGAGGCCTCGATCCAAATCGGAGCGCTGGGATCGCGAGCAAGCTCGAACGCTGGCACTGTCGGCAGCGAGTACATGCTGACGGACCTCAAGCTCGACGTACACAGCCCGGCGGTTGAAGGTCTCGTTGACTCAGTTAACACGACCCTCGGAGTCGCGCTTAAGCCCATCCAAGACCTGCTTGGTGCCGGTGGCGGCATCGAGACGATTTTGAGCGGTGTGGTGAACACCATCGACGCACTGCCGCTCACGAATGCGAGCCTGAACAGTGCTTCGATCGACATCGCGCCGCTACTTGACCGCGTACGCACTGAACTCCTTGCGGAGCCGTTGGCGAACACCGACAACAGCGTCGTCGTAGATCTCAGCACGGGATCAATTCGCGTTGACCTCGCCTCGCTCGTGATCGATAGGAGTGGCGGCGCAAGCCTGAGCTCGCTCCCGACCAACACTGAGGTGCTGCACGGCGACACTGTCAACGCGATCCTCGACGGCGTGACGGATGCGCTCACGGGCAACGGTCCCGAATCTGCTATCTCGAAGATCGTAGATACCGTGAGAGAGGGCGTCTACGATCTCGCACTCAACGTCTCGATCCAGGCGGATATTAGCCTGCCGATCGTTGGTGCGTTGGTAGACGCGCCCGTGACCATCAGCGGTTCACTCGGCGGGTTCGTACAGCAGCCTGGCCACGCGGCTCCCATCGTCGACACCAGCCAGATCAATGTCGCTGGGATCCCCGTCGGGACGGTCCTTCAGCCGATCATCAACGCCCTCAACGGCGCAGTGACGAGCATCGGTGGCGTTCTTGGCGGCGTCATCGACGGAGTGGTTGACAACCTGCAGCCACTCGTAATGGGCGCGGTTTCTCCGGTCGTGTCGGGCCTCTTGACGGACGGTCTCGGTCCGGTACTCCGCAATGTCGCAAATATTACGATCAACCAGCAGCCCACCGAAGCGCCGTTTAACGAGCCTGGCGGCGACCTCGGAGCCGAATCGTTCACGGTTCGTGCGCTGAACGTCAGCGTCCTCCCGAATGTCGGCGCCAACGGTGCTGTCGCACTGCAACTCGGTTCCTCAACAGTGAAGGCGCTCGCTGAGGATCCGGGCACGGACCCTGGTACGGATCCGGGCGTCGATCCGGGCACGGATCCGGGTGCGGACCCTGGTACGGACCCAGGTACTGATCCTGGTACTGACCCCGGTACTGATCCGGGTACTGACCCCGGCACCGATCCGGGTACGGACCCGGGCACTGATCCGGGTACTGACCCCGGTACTGATCCAGGTACAGACCCGGGTACTGATCCGGGCACGGACCCCGGTACTGATCCAGGTACAGACCCGGGTACTGATCCGGGCACGGACCCCGGCACCGATCCTGGCTCTGACCCAGGTGTTGAGCCGGGTGTAGATCCTGGTGCTGATCCGGGTACCGATCCGGGTACGGATCCTGGTGCGGAGCCGGGTACGGATCCTGGTGCGGAGCCGGGTACCGATCCGGGTACGGATCCTGGTGCGGAGCCGGGTACCGATCCGGGTACGGATCCTGGTGCGGAGCCGGGTACCGATCCAGGCACGGACCCCGGCACTGATCCGGGTACCGATCCTGGTACGGACCCTGGCGCTGATCCGGGTACGGACCCTGGCACTGACCCGGGTACGGATCCGGGTGCTGGGGTCTGCTGAAGGTTTGATTGACTCTTGTCCACTTCGTGCGAGCGGGTGGGGAACAGGAGAATAGTTACACGATGAGGTATTCAGAAGAATTC